>JBDGTT010000007.1:4973-16180 GCA_042216525.1 Halobacteriaceae archaeon
CCGCGAGGTCTCCGACGTCGGCCTTGATGCGGGCCGCGAGGGCGTTGCCGATCCCCTCGGCCTCGGCCAGGTCGTCCTGGCTGGCCGCGCGCACGTCGTCGACGCTCTCGAAGCCGGCCTCGCGGAGCGCCGCCGCCTTGCTCTCGCCGACGCCAGCGATGTCTTCGAGTTCTTCGGGTTCGTCTGCCATCTACGCTCCCCCCTTCCGGGGCTTCTCGACGATGTACACGCCGTCCTGGAAGACGCGCGTGTCCTTGTCGGTCACTCTCGTCAACTGTTCGATGGCGGCGGCCGTCTGGCCGACCGCCTCCTTGTCCGGCCCGCGCAACACGATCTCGTCGCCGTCGATGTCGACGTCGGTGGCCCCGCGGATGGTGGTCCGTCGGGGGGCCTGCTCACCCAGGAAGTTCTGGATGACGACCTCGCTGCCCTCGACGTTCACCTGCATCGGGAAGTGGGCGTAGTGGACCTGCATCCGGTAGGTCCAGCCCTCGGTGACGCCGTGCAGCATGTTCTCGACGTGGCTCTCGAAGGTGCCGAGCGTCGCCATCGTCTTCGCGTCCGTCTCCTCGCTCTCGAGGACGACGGTCCCGTCCTCGACGCGGACGTCCACGTCCGGGAACCAGAGCCGTCGGGTGACCGACCCCTCGGGACCCTCGACCGTCAACTCGAGGCGGTCCATCGTGGCGGTCACGTCCTCGGGAATCTCGATGTCTGTTCGTGGCATGGTCAGTAGACGTAGGCGATCACCTGGCCACCGACGCCCTCCTCGCGGGCCTCGTAGTGGCTCATGACGCCGCGGCTGGTCGTGACCACGAGCGCGCCGTAGTCGCGGGCGGGGAGGTATCGCTTCTCCCACTGCTCGTAGTCCTCGGCCCCCACCGAGTACCGGGGCTTGACCGCCCCGCACTCGTTGATGGCGCCTTGCAGTTCGACCTCGAACGTCCCGGCCTTGCCGTCCTCGACGTACTCGAACCCGGCGATGAAGCCGCGATCGTAGAACACTTCGAGGACCGAGCCGATCAGATTCGAGGCGGGCTCTACCGTGTGTGTGAGATGGCCGACGCTCTCGGCGTTGTCGACGCCTGCGAGTGCGTTGGCCAGTGGGTCGTTCGCCGTCATGGTTAGCTGTACTTCTTGAATCCCATCGACCGGGCCATCTCGCGGAAGCACTGCCGGCAGAGCCAGACGTCGTACTTGCCGACGAGGCCCTGTCGGCGGCCACACCGGCGACACTCGTGTCGCTCGCCGGTGCGCTTCGCCGCGTTTTCTCCGGTCTCGTACTCCGCGTCGTCCGTTTCGCTCTCGCTCATGTTCGCACCTCCGCGTCGAACTCGCGCTCGAGGAACGCGACGGCGTCCTCGGTGTTCAGTCGGTGGTTCGACGGGAGCTGGCGCGTGCGCTTCTCCCGCTTGGCCACCCGGTAGCCCGGCCGAACCAGGTTGACCGTCACGTCCAGCCCGTAGATGCCGACGTTCGGGTCGTACTCCTGCCCGGGGAACTCGGTGTGCTCGTCGATGCCGAAGGAGACGTTGCCCGTCTCGTCGAACTGCGCCCGCCGCAGCGTGACCAGCGGGAGCGCCGTCTCGAGGAACGCTGCCGCGTCCTCGTCGCGCAGGGTCACCTTCGCCCCGATGGGGTCGCCCTGGCGGTGGCCGAAGTCCCGTCCGGCGGCCTTCGCCGTCGTGCGGACCGGCTCCTGCCCGGTGACGTCCGCGAGAATCTCCTCCGCGTTCTGGAGTTCGCGCCCGCCCTGGCCGACGCCCATGTGGACGACGACCTTCTCGACGTGGGGCTCGCGCATCTCGTGGAACTCCGTCTCGCTCTCGCTCATTCGTCGCCCTCCCCGGCGTCGTCGCCGGTGAAGTTCTCGTCGATGACGACGACGTACTCCTCGATGGTCTCGAAGCCCTCGCCGTCGTCCTGTGCGACGCGCACACTGTTGGGCGAGGAGCCCGGCACCTCGGTGCGCTCCTCGACGGTTCCGACTTCTCCCGCGTGCTCGCCGGCCACGGCCGTCACCAGCGCGCCCTCCTCGTAGGGGAAGTGCGCGACGATGTCGCCCGTCTCGTTCTCGACGACCACGGAGTCGCCGCCGGTGTACTCGTCGCCGTCGACGACGATGTTCGCGCCGTCGTGGAGGTTCAACTGGGTCCGGCCGCCGGAGACCTTCGTCACGCCGACGATCTTGCCCAACTTCGAGTCCGCCGCGTCGGCCTCGATGGGGGTCAGGCCGAGTCGGCCGCCCTCGTCCGGGAAGACGCGGTAGTACTCCTCGCGGTCCGGGAAGCCCAGGATGTCGAACATCCCGATGGGCCGCCCCACGTCGCCGGGCACCTCGCCGTTGACGCGGATGCCGCCGGTCCGCCGGGCGTACATCGCCTCCTTCTTCGAGTCGACGTAGCCCAGGACGTCCCGCAGGACGACCAGGAGCGGCACGCCGTCCTCGCCGTGCGGGCCCGTGGCCTTCACGGTGAACGTTTCGGTCTTGCGTTCGACCGGCCAGGACTTCGGCACCGAGAGTCGCTTCTGGTGGTCGCTCATTCGCTCTCACCTCGCTCCGCGAGGCGCTCCGCGCGGCGGTCGTCGCTCAGGTTCAGGTCGACGACCTGCAGGTTGCTCGCGTCGAGGCCGCGCTGGACCTCCTCGCCGTCGGCCTTCTCGACCGTGACGTCCTCGACGTAGACCGCGGTCTGCTTCAGGTCGACCGCCGTCACGTCGCCCTCTTCGCCGGCGAAGTCACCGCGGAGGACCTCCACGGTGTCGCCCTCGTTGACGCGCACGCGCCGCACGCCGTGCTCCGCTCGCAACTCCTCGGAGAGGTGGGCGCGAACCTGCTTGTGTCGCTCGTGGAGCGACGCCTCGCGCTGTCGTGTTCGCTGTTTGCGTGGTTGTCGGGTCATACTATCATCGTTGCCGTGCTCGCGACGCTTCCGTACCGCTCCGCGACTTCCCGCGTGATGGGGCCCTTGATCTCGGTCCCGCGCGGGTCCTCCATCTCGTCGACGATGACGGCCGCGTTGTCTTCGAACTTGACGCGGGTGCCGTCGGGGCGACGGATGGGCTTGCGCTGGCGGACGACGACCGCCTCCAGCACCTGTCGGCGCATCTCCGGCGTGCCCTTCGTGACCGAGACGGTCACCTTGTCGCCGATGCCCGCCTTGGGGTGGCGGTTCAGCGTGCCCTGGTAGCCGGTGACGCTGATGACCTTGAGTTCGCGCGCGCCGGTGTTGTCGGCGCAGGTCACGAGCGACCCCTTCTCCAGGCCCTGGGTCACGTCGGCCTTGATGGCCTTCATGCTTCCTCACCCGTCTGCTCGACGACGACGTGGGATTTCGTCTTCGAGAGCGGTCGCGTCTCTGCGATTCGAACCGTGTCGCCGACCGACAGGTCCATGCACGGCGGCGCGTGCGCGGGAACCCGCGAGCGCCGCTTCATGTACCGGTCGTACTTCGGGACGTACACGTCGTACTCCCGTTCGACGACGACGGTCTTCTCCATGTCTGTGGAGGCCACTTCGCCGGTGAGCGTCTGCCCGCGCACGGCCAGCGTGCCGTGGAACGGACAGTTCTCGTCCGCGCATGTCGCCTCCGGTTCTGGTACGTTCAGTCCTATCGCCATGTGGAATCTACCTCCTGTTCGGTGCGCCGCGCGGGTCGCGCCTCGAGCACCCGCCCCTCGACGACGACCGACTCGCCGTCCGGGAGCGCGAACTCGAACGTCGTCCCGCGCTTTGGCACCACGGTGACGCCCGCGTCCGTGCACAGTTCCAGGGTCCGCGTCGTCTCGCCGACGACGCGCCCCGCGGTCCCGACGCGCTCGGCGTCGGTGCTGTCGACGACCTCGACGTCGAGGCCGACGAGTTCGTGCCGGACGAGGTTCTCGGGCGTCACGGGCATCACTCGAGGTCGCCCTCCTCTCGCTGGATCGTCTTGAGTCGCGCGATGGCCCGGCGGAGTTCCCGGAACCGCCCGGGGTCCTCGGGCATGCCGCCGGCGGCCTTCACGGCCTTCGCGTTGAGGAGTTCCGTCTCGAGGTCGTCGAGTTCGGCCTCCCGCTCGGCGGCGGTCATGTCGCGGATCTCTTCGGGGTGGAGGATGGTCATCTACTCCGCCCCCTCCTCGTCGTCCTCGGACTCGGCCTCCATCTCCTCGACGATGGCCTCGGCCTCGGCGGCCGTCTCCTCGTCGACGTCGTCGGCCTCGCCGCCCTCGTCGGGTTCCGGTTCGTCCTCTGCGGTCTCCTCGTCGTCGGGCGTCGCCGTCTCGACGTCCTCGCCGGGGAGCTCCTCTTCCTCCTCGGGCAGGTCGGTCGGCGTCTCGACCGCCTCGAACTCCTCTTCGGCGGCCTCGACGTCCTCGGCCTCGGGTTCGCCCTCGAGGAGTTCCTCGACCCCGCCCTCGCTCTCTTCGACGACGAGGTCCTCGACGCTCGCGTCCTCGCTGACCTCGAAGTCGTCGGGGAGCTCGGCGTTCGGCGGGATGATGGAGACGCTGACGCCGATGGTGCCGAGTTTCATGACCGCGACCGAGTAGCCCTGGTCGACGATGGCCTCGGCCGGTTCGCCGTTGTGCTTGATGTAGCCGCGGTTGAACTTCTCGACGCGCGAGCGGGCGCCGGTCAGCTTCCCGGCGAGCGTGATCTGCGCGCCGAGGGCGCCGGCGTCCATGATGCGGTCGATGGTGGTGTGACCGGCCTTCCGGAAGTACCACCCGCGCTCGAGCGCGTTCGCCAGTCTGACGGCGACGATGCGCGCGTTCAGGTCGGGCTCGTCGACCTCCTGGACGTCGATCTGGGGGTCCTCGAGGTCGAAGCGCTCCTGGAGCTGAGAGGTGATCTTCCGGATGTTCTTCCCGCCCTTGCCGATGACCATGCCGGGCTTCTCGGCCTTGAGGACGATCTGGGTGCCCATCGGGGTGTGGGCGACCTCCATGCCGCCGTAGCCGGCGCGACCGAGTTCGTCCGCGAAGAACTCGTCTATCTGGGAGCGCTGGAGGCCGTCCTCGATGAACTCGTGTTCGTCGGCCATCTTACGCGCTCACCTCCTCGAGGACGAGTTCGACGTCGACCTCGGGCGTGTTCCACTCGGAGGCCCGACCCATGGCGCGGGGCTTGCGACCGCGCTGTTCGCCGACCTTGTGGGGCGCGGCGTGGACGATCTCCATCGAGTCCGCGTCGAAGCCCTGCTGGTCGGCGTTGTTGGCCGCGTTATCCAGCAGGTCGAGGAAGGCCTCGCTGGCCTTCTTCGGGTACCGGCCGGCGTCCCAGCCGTCGATGTCGCTGCGGTGGCCGACGCCGCTGTTGTGCTGCTTGAACGGCACCGACCGCTCGCCGTCGCGGACCGCCTCGAGGTACTCGCGCGCGTCCGCGAGCGTCCGTCCCTTTATCTCGCGGGCGAGCGCCTTGCTGTGCTTCAGACTGACCTGCCGGTCCCGGAGCATCGCCTTGGCCGTCGTGTCCGGGTCCGTGTCGACGCTGTAACTGATTCCCATGGTCACTTGAGGGGGACGAACTTCGAGGAGCGGGTCGCCCCGATGCCCGCCTGGCCGTGTTCGACCGTCGTCCGTGTGAGCTGGAACTCGCCGAGGTAGTGCCCGATCATCTCGGGTTCGACCTCGACGCGCTCGAAGCTCTGCCCCGTGTAGACGGCGAACGTCTTCCCGACGAACGAAGGCAGCACCGGCATGTCGCGCAGGTGCGTCCGTATCGGGTCGTTGGCCGTCTCCTCGGGGTCGGCCTCGCGGGCCTCCGCGAGCAGCTTCTCGTGCTCGGGGGAGAGTCCCCGCCGGATGGTTCGCCGCTGTCGTGCGGGCAGCAGTTCCGCGACCTCGTCGACGCTCATCTCCTGCAACTCGTCGAGCGTGTGACCGCGGTAGGTGAACTCACCCTCGCGGCCGGTTCGGTACTCTGAGCTCATTCGGTGTCACCTCCACGCCCCGCCTTCCCGCCGCGACCGGTCCGCCGGGACGCGATGTTCCCGACCTTCCGGCCCGGGGGTGCGTTGCGCGATATGCTCTTGGGTTTGCCGGGGTGCTGGCGGCCGCCGCCGCCGAACGGGTGGTCGACGGCGTTCATCGCGACGCCGCGAACGTTGGGCCACTTCGTCCCCCGGGCTTTCATCTTGTGGTACTTGTTGCCGGCCTTCACGAACGGCTTCTCGGTGCGTCCGCCGCCCGCGACGACCCCGATGGTCGCGCGACAGTCCGGCGAGAGGCGCCGGACCTCCCCGGAGGGAAGTTGGACGACGGCGGCGTTGCGCTCGTGGGTCACCAGCGTCGCGTTGACGCCGGAGGCGCGGGCGAACGTGCCGCCCTCGCCGGGTTGGCTCTCCACGTTGCAGACGGGCACGCCCTCCGGAATCTCCGCGAGGGGGAGCGTGTTGCCCGGTTCGACGGCGGCCGAGATGCCGATCTCGACGGTGTCGCCGACGCCGACGCCCTCGGGCGCCAGCACGAAGCGCTGGTCGCCGTCGTCGAAGGCGACGCGGGCGACCGGTGCGCTCCGGGCGGGGTCGTGTTCGATGTCGACTACCTCGCCCGCGAGCACGTCGCGCTCTTCCGTGTCCTTGTGGCTCAGTTCCGCCTTGTACCGGTGCGACGGGGCCCGGAACGTGGGGCCGCCGCGACCGCGTCGTTGTCCCTGGATTCGTCGTCCCATGTCAGAACACCCCGATCCTGGAGGCGACGTCCTGCGCGTCGCTCTCCTCGTCGAGTCGCACGACGGCCTTCTTCCGGCCCTGCGGCGTCACCATCGTGTTGACCGACGTCACGCCGACGTCGTAGCGGTCCTCGACTTCGTCCCGGACCTCGGGCTTGGTCGCGTCCTCGCGGACGACGAACTGGAGCGAGTTCTCGAAGTCCATCGCGTCCATCGCCTTCTCAGTCACGATGGGGTACTCGAGGACGCTCACCGCTCGCTCACCTCCGCGACGGCGCTCTCGGTCCACACCGTCAGTCGGCCCGGTTCCGCCCCGGGCGCGAGCGCCTCGGTGTCGACGTTGTCGGCCGTCGCCACGTCGGCGCCCGCGAGGTTGCGGGCGGCCTTCGAGGGGCCGGCCTCGCTGCTGGTCACGACCAGCACCGACGTCGGCCGCTTGTACGTCCGGCCGCGGGTCGTCCCGCGCCCGGCCCGCACCGTGCGCTCGTCGGCGCGTTCGACGTCCGCGTGGACGCCGACGGCCTCGAACGCGCTCGCGGCCTCCTTCGTCTTCAGGAGGTCCTCGAAGTCGTCGCTGACGACGACGGGGAGCGTGAGGTCCCCATCGAAGTCGTGGCCCCGGTCGGCCACGAGGTCGGCGTCGGCCGTCGCGGCCACCGCCGACCGGAACGCCAGTTTGCGCTCCTTCTCGTTGACCGACTTCCCGGGCTCTTTCTCCGCCTTCGGTGGGTGGGCCTTCCGACCGCCGACCGTGTGGGGGACGCGTCGCGCCCGTCCGTCCTGTCGGGGCGTGTGGGACATGCCGCGCCCGCTCCCGAAGGACTCCGCCGGCGTCCGGAGGCCGGCGAAGGGGTCGGCACCGTGCTGCTGTTTCCGGTTGGCCTGGGCGGCGAGCACCGTGCGCCGGACGAGGTCCGGGCGCAGCGGCGTCTCGAAGACGTCGGGGAGGTCGAGTTCGCCCGACGCCTCGCCGTCGAGGCCGTAGACTGTTGCCTTCATGTTATCCCTGCTTGGATTCCGTGCTCACGTACCGCACCTCTGGGTCCAGCCGCGGCGACTCCGTGGGGCGGACCGCCGGCCGGAAACGCACCAGGCGCTTCTCCGGGCCGGGGACCGAGCCCTTCACGAGTGCGTAGGGGCCCGAGACGTCGCCGTAGTTGACGAAGCCGCCCGCCGCGCTCACGTCGTCGGCGTCGCCGAGGTCGATGAGGCGCTTGTTGAGTTCGGTGCGCTGGTGGTAGCCCGTCTGTCCCTGCTGGGGGACCGTCGAGCGGACCCGGCTCGGGTTCCACGGGCCGAGGTTGCCGATGCGGCGCCGCCAGCCCTGCCGGGCGTGCTTGCCCTTGCGCTTCTGGACGCCCCAGCGCTTGACGGGGCCCTGGGTGCCCTTGCCCTTCGTGACGCCGGACGCGTCGAGGAACTCGCCCGCACGGAAGACGTCGCCGAACTCGTGGGCGCCGCCCTCCGCGAGGAGTTCGAGCGCGAAGTCGGCGCGCTCGTCGAGCGAGCCGCCGCCGACGCGCGTCTCCATGACGTCCGGCTTCTTCTTCGGGACGCCGCCGAGGCCCGCGGGAGCGGTGTGGGTGACGACGCGGAGGTCGTCCACCTCACCGTTCGCCACGAGGTCCTCGATGGCGTCGTAGTCCCCGCGAGCGCCCTCGGCGGGCACGTCGAGGGTCCGGTCGAGGTCCGCGTCGAGGTCCTCGGCCCAGACTTCCGTGACGGGCTTCAGCCCGTACGGCGTGTCCTCGTACGCGCGCACCGCCGCGGCGCGCATCGGGGGTGTTTCGACGACTGTGACGGGAACGGACTCCTCCATCCCCTCCGTGGGGGAGTTGGACTTGTCGTCCACCATCACGACGTGCGTCATGCCTGCCTTGTACCCGGCGAATCCCTGGAGCCCCGGCTGGCCGTCGTCCTCGGGCCAACTGTTGAAGCGCGGGACCTCACTGGCCGCGCGCTGCCGTGGGCCGAAGCCCAGAGAGCCTTTTCGTGGTCGGTTTGGTTGTGGCATCGTATCACTCCGTGAGCGTCAGGGAGCCGAGCGACGCGAACACCGCCTCCTCCGTTCGCACCGTCTCGCTCCCCTGGTCTGGGATCGTGTTCAGCCAGGCGTCGAATCCCGCGGGGGCGTGTCTCGGGTCGCCCTCGCCGACCGTGCCGGAGTCGGGCGCGGTCCCGATCGCCTCGGCGTCGACGCCGAGGATCTCGGGGAGCCCGCGACCCGGCGCTCCGAAAGCGACGGTCAGCCCGTCGGCCGCGACGCGGTCCACGAGCCCCTCCAGCCCGGCCACCGTGAGCGGCGTGCCGTGGCGGGAGGTGGCCACGCGGAGCCCCGCGTCGGGACGGTCGAGGGCGTCCCGCAGGTCCGTAGGAGCGACGACGAACCCCGGGAGGGGGTCGTCGACCAGTTTCGCACGGACCGGTCGTCGCGAAGAGACCCTGATGGATACGCGCTCCCCCTCCGCGACCGCCATCGAGGGCGGGACGTGGAGGGAGATCGGGTGTTGCATGCCGCAATTGACCCGAACGCGCCCGTCAGATCCGACCTGGGTCACTATTCCCTGTCGTAACGACCCCGAACCGCTCGATTCGGAGCCGGTCCACGACGAAACGCGAAGCGGTGGCAGGACGCCAGCGTACTCCAGTTCGTCCCGCGTGCCGAAGGCCTCCTTTCGGAGGTATGGCGGCGTCGCGGCGTACCGCAGGACGGTTTCGACGAACCCGGCGCCCCAGCGGCGTTCGCCGGGCGGGTCCGGAAACACGACGAGACGGTCCACCCGGAAGACGGTCGCCGCGCGAGCGACGTAGCCAATCTTCCGGGTGGCCTCCCGCTTGTCTCCGGCCTCCCGACAGAGGGACGACGGCACGAGTACGCTGACGGTCATGCCCTTGCGCGTCCGCACTCGGACGCGGACTGTACCGCGTCTACCTCCTCGGTCACTAAAAGGGTGGCGTTACGCCCGGGCGGCTGTGAGGCTCTCTCACGCCGGCGAGCGGGTGTGTCAGCCGTTGCCGTTCGCCGCGCTCCCCCCGCGCCGTCTCGCCGTTCCGGAAGTCTTATGTCCCACTCCCGGCTACCACAGTCTGGACGCGCGCTGATAGTGTAGTGGTATCACGTGACCTTGCCATGGTCACAACCGGGGTTCAAATCCCCGTCAGCGCATCGCAGCGAGCGAACTTCTGTGAGCGAGTGAGACGCGCACGCGGGAATTTGAGCGGACCAGTCGCACGCAGCGAAGCGAGCACGTCTGGGCCGGGTTCAAATCCCCGTCAGCGCACTTCTGTCTCGAACGTCGCGAGCGACGTGGCTGTCGCTCGCCGTTCGTGACTGTCTGCGGTGGGATTTGAGCCCTGCCGGTCGCAGCGGCCGAGCGGAGCGAGGCCGACCGTCCGGCTCCGGTTCAAATCCCCGTCAGCGAACTGCTCTCTGAATCGCCGACCGAGCCACGTCTCGGTCGGTCGAGTGACTGCGGCGGGATTCGAACCGCGCACGTCGGTCACTCCGGGTCGTAGGGATTGGTCGCGGTATCGAGGCGGTAGACGTCCCCGGCTGCGTCGAAGTCGTCGTCGAACGCGTAGATGTAGCCGAGTCCGTCGGTCTGCATGTAGGCGACGAGACAGGCGTCGACGAAGGAGAACTGCTCGTGTTGCCGGAAGAGCGCTTTCGCCGTCGCGAACCCGTCCCCGGTCAGTGACTCGATGTGGAAGCGCGTGTTTTCCTCGACTCGGTCGAGGAAGTCGGTCGCGGCATCGTGGCCGGCGTGAGTCGTCACGCCGTTCAGCGTCTCTGCGAGGACGTAGTCGAGGACCACCGCCTCGGGGAGGTCGGCAGCGTCGATTCCCCGGAGAATCGGGAGAGCGTCGTCGTGGGCACCGTCGCGACGGTACGCCGCCGCGAAGAGCACCGTCGTGTCGACGAGTGCTCGGGGCATCTATTCGACGTCGACGCCCCACGCATCGTGGTCGTCCGTGACCGTCGTCTCTCGCTCGCCGTCGTAGCCGTCGAACTCGTCGAACGTGCCGCGACGCTGTTGGACGACGCGGACGCGGAGGGTGCCGTCGTCCTCGACGCGCCAGCGGAGTTTGTCGCCGTCGTCGATGTCGAGTTCTCGGCGGATGCGAGCCGGAATGTTCGCCTGATTCCCGGACACCTTGCTCTCGGAGTCGACGCGCTCACTGCTCACGTTCGGACGTACGAGACCGCTCCCCATAAACCATAGTGTGTTCGCACACTACGTCGACCGCCGTGCTGACTTCGTGACGTGCATCGCTGCTCCCTCGCAGTGGCCTCTGGATTGTGTCGGCTGTCGTCTCACTCCCGTGGCGAGCACGTCTGGGCCAGGTTCAAATCCCCGTCGGTGCACGGCTGTCTCGAACGTCGCGAGCGACCGGCCGGAAGGTTCGTTACCGCGGTACACCCTACCCCGAGCATGCGCCGACGCTCGTACCTCGCGGGGGTCGCGACGGCACTGGCCGGGTGTACCGGCGGCGACGGGTCCGGCGGACGGACGACCACGTCGCTCCCGGCGCTCCCCGACTCCGTCGGG
>JBDGTT010000007.1:16280-41480 GCA_042216525.1 Halobacteriaceae archaeon
CGGGTCCGGCGGACGGACGACCACGTCGCTCCCGGCGCTCCCCGACTCCGTCGGGCGGACCGTCCGACCCGTCGACGTGGACGCCGTCCCCGATCGGTACGACACGGCGGCGACGGTCGAGGTCGTCGAACCGCGGGTGACGACCGAGCACACGGCCCGCCTCCGCGTGACCGTCCGGAACACGGGCGAGGAACGACGGGCGTACGTCTTCGATCCGGACCCGCCGATGCACCACGAACCGAGTGCCACGGGGCCCGGGACGCTCGTCCTCCTCGCCGCCGACGGACGGCACGAGCGAGCCGGTGCGGACTGCTGGCGACCGTCCGGCGGCGTCGTCGGAGATGGGGGCGAGACGGTGACGCTCGCGCCCGGCGAGGCGGTCCAGAACACGCTGGGCGTCTGGGACGCCGGTACCGGAGCCTGCCTCCCACCGGGGGCGTACGCGTTTCGTCGTCAGTATCCGCAGTTCGACGACCGGCACGTGGAGAACACCTGGTCGTTCACGCTCCACCTCGCGAGGCCCTGACGTCAGCGTCCCCGGGAGTCCGGTGGGCCCCGGTCGGATTGTCGGCGTCGGGCGTGGACTGAGTCGGTGCAGCGGGGCCACCGCGGCGCGGGGAGGAGCGCCCGCTTGCCCACTGCTGGCCGTCGGTCGCCACTGCGGGGTGATCGGGCCCGGAAAGACGCTCATAACTAACGCGGAGCATCGCGTCTGTACCACGCTATCGATGCCCACGAAGTGAGTTTCGTGACCGACTGCACCACCCAGGAGGACCAGATGACAGCACCACGAGACGGAGCGGGAGGAATCGATCACAGACGACGGAACCTGCTGCGGGCGATTCCGCTCGCCGGCCTCGCGGTACTCGGGAGCGGGACGGCCGCCGCGAGACCAACGTTCCCCTCGACCGTGCCGCTCCCGGACGGGTTCCAGCCGGAGGGGATAGCCACCGGTCGCGGGCACGCGTTCTTCGTCGGGTCGCTGGCGTCGGGGGCCGTCTACCGGGGCGACCTCCGAACCGGCGACGGCGACGTACTCGTCCCCGCCGTCGAGGACCGGGTCGCCGTCGGCCTCTCCTACGACGACCGCAGCGACACGCTCTTCGCGGCCGGGGGGCCGACGGGGAAGGCGTTCGCGTACGACGGGACGACCGGCGAGACGCTCGCCGACTACACGCTCACCGACCCGGGGACGTTCGTGAACGACGTCGTCGTCACGGCGACGGCGGCGTATCTCACGGACTCCTTCCGACCCGTCCTCTACAGGGTCCCGCTGGGTCCGGCCGGACGGTTGTCCGAGCAGAGCGACGTCGAGGAGGTAGCGCTCGGGGGCGACTTCGTGTTCGTCCCCGGCGTGTTCAACGCGAACGGCATCGACGCACCGCCAACCGGTGCGTACCTCCTCGTCGTGAACACGACTACCGGCCTCCTCTACGGCGTGGACCCGGCGACGGGCGACGCGGTCGAGGTCGACCTCGGCGGAGACACCCTGACCGCGGGCGACGGCATCTTGCTGGCCGGTCGCACGCTGTACGTCGTCCGGAATCAGGAGAACCGCATCGCGGTGGTGCGCCTCGAGCCCGGGGCGACGGGAGGCGAGGTGGTGGGAGAGATAACAGATCCCGCGTTCGACGTGCCGACGACCATCGCCGCGTTCGGGAACGCGCTCTACGCGGTGAACGCCCGGTTCGGCGTCGCGGACCCGGGGTCCTCGGAGTACGACGTCGTGCGCGTCCCCAAGCGCCCGCACCCGACGTAGGGGTCCGAACGCCGACGCGGACGTCGACGACGGGGGACCACGCTCCGCGGCTCTCGAGCGTCGCCGCGGCGACACGCACACCACGCGGTCGGCCGGATCGAGCCCCCGGCCCGCGTCCCCGTCCCCGGCGCGGGGTCTGCCGCGACCTGTCGGTCTTCGAAAGCCTCAAGCCCGACTGGAGTGGACGTTTCCAGAATCGATGGCGGCAACGGCACTCGTCCTCGGCGTCGCGTTCCTCGCCGCACTGTTCATGTCCTTCACCGTCGGGGCGAACAGCAACTCCGCACCGGTCTCCCCGGCGGTGGGGGCCAACGCACTCTCGGTCCTCCGGGCCGCTCTGCTCGTCGGCGTCGTCGCGGGCCTCGGCGCGATACTGCAGGGCGGCAACATCTCCGAGACCATCGGGAAGGACCTCGTCACCGGGGTGTCGATCACGCCGCTGGCCGCCGCCGCGGCGCTCATCACCGCGGCCGCCCTCATCACCGTCGGGAACTCCCGCGGGTACCCCATCCCCTCCGCCTTCACGGTCACCGGCGCCATCGTCGGCGTCGGCGTCGCTCTCGGGGGCGGGTTCGCGACCGGCGAGTACGTCCGCATCGTCGGCTTCTGGCTGACCATCCCAGTCGCCAACGCGGCGCTGGGCTACCTCCTCGCGCGGGCGCTGCGCAGCGACCACCTCCCCGAGGACGTGGGGATTCCGC
The DNA here is from genome assembly GCA_042216525.1 of Halobacteriaceae archaeon. GTDB lineage: Archaea > Halobacteriota > Halobacteria > Halobacteriales > Halobacteriaceae > JBDGTT01. Next base: position 18,741 of record JBDGTT010000007.1, read on the forward strand.
TGCTCGCGGCCGGCGTCGGCTACGCCCTCGCGAACATCCGGCTCTCGCTGCTGACGGCCCCCTCGGGCGGGTCCGGGTCCGTCGCGCGCGCCGTCGCCGCCGGTCTGGGCCTGTTCCCCACGCCCGTCGTCGGCGACTACTCCGTGGGGATGCTCGCGGTCAGCGCCGCGGTCGGGTTGCTCGCCCTCGCGGTCACGCGCCGACAGATCGACGCCGACCAGACGCGGGGCATCAACCGGTTTCTCGTGGTCCTGGGACTGGTCGTCGTCTTCACGAGCGGCGGCACCCAGGTCGGTCTCGCGACCGGACCGCTCGAGGCCGTCTTCGCTTCGGAGTTCCACCTCAGTTCGGTGTACCTACTCGCCCTCGGCGGCGTGGGCATCCTCGTCGGCGCGTGGATGCGCGCGCCCCGGGTCATCCAGGCCGTCTCGAACGAGTACGCCGCGCTCGGGCCCCGGCGGTCCATCGCCGCGCTCATCCCTGCGTTCCTCGTCGCGCAGGTCGCCATCGTCCTCGGCATCCCCATCTCGTTCAACAAGGTGATGATATCGAGCATCGTCGGGAGCGGCCTGGTCGCGCGCTCCTCCGGGGGCGGCGTCTCGCCGCGGAAGGCCGCGTACACGCTCGCCTCGTGGGTCGTCTCGATGGGGGGCGCCGCGCTGCTCAGCTACGGGCTGTACGCCGTCCTGTCCCGGGTTCCGGGCGTCGCCTCCTGACCGTCACGCGGTGTTCGTCAGCAGTTGGTCGAGGATCTCCTCCTCGGCGGCCCGCGTCTGCATCTGTTCCCACGTCTCGAAGTCGGTGGCCTCGTCGACGAACGCGTTCACCCGGCGGCGGTGCCGGTCCGAGTCGCCCTCGATCGGCACGTCGAGGGAGACGGGCGCGTCCTCGCGGAAGGCCTCGAAGGAGTCGTACCGCGTGTGCTCGCGCATGAACGGGTCGGGGAAGAACGCGTCGGCGCTGACCCGGGTTCCGGCGCGGTAGTCCGCGATGCGGTCGAGGGCCCGCTGGAGCGCCGCTTCCAGGTCGTCGAGGTCGCCGGGGGTGACCTCCATAGGACTGCCTCGGGTGGCCGGCACCCTAAGGCCTGCGGGCGCGGGTCGAGTGGCGGCGACGCGCGTGCCGGACCACCGCTCCGGTGGACGGTCTCACTCGCTGCCGGCCGTACTCGTTCGCGCGGCGAGGAGGTTCGCGTCGGTCACGAGTTTGAACGCCGCACCGACGACGCCGCCGAACAGGAACGTCGCGCCGCCGACGACCAGGGCCAGGGCGACGACCCAGCGGACCACCCTGACGAGGAACGGGGCGAACCCGGTGCTCACGAGCATCGAGACGCCCACCGACAGCAGCAGCGACCCGACGAGGTAGAGGATGATCAGCCGACGCATCGTCGGGTGGAGCGCGTAGGCGACGGCGTCCGTGAACCCGACCGGCGACTCCGCGAGGACGTCTTCTGCGTCTGCCATGTCCGGCGCGTCTCGCTCCCCGCTCCTAACCCTTGGGGCCCGGCGCCGACGCCACCGCTCAGACCTCGTCCACGAGGACGGTCCCGAGGTACGCGCCCAGCAGACTCAATCCGACAGTGTAGGCCGCGCCGAACAGGAAGACGAAGACGGTCACCATCCCGAGGGCGAGCGTCGACCCGTACATGCCGATGCCGAGGACGAACAGCGCGAACATCATCACGAAGAACAGGGGCACGAGCATCACGACGCCGGCGATGGCGCCAGCGGCGACCCAGTTCCGCGCGTCGTCGGCCTCGAGGTAGCCGGCGACGCCGCCGCCGAGCACGGGCGAGAACGGGAGAACGGCGAGCACGACGCCGACGACGCCGCCGAGGAGTGCGTTGACGAGCGTGCTCGTCCCGCCGCCGTCCGCGGGAGCGTCTGTGACCGTGGTGGTGGAGGGTTCGGGGACCATACGCGCAGTTCTGGACTCGGCGACAAAAGCGTTCGCCCGCTGGTCCTCCGTGGGGCCGCGTCGGCCGGTAACTACTACGGCGGTGGCCCCCGTCCCGTCGACCATGACCGTCTACGCGTTCCTGTCGGTCGCACCCGTGCGCGAGGGATCGATGGCCGCGGACGTCGCCGCCGCGGTGGCGGCCCTCGACGACTTCGACGTGTCCTACGAGACCACTCCCATGGGGACCGTGATCGACGCGGACGACGTCCGGGAACTCCTCGACGCCGTGGCCGCCGCGCACGAGGCCGTCGACGCGGACCGGGTCTCGACGTTCCTGAAGATCGACGACAAGCGCACGGTCGACGCGCCCGGGTCGTCGAAGGTCGACCGCGTCGAGTCGGTCCTCGGGCGGGCGGCGCGCGGCGAGCGTGACGCCTAACCTTTAGGCGAGGGCGGCCAAGCCCGGTCCATGGACAGCCTCAACCGGATGGCGCTCGAGTTGACCGACGAGGCCCTCGAGTTCGCCGAGGAACTGCGCGTTGGTGCCGTCGAACTCGACTCGGGTGCGACGGTCCTCGACTTCGGCGTCGACCACGTCGGCGGCGTCGAGGCGGGTCTCCTCCTGGCGGAACTCCAGACCGCCGGCCTCGCGACGGTCCAGACCCGCGTCGACGACGTCGCCGGGGACACCCTGCCACACGTCGAGGTGAGCACCGACCACCCCGCCCTGGCGCTCCTCTGCTCGCAGAAGGCCGGGTGGGAACTCGCCGTCGACGGCTTCGAGGGCCTCGGGAGCGGTCCGGCGCGCGCGCTCGTCGCCGACGAGCGGGAGTTCCGGCAGGTGGGCTACACCGACGCCTTCGAGTTCGCGGTGCTGGCCGTCGAGAGCGACGCGCTGCCGACGGACGCGGTGGCGTGCCGCGTCGCGGACCGCGCCGGCGTCGACCCGGGGAGCGTCTTCCTGCCCACCTACCCCGCCGCGAGCACCGTCGGGAGCGTCACGGCCGCAGCGCGGGCGGCCGAACTCGCGCTCTTCCGCCTCCAGGACCTCGACTACGACCCGACGAACGTGCTGACGGCCGAGGCCGTCGCGCCGGTCGTCCCCGTCGCCGGCACGGAGTCCGCGGCCGTCGCCAGGACGACGGACGCGCTCGCCTACGGCGGCCGGGTCCACCTCACCGTCGACGAGGACGCGGACGTCTTCGGGGGCGTGCCATCGACGGCCGCCGACGAGTACGGCGCGCCGTTCGCGGACGTGTTCGCGTCCCACGACTGGGCGCTCCACGAGGTGCCCGACGCCGTCTTCGCCCCCGCGCAGGTCACGGTGAGCGTCGTCGGCGGGCCGACGGAGACGTACGGCACCACCCGCCCGGACCTGCTCGCGGCGGGATACGCCTCGCCGTGACGCGGTACAAGCCGGTCCCAGACCCGCCGGCCGACCTCGAGGCCGTGGCGGCCGCCCACCGCGCCGTCCCGCTCGTCCCGGGGTCCGTCGAGGACTGCTGTGCCCGACTCGTGGCTCGGACCGCGGTGCCCTCGCGCGACGAGGCCCGCCGGTGGCTGACGTTCCTCGAGGCCCTCGGACTCGCCAGCGAGACGGGGTCGGGTTACGTCCGGACCGACGCAGAGATCGACCGGGACGCGCTCGCTCGGGCCTTCCGCGACCGGGTGTTCGCCGCGCGGGAGGTCCTCGACGCCCTCGCCGCCGCCGGAGAGCCCCTGACGCCCGACGAGGCCTTCGAGCGCGTGGCCGACGTCGTCCCGACGTGGGAGCGCCAGCGCCGCGGTGACTGGCGCGCCGACTGGACGGACCGCGTGACCGCGCTCCTCGGGTGGGCCGCGCTGTTGGGCCTCGTCGAACGGACCGACGCGGGCTACGTCCCCGCCGCCGACTGACGCGCCCCGCACGAGCTTTGTCCGCGCGCCCCCTCCGGGCGGGCATGGACGTCGACGCGGTGCTGTTCGACCTCGACGGGACGCTCCTCGAGTACGAGCGACCGCCGGCCGAGACGCTCGCCGCGGCGTTCGAGGCGGCCGGCGTCGACCCGTTCTTCGAGGTCGACGCCTACTACGACCGGTTCGGGGCGTTCGTCGAGGACGCTCCCGCCCTCGCGTCGTTCCGGCGGGCGGTGTTCGAGGACGTCGCCGCGGCGCACGACCGCGACACGGCGGTCGGGCGCCGACTGGCCGAGGCCTACGCGTCGGTGGCGGACCCGCGGGCGGTCCGTCTGCGCCCCGGCGCGGCCGACGCAGTCGCGACCCTCCGTGGCACGCACGCCCTCGGCCTCGCGACCAACGGACCGCGCGAGTTCCAGGCGCCGAAGCTCGAGGCGACGGGCCTCGACGGGGCGTTCGAGACGGCGGTGTACGCCGGCTGGGAGACCCGCGCCAAGCCCGACCCGGAGCCGTTCGAGCGAGCGGTGGCGGCGCTGGGCGTCGCGCCGGACCGCGCGGTCGTCGTCGGCGACGACCCCGCGACCGACGTCGCCGGCGCGCGGGCCACGGGCTGTCGGGCGGTGCTCGTGAGCGACACGCCCACGGACGGGAGGGGGCCGGCACCCGACGCCGTCGTCGCGTCCCTCCCGGCGCTGGTGGCTCGCCTCAGTCCGGACCGACGCGCGTGACGGTGCCGACGCCCTTGCTCTGCCCCTCGCGGAAGACGAATCGCTGGCCCGGTTCGACGAGGTAGGGGCGAAACTTGAACCGGATCCGCGTCGACCCCGTGTCGCCGGGCAGCAGTTGTCCCCCCGCGGGGTGGAAGGTCGCGGCCTCGCTGGCCGTCTCGAGGTGGACCACCGGCTCGTAGCCGTCGTCGATGCGCGTGGGGTGGTTGAGGACCATCACGTCGGCCGCGAACTCCCGGACTGGCGTCGGGTCGGCGTCCGCCGGCAACAGCGCCATCCCGCGCTCGACCTCGGCTTCGCGGACGCCCTTGAGGGCGATGCCGACGATGCGACCGGCGGAGGCCCGGTCGACCCGGTGGTAGTGCATCTCGATGGAGCGGACCTCGACGTCCCTGAACGACCCGTCCGCGAACGGGCCGAGGAGGAGTTCGTCGCCGGCTTCGACGGTACCGGCGGTGATGGTCCCCGAGGCGACGGCGCCCACGCCGGTCACCTTGTACGACCGGTCGACGTACATCTTGAACGGCCCCCCTTCCTCCGAGCGCTTGGGGAGGCGGCGGAACAACTCGTCGAGGACGTCCAGGCCCTCGCGGGTGACGGCGCTCGTCCGGACGACGGGCACCACCGTCTCGTCTATCTCCTCGACGGCGGCGTCGACGCCGTAGCGCTCGACCGGGAGGGGCGTCTTCCCCGCGTCGCGGAGGAGCCCCTCTATCTCGCGCTCGACCGTCCCGACCCGGTCGGCGTCAACGAGGTCGACCTTCGTCAGCGCGACGACGCTGGGCAGGTCCGTCGCGAGGAGGATGCCGAGGTGCTCGCGGGTCGTCTTCGTCGGCCCGTCGTCGGCCGCGACGGTCAACAGCCCGTAGTCGAGTTTCTGTCCGACGAGGCCCCGGATGGTCGTCCGGAGCCAGGGCTCGTGGCCCACCGTGTCGACGAACGAGACGACGCGCTCGGCCTCCTCGACCACGCGGGCGCGCTCGTCCTTCCGGTCGGGGTTCTCGGTCCGGATGGGGTCGCCGTCCGCGTCGAAGCCGTAGACGCCGTAGGAGAGGTCCGCCGACAGCCCCCGGTCCATCTCGTGGGGCTGGACGTCGAGGTACGCGCGGGTTCCCCCCTCGCCGTCGTCGGCCTGGCCGGTCACGAGCGACCCCACCAGCGTCGACTTGCCGTGGTCGACGTGGCCGGCCGTGCCGACGATGACGTGCCGGTCGTCGGCGTCGAGCGTGGCGCCCTCCGTGATGGTGGCCACGCCGACGAGGCCGCCGCCGTCGGTCCCCCAGGTCTGGACGTCGTCGATGTGGGCGCCGGCCTCCTCGGCCAAAAGCGAGAGCACGTCCATCGTCTCCGAGAACGCCTCGGGGTCGATGCCGGAGACGCCGCCGTCGTCGGTGACGCCCACGACGTACGTCGCCTCGCCGTCGCCCGAGAGGACCCGGTGGCGCAGTTGTGCGGCCAGGCTCTCGAACCGGCCGTCCGAGAGGTGGACACGGCGGCTCAGCCGTTCCTTGAACTCGATGTTCCCGCCTTCCTGCTCGCCGCGGTCGATGGCCTGCCGTAGAACGGCCCGGTCGAGGCCCATGGGGGCCGTTAGCGTGGTTCGGTTAAAAGCCTTCCCGGGGGTGGCACACGTTGGCACGGGGGCCCCGCCGAGACGGGTTCACGTCAGGCGCTCGTACGCCCGCTTGACGCGCTTGAACGCTCGCTCGTCCCCGCCGCGGTCGGGGTGGACCTCCTTGACTTTCCGGCGGTAGGCCCGCCGCACCGCCTCGTCGTCGGCGCCCGGTTCCAGGTCCAGGCGCCGGTAGGCCTCCGCCCGGGACACGCTGGAATCCGTGGCCGCCCGTCGCTCGCTCGCCCGGCGCCGTCCCGCAGTCGACCCGTCGGTCCGGGCCGTCCGCCGCGCCCGCTCCCGCCAGGCGCCGCCCGCCGCGCGGGCGCGTTCGCCCCGCGTCCGGGTGCGTGCCGTCCCGTCGACGACGTCGACGCGGATGCGGCCGGTGGCGACGCTCCACAGCAGGTAGGTGGCGACGCCGAAGGGGAGTGCCACCGCGAGGGCGACCGGGGTGACGAACACCCCGAGCAGGCCGAGGAGGGCCGCGATGGACCCGAACACGCCCGCGAGCGCGAGCGCGAACCGGCTGTCGTCTACGCGCACGCCGACCCGTACGTGACCGCAGACCGTAAGCCTCCCGCTGACGCTTTTGGGTCTCCGGGTCCTACGGCGCCCATGAGCGTCACGGGTCCGTGTGCCATCTGCGAGTCCGCCCCCGCCGAGTTCGCCTGTGACCGGTGCGGTCGCGTGGTCTGTGAGGCCCACCACGACGAGGAGACCGGGCTCTGTGCGGTCTGCGCCGCCGAAGTGACCCGGGGACGGGACCGCTCGCCCGACCGGCAGGACCGCGGCCGCGAGGACACCGGCGACGACCGCTACACCATGTGACCCCGGCTACCGGTAGTCGTTGAGGCGGCGCTTCAGGCGCTTGGCCGCCTCGCCCGCCGCGCCGAAGAAGTCCCGGCCGTCCTCGCCAGCGAAGATGATGCCCCGCGAGGAGTTCACGAGGCCGACGCCGTCCGCGAGGCCGTGTTCGACCGCCGCCGCGGCGTCCCCGCCCTGTGCGCCGACGCCCGGGACGAGGAAGGGCACCTCCGGCACCCGCTCACGGACCGCCGCGAGTTCGTCGGGCGCGGTCGCGCCGACGACCAGTCCCACGTTCCCCGCGTCGTTCCACGCCGCGGCGCGGTCCGCGACCACCTCGAAGACGCGGCGGCCGTCGCCCACTTCGAGGTCCTGGAAGTCCGCGCCGCCGGGGTTGGAGGTGCGACAGAGCACGAACACGCCGGCGTCGGTCCGCTCGAGGAACGGCTGGAGCGAGTCCCGACCGAGGTACGGGTTGACCGTCACCGCGTCGACGGCCTGTCCGCCGAGGCGGCCGTCGAGGACCGACGCGTACCGGCGGGCGGTGTTCCCGACGTCGCCCCGCTTGGCGTCGAGCAGCACGGGGACGCCCTTCCCGTGGGCGTACGCGACCGTCTCCGCCAGCGCCCGCCAGCCGTCGGCGTCCTCGTAGAAGGCCGCGTTTGGCTTGTAGCAGGCCGCGTGTTCGTGCGTCGCGTCGATGACGCGGCGGTTGAACGCCCACCGCGGCAGGTCGGCGTCGCGGACCGACTCGGGCAGGCGGTCCGGGTCCGGGTCGAGGCCCACGCTCACGACGCTGTCGGCGGCGTCGATGCGGTCGGCCAGCCGGTCGAAAAATCCCATGTCGGGGCTGTGGCCCCACCCGCGAAAACGTTACCGCTCCCCGGCGCACGCGCCCGCGGCGGCCACCACCACGTCGGCGGTCCGCTTGGCCATCGCCGCCACCTCGACGTCGACAACCGCGGCCGGTCCGTCGGCCGGGCGCTCGACCGGCAGACCCAGGCGCTCGGCCGTCTCGGCGGCCGCGTCGCCGCCCCGCTCGAACGCCAGTCGGAGGTGGTCGGGGTAGACCGTGGCCGTCGCCAGGGGGCGTCCCTCACCGGTGTCGCGCCGGTCGCCGCCGCCGTCGCCCAGCCCCACCGAGAAGGCGCGGGCGCCGTCCGGGGCCGCGGCGACGTCCGGGTTCGCATCGCTCACCCGGACGTCGACGAGTGGACCGCGGGCGAGGCCGTCCAGTTCGGCGGCGAGGACGCGCGCGATGCGCTCGCCGTCGGATATCGTCTCTCGCACCATCACTCGAGGAGTTCCTCCCGGGCGGACGTCGCGGCCGCCGAGACGTCGAGGCCGTTCTGTCTGGCGTAGAGGACCGCCGCCGCCTCGACGGTGACGCCCACGTCGGACTGCAGCCTGTTGATGGCCGCCACCGCCTCCCGCTTCTCGTGACCGTCCTCGACGAGGGCGTCGAGGGCCCGCTCGAAGGGCGAGCGCTCCTCGAACAGCGAGTCGTCCGGCGCGTAGTCGTCGGGCACCGTCACGTCCCGCACGTCGAAGGCGGCGACGAGACTGCCCGCCTCCCGCTCGAGCAACCCCTCGCCGACGGCGAGGTCGACGAGGCGCTTGGCCTGGTCGGGCGAGAACCAGTCCCGGTCGAGCGACAGCGCGACCACGAACTGGCCCTCGTCGAGTCGGTTCGTCCCGGCCTGCCGGAAGGGCACAGCGACAGCCGTCCGCAGCGTCATCGACGTGACGGTCACCGCGGGCGGGCAAAACGACTGTGGTCCGGCCCGCTCACCCCGGGACCGTGCGATTCAAGTCCGTCGCCGGGCCAGAGACGGGTATGAAGTACCAGGGACGGTCCCGACGCACGAAGACCGGTGGGCGCATCCGCCCGCAGGAGAAAAAGCGCAAGTACCAGCTCGGCCGCGACCCGACGGAGACCCGGGTCGGGGAGCCGGAACTCCGCACGGTCGACTCGCGGGGCAACTCCCGGAAGGTCCGCGCGCTCACCACGAACGTCGCCAACGTCTCGATGCCGGACGGCTCGACCGAACACGCCGACATCGAGGGCGTCGCCGAGAACCCCGCGAACCCGAACTACGCCCGCCGGAACATCATCACCCGTGGCGCCATCATCGAGACGTCGGCCGGCGAGGCCCGCGTCACCTCCCGTCCCGGTCAGAACGGCCAGGTCAACGCCGTCCTCGTCGAGGAGTAGGCCGCCGTCGAGACGGCCGCGACGTGGTCCCCTGCACGCCCGGCGCCGGCTACTCTGCTGACTCCGGCGTGGCCGAGGCCTCGGCGCCCGCCTCGTCCCCACCGCGCTGTCCGAGTTCCTGGTCGACCATCAGGAGCCCCATGCCCTCGTCGCCGACGTGTTCGAGTTTGTCGAGGACGTCCTGGGCCGTCGCTTCCTCTTCGACCTGCTCCGCGACGAACCACTGGAGCATGTTCTCCGTGGCGTTGTCGTTCTCCTCGCGCGCGAGTGCGACCAGGTCGTCGATCATCCCGGATATCTCCACCTCGTGGTCGTAGGCCGCCTGGAAGGCGGCCGTCGGGCCGTCCCACTCCGTCGGCGGGGCGTCGATGGCCTCGAGGGTCACCCGCCCGTCCCGCTCGAGGACGAAGTCGTAGATACGCATCGCGTGTGCGCGCTCCTCCGCGGCCTGGGCGCGCATCCACGACGCGAATCCCTGGAGGCCGACGTCCTCGTAGTAGGCGGCCATCGAGAGGTACAGGTACTCCGAGTACAGTTCGGCGTTGATCTGTTCGTTCAGGGCAGCTTCGACGGACTCGCTGAGCATCGCCTCTAGGAGGACGTTCTCCCGGCGCATCACTATTGGGGTCAGACGACCCGAGGGAGACGCGCGTGGACGTCCCGCTCAGCGCACGCCCTCCCAGACCGAAAGCGTCGCCGCGAGGGGGTCCTCGACCACACGGTTCGACCGGCCGTAGTGCATCGTGGCCCGCCGGTTCGCGTCGTGCGTCGGCCATCCGGGGTCGCCGGACGACGCGAACTCGATCCAGTCCGCGTGCATCGCGTCAGCGAGCGACTGCGGCGGACGCTCGCCCCAGAGCGCGTCCGTCTCCTCGCCCAGCGTGTCGAAGACGAACGGAATCTCGAGCGCGTGACAGGCGCCGAGGCGGCCGTCGTACTGCGGGGAGGGCCAGGCGAACTCGTACGAGTAGGTGGTTCCGCCGCTCGCCGCGTGGGCGTCGGCCAGGCGGACGGCCGGGACGCGCCAGTACCAGTCGGTCTGGACGGCCGCGAGGACGTCCCCGGGGCTCGCGTCGGGCGCGTCCTCCCTGTAGGCGGCCAGCGTCTCCCCGACGGGCGCGCCGTAGGCGGCGACGACGCCCTCCAGGGCGTCCTCGGTGACCTGGTCGAGGGCGCCGCCGACCACCAGGAACAGGCGGTGCTCGTCGGTGTTCGTGCCGACGAGGAGGTCGACGTCCGCGGCGGCGCCGTCACGGACGCGTTCCAGGGGTGGCCCGGGGAGGACGTCGCCGTCGACGACGGGTTGCCAGGGGAGCATGCTGGTCACCAGTTCGCCGCCCCAGGCTCCCGGGTCCGGGTCGGCCGAGAGGTCGGACCGGACCGCCGATTGCGCCTCGAGGACGCGGTCGACCGGTGCCGCCGCGATGGCCGCCCGCGTGGCGTCGACGCCCAGGTGGTCGGCGAGGCGGCGGGCGACCCGCAGGCCGGACTCGGGCGACATCACCGCCTGCGCCGCCCCGCTCTGGGCGACGGCGCGGTGGAACAGGCCCTCGGCGCGGGGCGTCGCGAGCAGCGTCGCGACGCTCATCGCGCCCGCGGACTCGCCGAAAATCGTGACGTTCTCCGGGTCGCCGCCGAAGGCCGCGACGTTCTCTCGCACCCACTCGAGGGCCGACACCTGGTCGAGGAGGCCCACGTTCGCCACCCCGTCGTCGAGGTAGAGGAAGCCGTCCGCGCCGACTCGATAGCTGATCGTCACGCAGACGACTTCGTCGCGGGCGAACCGACTCCCGTCGTACCACGGCGAGGCGCTCGTCCCGTGGAACTCGTACATCCCGCCCGAAATCCAGACCATCACCGGCAGGTCCGTCGCTTCCGGGTCGGGCGTCCAGACGTTGAGCGTCAGGCAGTCCTCGCCGGCGCCGACGAGTTCAGGGAGGATGATCCGCACCTCCGGCGGGTAGGTCGGTTGGGGCGACTTCGGGCCGTACTCGACGGCGTCCCGGACGCCGTCCCACGGTTCGACCGGCCGTGGGGGACGAAATCGGTCGTCGCCGTACGGCGGTGCTGCGAAGGGGACGCCCTGGAACGCGTGGACCCCGTCTGTCACGCGCCCGCGGACGTCGCCGGCGTGGGTGGTGACGACTGTCTCCATTCTCCGCTGTTCGACGACGACTCGATTAAGTAAGCGCGGCTTACCGTGATTCTCGACGTGACGGCCGATTCGACCGGGTCACCGAACCTCTCGTCGCGACCGGATCGGTCACTGTGGTCGCCGGCACGGTCGGTGAAGCGCGCCCGACAGGGCGCGCGCCTGGCGGACGCCTAATGGCGAGCGCGACTCCGCGTCCGACGGACCTGAGTCGCGCGAGGGATTAGCTGATCACTGGAAGCCCAGCCGCGACTCCCGGCGGTCGGTCGCGGGCGTCCGCGACGTGCCGCGGAACTCCTCCTCCACGGACTCGTAGTACTCCAGTAAGTCCTCGGTGATGGTCGGGCGGACGTTCTCCATGGCCTGCCGGAAGTGGCGCATCTCCACCGTGTCGGCTTCGGGGTCGTCGCGGAGCGCCTCCATGGCCGCTTCGCGAGCGATGGACGCGAGGTCGGAGCCGACGTACCCTTCGGAGAGTTCGGCCAGTTCGCGCAGGCTCACGTCGGCGGCCAGCGGCGTGTCGTCGGTGTGGATCTTCAGGATCTCCTCGCGGCCGTCCGTGTCTGGCTGGTTGACCATCACGAGGCGGTCGAACCGGCCCGAGCGGATGAGCGCGGGGTCGATGATGTCCGGGCGGTTGGTCGCGCCGATGACCATCACCTCCTCCATGTCCTCGAGGCCGTCGAGTTCGGTCAGCAACTGGTTGACCACCCGCTCGGAGACGTTGTTCCCGACGTCCTGGCCGCGGCCGGGCGCGAGAGCGTCGAGTTCGTCGAAGAAGACGATGCAGGGCGAGACCTGACGCGCCTTCCGGAAGGTCTGACGGATGGCCTTCTCTGACTCCCCGACCCACTTCGAGAGGAGCTGGGGACCGCGGACCGAGATGAAGTTGGCGTTCGTCTCGTTGGCGACGGCCTTCGCGATAAGCGTCTTGCCCGTCCCGGGCGGGCCGTAGAGGAGGATGCCCGCCGGCGGTTCGATGCCGAGGCGGTCGAACTTCTCGGGGGCGTTCAGCGGCCACTCGATGCTCTCCTTGACGTTGGTCTTCACCTCGGTCAGGCCGCCGACGTCGTCCCAGGACACCTTCGGGAGTTCGACGAGCACCTCCCGCATGGCGGACGGTTCGACCTCCGCGAGGGCGTCGCGGAAGTCGTCCCGCTTGACGATCATCCGGTCGATGAGCGAGGGCGGGATGTCCTCCTCGTCGAGGTCGATCTCGGGCAGGTAGCGCCGCAGGGCGCGCATCGCCGCCTCCTTGGTAAGGCTCTCGATGTCCGCGCCGACGAAGCCGTGGGTGTCCTCCGCCAGCTTCGAGAGGTTCACGTCGTCAGAGAGGGGCATCCCGCGGGTGTGGACACGCAGGATCTCCTCGCGGCCGCGCTCGTCGGGCACGCCGATGTCTATCTCGCGGTCGAACCGGCCCGGCCGGCGGAGCGCGGGGTCGACGGCGTCGACCCGGTTGGTCGCGGCGATGACGATGACCTGCCCGCGGGCCTCGAGCCCGTCCATCATCGTCAGCAACTGCGCGACGACGCGGCGCTCGACCTCGCCCGTCACGTCCTCGCGCTTGGGCGCGATGGAGTCGAGTTCGTCGATGAAGATGATGGAGGGCGCCTCCTCGTTGGCGTCCTCGAATATCTCGCGCAACTGCTGTTCGGACTCGCCGTAGTACTTCGAGATGATCTCCGGGCCGGCGATGGAGAAGAAACTCGCGGACGTCTCGTTGGCGACGGCCTTGGCCAGCAGGGTCTTACCCGTGCCCGGCGGGCCGTGGAGGAGCACCCCCTGCGGTGGTTCGATGCCCAGCTTCTGGAATATCTGGGGGTGTTTCATCGGGAGTTCCACCATCTCCCGGACCCGCTGGATCTCGTTCTGGAGGCCGCCGATGTCCTCGTAGGTGATGCCGCCGCCGGTCTTCTCGAACCCGGAGATGGGCTCCTCGCGGAGTTCCACGTCGGTGTCCTCGGTGATGAGACAGACGCCGTCCGGGTCGGTCTCGACGGCGATGAGCGGGATGGCCTGCCCGGGCGAACGCATGAACGGGTGGTTCGTGCTCGACATGACCGGCACGATGTCGCGCTCGACGACCGGTCGCTTGAGGATCTGGCGCTTGACCATCCCCGCGGCGTCGGAGCCGAACTGCACGGACGCCTCCTCGGGCGGCGCGAGCACGAGCGTGTCCGCCTTCGTCGCGTCAGCCTTCCGGATCTTCACCCGCTCGCCGATGCCGACGTCGGCGTTCTGCCGCGTGAACCCGTCGATGCGCACCGTGTCGGTGTTCCAGTCCTGACGGTCTGCCCGCCAGACCTTCGCCGCCGTCGTCTTCGCCCCTTCGATCTCGATGATGTCGCCGGGGCTGAGCTTCAGGTGGAGCAGGGTGTCCGGGTCGAGACGGGCGATTCCTCGCCCGGAGTCGTTCGGATAGGCTTTCGCGACCTCGAGTTGGACTTCGTTCATTTGTTGCTGTCGGGGGTAGGGATTGCTCTCCCCCCGCGCCGCATAGGTCTTTCCCCGGCGCGAGGGAGCCGGTGTGAATGGATAGCACACCGAAGTACAAGGGGGTTACGACTCCGGCACCGACCCGGCGACGCCGTGACCGATGACGTGCGTTTTACCCCGCGGCGGTGCGAGCGTCCCCCATGGACATCGCCTTCGACGGCCGGACGGGTGCGAGCGGCGACATGGTGCTGGGCGCACTCATCGACGCCGGCGCCGATCCCGCTGTCCTCGACCCGGTCGAGGACGCCCTCCCGGTGACGTACCGCGTGGGGGAGACCGTCACGCGCGGCATCCACGCGACGGACGTGACCGTCGTCCACGACCACGGGAACGAGAGTGCGGACTCGCAGGACCACTCACACGACCACTCGCACGACCACGGCCACGACCACGACCACTCGCACGACCACGACCACTCGCACGACCACGGCCACTCGCACGACCACGGCCACGACCACGGTGACGCGGGGGGACACGGCCACACCCGGACCTACGACGAGGTCCGCGAACTGCTCGGGGACATGGCCCTCCCGGGTCGGGTCCGGCGCGACGCGGCGGCGGTCTTCGAGCGACTCGGGCGCGCCGAGGCGGCGGTCCACGACACCGACCTCGGAGACACCCCGTTCCACGAGGTGGGCGCCGACGACGCGGTGGCCGACGTCGTGGGCGCCTGCCTGCTGTTCGACGACCTCGGGCCGGACCGGGTCGTGACGACGCCGGTCGCCGCGGGCGACGGTGAGACGGCGTTCAGCCACGGCACCTACCCGGTGCCGACGCCCGCCGTCGTGGAGGTCGCGAGCCACGCGGACTGGGACCTCCGGGGCGGGCCGGTGGAGGGCGAACTGCTGACCCCGACCGGCGCGGCCATCCTCGCTCACTACGCCGACGGCGTGGACGCGCTCCCGCCGATGCGCGTCTCGGCCTCGGGGTACGGGGCCGGCACCAGGGACCTCGGCGACCGCCCGAACGTCCTCCGGGCCCTCCTGGGGGCGGCCCGCGGGCGCCTGACCCGCGAGGACGTCACCGTCCTGGAGACGACCCTCGACGACGCGACGCCGGAGGTCCTCGGCGGCCTGCAGGAGTCGCTCTCGGGCGTCGGCGCCCGCGACGTCTCGGTCGTCCCACTGACGATGAAGAAGTCGCGACCGGGCCACCTGGTGAAGGTCGTGACGGCCCCCGAGGACGCAGAGCGCGTCGCCCACCGCCTCGCTCGCGAGACCGGGACGCTCGGCGTGCGCGAGGCCGGGACCCGCCACCGATGGGTCGCGGACCGCGAGATTCGGACTGTCACCGTCGACGTCGACGGGACGGCCCACGACGTCCGGGTGAAGGTGGCGAGCGACGCAGACGGCGACGTCTTCGACGTGAGCGCGGAGTACGACGACGCCGCGGCGGTGGCGGCCGAGACGGACCTCCCCGTCCGCGCGGTCCGGGACCGGGCGGAGCGTCTCGCCCGGGAGGACTGAGGACTCACGCGTCCTCGGGGTCCCCGGTCGCCTCGCGGTGGCGGTCGATGGCCTCCTCGAGGGTCAGGTCGCCGGTGGCGACGCGCCGCGCCAGCGTCTCCGAGAGGGCGCGGTTGTCCCGGGTCCGCTCGCGCGACCGGTCCTGTATGACCTGTATCTCGCCGGCCGTCGGTTCGAGTGCCAGCGAGTCGACCTCCTCCCCCTCGCGGGCGGCGATGTTCACGGCGGCGAGGACGTCGCCCATCCCGCGGGCGCCCCGTCCGAGGTGGGGGGTCGTCCCCGTCTCGTCGACGAGTTCGACCCGGACGTCGTCGAGGGCCTCCACGAGGCGGGCGCCCTCGAGGCGGGAGCCGTCGCCCACCCGCACGACCGGGTCGAGCGCCCCGGCCAGTTCGTCCCGGACGACGTCCGCGGCCTCGGAGAGGCCGACCTGGTAGGCGGCGACCACGGTGTCGCCGGCGAGGACGGCGATGCCGGGTCTGGTGCCCGGGTCGACGCCCACGACCGTCCGGCCGTCGCCCTCTCGGAGGCGGGTCAGCGCCGCCTCGACCGCTCTCCGGGGCGCGTCCGGTTCGGCCACGACGCGGACGACGTCCGGTCCCACGGCGACGTCGTCGTCCGCGCCCGTGATGACCGCCCGCGTCTCCGGCGGCAACTCGTCGCCTGGTTCGACCGTCGTGAACGGGACCTGTCGCTCACGGAGTTCGTGGACGACGTCGTGGTAGACCTCGAAGTCGGCCGTCGCGACGACGATCACGACGCGAGTTCGGCGCGGACGCACAAATACCCCGCGGGCCGGCTGTCCCGAGGTCTTTTTACCGGAGACGGCCCTACCTCGCTGCGTGACGGCAGACCGGGTGGGGACGGGCTGTGACGCCCTCGACGAGTTGCTCGGCGGCGGCCTCGAACGCGGCGCGGTCACCCAGGTGTACGGCCCGCCGGCGGCGGGCAAGACCAACCTGGCGCTCTCTGCCGCCGTCGGCGTCGCCGCCGCGGGCGAGGTGGCCGTCGTCGTCGACACGGAGGGACTCTCTCCCGAGCGCTTCGAGACCCTCCTGGCCGCCCGGACCGAGGACGTTGACGCCGCGTCAGAACGCGTCGTCGTGCAGGCCGCCCACAACTTCGAGGAACAGGCCCAGGCCGTCCGCGACGTAGCGGACTTCGCGGAGCAGGCCTCGCTGGTCGTCCTCGACAGCGCCACCGGGTTCTACAGGCTCGAACGGACGACCGAGGCGGGCGAGGACGGGGAGGCCCTCCGGCGCGTCGCCCGACAGATGACCCACTTGCTCTCGCTGGCCCGCCGGTACGACCTCGCCGTCGTCGTCACCAATCAGGTGTACGCGGACCCCGAGTCCGACCGCGTCCGACCGCTCGGCGGCCACACGCTCGAACACTGGACGGCGACGGTGCTCCGCCTCGAGCGGTTCCGGGGCGGGAACCGCCGGGCGACGCTTGAGAAGCACCGCTCGCAACCGGCGGGCGAGACGGCGCGGTTCCGCATCGTCGACGAGGGCCTCCTCTCGGTCGACGAGCGCTGAGAGACGAGAGAATTTATGCTTTCGGGCCGATAACTGCTTCACACGGAGTGGTCAGATGGCGGACTCGTCTCGCAGCGGTCCACACAACGCCTGGCGGGTAGCGGCAGCGCTCGTCGTCGCGGGAGCGCTGGCGGCCACCGGCGTCGGGACGATCGCGGGGCCCGCGACGGCCGTCTCGTTCTCGGCCACCGACGTCTCGGTCACCAGTCAGAACGGCAAACTCCAGGACCTGACCGTCGCTCCCACGGGGACGGTCCGGTACAGCGGCCTGGAGGCCGTCCCACCGCGGGCCACGGTGCGGACCCAGGTCCGGGTCGGCGGGGCCTGGCAGACGGTGGCGACGTCACGCCGACCCGTGTCCGGCCACGCGGGGTCCGTGTCGTTCGACTTCGCCCCCGTCTCGCTGTTCTCGGGGACCGGGCTCTCCGCCAGTTCCTTCGCCGCCAACTCCCCACAGAACCCCACGACGACCACCGTCACCGTCCGGGTCCACGTCACCTTCCCCGGTGCGGGCCCGAACGGCGCCGACGTGACCGTCACCGGTCGGGACGACTTCGCCGTCACGGTTTCGAAACAGGCGGGGAACTCCAACGGGGGCGGGAACGGGACGAGCAAGTTCTGTCAGAAACATCCGACGCACAAGAAGTGCCAGGCGTAGGCGGGAGGAGCGGGACCGGTTCGGTCCCGTGCTGGCGGTGAGGCCCCCTCACCCGGCCCCGCCTCAGATTTCGCCGAGTTTCCGGAGCAACTGGCCGCGGTACTCCTCGTCGGAGCGGAGCCCCTTCAGTTCGAGGACGTTCCGCTCGAGCTTGTCGAGGGCGACGTAGAGGGCGTTCTCGGCGCCGTAGCCCTCGCCGGACCCGGCGACCTGCCCGCGGTTGGTTCGGAGGCGGACCTCACACCGGATGAGCGGCGTCCCGCGGAGCTTCTCCTTGTGCTTCGACAGGCGGACGTGGGCGTGGAGGACCTGCATGTCCTCGTACTTCGAGGCGATGCCCTCCACGGCGGTCCGGACCTCCTGGCGGGAGACGGTGTCCAGCAGGTCGATGTTGGTTATCTGGACGTCCATGTGGTTCTGCTCGGTGAACGAGAGCGCGCGGAGCACGTCCGTCTTCGTCAGGACGCCCTCGACGACCCGGTCGTCGTCGGCGGGCGTGACGACCAGTCCCGAGAAGCCGTTGTCGAACATCGTCCGGACGGCCGACTCGACCGTCGCCTCCGTGTCGACGGTGACGACGTGGTCGGTCATCAGGTCGTAGGCGGGCAGGTCGAGGACGCGCTCGCTCTCGCCCGCCCGGTCGCCGGTCGTCGCCTTCGACATCTGGCGCACGACGACGTCGACGACGTCCTGGGTCGTCACGATGCCCGTCAGGTAGCCGTTCTCGTTCAGGACGGGCAGTCGCGAGACGGTGTGCTCCCGCATGAGGTTGACGACGCGGCCGACCCCGGTGTCCTCCTCGATGGTGATGGGGTCGTCGGTGTAGATGTCACCGACCGTGATGGCGTCGAGACTGTCGATGACGGCGCGGAGGATGTCGTCACCCGTCACGACGCCCCAGAGCGTCTCGCCCTCGAAGACGGGCGCGACCATCGTGTCCGCCTCGACGAGCATCCGCGCCGTGTCGCGGACGTCCTCGTGACGTCGCACCCGCGGCACGTTGTTGCGGACCAGCGCCTTCGCGCGCGTCTTGTCCTCGATGTGGGACTGGAGCAGTTGTTTCCGCGTGATGATGCCCGCGTAGTCGCCGTCGTCGGTCACGACGACGGCCTTCGGGGCGTCCTCTTCGAAGATAGACCTGATCTTCCCCAGGCGCTCGTCGGCGTCGACCCCGGCGTAGTCCCTGGTGGCGATATCGGCAATATCCATCGCTATAGCCTCTAACCGGAGAATCAACACCCGAACGCCTTGAAGGTTGGCTTAGGCCGGCGCCAGGATTTACCTCGCGGACGCCCTACGACCGGTCGTGCTCCCCGACGTCGGCGCCGTCTTCGGCCCGTACACGTACCTCGCGAGCGAGGTGGTCTTCGGCGCCGTGGCCCTCGCGTTGCTGGTCCGCGCCGGCGACGGCGCGCCCCGGCGCGCCGTCAGGACCGTCGCGGTCCTCTACCCGCTGGGGTTCGTCTGGGACTGGTACACCCTCTCTATCGGCGTGTTCGCCGTCCGGTTGCGGACCGGGGTGGACCTCCTCGGCATCCCCGTCGAGGAACACCTGTTCATGGTCGTCGTCCCGGCCGTGGTCGTCGGCGCCCACGAACTCCTCCACGGCGACCGCCGGGAGTGACGCCGGTCACGTTTAGTTCCCGCGGGGCCTCTGCGTGGGCATGTGCACGTTCATCCTCGCCTGGCGGGTCTTCGCGGACGAACCCGTCGTCGTCGCGGCCAACCGGGACGAGCACCTCGACCGGGCGTCCCGCCCGCCGGCGGTCGTCGACGACGACCCTCGGGTCGTCGCACCCCTGGACGAGGAGGCCGGCGGGACGTGGCTCGGGTACAACGAGCACGGCGTCCTCGTCTCGGTCACCAACCGCTGGACGGACGCGGACCTCGCCGGCGAGCGCTCGCGGGGACTGCTCGTCCGCGAGGCACTCGCCCGGGAGTCGGCCGCCGCGGCCGCGGCGTACGTCACCGAGCAGACCCGGTCGGTGGAGTACGCCGGCTTCAACCTCGTCGTCGCGGACGCGGACCTCGCCGCACTGCTGGCCTGGGACGGCGAGTTGACTCGCCGGGAGTTCGCGCCCGGCGTCCACGTCGTGGTGAACGTCGGCGCGGACGACACCTTCGAGGTGCCGACGTTCCGGAACGTCCCCGGCGAGGTGCGGGCAGAACTGGGCGCCGCCGCGGAGCGACAGGTGACCAGCGCCCGCCGCGCCCGCGCGGAACTGGCCGCGCGGTCGGGCGAGTCGGCCGACGAGTGGGTCGACCGCGCCGTCGGCGTCCTCCGCGACCACGAGTACGGCTTCTGCGTCCACCGCGAGGAGTTCGGCACCCGCTCGTCGTCGGTGGTTCGTCTCCCCACCGGCGGCGACCCGGTGTTCGAGTACGCCGACGGGCCGCCCTGCGACCCGGCCGTGACCTTCGACCGCGTGGCGGTCCCCGACCCGTCGTGACCGCCCTCGACCGTGACCGACTGGCCGCGTACCGTGCGCGGACCGTCGACGCCGACGGCGCGTGGGCGGCGGTTCTGGTCCCCGTCGTCGGCCGCCCGGACGGCGACGCCCTCCTGTTCGTCGAGCGCAGCGCCGCCCTGGACAGCCACCCCGGGCAGGTCGGCTTCCCCGGCGGGGCGCGCGAGGCCGCCGACCCGTCGCTCGAGGCCACCGCCCTCCGGGAGGCCCGCGAGGAGGTCGGTCTGCGCTCGACCGAGGCGTCGGTCCTCGGCACGCTCGACGACCTGCCTCCGTTCCTGCGGTACGCCGTCCGACCGGTCGTCGCCGCGGTGCCGGACCGCGCCTACCGGCCCGCGTTCGGGGAGGTCGACCGGACGCTCGTCCTTCCGGTCGAGGGGTTCCTCGACCCGGCGAACCACGAGGCCGAGACCCGTCGCGACCCGGACGGCGGGTCGTTCCGCCTCGACGCGTTCCGCGTGGCCGGCGTCCTCGTCTGGGGCCTGACGGCGAGCGTCGTCGTCAACCTCCTCGAGGTGGCCACCGACTGGACGGCGCCACCGCCCGAGCGGGTGGTCCCCTTCGACGCGCCGTTCCCCGACGAGCAGTGACCGGGTGGACGACGCTCCCGGTGGGATTTTTGTCTGCGGCGCCGCTCGTCGCGCCCATGGACGCGGCAGTCTTCCGCGGCGAACGCGACGTCCGAATCGAGTCGGTCCCCGACCCCGAGATAGCGGCCCCCACCGACGCTCTCGTCCGCATCACTCACACGGCCATCTGCGGGTCGGACCTCTGGTTCTACCGGGGCGAGCGGGACTACGAGGAGGGCTGGCGGGTCGGCCACGAACCGATGGGGGTCGTCGAGGCCGTCGGCGACGACGTCACCCACGTCCGCCCCGGCGACCGGGTGCTCGCCCCCTTCGCCGTCAGCTGTGGCGAGTGCGAGTTCTGCCGCAAGGGGCTGTACACCTCCTGTGTCCACGACGAAGGGTGGGGCGGCGAGAACGACGGCGCCCAGGGCGAGATGGTCCGCGCGCCCTTCGCCGACGGGACGCTCGTCCGGGTGCCCGACCGCTACGCCGACGACGAGTCCGTCCTCGAGTCCCTGCTCCCGTTGACGGACGTCATGTGCACCGGCCACCACGCCGCGGTGAGCGCCGGCGTCGGCCCGGGCGATACCGCCGTCGTCGTCGGCGACGGCGCCGTCGGCCTGTGTGGCGTCCTCGCGGCGGCGCGCCTCGGCGCGGAGCGCATCGTCGCGATGGGCCACCACGAGGACCGCCTCGACCTCGCCCGGGCGTTCGGCGCGACCGAGACGATCAGCGCCCGCGGCGACGAGGCCGTCGAGGAGGCCGTCGAGCGCACCTACGGTGGCGCGAACCACGTCCTCGAGTGCGTCGGCGCGTCGTCGTCGATGGAGACGGCCGTCGACGTCGCCCGCCCGGGCGGGACCGTCGGCTACGTCGGCGTCCCCGTCGGCGTCGCGGACGCCGGCTTCCTCCAGACGGCGTTCCAGAAGAACGTGGGCATCGAGGGCGGCGTCGCGCCGGTCCGGGCCTACGTCGACGACCTGATGGCCGACGTCCTGCAGGGGACGCTGGACCCGTCGCCCGTCTTCACGAAGACTGTGGACCTCGACGGCGTCCCCGAGGGCTACCGCGCGATGGACGAGCGCGAAGCCGTCAAGGTCCTCGTCAGGCCCTGACACCGCTCCCGTCACCGCGGCGGGCGCGCCCCGTCGTCGCCTGTCGGCCGAGTCGCCGCGACGGGACAGTCGACGTCGGGGCCGCCGCCGAGGCGTGCCGGATTGGCAATATTTTAGACAGGTGCGGGAAACGGACGACCATGCGAGGGCACGAGTCCCCGGTGTCGCGGCGGGACCTGTTGGGACTGGGCACGGCGGGACTGGTGGCGGTGTCGGCCGGGTGTCTCCGCCTCACGGAGCGGCAGTCCTCGACGACCGCCCCGTCGGGGTCTGGCACCCGGGACGGGTCCGGGGAGGGAACCTCCACGCGGTCGCCAACCGTGAGCGGGCGCGTCGAGTCGGCGGTCGGAGCCACCCTCGAGGGCACGGTCGTCGAGGTCATCGACGACGAGAACCCGCGCGAGCGACGCCGAGCGGTCCTCGACGCCGACGGCGCGTTCGAGGTGGACCTGCCACGGACGGCCACGTACCGGGTCGTCTACTTCGAGGAGACGGGGAACGACGGCCTCGTCGAGGCCGAGGACGGGGTGCCGCTCCTGTTCGACCTCGACACGGTCGACGTCTCGGCCGACGCCGACCTCGGCACGTTCACGCTCCCCGAGGGCTACCTGACCGACGTCCGGTTCGTCGACGGCGACGACAACCCGCTCGAGGGGGTGCCGGCCAACTTCCGGACGCCGAGCGGTGAAGGACTGGCCCCGGGGTCGTTCACCACCACGGCGGCGGGCTACGTCGAACACGTCGGTGCGTCAGAGACGGGCGTCGACCTCTCGGGCGACGTCGGCGTCGAGGTCCAGCCGCCAGGTGGCGGTCGCCCGACCGCCCTCCAGCGGGTGGCCGTCACCGAGGACACCGAGTACACGGTCACCGTCCCGGACCCCGAGCAGTACGCGGGCGTCACCGTCCACTCGACGTGAGTTCGGGCGGATTCGAACCACGGTCGTTCCGCCGTCGCTCCACTCCCTGATTCAAACCGCCCTCACGATTTCCGACACCACGGACCGCTCGCGTCGCTCGCGGTTGCGGTGTCGTCGGAAATGGGTTCGGGCGGATTTGAACCGCCGGCCTCCTCCATGTCAAGGAGGTGTCATAACCAGCCTAGACCACGAACCCGA
>JBDGTT010000030.1:0-39126 GCA_042216525.1 Halobacteriaceae archaeon
GTGGTCGGTTCGGCCGTCGTCGTCGTGGTCGGTTCGGCCGTCGTCGTCGTGGTCGGTTCGGCCGTCGTCGTCGTGGTCGTGGTCGTAGTCGGTTCGGCCGTCGTCGTCGTGGTCGTGGTCGTAGTCGGTTCGGCCGTCGTCGTGGCGGTCAGTCGAGTCGTGGCGGTGGTAGCGGTCGCACGCGACGTCATCGTGGTCGACTGAGACGTGCGGTGGGTGGTCGATTCGGTCGTGGTCGCCGAGGGCTTCGGGACCGTCGTGCTCCGTCCCCGGGTGGTGGTGGCCCCGTCGCCCGTCCTCGACGTCGGCGACCCGGCGGTGGTCGTCGCGGTCGCCGGTCTCGTCGCGCCGTCGGCGGTCCCGGGCGACCCGCCCGACCCCGCTGTGTCGGTCGCGTCCGCGCTGTCGTCGTCGGTGGCCGCCGACCGTCCGGAGCCACCACCCCCCGACGAGTCGGTGTGCTCGACCGACGCGGTCGTGGCTGTCCCGGACGGCGGGTCCGTCGTCGCCGACGGAGTCGCAGTGGCGGCCGTGGTGGTGGCCGTCGCCGTGGCAGCGGTCCTCGTCGTGGTGGTCGGAGCGAGGGGGGTCGTCGCCGCGTCGGTCGTGGTGGTCGACGCGTCGAGCGCGGCGGCGGGCCCGGTGCCGGCGGTCCCGTCGCAGGCGACCGTCCGCTCGAGGACGACTTTCGTCTCCTCGCCCCGCGCGACGACGGCGATGGACGCGCCGCAGTCGACGGCCGCGAACCGGGCCACCCCCGACCCGCCGGGGGCGAGGGGGCCGAGCGTCGCGCCTCGATCGTCGGCGGTGACCCGGACGGCGGTCAAGCGCGCCCCACCGGGTAAGCGATTCGTCACGCGGACGGTGAGGTTCGCGGTCCCGTCCTCGACCGCGGTGGTCTCCTGGTCGAACCCGAGGTAGGCCGCGTCGTCCGGTGCGACGACAGCGTGGAGGCTCCGGGCGGCCCGCATCGAACTCACGCCGCCGGTCTGGACCGCCGTCGCGGCCGCGAGCACCGCCACCGCAGCGAGGAGGACGACTCGTCGGTTCACTGCTGCTCGCGCTCGACTTCCGGCGGGGTCTCTCGCGCGCCGACGCGCATCCGGTAGTAGTTGTCGTAGAAGTGCCCGAGCGAGGACGCCCCGAGCACGGTCACGAAGAAGATGCCCCACACCAGCGGCCGGACGGCGCTGAAGAGCGGGAGGTGCGCCCACACGCCCCCGAGTGAGAGGACGCTCGCCGCCGAGAGCGCGAGGTAGTACAGCCCCCACGGGATGCCCCGCTCGGGGAGGACGTCGACGTAGAAGTCACAACTCGAGGCCTCGTCGGTGAGACGGACCGTGCCCCGGGTGGCGTCGAACTCGACGAACCCGAGGTCGTCCATCTTCGGGAGGTGGAACTGCCGGAGGGCGTTCTGCACGCGCTTGCGCTCCTTGTGCGTGAGGCGGTCGGCGGGCTTGTCGTACTCCCAGGCCGCGACCTGCTCTGCCAGCGCGCGCAAGGGGACCGTCTCGCCGCGCCGTCGCTTGAGCGCGTGGATGGCGAACCGCCGGCGCTGGTTGCTCAACACGTCCAGCACGGTGTCGCGCGAGAAGTCGCGCGTGCGGGTCCGGGTCAGCGCCGCTGGGCCCGGCGATTCGGCGTCTGTGCCCGCGTCAGGAGATCGAG
Source organism: Halobacteriaceae archaeon (assembly GCA_042216525.1). Taxonomy (GTDB): domain Archaea; phylum Halobacteriota; class Halobacteria; order Halobacteriales; family Halobacteriaceae; genus JBDGTT01. Next base: position 1,669 of record JBDGTT010000030.1, read on the forward strand.
ACGTGCTCATGAGTCCTCCCCACCCTGTCAGCCACATCACAGGACGGGGGAGCCGTTTAGTATGAACCGGCATACTCCCCGCGAGATAGCCGCTATCCCCGAACAGTCCGGACTTAGGAGGGGTTTATCGCCCGATCCCGGACGGCTGAGACCGCCGCAATCGGCGTGTTCGGCCCGGTGACGGTGGGTCGACGTCCGGCGACGGCGCCCTCCTCGGTGGCTGTCACGTTCGCGCGCGTGAACGCGTCGCAGCGCACCGGAACGCCGCGCGGCAGAGGGAGTTTTCGGCTCCGGAACAGGTCGTGTGCGCCGTCGTCGGGTCCGTTTGCGGTCCCGGCGGGCGCCGTTTGTCGTCCCGGGGGACCGCGTTTGCGGGTCCGGCGGGTGGGGTGTGCGTCCGACGCTCGCGGCGTATACCAATTGGGGTGGCCGGTCACCGTTTACGTGCGCCAGGACGGCGCTGACAACCAATGCAACGACGCAAATTCATCGTCGGACTCGGGTCGCTGGCGGCCGGCGGCGCTGCGGCCATCGGCACGGGCGCGATTAGCGCCTCCGGGTTCAACCGAGACCTCACCGGCAAGGTCGTCAACGACTCGAACGGCTACGTGCAGGTCGTGGAGGGGAGCAAGAACAAGGGACTCATCGAGTACCAGGGCGGCGAGGCGGCAATCGCCCTCAACGAACCCGAGGACGGGCCCGATCCCGAAGGGAAGGGCGTGAACTCGGACTCCATCAACTACTTCGACGGGTTGATGAACATCAAGGTGATGCACGAGCAGTCCGGTGCCAACCGCAACAACGGGGGTTCACAGCCGGCGGGCGGCTACTGGTACTGGATCACGACCTCCCGCACGCGGCTGAAATTCTACTTCGATTCCGTTCGGCCACCCAGCGGTAGCATCATGGGACCGGCCAACGCTCGCAAGATGCAGTTCGTCTCTCCGGGTAGCCCCCCGGAGAACATCGAGTACTGGATCGGCCGCGTCGGCCTCTGCGTGGATCTCGAAGACTCCGGCCTCTCGCCCGGGCAGTCGCTCGACGACCTGTTCACCGGGGACGAGAACTTCCGCATCCACATCGACGACGAGGACCCGTCACCGTAGCCGGAGTCTCTGATGGTCTCGAAGGCGTCGCTCGGCACCCTCGCCGAACTCCTCCTCGCCGCGCTCGTCCTCTCGACGCTCGTCGGCCAGCTCGTCGGGACGCCGATCGGCCTCGGCTACGTGCAGACCGGCAGCATGCGCCCGACGATGGAGCCCGGAGACGGGTTCGTCGCAATCCCCAGACCGCTCGCTGGACCGATAACGGACGGTGACGTCGTCGTCTACGACGCCGAGAACCTCCACGACGGCGGCCTCGTCACGCACCGCGTCGTCGGCCGAACCGGCGGCGGATACGCGACGAAGGGCGACGCGAACCCGTTCGCCGACCAGCAGGGCACGGAGCCGCCGGTCCGCGACTCGCAGGTCGTCGCCGTCGCCCTGCAGGTCGGTGGACGGGTCGTCGTCGTCCCGGGAGTCGGCGCGCTCTCGACGACGGTCGACGGGGCGGTCCTGCGTGGGAAGGTGTTGCTGTACCAGGTCACCGGTCTCCGGGTCCCCTCCGGTTCGATGGGGTTGCTCGCTACCGTCTCGGTACTGCTGGGACTGGTGTTCGCCTACGACACCCTCGCCGGCGCGGGGTCCGGGCGGTCCCGGGAGCGAAGCAGGGGCCGAGACCATGGATCCGACGTCCGGTTCGTGCTCGCCGTCGTCGTGCTTCTCCTCGTCACGTCCGCGACGCTGAGCATGGTCCTCCCCTCGGGCCCGCGGTCACTGCCGTCGGACCCCACCGAACGGCAAACCGGCACCTACGCGGTCCGCAACAGCGGCGTCCTACCAATCGTGGCTCGGTTGGAGACCGACGGACACGTCTCCGTGCGACCGGCCGAACTCCGCGTCGACCGTCTGGCCAGCGAGAACGCGAGCGTCGCAATACCAGCCGGTGCGACCCGTCCGCGACTCGTCGAACACCGCTACCTCGCCCTCCTCCCCCGTCCGGTCATCCGCACCCTCTACGAGTTCCACCCCTGGGCGCCCATCGTCGTCATCGACGCCCTGGTCGGCGTCCCGTTCTACCTCCTCGGCCTGGTTCTCGTGGGTCGCGGGCGCGTCCGCGACCGGTCCCGGTCCCGCGACGCCTCGCTCCCGGCCCGCGCACGGCGCCTCCTCCGGGCGTTCTACTGACGGCGGTAGCCGCTCCATTCCAAAGATCACACGGCGCCAAGCCGAGCGCATGACGGTCAGGACGCTCCCGTCGCGGCCGCTCCGGGTCGCCGACGTCGCGGAACTCGCGAGCGACGACCGGTTCGACGTCGCCCCCTACGGCGGCCGGCGCGAGGAGGGCGAACTGCGCGTCTACGCGCTCAAACTCGCCGTGAAGGGGGCCGCCTACGCCCTCGGCTACGACGAGTCCGCGGGCGCGTGGACGAAACTCGCGACGGCCGACGCGACCGACCCCCGGGAGGCCGACGCGGCCCTCGACCCGGCGCTGGACGGGTGGGCACTCGACCGCTTCGGCGACCGCTTCGAGGTGGTCAAGACGCTGTGAGGCGCCGGTGACCCCCGTCCCGTCCGTTGTATCGCGCCATTACGCGTCGGTAAGCCGCGCGTAACTAACTCCGCCGTCCGGGAAGGTGGGGTCCATGTCCGACTGGTCGTTGCGCGCGCGTGCGCTGCTCGACCGGCAGTTCGCCGTCGCGGTCGGTTTCTGTCTCGTCCTCCTGGTCGCCGGCGCCTGGGTGACCTACGGGGCGTACGGCACCGACCACGTCCGGACCGAACAGCGGGTCGCCACCACGTGGTCCGAGCGGACCCGGTTCGACCACGGGGCGACCGTCCGCGAACCGAACCCGGTCTACCCCGTCGGGCGGACGCTCTCGAACCGATCGTACTACTTCACGCGCGTCTCGACGTGGCTCAACGGGAGCTACGTCTACGGCTACGAGGCCAGCGACGGCGGGGCCCTCCGCGCGCGGACGAACCTCACGCTGGTCGTCCGGTCCGTCCGGCAACCCCGCTCGCGGGACGCGTCCCCCGTGGTCGTCTGGGAGATGCACCGGCCGCTCGGGAACGCCACCGCGACGTCCCTCTCGCCGGACGAGACGACGCGGGTTCCCTTCGCGGTCAACGTGAGCGCCGTCGCCAACCACACCGCGCAGGTCCGGGAGCGCCTCGGCGGGACGGGGGAGACGGAGGTGGCACTGGTGGCGACCACGGCCCTCTCGGGGACGGTCAACGGGCACGACGTCGACCGGACCCGGTCGGCGAACCTCTCGGTCACGCCCGAGGAGGGAGTCTACCGCGTGGGCGACGGCGGCCCCTGGACCGCAGAGCACCGGACGACCGAGTCGGTGGCGGTCCCGGTCGACCCCGGACCGCTCCGGCGCGAGGGCGGTCCAGCACTCGCACTCGTCGGGGCGGCGGGGGCGGGCGCCCTCGTCGCGGCACGCCGTCGGGACGCCCTCGCGCTCTCGACGGCCGAACGCGACCTGCTCGCGTACCGGGACGACCGCGCGGAGTTCGACGAGTGGATCTCGACCATCCGGCTGCCGTCGGCGGCCTTCGCCCGTCCCAGAGCGGAGGCGTCGTCGCTCGCCGCCCTGGTCGACTTCGCCATCGACGCGGACACGGGCGTCGTCGAGGACCCCGAAGACGGCACCTTCTACGTCGTCCACGACGAGTTCCTCTACGTCTACCGGCCCCCGCCGGCGGCGACCGGCCTCGAGGGCCTCGCGTCCGACGCGGTCCGGGGGCGCGGCGACGCAGACGGCTCCACCGGGGCCGGGGGCGAGCGCGACCAGGCCGACGAGGCGGGGAGCCCGGGCCGGTAGGCCGGCGGGCGTGCGAGGGGGCACCGGGGCGGCGCCGAAAAGACACGGCTTAAGTGTCCGCGTCGGGAATACGGCGGTATGCCGAACGGTAAGTACGCCGCACGCAAACTCAAGAAGGACCGCCAGAACCACCGGTGGTCCGACTCGGAGTACGCGCGGCGCGCTCGCGGGCTGGGCAAGAAGTCCGACCCGCTCGAGGGAGCGCCGCAGGGACGAGGCATCGTGCTGGAGAAGGTTGGCATCGAGGCCAAACAGCCGAACTCCGCCATCCGGAAGTGCGTTCGGGTCCAGCTCATCAAGAACGGCAAGCAGGTCACGGCGTTCTGTCCGGGCGACGGCGCCATCTCGTTCATCGACGAGCACGACGAGGTGACCATCGCCGGCATCGCGGGGTCGAAGGGTCGCGCGATGGGTGACCTCTCCGGGGTCAACTTCAAGGTAGAGAAGGTCAACGGCGTCTCGATGATCGAACTCGTCCGCGGGAACGCGGAGAAGCCCGTCCGATAATGTCCAGCGAGGCACCCGAACCCGAGCGACCCGCGGGCACCGAGGACGAGGAGGCGGCCGCGCTGCTGTTCGGCCGGTGGGACGTCTCCGACGTCGAGTACACCGACCCGAGCACCCGCCGGTACATCGCCGTGACGCCCGTCGCGCACACGATGGGCCGTCACGCCAACAAGCAGTTCAAGAAGAGCGAGGTGAGCGTCGTCGAGCGCCTCATCAACCGCCTGATGCGCACCGAGGAGAATTCGGGCAAGAAGCAGCAAGCGATGCGCATCGTCCGCGACGCCTTCGAGCGCATCGAGGACCGCGCCGACGAGAGCCCGGTCCAGGTGCTCGTGCGCGCCATCGAGAACGCCGCCCCCCGCGAGGAGACGGTCCGGCTGAAGTACGGGGGCATCTCCGTGCCGAAGGCCGTCGACACCGCGCCCCAGCGCCGGGTCGACCAGGCCCTGCAGTTCATCGCGGAGGGCACCCACCAGGGGTCGTTCAAGACGACGACGTCGGCGGAGGAAGCCCTCGCGAGCCAGCTCCTCGGCGCCGCCGACTACGACGTGACGACCTACGCCATCCAGCAGAAAGAGGAGAAGGAACGCGTCGCCGCCGCGGCGCGCTGACCGGCGACTCTCTGTTCTCTCACACAGCGCGAGGAGCGGTGCCGCCGGGGGTCAGTCCGACGCCGACGTCGTCCCGCCCCGTGCGTCGACGTAGGTCCGGACCACGTCCGCGAGGGCGCGGCGGTACTCGCTCTCGTCGGGGTCGGGCCCCAGGTCGCGGAACCGCCGCTTGAACGCCCCGAGGTCGATGGTCGGGGCGTCCTCCGCGGCCGCGTGCGCGAGGTCGTAGATGGGGTGTGGCCGGGTGACCGCGTCGTGTCGCTCGAGGAGCGCGAGCGCGAACGCCGCGTTGACGGCCGTCAGTTGCGGGTCGGCGGCGGGCGTGATGCGCTGCCCGCGGCCGCCGCTCGGTCTGTCCGCGATGGCCGCGGCCAGTTCCGACTCGAGGAAGGCGACCAGTTTCTCCGTCGGGCCGACGCTGAGCGTGATGTCGTCGGCGTAGATGTCCTTGGCGTGGTTGGCGAGCTGGTAGCAGTGGTGGAGCACGCGGCGCTCGATCCGGGTGCCCGCGAGCGAGAGGTAGAGCACCTCCTCCGTCTCGAGGACGTGGGAGGCGTGGTCGGCCTCGTAGCGGTGCATGTGGGCGAACTCGTGGAGGGCGAGTTCCCGCGCCATCGCGCTCGTCGCCGCCGCCCGCGAGATGTTCAACACGTGGTGGTCCGGGTGGTGGCCGGCGTAGGTCCGCTCGTCGGGGTCGTCGCGCACGCGCACGACCACCGGTCGCTCGAGGTCGAACTCGGTCTCGAAGACGTCGCGGGCGCCGAGGAATGGCGCCGCTGGTCCGTTCCCGGTCACGCGAACGTCCATGTCACTGTTCGGCACGGCGTCGGCGGGCATTACTCTTGTGACCCGGGCCGGGGCGGACCGAGACCGGCCGGGCGGGCCCGCCGTGACCGGCGTCGTCGCGGCCAGCGTGGGTCGGGCTATCACGGCCCGAGACGGCGCGAATCGCCGCCGAGGGCGGGAAAACACTACCCTTTTCACGGTGCTGCCAGTACCGAGAAACACGATGGGCCGACGCAAGAAGATCGTACAGGAATGTGAGCGACTGATGGACAAGCCGGAGCAAATCCGGAACATCGCCATCGCCGCTCACGTCGACCACGGTAAGACGACACTGACCGACAACCTCCTCGCTGGCGCGGGCATGATCTCCGACGAGACGGCCGGCCAGCAGCTCGCGATGGACACCGAGGAGGACGAACAGGAGCGCGGCATCACCATCGACGCGGCGAACGTGTCGATGACCCACGACTACGAGGACACCAGCTACCTCATCAACCTCATCGACACCCCCGGGCACGTCGACTTCGGCGGCGACGTGACGCGCGCGATGCGGGCCGTCGACGGGGCACTCGTCGTCGTCGACGCCGTCGAGGGCGCGATGCCCCAGACCGAGACGGTCCTCCGGCAGTCGCTCCGGGAGGGCGTCAAGCCGGCGCTGTTCATCAACAAGGTCGACCGCCTCATCTCCGAGCTCCAGGAGGGGCCCGAGGAGATGCAGGAGCGCCTCCTCAACGTCATCCACGACGTCAACGAACTCATCCGCGGGATGACCGAGGAGATGGAGGACATCGACGAGGACTGGACCGTCTCCGTCGAGGACGGCACCGTCGCCTTCGGATCGGCGCTCTACAAGTGGGGCGTCTCCGCGCCGTCGATGGCCCGCACGGGCATCGGCTTCGGCGACATCATCGACATGGAGCGCAACGACCAGCGCCAGGAACTCCACGAGCAGACCCCGCTGTCGAACGTCGTCCTCGACATGGTCTGTGAGCACTTCCCGAACCCCATCGAGGCCCAGCCCCAGCGCATCCCGCGCATCTGGCGCGGGGACGCGGACTCGGAGCTGGCCCACCAGATGATCGAGGTCGACGACGACGGCGAGGTCGTGCTGATGGTCACGGACATCTCGATGGACCCGCACGCGGGCGAGATCGCCACCGGGCGGCTGTTCTCCGGCACCGTCGAGAAGGGCCAGGAACTCTACGTCTCGGGCACCGCGGCCAGGAACCGCATCCAGTCCGTGGGCATCTTCATGGGCGGCGAGCGCGAGGAGGTCGAACACGTCCCCGCGGGGAACATCGCCGCCGTCACCGGCCTGAAGGACGCCATCGCTGGGTCGACGGCCTCCTCCGTGGAGATGACGCCCTTCGAGACCATCGAGCACATCTCGGAGCCGGTCATCACGAAGAGCGTCGAGGCCCAGAACATGGACGACCTGCCGAAACTCATCGAGGTGCTCCAGCAGGTCTCCAAGGAGGACCCGACCATCAAGATCGAGATCAACGAGGACACCGGCGAGCACCTCGTCTCCGGGCAGGGCGAACTCCACCTGGAGGTCATCACGCAGCGAATCGAGCGCAACCAGGGCATCCCCGTCCGCACGGGCGAACCCATCGTCGTCTACCGCGAGGCCGTCCGCGGCGAGTCCGAGGTCGTCGAGGGCCGCTCGCCCAACCGGCACAACCGCTTCTACATCTCCGTCGAACCGCTCCCCGACGACGTGGTCGAGGCGCTCAAGCTCGGCGACCTCTCGATGGACATGCCCGAACAGGAGCGCCGCGAGGTGCTCCAGGAGGCCGGCATCGGCAAGGACACCTCCCAGAACGTCGAGGACATCATCGGCACCAACGTCTTCGTCGACGACACGAAGGGCATCCAGCACCTCAACGAGACGATGGAACTCGTCATCGAGGGCATCGAGGAGGCCCTCACCGACGGACCCCTCGCCGCGGAGCCCGTCCAGGGGACGATGCTCCGCCTCCACGACGCCCGCCTCCACGAGGACGCCATCCACCGCGGACCGGCACAGGTCATCCCCGCGGTCCGCGAGTCGGTCCACCGCGCGCTCATCGACGCGCAGGTCTCGCTGCTCGAACCCATCCAGAACGTCCGCATCGACGTGCCCAGCGAGTACATGGGCAGCGCGTCCGGCGAGATCCAGGGGCGGCGCGGCCGCGTCGACGACATGTACCAGGAGGGCGACCTGATGGTCGTCGAGGGCATCGCGCCCGTCGAGGAGATGATCGGCTTCTCCAGCGACATCCGCTCGGCCACCGAGGGCCGCGCCTCCTGGAACACCGAGAACGCCGGCTTCCAGGTCATGGCCGACAACCTCCAGCGCGAGAAGATCATGGAGATCCGCGAGCGCAAGGGCATGAAGCAGGAACTGCCCCCGTCCATCGACTACTTCTGAGCGGGCGCGTCGGCCCCGCCGCCGTCTCCGGTTCGCCGGCCGGTCCGTGACCGAAGGTCCCGATCACCGCACGCGCCCGTCGCGAGAACGACCGGCACAGACATATAGTATACTCGATGTATATGTCTCATGAGACGAATTCCGATCGCTGTCGTCCTGAGCGTCCTCCTCCTCGTCGCTGGCTGTGCCGGAACGACGGGTGATTCCGGCGACGGCGCAGTTCCGACGGGCACGACGTCGCCCGACGCGACCTCCGGCGGTGCGGGTGGTGGTGACGGCGGGGCCGGCGGCGACGACGGCCTCCTCCTCGGCGACCGACAGGTCGAGGCGCTCCGGTCGGCGGGGAGTTTCACCGTCACGGAGCACTTCACCATCACCAACGAGAGCGGCGCGCAGTTCGGCTTCGGCCAGGACGGGTCGGTCCTGCAGGTCGACCTGGAGAACGACGCCTCCTACGCCGAGTCCCGGATGGCGGTGCCGGGCAGTTCCGGTGAGAACTCGGTCGAGCAACTCGTCTACACCGGCCCCGACGGCGTCTCCCTCGTCCGCTCTGAGACCCGGATGGGCGACCAGGTCGTCACGTCCTACCGCGCCTACGACCCCGGCGAGTTCGGCTTCGACGCCGAGGCCTTCGAGTGGCAGGGCACCGCCTTCCAGTTCGACCTGCGCGACTACGCCCCCGACGGCTACCGCGAGGCTGGCACCGACACCGTCGACGGCGTCCCGGTGACCCGCTACGAGGCCGACCGGAGCGAACGGGACCCCCGGTCCGGCGAGTCGGTCGACGCCACCGTCTCCTTCGCCGTCGACGGCGACGGCCTCGTGCGCGAGTACGACGTGACGGCCCACCTCACCACCGAGGACGGCGAGGGCACCATGCACTACGGCTACACCGTGACCGACGTCGGGTCGACGACGGTCACCGAACCCGACTGGCTCTCCGAGGCCCGCGCCCAGGCCGGGCGCTGACCCAGCGGGGTCTCGGCCCCGTTCGCTTCTCCGCCCCACCGGTCCCCACGTCTCGGCCGACGAGGCCGGTCCGGGAGGTTTATTTCCGCGCGCGGCACGGTTTCGGACATGAGCGACGCGAGTCCCGACGAGCGACTCCAGGCGCACACGGTGCGACTGGAACTCGTCGACCGACCGGGGGAACTCCTCCGGGCGCTGGAACCTGTCGCCGAGAACGGCGGGAACCTCCTCTCCATCTACCACGAACGGGGCTCGCTCACACCGCGGGGACACATCCCCGTCGAGATCGACCTCGAGTGTCCGCCCGACCGCTTCGGTGACATCCTCGACGCCCTCGAGGAGGCCGGCGTGGCGGTCATCCAGACGGACGCCGACCACTACGCCGAGCAGGTGACCGTCGTGTTGAGCGGCGACCTCATCGGCACCGACCTCTCGGACACCATCTCCCGCATCGAGTCCACGGCGAACGCCTCCGTGGTCGACGTCGCCCTCTCGGCGCCCGAGGGGACGGCCAACGGTGCGAGCGCGCGCCTCCAACTGGCGGCCGCCCGCGGCGGGTTCGACGAAGCGCTGGCGGCGACCCGCGCCATCGCCGACGAGAAGGGGCTGCGGCTGGTCGAGCCGCTGGTGGAACAATGAGACTGGCCGTCCTCGGTGCGGGCGACGTCGGGGGCTCTGTCGTCGACCTCGCGGGCGAGTACGGCCACGCAGTCACGGCCTTCGCGGACTCGACGAGCGCGACGGTCGACCCCGGCGGCCTCGACGCCGCGGCCGTCCGCGAGCGGAAGGCCCGGACCGGAGCGGTAGGGGACCTCGCCCCCGAGGCAGCCCTCGACGCCGACTACGACGTCCTCGTCGAGGCGACGCCGACGACGCTCGACGACGCCGAACCGGGCTTCTCGCACGTCCGCTCGGCGCTCGACCGCGACCGGCACGTCGTCCTCGCGAACAAGGGGCCGGTCGCGGAGCGCTACGACGACGTGCGCGCCCTCGAACGCGAGAGCGCGGGCCGGGTGCTCTTCGAGGCGACGGTCGGCGGCGCCATCCCGGTGCTGGCAACCGTCGACGGCCTCGGCGACACCGTGACCGCGGCCCGGGGCGTGCTCAACGGCACCGCGAACTTCATCCTCTCCCGGATGGCCGCCGAGGGACTGGGCTACGAACACGTCCTCGCGGAGGCCCAGGACCTCGGCGTCGCGGAACCGGACCCGGCCTTCGACGTGAACGGGACGGACGCGGCGCTGAAGTGCGCCATCCTCGCGAACGTCCTCTACGGCGGTGGCTACTCGCTCGACGACGTCGACGTCACCGGCATCGAGGGCATCGAGCCCAGCGCACTCGACCTCGCGGAGGACGCGGGTCGGACCGTCCGCCTCCTCGGCGAGGTGCGACCGGACGTGGTGACCGTCGGCCCGCGCCTAGTCCCGGCGGAGAACACGCTCGCCGTGACCGGCACCCAGAACATCGTGCAACTGGACACCGAGCACGCCGGGCGCCTGAACCTCAGCGGCCGCGGGGCGGGCGGCCCCGAGACGGCGAGCGCCGTGCTGGCCGACGTCGACCGCCTCGCGTGACACGCTCCCACAAACCGCACGAAGGCGCGGACTCCCCGCTCGCGCGGTAACGAAATCGTTTTACCGTAGTCTGCCGAACGATTCCCACAGAGCGCGTCTGCGCGCGACTTACGAGCCATGAGCGACAAACCTCACCAGAATCTGGCCATCATCGGCCACGTCGACCACGGGAAGAGTACGCTCGTGGGACGCCTGCTCTTCGAGACAGGCTCCGTCCCCGAGCACGTAATCGAGCAGTACCGGGAGGAGGCCGAGGAGAAGGGCAAGGGCGGCTTCGAGTTCGCCTACGTGATGGACAACCTCGCGGAGGAGCGCGAGCGCGGCGTCACCATCGACATCGCCCACCAGGAGTTCGACACCGACGAGTACTTCTTCACCATCGTCGACTGTCCGGGCCACCGCGACTTCGTGAAGAACATGATCACGGGCGCGAGCCAGGCCGACAACGCCGTGCTCGTGGTCGCCGCCGACGACGGCGTCCAGCCCCAGACCCAGGAGCACGTCTTCCTGGCCCGCACGCTCGGCATCGGCGAACTCATCGTCGGCGTCAACAAGATGGACCTGGTCGACTACGACCAGGACCGCTTCGACGAGGTCCGCGAGGAGGTCACGGAGCTGCTCAACCAGGTCCGCTTCCAGGCCGACGACGCCTCGTTCATCCCCATCTCGGCCTTCGAGGGCGACAACGTCGCCGAGGAGTCCGAGAACATGTCGTGGTTCGACGGCCCGACCCTGCTCGAGGCCCTGAACAACCTGCCCGAGCCGGAGCCGCCGACGGACGCGCCGCTCCGCCTGCCCATCCAAGACGTCTACACCATCTCGGGCATCGGGACGGTCCCGGTCGGCCGCGTCGAGACCGGGACGATGCACCCCGGCGACAACGTCTCCTTCCAGCCCTCTGACGTCGGCGGGGAGGTCAAGACCATCGAGATGCACCACGAGGAGGTCGACGAGGCCGGTCCCGGCGACAACGTCGGGTTCAACGTCCGCGGCATCGGCAAGGACGACATCCGCCGCGGTGACGTCTGCGGTCCCGCCGAGGACCCGCCGACGGTCGCCGAGACCTTCCAGGCCCAGATGGTCGTCATGCAGCACCCCTCGGTCATCACGGCCGGCTACACGCCGGTCTTCCACGCGCACACGGCGCAGGTGGCCTGCACCATCGAGTCCATCGACAAGAAGATGGACCCGTCCACCGGCGAGGTGGCCGAAGAGAACCCCGACTTCATCAAGAGCGGGGACGCTGCGGTCGTGACGGTGCGCCCGCAGAAGCCTCTCTCCATCGAGCCGTCGAGCGAGATTCCCGAACTCGGGAGCTTCGCCGTCCGCGACATGGGGCAGACCATCGCCGCGGGCAAGGTCCTCTCGGTCAACGAGCGATAGATGCAGCAGGCTCGCGTCCGTCTCGCCGGCACCAACCCGCGGGACCTCGAGGACATCTGCGACGACGTGCGGGAGATCGCGGACAAGACCGGCGTCAGCCTCAGCGGTCCCGTGCCGCTCCCGACCAAGCGCCTCGAGGTGCCCGCCCGGAAGGCACCCGACGGCGAGGGCTCGGAGACGTGGGACCACTGGGAGATGCGCGTCCACAAGCGCCTCATCGACATCGACGCGGACGAGCGGGCGCTCCGCCAGCTGATGCGGATCCAGGTCCCGAACGACGTCAGCATCGAGATCGTCCTCGAAGACTAACGCAAGTCTGAAATACGACACGCGGGTAGCAGTACCCGCGGCGGGCTCGTAGATCAGTGGCAGATCGCTTCCTTCGCAAGGAAGAGGCCCCGGGTTCAAATCCCGGCGAGTCCACTTCCGTTCGCTCACTTCGTTCGCTCCAGTCAGTGGACTCGCCGTAGTCTCACTCACTCGCTCCGCTCGTTTGCGGGACTCCCGGCGAGTCGACTCCCGCCCTCTCAGAAGTCCGTCATCGGACGGTCTCGACTCCGTGCGTCACGTTTCGACTTCGGAGTCGCGCAGCACACAACGCGCAGATCCGGTAGCCGCTCGTCCGGCGATTCGAACCGAGAGGAGTTCGACACGACTCCGCTCCCGCAGAGAGCGTTCTCGTTCCGGCTGCCGTCCAGCGGCCTACACCTCGCTCTCGGACTTGTTCGTCACGAGCGCACCGTACTCCTGGATCAGGGCACCGGTCCGCTCGTCCTGAGGGTACGCGATTCCGTACGGGCGGCGGGGATCTGCCTCGCCGGGCGAGAGGTGGAACACGACGCTCCCGTCGAGATCGAACTCGTCGTACCAGTCGAAGTACGTCTCGTACAACCGGTTACGCACCTCGACCGACGTCCGCTGCTCGTCTCCGTGTCGTCGTACACCGTAGCCCCACTCCCCGTTGTAGGCCGGTTTCCCGACCGTCTCGTGTGCGTCAGCGACGTGGCCGCGTATCCACCGCTTCGTCTCTGCGGGCGTGAGCCCCCAGTGGCCGCGGAGGGAATCGGGATACGTGTGAAAACTGCACGCATCTATCGCGTCGGTACTGTTGACCGCGACGTAGTCCATCGCCGTCCCGCTCGGGACCCAGTCGTCTGCCTCCGTCGCCCACGCCGGCACGTGGTCGTAGGTTCCGAGGCCACCGCTTCCGACCAGTTGCCGGGGGGCGAGGTCCGAGACGAAGGACGCCATCTCCTGGACCCAGTCGAGATACGCCGATCGGTTCTTCGCCAGCGCCTGTCCCTCGTTGAGGAGTTCCCACAGCGCGATCGAGGGGTCGTCGCGGTACTCCACCCCGGTCACCGTGTTCGTCCGCGTCAGCACCGCTCGGACGTAGTCCTTGTACAGTTGCTTCGCTCGGTCGTTGGTATAGAACCTGTCGTGGTACTCCCGGTACGCTCTCGTCGCCGCCGGACGACCCGGTTTGAGGGCTCCGCCGTCCGGAATCGGCTCGCCCGTCGCCCACTCGACGTACTGGGCGACGCCGTTCCCCTGGGCACGCCAGTTGTTCGCCAGCCACAGAATCCACCTGATGCCGTACTGTTAGGACTGCGCGATGGACCGGTCGAGCAATTCGAATGCGGCCTCGTTCAACTCGCCCGGCTCTGGCTGGAGTGTGTACGGCTCGACGCGCTCGTTCGCCGGTCCGCGCCCGGCACAGCCGCCGTGAGTGCGTAGCAGGTTGACGTTCAAGCGATCTGCGTCTCGCAATACCTCCGCCCTGACTGCGTCGTCGTCCTCGAAGAAGAACGAACTGTACTGTACACCGTTGAAGTACCAGGGAGTGCCGTCCAGTGAGAACTGCGTCCCGTCGACAGAGACGAACGAGTCGGGCCCGTCTCGTGTCGTCGCTCTCCCCGAGGAGGACCGACTCGCCGATCGGGTCCCGCCGCGTCTCGATCCGGTCCCGGTCTGCGCTCCGCTGCGTTCAGACGACTCCCCCTGACAGCCAGCGATTGTGGACGCCGCGGCCAGCCCCCCGATCGTCAGCAGTTCCCGCCGAGATAGCCGATCGTCCATACTCACCCCACACATGTCACCGACTGAAAAAATCTCCCCCGTCACAGTCGCGCTCCTGGTATCCGATGGACGACGACCCCACGGCATCGACGTGGCTGCCGGCCATCTCGCTCGCGTCGCCTCGCTCTCCGGCGTCTCCCCGTCGACCGTGCCAGCCCCGTGCGGGCGACCGCCCGTCGTCGGCACGTGCCGCCATCAGTCGAATCACCACACCTCGTCGGCGGGATCCGGGACCGCGCCGGCGGACCGGGACGACGTGCCACCGCCCCTGGTTGTTAATCAAACACCGATTCGCTAGCAAAGATTCCATAACGGGGTGCCGTATATGATAGGTGGTTTCATATTCGGTGAGCGGCTAGCCGCTCCCAGATGACGGAACACGAGTCGGCACACGGGCACGGGAGCCACGGTCACGACCACGACCACGACCACGGCGCTGGGTCGGCCGGCAGTCGCAAACTCGCCCTCGTCGCGGCGATCAACGTCCTCGGGTTCCTGGCCGAACTCGCCGGCGGCCTCCTCTTCGGGTCCGTCGCACTGCTGAGCGACGCGTTCCACATGCTCTTCGACGCGCTGGCGTACGTGATGGCCTTCGGGGCCGCCTACGTGGCGGCCAACTACGGCGAGAGCACCCGGTGGTCGTACGGCCTCCACCGCCTCGAACCCCTCGCCGCGTTCCTCAACGGGGCGCTATTGTTGCCGATGGTCGCGTTCATCCTCTGGGAGTCCTACCAGCGGTTCCTCGACCCGGTGGCCATCGGCATCGGGCCGACGCTCCTCATCGCGGCCGGCGGTCTCCTCGTCAACGTCGGTTCCGTCTACGTCCTCCACGGCGACGGGATGAGCCTCAACGAACGGGGCGCGTTCTACCACCTGCTCGGTGACGCCGGTGGCTCCATCGCGGTCATGGTCTCGACCGTCGTCGTCGCGGTCACCGGCGTCCGGGTCGTCGACCCCGTCACGGCCGGCCTCATCGCACTCGTCGTCGCCTGGTCCGCGGGGAAGGTCC
The DNA here is from genome assembly GCA_042216525.1 of Halobacteriaceae archaeon. Lineage (GTDB taxonomy): Archaea > Halobacteriota > Halobacteria > Halobacteriales > Halobacteriaceae > JBDGTT01. The sequence goes on from JBDGTT010000030.1 coordinate 16,874, forward strand.
TCCGGGGGAGCGGCGCCATCTTCCTCCACCGGACGCCCCTCGATGGAGCGGCGGTCCGCGCCCGCCTCCGCGAGGTGCCCGGCGTCGAGTCCGTCACGGACTTCCACGCCTGGCAGGTCTGCAGTCAACTCACCGTCGCCACCGTCCACGTCGAGACGGGCGTCGAGACGATGACGGACGCCGAGACCGTCTCCCGGCGCGTCCACGAGGCGCTCTACGACGCAGGCGTCGACCACGCCACCGTCGAACTGTCGCCGGCGTACGCCGAGCGACCGACCCACCTCGACACCCACACGCACTGCTGAGCGACGTCAGGACGTCGACTCGGCGGTCCCGTCCGTGGCCTCCTTCCACTCGCCCAGTCCGGCCGGGTCGAGGTGGACGTGTACGTCCGAGACGGGGTCGACGGCCCTGACCTGCTGCCGGAGTTCGGTCTCGAGTTCGTGGGCGTCGACCAGCGTGTGGTGGGCGTCGACCTCGGCGTGGAACTCCACCTCGATGGTCTGCCCGGAGTAGTACGCGACGAAGTCGTGGACGCCGTGGACCGCCGGGTGGGCGCGAATCTCGGCCTCGATGCGGTCCTGCTCGGCCGGGGATGGTGCGCTGTCGGCGAGGTACCGCACGTTCTCGCGGGCGACGTCGACGCCCTGGTGGATGACGAGCAGGCTCACCACGCCCCCGGCGACGGGGTCGAGCAACGGGACCCCCAGCGCCATCCCGGCGATGCCGACGACCGCCGCCAGCGTGGTGTAGACGTCGTTCTTGCTGTCCGCGGCGAGGGCCCGCAGGCCCGGCGAGCCGAGTTCCCGGTTGACCCGGACGGTGTACCAGTAGCTCAGGGCCCGGTCGACGAGCGCGAACGCGAGGCCGACGATCAGGAGTGGGCTGTACTCGGCCGTCGGCCCGTCGAGCAGGGCCTGGCCCGCGTCGTAGAGCAGTCCCACCCCGAGTGCGACGAGGACGCCGCCGACGAAGAGGGCGGTCAGCGGTTCGAACCGCTCGTGGCCGTGCGGGTGGGTGTCGTCGGGACCGTCGTAGACGAACCGTCCCCAGACCAGGACGACCACGCTCGCCGCGAGGTCCGCCAGCGAGTGGGTGGCGTCCGCCGTGAGCGCGAGACTGCCGGAGACGAGACCGAGCGATCCCTCGACGACGATTTTGAGCGCGTTCGTGAGGACGTTCACCCACGACGCCTTGCGGAACTCGGTCCGACCGGCTGTCATTGTCGGCGTGAGTCGGCGCTGACCCATAAGCGGTCGCATTAGACGCGTACAACCGCGTTTTTGACTGAATCTAACTTCCTGCGAGCCCACAAGACCCATCCGGCTCGTGGTCGAACGACCGCCGACGGAGCGCCGCCGCTCCACGCCAACCATGCGCCGCCCGAACGTCACACTCGTCCGCGTCGCCGCCGTCGGGACCGCCCTCGTCGGCGGCGCTGTCGGGACGGTCGCCGCCGGTCTCCTCCTCCTCGCCGTCGTCGTCGCACCCCTGCAGGCACCCGTCTACCGGGCGCTGTACCTGACGCTCGGCCCCTGGGGCGCGACCGAAGCGGCGACGGTCCTGTCGTTCTCCCTCGGGAGCGCCCTCGCACTCGGTGCGCCCGTGCTGGCCGTCTCCGCCGCCCTCGACCGCGCGGTGGTCGGTGACGCGGTCGCGGCGGGCGTGGCCGCGGGCGTCCTTCTCGTCGAGGCGACGCTCGCGGGCCTCGCGCTGACGGGTCTCCTCGGCTTCCCCTCGGTGCTCGCCGTCTTCGCCCTCGTCGCCGTCGCGGGCCTCATCGGGCTACTCGCCCGTCGCGCGCGCGCCGTCACGGTCGCCGCGTTCGTCGGGAGTCTCCCGGCCCTCGTGCTCTTGCTGGCTCTCCTCGGGTTCGGCCTCGGCTGGGGCGGTGGCTACGACGTGGTCGCACGCGAGGTCCCCGCCGCCGACGTCACGGGGACGCCGCCCCCGGCGTTCGACGACGCGCCCGCAGTCCGCGAGGACCTGTTCGCGCCCGCGACCTGTGACGTCCGGGACGGCACTCGGACCTGTCGGCTCTCCCTCCGGGGGTACCCGCACGAGGCGCAGGTCGCGCGCCTCCTCGCCGCTCACGGCGTCCGGTGTCCGTTCCGCGGCGACGACGCGGACGGCGGGGCGGTCGTCCTCGCGCACGGGGACACGTACTACCGCGTCACCTGCGTCGCCTACGGCGACTGACGAACGCGTCGTCGACGTCGACGGGCGCACAAAGGAGGGGTGGTACCATAGGTGCCCGAGCGAGACCGTCCGTTCGGACGCTCTCTGGATGGTGGGGATGTGCGCCGTACAGCGCACGGGGGTCACGTCGTGGCCACTCGTAATCAACTCCGGGGCGGAGTTGCACGGCGTGAAACTACCCTCTGCTGGCTGCCGGGAGATTCTTCTCCCGTCGCTCTGTAGGTGGCGGCGATGGCGGGCCGGGAGTCTGACGTCGATGCGCTCCTCTTCGAGGGCGAACGCGTGGAGGCGACGGTGCCGGTGGGCGAGAGTCGCGTCGTCGTGACGAGCCACCGCGTCCTCGCGCTCACGCCCGGCGGCGACGGCGCGAACTACCGCCACGCCGACCGACCGAACGTCGGGAGCGTGACCGTCGACACGAGCGGCACCACCGACTACCTCGGTCCCGCGCTGCGGGCAGCGGTGGTCGGCGTCGTCCTCCTCGGGGCCGGCGCGACGGTCGACTTCGACGGTCTCCTCGGGGCGACCACCGTCGACGCCGGCGCCGTCCCCCTCGGGGGCCTCCGCGGGCTGTTGGGGACGCTCCGAACGGCGCTCGCCCTCTTCGACGAGGCGGCGCTCACGGCGGGGGCGCTCGCGCTCGCTTTCGGACTCGGCGGCATCGGGCTCTACGTCCGGAGCCGGGAGCGCCGCCTCCGCGTCGCCGTCGCCGGCGGGGCGGACCTGACGGTGCCGCTCCGCGGGGTCGCCGCGCCCGAACGGGCGCGCGACGCGCTAGCCGACGCGCTCGCCACCGCCCCCGACCGCCGGTGAGTCAGTCGAGGCGGAGCGTCCGCGTGCGGATGGCACCACAACTCGGGCAGACGTGGCGGTATCGGACGCGCCCCCCGGTCGTGCGCGCCGTCCACCCGCTGTCGTCGTGACAGCCACAGTCCGGGCAGGTCGCGTCCGCGGCGTTCATGTGGGCCGTGAGTCTGTCGAGCGGCGTCGTCCCCGGGCTCTCGATTGACATATGTTACCACTGGACACCGACGCGTAAGTCTCCTTCGGCTGTTCCGGAGGACCTCACCGACGCCGACGTCGTCGCTGTCTGCGACTTTCACTTTCACCGTGCGTGGGTCGCTACTAAGCCATCCCCGATCGTCTCTCCGGTCGTCACACGCTCGGGCGCGACGGCGCCCCTCCTTTTACGGTCTCTCGACCCCCACCGAGCGCCATGCTCGACGTCGCCGACGTCCGCGCGGCGCGGGACCGCGTCGCGGACGTCGTCTACCGGACCCCGACGGACCACTCCCGGACGTTCTCCCGGCGGACGGGCGCCGAGGTGCATCTGAAGATGGAGACGTTCCAGCGCACCGGGTCGTTCAAGATTCGCGGGGCGACGAACCGCATCCGGACGCTCTCGCCCGCCGAACGGGCCGCGGGGGTCGTCACCGCGAGCGCCGGCAACCACGCCCAGGGCGTCGCCCTCGCCGCGACCCGGTCGGACGTCGACGCGACGGTCGTGATGCCGGAGTTCGCCCCCATCTCGAAGGTCCACGCGACGGAGGGCTACGGCGCGCGCGTCGTCCTCCACGGCGCCGACTACGACGAGGCCCAGGAGCGCGCCCGCGAGATCGCCGCCGACGAGGGGCTGACCTACGTCCACGCCTTCGACGACGAGGCGGTGATGGCCGGACAGGGGACGCTCGGCCTCGAACTCGTCGAGCAGGTCCCGGACGCCGACGTGGTCGTCGTCCCCGTGGGCGGCGGCGGCCTCATCTCGGGCGTGGCCACGGCGGTGAAAGCCCACGACCCCGACGTCCGCGTCGTCGGCGTGCAGGCCGAGGGCGCGTCGAGTCTCGCGGACTCCCTGCGGAAGGGCGAGATCCGGAAACTCGACAGCGTCGACACCATCGCGGACGGCATCGCCACCCGCCGGGTCGGCGACCGCCCCTTCGAGGTCATCCGGGAGCGCGTCGACGATGTCGTCACCGTCGCCGACGACGACACCGCCGTCGCCCTGACGCTCCTCCTCGAACGCGCGAAGACCCTCGTCGAGGGGGCGGGCGCCATCTCGCTGGCGGCGGTGCTCGCCGGCGCCGTCGACTTCGACGAGGGGGACGTCGTGGTTCCCGTCCTCTCCGGCGGGAACATCGACCTCAACCTCCTCACGACGGTGGTGATGCGCGGCCTGGTCGCGACCGGTCGGTACGTCAAGATACGGACGGTCCTCAAGGACCGCCCGGGCGCACTCGGGGAGTTCCTCGACGTCCTGTCGGCCCACCGGGCCAACATCTACGGCATCCAGCACGACCGCACGTCGCGGGACATCGCGATGAACGCCGCGGAGGTCGAACTCGACGTGGCGACGCGCGGGCCCGACCACGTCGAGGCGGTCCTCGACGCCGTCCGCGAGAAAGGCTACGAAGTCGAGCGCCTCGTGTAGGTTTATTGTGTGGGAGTCTCTCTCCCCTGTATGAAACGGGTCATCCACACGGACGCCGCGCCCGCCGCCGTCGGCGCGTACAGCCAGGCGACGACCGACGGCGCGCTGCTGTTCACGGCGGGTCAGATTCCGCTCACGCCCGAAGGCGAACTCCTCGACGACGCGCCCATCGGTACCCAGACGCGCCAGTGCCTCGAGAACGTCACCGGCATCCTCGAGGAGGAAGGACTCACCGCCGAGGACGTCCTCAAGACCACGGTCTACCTCGCCGACATCGAGGACTTCGACGAAATGAACGACGCCTACGCGGAGTACTTCCTCGACAACCCGCCCGCACGGAGCGCCGTGCAGGCCGGGGCGCTCCCGCGCGGCGTCGGCGTCGAGATCGAAGCCGTCGCGTCGAACGACTGACGGCGTGACGCCAAGACAGCGCGCTGTCCTCGGGTGGACCGTCGTCGGGGGGCTCTCCTTTCTCGTGCTCGCGCAGGCCGTCCGCCTCGCCGGGATCGACCTGCCGGGACTCGCGGTGTTGGCGCCCGTCGCCGTCGCCGTCGCCGCGGTCACCGCCGCGGTCACCGAGGGGACCGCCCGCCTGAAGAGAAGGGTTTAAACGCCCGACGCAGGTACTACCGTTCGAGCCGGGATGGCTGAGTGGTAAAGCGCACGCCTGGAAAGCGTGTTCCCTCACGGGATCCAGGGTTCAAATCCCTGTCCCGGCGTCGTTCTTAAACGTGGCGTCGCGTCCGTGAATCCGCGACGCCGGATTTCGCGGTCTCTTGGGCGTCAACCCCCCGGGAATCGGGAGCGTCCCGCCGCGGATCGATCCGGCGCCCTCCGCCCTCGATGGTCACGCTTATATAGAAGCACATTCATACGAACAATCGACTATGGCTCAGCAGATGCAGGGTGGCCAGCCCATGATCATCATGGGCGAGGACTCCCAGCGGGTCCAGGACCGCGACGCACAGGAGTACAACATCTCCGCCGCGCGCGCGGTCGCGGACGCCGTCCGCTCGACTCTCGGCCCGATGGGGATGGACAAGATGCTCGTGGACGACCTCGGTGACGTCACCATCACCAACGACGGTGTCACCATCCTCCGCGAGATGGACATCGACAACCCCACGGCCGAGATGATCGTCGAGGTCGCCGAGACCCAGGAGGACGAAGCGGGCGACGGGACGACCACCGCCGTCGCCATCGCTGGCGAACTCCTCAAGAACGCCCAGGACCTCCTCGAGCAGGACATCCACCCGTCCGCGGTCATCCGCGGGTTCGACCTCGCCTCGAAGCGGGCCCGCGAGGAAGTCGACGCCGTCGCGGAGAACGTCGACCCCGGCGACGAGGGCCTCCTCCGGAAGGTCGCCGAGACGTCGATGACCGGCAAGGGCGCCGAACTCGACAAGGACCTCCTCTCGGACCTCATCGTCCGCGCCGTGCAGGCGGTCACCGTCGAGGCGGAGGACGGCTCGCTCGTCGTCGACAACGAGTTCATCAACATCGAGACCCAGACGGGTCGCTCGGTCGGCGACTCCGACCTCATCTCCGGCGCGGTCATCGACAAGGACCCCGTCACGGAGACGATGCCCAGCGAGGTCGAGGACGCGAACGTCCTCCTCGTCAGCGAGGCCATCGAGGTCGAGGAGACCGACGTCGACACCAACGTCTCCCTGGAGGACCCCGACCAGCTCCAGAAGTTCCTGGACCGCGAGGAGGCCCAGATCCAGGAGAAGGTCGACCAGATCGTCGACCTCGGCGCCGACGTCGTCTTCTGCCAGAAGGGCATCGACGACCTCGCCCAGCACTACCTCGCGAAGCAGGGCGTCCTCGCCGTCCGTCGCACGAAGAAGTCGGACATCGAGTTCCTGAAGAACGTCCTCGACGCGACCATCGTGACCGACCTCGACGCCGCGACGGCCGCCGACCTCGGCCACGGCTCGATCACCCGCGACGCCGACGACGACCTGTTCTACGTCGAGGGCGACGCGGGATCCCACGGCGTGACGCTGCTCCTGCGCGGCTCGACCGACCACGTTGTCGACGAACTCGAGCGCGGCGTCAACGACGCGCTCGAGGTCGTCGCCCAGACGGTCGCCGACGGCCGCGTCCTCCCCGGCGGCGGCGCCGTGGAGGTCGAGGTGGCCAACCGGGTGCGGGACTACGCCGACAGCGTCAGCGGCCGCGAGCAGCTCGCCGTCGAGGCCTTCGCCGACTCGCTGGAACTCGTTCCCCGCGTCCTCGCGGAGAACGCCGGTCTCGACCCCATCGACACGCTGGTCGACCTCCGCGCGGCCCACGAGGGCGGCGACGAGCGCGCCGGCCTGAACGTCTTCTCCAGCGACGTCGAGGACACCTTCGACGCGGGCATCGTCGAACCTGCCCACGCCAAGGAGCAGGCGCTGTCCTCCGCCACCGAGGCGGCCAACCTCGTGTTGAAGATAGACGACATCATCTCCGCCGGCGACCTCTCGACCGACAAGGGCGACGACGAGGAAGGCGGTGCGCCCGGCGGCATGGGCGGCATGGGCGGCATGGGCGGCATGGGCGGCGCGATGTAGAACCGGCGACCGACGCCCCTTCCACGCGCCGTTCGCTTCGCTCGACACGACGGTAGACCCCGCCGTCGGATCCGGAGCGGTCCGCGGCGGTCGCGTTCTCCGCCCGCTCCACGGATCGACAGCCTCCGAGCCACGGCGTCGGGTTGTCCCGTCCGTCGAACTCCGAGTTCGTCCGGCCCCCTGGTCCGTCGACTCGGGGCAGCGGCCCCGCTGCGTCCAGCGTGCGCGGCGGTCGCTCACCCGGTGCCGGAATCCGAGTCCGCTCAACGCTCGAACTGTTCGTACAGGTCCTGGGAGGAGACCACGGTGACACCTGCTGTCGAGCGCGCGGGGACGAGGAGGAGGTCGGTGCCACCGTCCGACGTGTCAGCGGCCGACCGCCACGACCGCTCTCTCGTCACTCCACGTCGAGTTCGAACTGCTGGTTCTCGACGACGGCGTTCAGCACGACGCTCGTGTTCGACTCCTTGACGTTGGCGTCCGAGAGCAGCGACTTGATGGTCTCGTTCATGTCGTCGGTGTCGCGGAACTTCCCGACGGCGATGACGTCGTAGTCGCCGGTCACCTCGTAGACGCTGACCATCTGCTTGTGCTGGCGGAGGTTCTCGGTCACGTCGGGAATGGCGCTGCCCTCCACCTTCAACTGGAGGACGGCGGTGACGTCGTAGCCGAGGGCGTCGTAGTCGAGGACAGGGGTGTACCCACGGATGATGCCCTCCTCCTCGAGGTCCGAGAGGTGGTTCGACACCGTCGTGACCGAGACGTCGAGTTCGTCGGCCAGGCTCCGGAGACTCGCCCGCCCGTCGCCGAGGAGCGCGTTGATGAGTTCCGCGTCGAGGTTCTCGTAGGTCATTACACGGCGGTTAGACCCCCGCCCATTAGAAGTTAACGAACGTCCAATTCCGGTCGCTGCACATAATTGCACAAACCGATACCGCTTTACGTCGCAGAGTGCACGGTTCGGGTGACGAAACCGATGACAGACGGAGATATTTCCACCGATGGGGGCATCAGTCCCGAGGAACAGGCCGTGCTCGACCGCATCGAAGAGGAGAACATCGACTTCCTCAGGTTGCAGTTCACGGACATCCTGGGGACGGTCAAGAACGTCTCGATCCCGGCCTCGCAGGCCGAGAAGGCCTTCGACGAGGGCATCTACTTCGACGGCTCCTCCATCGAGGGCTTCGTCCGCATCCAGGAGTCGGACATGCGCCTCGAACCCGACCCCGAGACGTTCGCCGTCCTCCCGTGGCGCCGCTCCGAGACGGGGTCGGCCGCCCGCCTCATCTGTGACGTGTTCAACACGACCACCGGCGAACCGTTCACGGGCGACCCGCGCTTCGTCCTCCAGCGCGCCATCGACCGCGCGGCGGAGATGGGCTACGAACTGAACGTCGGTCCCGAGCCCGAGTTCTTCGTCTTCGAGGAGGACGAGGACGGTCGCCCCACCACCGAGGTCCACGACGCCGGCGGCTACTTCGACCTCGCGCCCAAGGACATGGCGAGCGACCTCCGCCGGGAGATCATCTACAACTTAGAGGAGATGGGTTTCGACGTGGAGGCCTCCCACCACGAGGTGGCCGAAGGGCAACACGAGATCGACTTCAAGTACGACGACGCCCTCACCACCGCCGACAACATCGCCACCTTCCGCTCGGTCGTCCGCGCGACCACGGCGATGCACGACCTCCACGCGACGTTCATGCCCAAGCCCATCGCGGGCATCAACGGGTCGGGCATGCACACCCACCTGTCGCTGTTCGACGACGGCGACCCCGTGTTCTACGACGCCGACGACGAGTTCAACCTCTCGGTGACCGCCAAGCAGTTCCTCGCCGGCGTCCTCGAGCACGCGCCGGCCATCACGGCCGTCTGCAACCCGACGGTGAACTCCTACAAGCGCCTCGTCCCCGGATACGAGGCGCCCGTGTACGTCGCCTGGTCTGACGTGAACCGCTCGGCGCTCATCCGCAAGCCCGCCGCGCGCACGCCCGCCGCCTCGCGCATCGAACTCCGCTCGCCCGACCCGTCGGGCAATCCCTACCTCGCCATCGCGGCGATGCTCCACGCCGGCCTCGACGGCATCGAGCGCGGCCTGGAGGCGCCGGACCCGGTCCGCGAGAACATCTACGAGTTCGACGAGGCCAAGCGCGAGGAGTACGGCATCGACACGCTTCCGCCCTCGCTCGACGCGGCCATCGACGCCCTCGAGGACGACGAGGTGGTCCTCGACGCGCTCGGCGACCACGTCGCCGAGAAGTTCGTCCAGGCCAAGCGCAAGGAGGTCGAGGAGTACCGCGTGTCGGTCAGCAACTGGGAGCTGGACCGCTACCTCGAGAAGTACTGACCCGCCGCGGGCAACCCGACGACGGTCACGCCCGTCACGCTGTTTATCGCGCCCGCCGCCAGCGCGCCCGGTTCGAGGACCCGCGTCACGCCGAACAGCGCCAGCGTCGCCGCCAGGCCGAGGACCGCGAACGCGGGCGTCGGGACCGCCGCCGTCACCGTCCGGTCGCGGACCGCCCGCCACGCCAGCGTCCCGCCGAGGGCCGCGCCGAGGACGACGGCCCCGTCGCTCGGGTCGCCCGGTCCGACCGACGTGGCGAGGAGGGCGGCGAGGCCGAGGCCGCTCGCCAGCGGGAACGCCCGGTCGAGGTCGGCCACCACGCGCGTCGCCACCGCGAGGTAGGCCGTCCCGACGACGACGCCCGCGACGACGTCCGTCGGGTAGTGGACGCCGAGCAGGACGCGACTCGCGGCCACGGCGACGGCCAGCGTCGCGGCGACGGCGAGTCGGGTCCGGCGGCGCCCTCGGTCGAGGTAGTAGGCGAGGCCGCCGTACATGACGGTCGCGCTCGTGGCGTGCCCGCTCGGGAACGCCGGGCCGTCGGCGTGGACGAGCCACAGCGAACTCGGGGGACGCTGGAGCGCGAACGCCGCCTTCAGCGCGAGGACGAGGCCGGCGCCGCCGACCCCGACGGCGACGAGGCGCAGGCCGTCCCGGCGCTCGACGAGGCCGTACCGCTCGCCGAGCCAGTACAGCGGCGGGAGCACCGCGAGCAACAGCACCGGCTCGCCGAGGTGAGTGACCGCGGCCACCGCCGGGACGGCCCACCCCGGGACCGCCGACTGCGCGGCCGCGACGGTCGCTGGGTCTCTCATGACCGGCGCGCCCGGACCCAGTCGGCGAGGCGACCCGGAACGCCGGCCGCGGAGACGCCGACGCCGACGAGGACCATCAGCACGTAGAGGCCGAGCGTCGACAGCCAGACGACCAGCATCGCGAGGATTGCCCACGCGCCGGCGAGGAAGTAGAACGCGCCGACGGTCATGACCGTGCCGTACAGCAACACGAGGTAGGGGCCCCACCCCCGTGCGTGGCCCCGACGGAGTTCCCGCCGGACGTACTGCCGCAGGTCCCCCTCGAGGGCCGACCGGCTCACCGTCCGCTCCTCGACCCGCTCCCGGAGGTCCCGCACCTCCCGGTCGAGTGCGGCGATGTCCGGTGCCGGGCCGTCGGCGGCCTGCTCGTCGCGCGGTTCGTCGGAGTCCGGGTCGGCGTCCGTTCGTCCCGCCAGCACGGCGTTGAGTATCCCCCCGACCATGATAATGTTGCCGGCGAGGTAGAGCCACGTCACCAACAGCAGGACGGCACCGAGGACGCCGTAGAGGGCGAACCGGGCCGCGTTCGCTGCGTAGACGCCGAAGGCCGCGGTCAGGACCGTCCACCCGACCGCGGCGAACGCTGCGCCGGGTAGCGCCTCGCGCGCCGTCGTCGGGACGGCCGGGAGCAGGTAGTAGAGCGGGAAGAACGCGGCGGCGAGCGCGACGACCAGCGGCAGGACGCTCGCCGGGCCCGGCAGGACGTCGAGCGCCGGGAGGACGCCGCCGAGCACCACGGCCGCCCCCACCGCGACGTTGACCGCGGCGAACGTCACCAGGCCGTCGCGGACCTGCTGGAACAGTCCCTCGGACTCCACGCCGTAGATGCGGGCGAACGCCACGCTGACGCTCCGGAACAGCTTCAAGCCGCTCCAGAGCAACACGGCGAGTCCGAAGACGGTGGCGCCGCCCCGTCCCGTCGCCCCGAGGATGGCCTCGACGACGACGTCCTCGCCGGCCGGGGTGAGCAGGTCGCCCATCGCGCCGACGAGTGCGGCGGCGAACGCCTCGCCGCCCACGAGCGACCCGAGCGCGAGGCCCAGGAGGAGCAGCGGCACGAGCGAGACGAACGCGTAGTAGGCGACGGCGGCGGCGAGGAAACTCACCTCTGCGCGTCTTGCCTCCGCGACGACGGCGCGTGCGAGTGACAGGACCGACACGCTCTCGTCTTCGACGGACGGGCGGTAAGGCGTTACGCCAGCGCGGCGGCCCGGATCTCCGCGACCGACGCGCGCGTCTTGAACGCCGTCCCGTGGTAGTGGGCGCGCGTCGCCTCGTGACCCGCCTCGCGCAGGCGGTCGAGGAACTCGTCCATCCCGACGGCGGACTCGCCCCACCGCGAGTAGAGTTCGTGCTGGTCGTAGTGGGTTGGCACGTGGAGTTCGCCGGCGACCCGGTCGAGGAGGCGGCGCGCCCGCGCCGCCGTGCCCATGTCGTCGGTCACCGCCTCGCGCACCGCGCGGACGAAGTCGGCGTCGTGTGCGGGCCCGAGCCAGAGCGGCCCGGCCGTCTGGACGCTCGCCCCGCAGTTCGGGCACGTCTCGGGCGGGTGGGCGATCAGGCCCGCGGCGTGGTCGCGCCAGAGGCAGTCCCGGCAGTGGTGGACGTGACCGAGGTCCTCCACGGCGGCGTTCGCGGCGCTCGCCCCCCGCTCCAGTTCGAGGTAGGTCCGGACGTAGTGGTCGCTGACGTGCGAGCAGACCGGCCGCGGTCGGACGTCGTACCGGACGGCCGTCCGGACCAGCGCCGAGAGCAACACGCGCAGGCCCATCTCGGCGTGGTACTCCGTGTTCAGCGGGACGGCGCCGTACTTCCGGACCCCGGACTCGAAGTGCGCGCCACAGAGCGGGGCGGTGTCCGTCGCGGTCACGCAGACCAGGTCTCGCGTGTTCTCGAACGCCGCGTCGACGAACGGGATGGGCGTCCCGAACGGGTCGACGTCGGTCACGTCGAAGGGCCCGGCCTCGTAGCAGAGCGGCCGCGCGTCTCGCTCGACGGCCTCGCCCGGGAGGTCGTTGCGCGCGAGGTTCGCCCGACAGAGGGCCACGGCCTCCGGGTCGCGGTCGGCCATCGTCACCGTCCACCCCTCTGCGGCCGCCCGGACCCCCCGGACGCCCGTGGCCGCGGTGGCGTCGAGGTACCGCTCCGCCCGGGGCTCCCGGTCGCGGAACGCCCGGAGCGTCGCCACCGTCACGTCGCGGTTGAGTTCCATCCGCGGGTTGAAGAAGACGGCCTCGCCCGCTCCCGATTCGGCCTGCTCGGGAACCTCGACGGTCACGTCGCCCTCGCGTACCTCCATGTCCCGCCGTCGGGCCGGCCCGGCGAAAAGTCGTCCGGTCCCCTCCAACGTTTATGGCTCGGCGGCCGAACGTCCGGACCCGATGTCGCTCCGAGAGTTCGTCGCCGCCCGCGAGGCCGACCCCGTCTCGCTGGTCGTCGCCAACCGGACCGAGCCGCGCCCGCTGTACCGTCTGCTCGAGCGGACCTTCCGCGATCAGTCCGTCGACGTCTCGGAGGCGGACCTCCCCGACGTCGACGACGACGTGGTCCTCCTCGTCGCGGACGGCGAGGTGGTCGCGTCCTCGCCGCTGTCGGCGCTCTCCGAGGCAATCCTGCTCGTGAACTCCGACCTGTACGTCACCGGCACGCGCGACTTGCCGGCGGTGGACCTGCCGGACGTCCTCGCCGGCCTCGCGGACACGCCCTTCCACCTCCGCGGGTTCCCGGCGTCGAACCGGGAGAAGCTCCTCCTCGTCGTCTCGCGGTACGTCGAGCGCCTCGCCTGGGTGGCGGGCGACGGGCGCATCCGCTCGTCGTTCCAGCACCTCTCCCGCCTGTCGGACGAGCGAGGCACTCGACGGGTGTACGAACGGCTCGCGGACTCCGTGGACGTCCACCTCTACGGCGTCCCAGACCGCCTCCCGCCGCGGGAGTTAGGCGCGACGGTCCACGCCGGCTACGACGAGGAGTTCCGGCGCTCGTGGTTCGTCGTCTTCACGCCCGGCCCCGAGGCGGACGTCGACCCCGCGGCCCTCGTCGCCGTCGAGGAGCGGCCCGGCGAGTGGGACGGCTTCTGGACGCGCCGACCCGGCCTCGTCGCTGACGTCAACCGCTACGTCGAGGCGAACCTCTGACCCGAACCGGTTTTACGCGCGGCGGGGGTAGCGACCGGCGTGAGCGGGGCCGAGAACTGGCGCGACGCGCTCGCGGCGGCCGGTGAACTCACCGGGCCGATAGTCGAGCGCATCCTCGCCGTCCACGGCGACCGGGGACGGCGCGCCATCGAGGCCGTCTCCGAGGAGCGCGTCAAGGCCTACCGCGACTTCACCGTCGTCGTCGGCCACGGCGACGAGTACGTCGTCGAGGACGGGGCCTGCACCTGCAAGGACGCCGCGCACAACCTCGACCCGACCGACCCCGACCAGCGCTGCTGGCACGCCATCGCCGTCGACATCGCCGAGCGGGTCGGCGCCGTCGACCACCACGACATGTGGTACTCGGAGGTCCGGGACTTCCTCTAGCAAGCCCTCGCGCGAATCCGGTCCTGCGGACACGGATTCGCGCTCGTGCGACGAGAGCGCGAAGCGCTCTCGGCACCTCGGCGGACGCGTCGTCCGCCGGTGACCCTCGCAGACTCTTCCGCAACCGACATCGGCGATTTCGGCGCCCCGGACCGCCCTCGTCGCCCGGGGGTGGCCTGCGGCGGCCACGTTCGATGGACTGCCGCCGGGTCGTCGCGCCCGACCGCCGCCGGCTACAAGTCCGGCGCGGTCGAACCGCCCGCATGGACAGGCGCGCCTACCTCCGGGCCGCCGGGGCCGCCGCGGCGGCCCTCGCCGGGTGTGCGACGGCCGGCGACGGGGCGCTCGCGTTCCGGAACGGCGGCTTCGAGGACGGCCTCGACGGGTGGGCCGTCGGTCGCGACCTGCCGACCGACCCGAACACGGGCGACCCCGTCGCTTCGCGGATCGCCGTCACCGACGCGACGGCCAGCGAGGGGTCGCGCGCGCTCTCGCTGTTCCTCGACGGCCGACAGGACGACGGCACCGTCTGGGTCCAGCGACCCGCGCCCCTCGGCGACGTCTCGACGCTCTCGGTCGACGTCCACTCGCCCGCAGAGTCGTTCAACACCATCACGAAGGCCGCCGTCTACGCCGGCCCGCACCCGGAGCGGCCGCTCACGGAGTCCCGGTTCGACACCTCGCGGCCGGTCGAGGACCACGAGGGCTGGCGCACGTACGACTACGACGTCGCGCACGACGGCCCGGGGCTGGTCGCCGTCGGCGTCAGCGTGGTCTGGGAGACAGAGGTGACCCGCCACCTCGACGACGTATCACTCCGGTGACGGTGCGCGCGCCCCGGTCCCTGACCGCGCTGTGCCGGTCGGCCGTCGCTGCGCCGCGCGCAGCCGGGTTAATTCGGATTAAATCGGATTTAGAGCGGCTGAAGGCGGCGGTAAGCCGACTTCAGCGCTACCCCCGTTCAAGGGCGTCCCGCCGCTCAGGGTCACCCGGAGGCACACGATGTACAGACCGCTCGTCATCGGATTGGTTGCACTGCTCACCCTCGCCGCGCCGGCGGCCGCCGTCGGCGCGAGCACCGGCGTCTCCGTCGACGCCCACGCGGGTGCGAACACCGCCACCGACGCCGGCGGCGCGACGGCCAGCGGGCACGCGTCCGCGAGCGGACAGGCCGACGACGACCGGACGGACGGCGACGCGACCGACGCCGAGAGTCACGCCGACGCCGACGGGAGTGCGACGGTCACCCGGGACGGCAACGACACGTCCGTCTCGGTGCAGGTTGCCGACGACGCCGAGGCGAACGCCGACGAGAACGGCAGCGTGACGATGACGGAGGGCGCCGCGGCGAACGGGAGCGAGTCCTCGGACGCGCACGGAGCGAGCGACGAGGACGGGGCAGACGCCCACGCGGCGGCCGACCAGGACGGTCACGCGTCCGCCCGCGGCCCGGGCGAGGCGAACGCCCACGCGGCCGGGCACGTCGATCGGATCCACGCGCTCGTCGATCAGTTCCTCTCGGGTGACCTCGAGGGGTCGCTCGGCGCCGAACTGCACGCCCTGCTCGGCGGCGGGTCCGCCGGCGCGTCTGCCTGACGCGGTCGCTCACGTCGGCGACAGTTCCAGACGCACTGACCGCGATTTTTCGACGCCGTTCAGGCGTCGGCGGCGTACGCGACGAAGTTGCGCAGTATCCGGAGCCCCGTCTCGCCGCTCTTCTCGGGGTGGAACTGCGTGCCGAAGACGTTGCCCGCCTCGTTGGCCACCACGCTCGGGAAGGTGACGCCGTAGTCGGTGGTGGCGACGACGGCCGCCTCGTCGTCCGGGCGGGCGTAGTAGGAGTGGACGAAGTAGGCGTACTCGCCGTCGACGCCCTCGACGAGGGGGTGGTCGCGGGTCACGTCGAGTTCGTTCCAGCCCATGTGGGGGACTTTCCGTCCCTCGCGGAACCGGACGTTCGTCCCCGGGATGAGGTCGAGTCCCTCGACGTCGCCCTCGCCGGCGTGGTCGGCCTCCTCGCTGTCCGAGAGCAGCATCTGCATGCCCAGACAGATGCCGAAGACGGGGGTTCCCTCGGCCGCGAGATCCGCGAGGACGTCCCGGAACGGGCCCGCGTTCTCCATGCCCTCGCTGAACGCTCCGACGCCGGGCAGGACGACGCCGTCCGCGTCCGCGAGTGCGTCCGGGTCGGCGGTCACCTCGACGGCCGCCCCCGCGCGCTCGAGGCCGCGGGTCGCGCTCCGGAGGTTGCCGAGGCCGTAGTCGACGATGGCGACGTCCGCCGTCGCCGTCTCGGGGTCGGTCGCGCGCACGGTCATGTCCGACTCTCCGCGCGGGCGGTGCAAACCGCTTGCGGTCCCGCGAGCGAACGCGAGTCCTCGCGGACGAGAGCAGGGAGTCTCAGGCGAGTTCGAGGGTCTCGGTCGCCTGGAGGTGGAGGTTGACGGCGTCGATGCGCCACGCGCCGTCGACCCGCCGGAACGCGTCCTCGTAGACGGCCTGCTTCCACCCGCCGCCGCCGTCGGGCGTCGCGAACTGGAGGAACAGGTACCACCGGCCCGTCGCCTCGTCGCCGTCGACGTCGACGACCGGGTTGGTCACGTGGTGGGCCGTGTGGGCGAAGCCGGGGTCGAAGACGTCCTCCGCGAACCGCCGGAGTTCGGCCGCGCCGTCGAAGCGGTCGTTCCCGACGCGGACGAACGAGCCGTCGTCGGTGAACAGATCGACCCAGCCCTCGTAGTCGCCGGCGTCGATGCGGTGGCAGTAGGCGTGCTTGAGTTGCGCGAGCGCGAGGTGGTCCGCGACGGACACGTCGTCGGGTCGCACGGGGTCGATGGCCATGGCGGCACCTCGCCACCCCCGGAGTTAAACGTTCTAGAAGAGGCTGTCTGCGGTGGCCGCCCCGACGACGCTGAAGATGGCGCCGATGTTGACCGCCTTGAACGTCGTCAGCGGGGTGGCGCCGAAGGTGTCGGGCGCGTCGAAGACGAGGACGAGCAGGACGACCGAGGCGTAGGAGACCACCAGCAGCGAGACGAACCGGAGGGGGACCCCGGCGACGTCCTCCTCGCGGTCGGCGTCGCGGTCCTCGGCGCGGTAGAGCGTCCCGTAGCCGATGGCGACGACCATGAACACGGAGATGGCGGTCTGCAGCCAGTTCATCGACGCGGCGAGCGACCACACCTCCTCGGTCACGACGAACGGGGCCGAGAGGAGGACGCCCCCGACCACCTGCTGGGCCACGTCGTCGAGGCCGAACGGACCGCGGAGTCGGACCATGCCGCTCGGTTCGGCGAGGGGCGCCTTCGGCGTTGTGCTCGCGGGCCGGCGTCGCCGGGGCGGTCGCGACCCCGGCGGAGGTCAGACCACCCCCGCCCCCAGGAGTTCGCGGGCGATGATGTTCTTCTGTATCTCGGTGGTCCCTTCGTATATCTGGGTGATCTTGGCGTCGCGGTAGAGCCGTTCGACGTCGAAGTCGTCCACGTACCCGGCGCCGCCGTGTACCTGGACCGCCGCGTCGGCCGCGTCCACGGCCACCCGGGAGGCGAACTCCTTGGCCATCGACGCGAGCGCGGTGAGGTCCTCGCCACCCTCCTCGATGCTCCAGGCGGCCTTGTAGGTGAGCTGTCGGGCCGCCTCGGTCCGGGTGTAGACGTCCGCGAGTTCGTGCTGGATGGCCTGGAACTCGGCGATCGGGCGGCCGAACTGCTCGCGCTCCTGGGCGTACGACAGGGCCCGCTCGAACGCCCCGGTGGCGATGCCGACGGCCTGCGCGGCGACCAGCGTGCGCGTCCGGTCGAAGAACTGCATCACCTGGAGGAACCCCATCCCGCGCGTGCCCACGAGGTTCTCCTCGGGGACGCGCACCCCGTCGAGGACAAGTTCCGCCGTGTCGGAGGCGCGGACGCCCATCTTGCCGGTGATCTTCTCCGCGGCGAACCCCTCGCGGTCTGCCTCGACGAGGAACTGCGAGAAGCCGGCGTAGCGGTCTTCGACGTCGGGGTCGGTCTCGCACATCACGACGAAGTAGTCACCGACGGAGCCGTTGGTGATCCACATCTTCCGGCCGTCGATGACCCACTCGTCGCCGTCCTTCTCGGCCGTGGTCTCGATGGCGGTCACGTCTGAGCCGGCGCCCGCCTCCGAGACGGCGGTGCCCATCACCGCGTCGCCCGCGGCGACCGCCGGGAGAACGCGTTCGCGCTGCTCGTCGGTGCCGAACTCCAAGATGGCGTCCGCGCCGAACTCCGCGCTCACGATGCAGAGGGCGATGCCGGGGTCGACGGCGAACAGTTCCGCGACGACGACGGCGAGGTCGAGGGGGTCGTAGCCGGCGCCGCCGTACTCGGCCGGGATGCCCGCCCCGGTCAGCCCCATCTCGGCCGCCCGGTCCATCACCTCCTGCGGGTAGGACTCCTCGCGGTCGTGTTCGGCCGCCACGGGGGCCATCTCGTTCTCGGCGAAGCGGCGGACCTCGTCGCGGACCGTACGCTGGGTCTCGGACAGTGCGAAGTCCATGCCCCTCCTACGCGGCCGGCCACGGTATACGGTAGCCCGCACCACTGCGATGGGTTTATGCGTCGGGCCGGAACGGACGATGACATGGCACACGAAGCCGTCAAGGACGCGCTCCGCGGCGTCGCGGCCGGCCTCCTCACCCCGTTCGACGCGGACCTCGCCGTCGACCACGACGCCCTCGCGGCGAACGCCGAAACGCTCTACGACCGCGGCGTGCGGACGTTCCTCGCCACCGCGAACATCAGCGAGTACCACTCACTCTCGCGGGACGAGCGCGTCGCCTGCGCCGAGACGGCCGTCGACGCCCTCCCGGACGACGCGACCGTCCTCGCCGGCGTCGGCGGGTCCACGCCCGACGCCGTCGACCTCGTCGAGGCCTACGACGCCGCGGGCGTCGACGCCATGATGGTCATGCCCCCGGACCACACGTACACGCACGAGCGCGGCCTGCTGACCTACTACGAGCGACTCGCGGCAGCCAGCGACCGCCCGCTCGCGCCCTACGTCAAGGGCTACGAGCCCTCGCTGGAGTTCGTGGCGGACCTCACCGAGATGGACGCCGTCGCGGGCGTGAAGTACGCGATTCCCGACACGCACTTCCTCTCGAAGGCCGTCGACGCCGGCAGCGACGACGTCGTCTGGGTCGACGGTCTCGCGGAGCCCTACGCCCCCGAGTTCTACCTCGCGGGCGCCGAGGGGTTCTCCGCCGGCGTCTCGAACTTCGAACCGGCGGTCGGACTCGCCCTGTTCGACGCCCTCGAAGCCGGCGACTACGAGCGCGCGGCGGAGTTGCGGGACGTCTGCCTGCCGTTCATGGACTTCCGGGAGACGACCGGCGAGGGGAACCGCTTCCCCGCGGCGAACAGCGTCCCGGCCGTCAAGAAGGGCTACGAACTGGCCGGCCTGAACGGCAACGGTGGACGCGTCCGCGAACCCATCGTGGGCCTCTCGGCCGCCGACGAGCGCCGCGCGGAGGAGCTCTACGCCCGACTCGAGGACGACATGGCCCGTCTCCTCGACTGATAGGGCGGTGGCCGCCGCCGACCGACCGGCGAGCGGGCAGAGCGGTTATGGACGCCGGAGCCCGTAGCCGTCTGACAGGCATGGACGACGAACGAGACGCCGGGAGCGTGGCTCTGGAGTTCGCCCTCCTCGACGCCTCGGGGCCGGCCGACGACGCCCCACGGAACTTCCGACGGGTCTTCGACGTGGACCTGACGCGGTTCGAGGCGCCCGCGGGGGAGCGACCCGCCGTCGACGCCGTCGACGCCGCGGTCATCTCCGGGTCGTGGGCGTCGACCTACTGGGACCGCGACTGGATCACCGACCTGAAGGCGTGGGTGCGCGAGGCCGAGGCGGCGGGCCTCCCGGTCCTGGGCGTCTGCTTCGGCCACCAGGTGCTGGCCGAGGCCCTCGGCGGCACCGTCGTCGGTCGCGACGACTACGAACTCGGCTACCACCCGGTCCGACACGCCGCCGACGCGCCCCTCTTCGCGGGCGTGCCCCGGACGGTCACCGCGTTCGCCGCTCACTCCGACGACGTGGTCGACCTGCCGCTCGGCGCCAGGAAACTGGCAGAGAACGACCACTCGCTGCACGCCTTCCGACGCGGCCGCGTGGTCGGGGTGCAGTTCCACGCCGAGTTCGACCTGGCGACCGCCGAAGCGGTCGTCGCCGGCCGCGACGCCGACGAGGAGCGCACCCCGGACGCGGCCGAGACGCTCACGCCGGCCAACGCCGCGCGGGCCGAGGCGACGACGGCCGTCTTCGAGAACTTCACGGCGTTCGTCCGCGACCTGCGTCGGGGTCCGGACGACGGCGACGGGCGCTGACCCGCCCGCTGGGGCCGCGCTCAGACGACGTGCGGGACGACCTCGTCGATCAGGTACTCGAGGTAGGCGGCGGAGTCGAACGCTGTCGGGCGGTAGACCTCGACGTAGCCGCTCCGGGAGGCGGTCATCTTCACCTCGTCGCCCCCGTACCCGTAGGTCAGCCCCACCTGCGTCAACCGCGACCTGTCGAGGATGCCCTGCAGGTCGTGGTCCGTCCGGAGGTCCGCGCCGTGGAAGACGCCGTTCACGTCGTCGTCGCCGACGCCTTCGAAGCCCGCCTTCCACGGCGTCGCCGCCTCGTGCGCCTCGTAGAACGCGTCGAGATCGAGGGTCGCTCGCGCGATGTCGGTGCCCGTGTCGTCGGCGATGAGGTCGAGCGCGAACGTGCCGCGCGTGCTGTCGACGGCGACGAACTCGCCGGGGACTCCGACGAACGCCGTGTGCCTGGTGACCGGCCGTGCCTCCTCGCTGACGACGATGTCGCCGTCGACGATGCTCGTCGTGGACCCGGTCGCGAGGCGGTCCGCGGCCGCGCGTCCGGCGAACGCCATCTCTCCGGAGGGGAGTGAGAAGACGCGGTCGATGGTGAGACACCGTTCGAGGTCGACGCCGTCGTCCGTCACGGTCTCGACGAACGAGTCGACGGCGGTGAACGACCCGTCGACGACGGCGAGTACGCCAGCCTTCATAGGTGGTGGACGTTCGGACGCAGTGATATATCCGCGGGGTTCGGCGGCCGGGTCGCGCCGGTCACTGGCGCGTCGCCGGTCGATCCACCGGCGGGCCGCCGTCAGCGGGACCGGCGACGGGACCGGCGGGTCAGGCCACCGGTCGAAACAGGACGCTCGTGGCGTCGGAGAACAGGAAGTCGACCGCGCCGAGCAGACCGCCCTCTTCGGAGGGCGCCGGCAGGTCGTCGGTCGTCGGACTCGCGTCGAAGTCGTACTTCACCTCCTCGTCGCGGAATCGAGCGTAGAGGGACTGGAGGACGGACCGCACCGCCGGGACGGAGACCGCTCGCTGGAGCGGGCGCTTCAGGTTCGTCCTCGCCAGCACGCTCCAGAGCACTCCCCGCGGGACCGACCGGAAGAGCAGCGGGGTTGACTCGACGGGCTGCAATCCCGCGCGGGCCCCGAGTTCGAGGAGAGACGACCGCGTGAACCCGTTCACGTGTTCGAGCGGGTGGAACTGGTTGACGCGTCGCGTGACGAGGCGCTCGTCGAACGGGCCGTAGTACGCGGCGTTCGGCACCGCGAGATAACAGATGCCGTCGTCCCCCAGGAGGTCGGCGACCGTCTCGACCGCCGCCGCGGGGTCGGGGACGTGCTCGAGGACCTGGTTGAGGTGGACGTAGTCGAAGTCGACGCTGCGGAGGTCCTCGAGGGAGTCCGTCGCCTCGATGCCGTTCTCGCGCGCCACCCGGACCTTCCGGTCGGCGACTTCGTAGCCGTACACCGCACAGCCGGCCGCGTTCGCCACCCTGGCGAAGGGGCCCCACCCCATGCCGTAGTCGAGGACCGCGAGGTCCGAGGGGTGCCGGTCGAGTCGACCGACGATCCGGGAGAAGTGCTCCATCCGGGTCGAGACGGCGCTCCAGTCGTACTTCGCGGCGCGGTAGTACGCGGAATCGGCGTCCGGGATCCACTCGGCGTACAGCGCCGCCATCCCGTCGTCGTCCAGGACGTACGCCTTCCAGTAGAGGTCACAGTCCGCACAGTAGTCGATCCGGTACGTCCCGTCCTCGAGGTGCGAGACGTCGACCCGCCCGCCGTAGTAGCCCTCGATGAACTCCGACAGCGGCGGCTCCGTGTACGCCAGGTCGACGAGCGTCTCCGTCGGCTCTCCCGAACAGACCGGGCACCGCTCGCGGCGTCGCATGGCGGTCGGTCACGCCCGTGGCCGATAGTTAAGGACACGTTTCGGGAGCGGTTTCCGTCACGCGGTCCGGGACGGCGTCGGGCGTCGGCCGATGGACGGCGGTGTCGCTCCCGGGTTCGAAATATGCCGCCTCCCGGATTTGAACCGGGGACAGCTC
>JBDGTT010000009.1:0-36733 GCA_042216525.1 Halobacteriaceae archaeon
GGCGACGACCGAGGCGGGCGTCGTGCCGGGGCTGCCGAGTCGGGACGCGGTCGAGTCGCTCTAGGGCGACTCGCCGTACATCTCTCGGTACCGTCGCTCGTAGTCGGCGGGCATCTCGACGTTCTCGCCGCTGAAGAAGGCCTTCGGGTCGGTCCCGCACTCGATGACGACGTTGCCCCACGGCTCGAAGTCGCCCGTCCGGACGACGGCCTTGGCCTCCTGGCCGTACGCGATGACCTCCTCGTGGGGGATGGTCTCGACGTCGGTGCCCGACCCCTCGTAGGTCTCCCGGAGGAAGGCGTCGTAGTCGGGGTTCATGTCGGGCACGTCGTCAGCGTACATGACGCGCTCGGCGATGAGTTCCTCCGTGATGGCGCTGATGGTCTCCTCTAAGGTCGGCACGCCGCGCGTGAGCGCCAGGTCGATGCGCCAGGCGTCGTCGGGAATCGGGTAGCCGACGTCGGTGACGACGAGGACGTCGGTGTGGCCCATGCTCGCGAGCGCGTGGCTGAGTTCGCTGTTGAGAACGGCGTCGGGATCGCGCTTCATGGAGTCGAGTGGCGACCCCCGACACCAAAAAGACGGCGGCGTCCTACCGCCGGATGGTGATGTCCAGCAGGACCGCCGCGATGATGACGACGCCGGTGAGGAACTCCTGCACCTCGACGGGCAGGCCGTTCAGCACCAGCAACACGGGGATGACGCCGATGACCAGCGCCCCCAGGAACGTCCCGGAGAGGCTGCCCTCGCCGCCGAAGAGGTTCGTGCCGCCGATGACCACCGACGCGATGACGAGCAGTTCGTAGGTCTGGCCGGCCGTCCCGAACATCGACCCGAAGTAGGAGATGGCGGTGATGCCGGCGAACGCCGCGAGCGCCCCGGTGATGACGAAGTTGATCATCTTCACCCGGTCGGTGTTGATGCCGGTCATCTGCGCCGCCTCCTCGTCGTCGCCGACGGCGTAGACGTGGTAGCCGAAGCGGGTGCGCTGGAGGACGTAGCCGAAGACGACCACGAGACCGATCGACCAGAATACCTGGTGGGCGATCTCGAGGCCAAACACGTGGACGCTCCCGCCGAAGAGGTTGATGAAGGCCGTCTCCGGCACCTGCCGGGAGCCACCGGGCGTGATGTAGAGCGCGATGCCACGGAGCGCCGACAGCATGCCGATGGTCGTGATCAGCGACGGGATGCCCGCCTTCGTCACGATGGTCCCGTTGATGACGCCGACGACCATGCCGAGCACGAGGACCAGGAGCAACGCGACGATCTGCGGGAGTCCCATCCCGAGGAACATCGCGAACGTCAGCCCCCCGACGGCGAACATCGACCCGACCGACAGGTCGAACTCGCCGCCGATGATGAGGTACGTCATCCCGATGCCGATGATGACGTAGACCGATATCTGCCGGAGGAGTCGGGCGGTGATGCCCGACATCGAGTCCCAGTTGAAGAAGATGTTCGGCTTCGTGACCGCGATGAGGCCGAACAGGAAGAGGAACCCGATGAACACGCCGATCTCGCGGCGCGCGAGCAGGCGCGTGACCCAGCCGTCGCCGCCCCTGATGGTCGCTTCCGGTTCTGCCGTGTCCGAGACTGTCTCTTCGCTCATTGTCAGGCGGTAGATTCCGTGCCGGTGTCCTGGTCGACGCCGAGGTCGATCTCCTCGGTGGATTCGTCACCCGCGCCCATCATCATCGAGACGATCTCCTCGCGGTCGCTGTTGGCGGCCTCGCGCACCCCGACCAGCGTCCCCTGGTGGAGGACGCTGATGCGGTCGGCGATGGCGAGCACCTGCTGGATGTTGTGGCTGATGAGGATGATGGTCAGCCCCTGCTCCCGCAGGTTCCTGACGACGTTGAGGACGTTCCGGACGCCCTCGATGGAGAGGGCGCTCGTCGGCTCGTCCATGATGAGGATGTCGGGGTCGGTCTGGAGCGCCCGCGCGATGGCGACGGCCTGCTGCTGGCCGCCGGAGAGGTTCTGGACCCGCGCGTCGGGGTCGACCGGAATCTTGACGCGGTCGAGCGCGTCGGCGGACTCCTGACGCATCCGGTCCTCGTCGACGAGGCGAAGCAGGCGTCCGAGCGCGTTGTCCTGGATGGGCTCGTGGCCGAGGAAGACGTTCGCGGAGACGGTCTGCTTGTTCGCGAGCGCGAGGTCCTGGTAGACCGTCTCGATGCCGGCGTGGCGCGCGTCGTTGTAGTTGTGGAACTCTACCCTGTCGCCCCGGACGTAGATGTCGCCGTCGCTCGGCTGCAAGACGCCACAGAGCATCTTGATGAGCGTCGACTTGCCGGCGCCGTTGTCGCCGACGAGGGCCATGACCTCGCCCTCTTCGACTTCGAAGTTGACGTCCCGGACGGCGTGGACCTTCCCGAAAGACTTCGAGAGGTCCTCCGTGCGTACGATTGGATCTGACATGCGACTGTGCTGGAGGGGTGTTTAGCGGACGCGGTGGAAAATGTTTGGTTATTCCCGCGGTTCAGGCGTTACCCTGCCACTTCAGCAGGTCGCCCCAGCCGCCGGACCGGCTCTGCGCGAAGTCGATGTTCGAGGATTCGATGATCTCGGCGCCCGTCAGGTAGTCCTTCGGGGGCATGCCGCGGTCGAGGTACTCGAAGGCCTGGACCGTCGGGATGTAGCCCTGCGAGTAGGGGTCCTGACCGGTCGTCCACTGGAGCACGCCGTCCGAGATGAACTGGAGCGTGTCCGAGGTGAGGTCGAAGCCGCCGCCGACGATGTCGCCGACCTTGTCCTGCTTCTTGATCGCCGAGCCGATGAACCACGTGAACGCGTCCGTGCCCGCGATGCCGTCGAGGTCGGGGTTCGCCGTGATGTGGTTCTGGAGCTTGGAGACACCTTCGTTGGAGTTACCGGTGTAGTTGATGGTCTCCGTGATGGTCCAGTCCGTCTCGTTCTGGACGGCCATCTTGATGCCCTGTTCGCGCTTGCTCAGCGCGGAGTGACCCGGGCAACACGTGCCGATGGTGACCTTGCCGGGGTCGTCGATGTTCGACTTGACCTTGTCGACGAAGGCCAGCCCGCAGGCGTAGCCGGCGCCGAGCTGGTTCTGCCCGGTGTAGGCGAGCGCGCGACCGAACTTCTCGCGCATCGTCTTACGCGTGTAGGCGTTCGTGTTGTAGAGGACGACCGTGACGTCGTTGTCGAGCGCGCGCTGGATGACCTTGTCGTAGGCGCTCGCGTCGGCGACGGTCGTGATCATGACGTCCGGGTTGTTCGAGAGGCCGGACTCCATCAGGGAGACCTGCTTCTCGACGCTGAACCCGCTGGTCGGCCCGGAGAACTGGCCGGTCCAGCCGAGCTGCCGAGCGGCGTCGTGCATGCCG
Source organism: Halobacteriaceae archaeon (assembly GCA_042216525.1). Lineage (GTDB taxonomy): Archaea > Halobacteriota > Halobacteria > Halobacteriales > Halobacteriaceae > JBDGTT01. Next base: position 3,351 of record JBDGTT010000009.1, read on the forward strand.
CCGATACACGGGTCGAAAAAGGACGTACTCGCGTCGTGCGTGTACATCTGGACGGAGCGCTCCGGGGGCTCCTTCGTGAAGTCCAGCTCCGTCGGCGGCGGCGTGAGCTGCACGAGCTGGTACGGCGGCACCTGGCCGCCGCCGTTGCCGTTCTGACCGCCGCTGCCGCCGTCCCCGCCGTCGCCGCCCGACGTCGTGGTCGTGGTGCCGCCGTTGCCGTCGCCACCACTGCTGCCGCCGTCTCCGCCGTCGCCGCTGCCGCCGTCCTGCTGGGCGCTCGAACAGCCCGCGAGGCCCATCGCGGCACCGGCTCCTGCGACCGCACCGAGTTGTTTCATGATGTCCCGACGCGACACACCCTTGCCCACCCTGACGTTCAGGATGTCACTGCCGTCTTCTGGCATACGATTCTACATGGGACAACCTAACCTTAAGTCTTGTTTATGGGGTATCCTCTGACAACTGTTGTCATCCCCGCGCAGTCCTGCGATTTTTAGGTTTCGGAAATAGTCGGCGTGGAATATTGTCCCCGCCGCGGAGTCACGAGGTGACGAGGGCCGGGTCCACAATCACAACCGTTTACTCCGCTCGACTGCGGACACTCCGGGTATGCGCGCGCTAGCGAAGACCGCCGGCGAGCACGGCCACGTGGAACTCATCGACGTCCCGAAGCCCGAACCGGGACGGTCCGAGGCCCTCGTCGTGGTCGACTACGCGGGGATGTGCGGCAGCGACGCCGGCATCTACGAGTTCGAGGAGATGTTCGAGATGATGACGTTCCCGACCGTCATCGGCCACGAGTACACCGGTCGGATCGTCGAAGTCGGCGACGGCGTCGAGCACTTCTCCGTGGGCGACCGCGTCGTCGAGGAGCCCATCCGCTCCTGTGGCGACTGCTACCAGTGTCACTCCGGCGACCCCCAGATCTGTGCGGACGCCCACATCACCGGCGTCCACCACGACGGCGCGTTCGCCCCCTACGTCGCGGTCCCGGAGCACCACCTCCACGCTGTGCCCGACGACGTCTCCCCGGAGCACGCCGCGATCACCGAACCGGCGAGCGTCTCCACCCGGGCGGTCTGCGAGAACTCCCGCGTCCGCGCCGGCAGCACCGTCCTCGTCGAGGGGCCCGGCCCCATCGGCCTCCTCGCGGCACAGGTCGCGCGCGCCCAGGGGGGCGACGTCGTCGTCTCCGGCGTGGGCCAGGACGCCGACTTCCGCCTCCCGCTCGCCAGGGACCTCGGCTTCGAGACGGCAAACGTCGGCGACCGGGACGTGACCGCTGTGGCCGACGAGGCGACCGACGGCGTCGGCTTCGACGTCGTCGTCGACGCGACGGGCCACCCCTCCGGCTTCTCGGCGGGCATCGACGCCGTCCGAAAGGGCGGTCAGATCGTCCTCGTCGGCCAGTCCGGCACGGTCCAGGCCGACGTGACCCCCCTCGTCCGGGGCGAGGTTGACGTCCAGTTCTCCTACGCCTCGCAGTGGCAGGACTTCGAGCGGGCGCTCGGGTTCATCCGGTCGGGCGACATCGACGCCGAGACGTTCACGGACGACGGGTTCTCCCTGCTGAACGCCGACGAGGCCTTCGAGACGTTCCTCGCCGGCGGGACCTGCAAGCCGGTCTTCGACGTCTCAGAACTGCGGGACTGACCGGCGACGCGCGGCCGGGTGGCCCGCCCCCGCCCCGTCGACGCCCGCCTACGCCCGCGTCCAGGCGACGAGGCCGTCCCGCTCGGTCCGCGCCAGGTTCCCGCGGTCGGCGTGGTCCTCGTAGTGGGCCCACAGCGGCAGGGCCAGATCGAGGTCCAGGCCGAACGACCCCTCCCGGTCGACGACGGCGTCGATGGCCTCCCGCAGCGTCACCGTCCCGCGCTCGTCGAGGACGTCGAGGGCGAGGGTCTCGATGCGGTCGACCCACCGGAGCGACTCGTCGACGAACGCGCCCACGTCGTCGCCGCGCAGCACCTCGTAGTGCGTGAAGGACAGCACGTCGGGGTCGAGCGACCCGACGAGCTGAACCGTCTCCTCGTACTCGGGGTAGAGGAAGTACGGTGGCGGCTGGAGGTAGTTCCCGTCGACGTCGAAGAGCCCGTCGCCGAAGAACCCGTCCGCCCCGACCATCACGCGCTCGGCGACGTCCCAGAGCATCAGGTGACCGCGCGTGTGCCCGGGCGTGTGGAGCACGCGGAGCTGTCGGTCCCGGACCCGCACCGTCTCGCCGCCGCGCAGGCGCAGGGTCACCGGCTCGTCCGGCCCCATCATCGACGTGAGCCAGTCGGTCACGTCCGGGCCGTAGCTGATGTCGTGCTCGTCCTCGAACTGGCCGTACCGCTCGGCCATGATGCGGTCGGTCGACTCCATCAGCGGCGCGTCCGCCTCGTGGGCGGCCGCCTGCACGCCGGGGCTGTGCTCGCGCAGTTCGTGGAGGCCGCCGTGGTGGTCGGCGTCCGAGTGGGTGATGATCGTGAGCGAGACGTCCGAGAGGTCCCAGCCGTGTTGGGCGAGGAAGGGCTGGTAGACCTCCGTCGGGGCGTCCACGTAGCCCGGGTCGACCAGGACGGGGCCGCTCGCCCCGTCGAGGACGTGGTAGCCGTGGAGCTTGTCGTCTTCTACCGTCTCGACGCGCCACACCCCGGGCGCGAGTTCGAAGCTGTCCGTGACGCCTGTCATACCCGGCGGTGACGACGGCCCGGGCAAAAGAGGTGCCGGCTACAGGTCAACGGGCTCGCCCGTCTCAGCGGACTCGTAGACGGCGTCGATGATGCGCATGTCGACGAGGCCGTGCTCGCCCGTCCCGTGAGGCTCGGTCCCCGTGAGCAGGCAGTGCGCGAAGTAGTCGAACTCCTCCTCGAGCTGGTGGACCTGGTCGAAGTCGATCTCGGTCTCGGTGCCGCCGCGCTCGACGCGCAGGCCGCGGTCCTCCCGCTCGAAGAAGGCCGGGTCCAGGACGAGCTGGCCCTCCGTCCCCTTCACCCGGAGCGTCGAGGAGTGCTGGGCGTTCTGGGAGGCCGTGCAGACGGCGGTGACGCCGTCGGGGAACTCCATGTGCCAGGAGACGTGCTCGTCGACCTCCTCGAAGGCCGCGTGCTCCGAGCGGGTCTGCCCGTACACCCGGACCGGGTCCTCGCCGAGGACGAACCGGGTCGTGTTCAGCGGGTAGATGCCGATGTCCATCATCGCACACCCGCCCGAGAGGTCCTGCTTGAGGCGCCACTGGTCCACGTCGCCGCCGCCCTCGAGACCGATCTCGCCGAGCATCACCTGCGACATGTCGCCGTGGACCTGGACGACCTCGCCGACGAAGCCGTCGGCGACGAGTTCGCGCATCCGCCGGACGGCGGGTTCGGTGTGCATCCGGTAGGCGATCATCAGCGTGACGCCCGCCTCATCGCAGACCTCGACCATCTCCTCGGCGCTCTCGACGCCCACCTCCATTGGCTTCTCGCAGAGGACGTCCTTGCCCATCTCGGCGGCCGTCTCGACGTACTCGAGGTGGAGCGCGTTCGGCGTGCAGACGTACACCGCGTCGTAGGCGTCGGCGGCCTCGCCCGCGTGGAACTCCTCGTAGGTGATGCCCGCCTCCATGTCGAAGTCGTCGGCCCACCGCTCGGCCTTCTCCTTCGAACTGCTCACGGTCACCGTCGGCTCGGTGAACTGCCCGCGCTGGAACCCGGGGATGGCCCAGTCGCGGGTGAACCACCCGAGGCCGATGACCGCGACCCGGACCGGCGCGTCCTCGTGGTCGTCTATCTCCTGCCAGTCGCGGCGTGTGAACTCGTCGAAGTAGCTGGAAAGGTCGCCGTCCATGTGCGACTCGTCGACGCCCCCTCCCTTAAGTGGTGGCGGGACGCGGGCGACCGGTCACCCGCCCGTCGCCCGGGCGGTCACCACGCCGTCCGTGAGGTCGCCGAGGCGGGCGCGCACGGCGTAGTCGGGCGTCCGGAGCCGCACCACCGAGTCGTCGTCGACGCCGTAGAAGTGGAGGTGCAGGCGGAACCGGCCGTCCGCGCCGACGGGCGCCTCCTCGCGCTGCCCGGTCTGCGGGTGGACCAGCACTGCCGTCGCGCCGGCGCTCGCGGGGTCGACCCGCCCCGCGACGACGCGCTCGCGGGGCGCGCCCGACACCTCCGTTCCGGCCATCGGGCGGCCCAGGTCGTGCCAGCCGTCCCAGAACCCCTCGTCGAGGACGAAGACGTCCTCGTAGCCGTTCCGCTGGAGCGTGGCCGCGCGCCGCGAGGAGATGTGGTGCGGGCAGCCACAGTAGGCCACGACGCGGTCCCCGCGCGGCCAGTCCGCCACGGGGTCGGGCCCGCCGGCGCCCGCCAGCATCGCCGCCGGACTCGAGACGGCGCCGAAGACGTGGGACGCCTCGTACTGGGTGGTGCCGCGGGCGTCGAGCACTCGCACGGCGCGGTTCGCGTACCACGCGAACACGACGTCCGCCGGCGCCAACCGTATCGTCTCGCCGTCGCGCTCGATGGTCTCGAAGGCCGCCAGGTCGGCGTGGACGGACGGGGGGTCCGCGACGGTACCCGGCGGCGGCATGCCGTCGTCGGGGTGCTCGTCCTGTGGGTGGGTCTGGTCGCTCCCGTCGCCGCCCGAGAGACAGCCCGCGAGGCCCGCCAGCCCGGCCGTCCCCGCCGCGAGGAACGCTCGTCGTCGCATGCTCTCTGCGGGGCGTTGGGGGTCCGGACACATCCCGGTTCCGACCCGAGAGGTACAGTAAAGACCCCGGGGTCTGTCGCCCCTCCATGGAGATTACCGACGTCGTCGTACACACGCTGTCGCTCCCGGACGTCGAGGCCGCGAAGGCCGACGGCTCGCAGGACGCCTGCATCGTCGAGGTCGAGACCGACGAGGGCGTCACCGGCGTCGGCGAGGCCGACTCCTCGCCCGCCGTCGTCGAGGCAATCGTGAACGCCCCGGTCTCCCACGACAAGAGCGCGGGCCTGAAGGAGGTGGTCCTCGGCCGGGACCCCTTCGACGTGGAGGTGCTCTGGAACGAGATGTACGAGCGCACCTACTTCTACGGGCGGAAGGGCGCGGCGATCACCGCCATCAGCGCCATCGACATGGCCTGCTGGGACGTCATGGGCAAGGCGACCGGCAAGCCCGTCCACAAACTGCTGGGCGGCGCCCACCGCGACTCGGTGCGGGCCTACGCCTCGACGCTGTTCCCCGCGGACCCCAGCGACACCGAGGACATGCGCGCGAAGGCCCGCGCCGCGCAGGACGACGGCTTCACCGCCATCAAGTACGGCTGGGGCGGGTTCGGGCAGAACCGCCAGCGCGACCTGCAACTGGTCGGCGCGGCCCGGGACGAACTCGGTCCGCACTTCGACATCATGGTCGACGCGGGCATGGTCTGGCAGGACGACCTGAAGCGCGCCATCAAGGGCGTCAACGAACTCGACGACGCCCACGACCTGTTCTGGGTCGAGGAGCCCGTCTACGCCGACAACGTCGACGGCTACCGGAAGATAGCCGAGGCGACCGAGACGCGCGTCGTCGGCGGCGAGGAGGAGTACGCCACCTACGGCTTCCGCGACTTCATCCAGCGCGGGAACGTCGACGGCGTCCAACCCGACGTCGCCCGCTCGGGCGGCATCACCCACATGGACAAGATCGCCACCCTCGCGGCGGAGGCGGGCATCCCGTTCTACCCGCACGGCTACTCGACTGACGTCATCGTCGCCGCCAACCTCCACCTCGTCGCCGCGAACAAGAACGCGCCGCTGCTGGAGTACTGCGTCGAGGACTCCCCGCTCCGGTGGGAGACGGTCGAGGAGGAGTTCCCGGTCCGGTCGGACGGCACCGTCGCCGTCCCCGAGGACCCCGGTCTGGGCGTGACGCTGAACCGGGACACCATCGAGCGGTACTCGACCGACCTGTAGGACCGACGCTGCCGAAACCAGACAGCGAGACGGGGCCGGCGACCGTGCCGTCAGTCGTCCGCCGCCGCCTGCTGGGACTTGATGTGCGCGACGATCTCGTCCGTCTGAGTCTTGAAGTCCTCGAGGTCGGTCTCGTTCCCGTGGAGTACCGTCGAGAAGTACCGCGTCACGCTGGCGAGGTTGACGGCCTCCTCGAGTTCGTCGTCTGTCGCGCCGCTCAACCGCGCCTCCTCGTTGTGGAAGTAGGTGCAGTACGGACAGCTAATCGCGGACGCGACGCCGACGCCGACGAGCGCTTTCTCCCGCGCGGACAGTTCGGTGTCCGTTCCCAACTGGAGGTCGCGGAAGATGCCCCAACTGTGGTCGCCGGCCGGGTCGGCGAGGTCCTCCATGAAACTCGGAACCTGCCCGAGCGTCTCTTCTATCTCCCGTCGTGTGGCGTTCGAAACCATGGTGGTAGTCTCCCACCCCCGACGCCGACGCGGCCGGAGGCTCGACGCGCGGGTAGGTGCGGGCGGCAGTTAGTAATGAGTCGAGTAGGGGCCCCTAATCCGTTCGTAACGGCGACGGTCTCGGGAACTGCCCGGTGCATGCTCCTGACTACCGGGTCCTCACGGCCGGGAGCGCGGCGCGCTCTCGTGGCACGAGCGCCGAATCTGCCTCCGCAGGACAACTTCGGGGGAGCCGGCACGAGCGACGAAGCGCGCCCGGCAGGGCGCGCGTACCTGGTGGAATACGAAGGGCCACCGGTGGACGCTCCGCGTCCGCCGAGGTGCCGAGAGCGCTGCGCGCTCTCGTCGCACGAGCGCGGGAGCGTGTCCGCCGGACCGCTCCCGCGCGAGGGCTTAGTGGTTAGACTTCGACGACCGGGTTCGCCAGCGTCCCGATGCCCTCCATGTCGATGGTGACCGCGTCGCCCTCCCGGAGCGTGAAGTCGTCGGGGGGCACGAGCGACGTGCCGGTCAGGAGGACGGCGAGTTCGGGCACGGCGTTGTGCCGCGTGTAGTAGGAGGCCAGTTCCTCGACGGAGCGCTTCATCTCGCCCGTGGAGGTGCGGTCCTCGAAGACGACCTCGCCGTCGCGCTCGATGACGATGGACATCTCCAGGTCGTGGGGGTCGACGTCGTCGGCGGCGACGACCGCGGGGCCGAGCGAGCAACACCGGTCGTAGACCTTCGCCTGCGGGAGGTAGAGGGGGTTCTGCCCCTCGATGTCGCGCGAGGACATGTCGTTGCCCACGGTGAACCCGACGATGTCCCCCTCGTGGAGGACGATGCCGAGTTCGGGTTCGGGCACGTCCCAGTCCGAGTCGGCGCGGATGCCGACCGCCTCGCTCGGGCCGACGGTGCGGGAGGGCGTCGCCTTGAAGAATATCTCCGGGCGCTCGGCCTCGTAGACGTTCATGTACATGTCCGGCATCGTCGACTCGGCCTCGCGGGCCTCCTCGCTGATGGCGTAGGTGACGCCCGCGGCCCACACCTCGCCGGGGACGAGGGGCAGGTCGGCGCCGTCGTCTGCCACCTCGGCCTCGGGAGCGTCCTCGCGGTAGGCGGCGGCAGCGGCGTCGAGGTCCGTCCCGACGTCGGCGGCCTCGCGGAGGAGGGCCCCCAGCGAGTCCGGGCCGCCGCCGGCGGTCACGTCGAAGGTCGCGTCGCCGTCGCGGGCCAGCAGGTGGCCGTCCACGTGGTAGTAGCGCATGTCCCAACCGGCCACCCGTGGCGACGAAAAGGTTTCCTTCCCGGCTCAGCCCGTCTCCTCCTCGTCGTATCCGGGTTCGTCGTACCGGAACTCGGTCCAGGGCCCCTCCCGGAAGGGGTAGCGCTCGACGACGGACTCGTCAACCTCGACGCCGAGGCCCGGGCCGTCGGGGACGACGAGGCGGCCGTCGGCCACGTCGAGGTCCGTCTCCAGGATCTCGAAGGCGGCCTCGAAGGGGTACATCCCGGGGTCGCGGTCCGCGTCGAGGTGCGGGTCGTCCTCGAAGACGGGGTACTCCAGCAGGTCGGTCCCCGGCGCGCCGGCGGTGAGGTGGGCGTTCGCCACCAGGCCCAGCAGGGTGCCGAAGTTGTGCGGGACGAACTTCGTGTCCGTGTCGGCGACGTGGCGGGCCGCGCGCATGCACCCGGTGAACCCGCGGTGGTGGCGGACGTCGCCCTGCAGGAACGAGACGGCGCCCGTGTCCGCGAGGGCGATCAGGCCCTCGGGGGAGTGCTCCGACTCGCCGCCCGCGAGGGGCACGCCGGTCTCCGCGAGGTCGCGGTAGCCGTCGTAGTCGTCGGGCGCGACGGGTTCCTCGACCCACCCGGCGCCGAACCGGCCCGCCGTCTCCACGAGGTCGGTCACCGTCTCGCGGTCGTAGGACTCCTCTATCTTCCACCACGTGTGGGCGTCGACGAGCATGTCGCAGTCGTCGCCCAGGGCCCCCGCGAGCAACTCGAGGGTCCGCCGGTCGGCCGCGGGGCCGATGCCGGGGCGGTACTTGTAGCCGACGAAGCCCAACTCCGAGATGGTGCGGCCCTGGGCGGCGTAGCCCGACGGGTCCATGTACATCCCGGCGCTGGCGTAGAGTGGCAACTCGGTCACCACGTCGGCCCCGTCGTCCGCGATCAGGTCGTAGACCGGCGCCCCGAGTTCCTTCCCGCGGACGTCGTGGAGCGCGACGTCGAGCGCCGAGGCCGCCTGCGTCTCCAGGGACTCGGGCGCGCCCAGGTCCGCGTTCGCGAGGGCGTCGTGGACGTCGCGGGGGTCGTCGACGGCCGTGCCCTCGAGAGCGTCGGCGACGGCCCCCGAGATGAACTCCGCGAACGCCCGCTGGCTGGCGTCCTCGAAGTACTCGCGCATCGCGGAACTCGACGCGCCGGCGGGCGCGTACCCGACTTCGCCGTCGGCCGTCTCGACGACGACCAGCACGAAGTCCCGCTTCAGCAGGTGGCGCACGCCCCCGTGGAACGGCCGCTCCTGCGGCGGGTCGATGGGCGACGAGCAGGCGTGGCCGGCGACGCTGGCGATGCGGGTCACGGCGCCACCTCCTGGACGGCCTCGTAGTACTCGTCGAGTCTGGCGGCGTCCGACTCGGAGAGAGAGTCGAGCGGGTCGCGGACCGGGCCGCCGTGCAGGCCGGCCAGTTCCTGTCCGTACTTCACCACGGGGACGTTGTTGGCCGCGGCGAACCCGCCGCCGCCCGCCTCGTCGCGGAGGTCCTCGATGGGGCGCAGCAGGTCCCGCAACTCGCGGGCCCGCTCGAAGTCCCCCGCCTGGACGGCCTCGTGGAGGGCGAGCGTCGCCTCGGGGAGGAAGTTGCCCAGGCCCGTGGTGTAGCCCTCGGCGCCCTCGACGCCGTAGGCGAGCGCGAACCGCTCTGCGCTGCCGTTCAGGAAGACGACGTCGCCGGGGGCGTCGGCGACCGTCTGGGAGAAGCCGACCACGTCGTTCACCGCGTACTTCACGGCGACGACGTTCTCGACGGTGGACAGCTCTTCGACGACCCGCTTCGTGACGGGGTCGCCCCGCTTGTACAGCACCACGCCGAGGTCCGTGGCGTCGGCGATGCGGCGGTAGTAGCGCAGGACGCCGTCCTCGTGGGCGTAGGTGAACACGGGGTTCATCACCATCACGGCGTCGGCGCCGGCGTCCTCGTAGGCGGCCGCGAGGTCCAGCGCCGTCTTGGCGGACCCGCCGAGGCCGCCGACCACCGTCGCCCCCTCGGAGAGCGCATCGACGTGCGTCTCGACGACCGCCTTCCGCTCGGCGTGCTCGAGTGCGTCGTACTCCCCGGTGTTCCCGCAGGGGACGAACAGGCTGGCACCGGCCGCCTCCAGTCGCTCGAGGTTCTCCCGCAGCGCCTCGTGGTCGACGGCCTCACCGTCCGGTGTGAACGGGGTCGGCGTCGTGAACGCCACGTCGCGCATGGCGTCTCTGAGTTCGTCGTGAGCCATGCGCTGGCATGCAGCGGGGGACCTGATAAAGGTTGATTGGACCGCGCCGCCCCCGGTCACGCCCCCCGGGTCGGCGCCGCCGCTCCCTCGGCCGGCAGCGCCCGGACGACGTACACCAGGCCGTCGGTGCTCGTCACGAAGACGGCGCCGCGGGCGACGGCAGGCGGCGACGTGACCGGGTCGGCGGTGCCGACCACCCAGCTTCGCCCGCCGTCCGTGACGTTCAGGGCGTAGACGGCCCCGCCGCGGCTCCCGACGTAGACGGCGCGCCGGGACACCGCCGGTGCCGTGACCGCGCCATCGCCGACGGTGGCGTTCCACCGCCGTCGGCCGTCCGTGGCGTTCAGCGCGTAGACTGCCCCGTCCTGACTGCCGACGTAGAGGCCGTCCCCGCGGAGTGCGGGCGACGTGGGGATGGCGTCGGTCAGGTTCCGCGCCCACAGCAGGTCCCCGCTCGCCCGTCCCCGGACCCCACACCGCCCGCCGACGTCACAGAGGACCAGCCCGTCGGCCCGTGCGACGGGCGTGCCGGCCACCTGCGTCGACAGGGCGACGACCCACCGCTGTTCGCCCGTCGCCGCGTCGAGGGCGTGGACCCGCCGGCCCCGGTCGACGGCGTACACCGTGCCGTTGGCCACCGCCGGACCCGTGACGACGCCGTCGCCGGTGGCGGCGTGCCACCTGACCGTGCCGTTGGGCCACACCGCGTGGACCCCGCTCCCCGACCCCACGTAGACCGTCCCGCCCCTGACAGCCGGCGCGGTGAGAAACGACGCGGCGCCCAGCGAGGTGCGCCACCGCGTCACGCCGGTTCCGGCGTCGAACGCGTAGAGGACGCCGTCGAGGCTCGGCGCGTAGACGGTGTCCCGCCCCACGGCCGGCGCGGCGGTCAGCGGGCCGGTGAGCGTCCGATTCCACGCGCGGGTCATCGTCCGGGTCCGCAGAGCGACGACCCGGCCGCGGGCGTTCCCGAGGTAGAGCCACCCGCCCGCGAGTGCCGGTGCCGAGACGCCGCCGGCGCCAGTGTCGTGGACGCGTGCGACGAGTGGAATCCCCGGACCCGACCCGTTCGCCGCGCCCGCCCGGGCCGGGCCGCCGCGCGCGGCCGGCCAGTCCGCGGGGCCGACCTCGACTCGCGTGGCTCCCTCGGCGGCGATGCCCGTCGCGAGCGACGATCCGGCGGCGGCCGTCGACGTCTGCGTCGCCGTCACGCCGTCGGTGGACGTGGCCGGTCCGGCGCCCCCCGTCCCGGCGTCGTCGGCGCTCGGGGCCGTCGTCGGGGGGAAGGCGGCGAGTGCGAGCGTCGCGGCCGCGAGCGAGACCGCGAGGAGGACCGCGACCGTCGCCGCCCGTCGCCACCCCCCGTCGCGGCCGGCGCGTCCCGGGGAGAGGGCCGCTCCCGCGGCCGTCAGCGACCGCCCGAGGTGCGCCCGGCAGAGGTCCGCTGCCGCCTCGCGGGAGATTCCGTAGCGCAGGCGCCGGTGGAGGGCCGCCGGCCCGACGAGGGTCGCGCCCGCCGCGTCGGTGGCCCGGCGCAGCGACCCGGACGGGTCGCCGGTCGCGACGACCACGTCGGCGGCCGGCGGGACGGGAGCGTGGTCGCCGCCCACCCGCGAGGGCCTGCGGACGACGACGCGACGGCGCACGCCCTGGCGCGCGGCGACGAACCCGTCACCGGCGTCCTCGACCGTCCACCCCCGGGCGCGGTAGAGGGCCGCGACGAACGCATCGGCGTCCGTCCGCCGGGCGCGGAGGCGGCGCTCGAACGCGGACCGCGAGGGCACGCCGTCCGGACCGGTCATCCCTCTCACTTCGGCTCCCGGCCCCAAGTGTCTGCCGCGGACCGGGAAGCATTTTTGTCGCGTCCCGTCCCGGATGGCACCATGGCACCCGAACCGAGCGTCGTCGCGGACTACGGGAACCACACGGGCGAGGGCCCCATCTGGCACCCGGACGAGCAGGCCCTCTACTGGGTCGACATCCCGGTGGGGGCGCTGTTCCGGTACGACCCGGCGTCCGGCGACCACGCGCAGGTGTACCAGACGGACCTCGTCGGCGGCGTCACCGTGCAGGCGGACGGCGACCTCCTCCTGTTCGGCGACCGCGGCCGCGTCGAGACGCTGGACACCGACACGTGGGAGACCGAGACCGTCGTCAAGGAGATCGAGGGCGAGGAGGCGGGCCGGTTCAACGACGTCATCGCGGCCCCGGACGGGAGCGTCTTCTGCGGGACCATGCCCACCGAGTCCGACCCCGCCGAGACGCCGGGGACGCTCTACCGCCTCGACCCCGACGCCTCGCTGACCGTCGTCGAGGAGGAGGCCTGGCTCCCGAACGGCCTCGGCTTCTCGCCGGACCGCGAGACGATGTACTTCACGGAGTCGACCGGCTACGTCATCAACCGGTACGCCTACGACGAGGCGACCGGCGAACTGTCCGACCGCGAGGCGTTCGTCGAGACCGATCCCGACGACGGCATCCCCGACGGCATGACCGTCGACGGCGCGGGCGACGTCTGGTCGGCCAGGTGGAACGGCGGCCGCCTCGTGCGCTACCGCCCGGACGGCACGGAGGCCGGACACGTCGAGTTCCCCGCAAAGAAGGTCTCCGCGGTCGCGTTCGGCGGCCCGGAGTTCGAGACGGCCTACGTGACGACCGCGATGGGTCCCGGCGACGGCTTCAAGCACTCGAAGGCGGAGGAGGGCGCCGGCGCCGGCGCGCTCTTCGAGGTGGACCTCGGGGTGGCGGGCAAGCCGGAGTTCTACTCCCGCGTCGGCCTCGACTGAGATTCTGAACCCTTAAACGCCCGCCACTCCTCGGTCCCGGTATCTCCCCGTTCCCATGACCGAGGACACACACCGCGCGTTCTGGGCCGACGAGGTGGCGGACGAGATTGAGGCCCGCGACCCGACCGACCCCGTCGTCGTCAAGGGCGGGGTCTCGCCCTCCGGCGTCCCCCACCTGGGCCACGCGAACGAGATCCTGCGGGGCTACTACGTGGCGGAGGTCCTCCGCGAGCGCGGCCACGAGGTCCGCCAGGTCTTCACCGCCGACGACCGGGACCGCCTCCGGTCGGTGCCCCGCCGCCTGGCGGACCTCGACGGCAACGTCGTCGGTCTCGGCGAGGTCGACGCCGGCGCCCTCGGCCGCAACCTCGGCCGGCCCTACACCGACATCCCCGATCCCTTCGGCTGCTGTGACTCCTACGGCGACCACTTCACGACCATCCTCGCCGACGCCGCCGACCGCCTCGGCGTCCCCATCGACGTCGTCTCGAACACCGACCTCTACGAGGAGGGCGCCTTCGAGGACGTCACCCGCCGACTGCTCGAACGCCACGAGGCGGCGCGGGACCTCCTCGCGGACCACCAGGCCGGGATCGACGCGGACTACGTGCCCTTCCTGCCCCAGTGTTCGTCCTGCGGGAACCTGACCGACCGCGTCCTCGCCGTGGACCTCGAGGCGGGCGTCGTCGAGTACGAGTGCGTCGACGTCGAGGCCGGCGAGCAGGTCATCGAGGGCTGCGGGCACCGCGGCACCGCGACGCTCCGCGAGGGGAAGCTACCGTGGCGCTTCGAGTGGCCCGCCCAGTGGGCCGTCCTCGGCGTCGACTTCGAGCCCTTCGGCAAGGACCACGCCGAGGGCTCCTGGCCCAGCGGTCGCGAGATAGCGCGGGACCTCCTCGACGTCGAGCCACCGGTGCCGATGGTCTACGAGTGGTTCACCCTGGACGGCGAACCGCTCTCCTCCTCGTCGGGCAACGTCGTCACCGTCGACGAGGTGCTCGGCCTCGCCGAACCCGAGGTGGTGCGCTACTTCTTCGCGAAGACCCCCCGGAAGCAGCGCGACTTCGACGTGGAGCGACTCGACCTCCTCGTCGACGAGTTCGACCGCTTCGAGCGCCTCTACTTCGGCGAGGCCGAGGGCCAGGCGGACGAGACGGCCCTCGCGGAGCGCGCCTATCCGTTCGTCGTCGGCGACCCCGCCCACCCGCCGGCGGGGAGCGCGCTGGCGCCCGCCGCCGCGGCGGCCGACGCGGGGTCGGACGCGGCGGCCCCCGTCGAAGCGCGCCGCACGTTCCTCGCGGACGTCTTCGCGGCCCGGGTCCGCCTGCCCTACACCTTCGCGGCGGTCCTCGGCATGACCGACGACGCCGCTCTCCGGCGGACGTGGGCGCGCCGGCAGGACCACCTTCCCGCCGACGCGCCCGCGTGGGTCGTCGAGGCCGCTCTCGAGCGCGTGCCGCTCGCGCGGACCTGGGCCGAACGGGAGGACAACGCGTACAACTACCGCCTCCAAGGGGAGTGTCCCGACGTCGACTTCGACGACGACGTCCGCGCGGCCCTCGACGACCTGGCCGACTTCGTCGCGGCGGGCCACGACGGCGAGGCCATCCAGGGCGAGGTGTACGAGACCGCCAGGCGACACGACGTGCCCGTCGGCGCGTTCTTCGGCGCGGGCTACCGTCTCTTCCTCGGTGAGGACTCCGGCCCGCAACTGGGGCCGCTCTTGGGCGCTCTCGACCCCTCGTTCGCCGCGGCGCGCCTTCGCCGCGAGCGGTAGGCGACGAGTCGCCGCCCTTTTTGCCCCGCCCTCTCGTGGCGGTCACCAGATGCAGGGGTTCGACGCGACGGGTCGGGGGACCCGGACAGTCACACGCGCGGGGACGGCGCTCGCGCTGGCGGCGCTCGTCGTCGCCGGGTGTGCGGGCGCCGGGTCGGGACCGGGCCCGCAGACGACCACGGTGACCACCGCGACCGCGACGACCACGACGACCAGGACGAACACCGCGACCGCGACGACCACGCACCCGGGCCTGGAGGCCCGCCTCGCCGGCCTGCTCGCGGCCGAGAACCGGACGGCCTACGCCGAGGGGCACGGGCTCGACCTCCGGGACGGCCGGGTCGACGTCGTCGTCGAACTCGCGCCCGGCCGCTCGCTCCCGGCCGACGCGCCCGTCGCGGTCACTGCTCGGCACGACGAGTTGGTGCAGGGACGGGTTCCGGTGGGCGCGCTCGAGTCGCTCGCCGCACACGGGAACGTCTCGCGGGTCCGCGCGCCCGACAGGCCCGTCCCCGACGGAGGTGCGCGGTGATGGCGGCCCTGCGAACGCTGGCGGCGACCGTCGGCCTCGTGGCCCTCCTGGTCGCCCCGGGGCCGGCGGCGCCGGCGCCCGTCTCGCATTCCCCGGGTGGCGTACCGGCCGCGAACGCCGCTCCCGGGCCCACCTCGGTCGGCGACGCGGCCCTCGCGCCGGCCCTGTCTCCGCCGACACCCCTGCCCGCACCGACGCGGAACGCCTCGGGCGGAGTCGACGACGGCACGGAGGTCGGTCCCCGCCTCACCGCCGCCCTCGCCGACCGTTCGGGGCCCGGGTCGATCGGGCCCGACGCCGCCGGCGCGACCGGGCCGGGGGGCCGACTCGACGTGGTGGTCCTCGCGGCGCCCGACCGGACCGACGCGGTCGTCCGTGCCGTCCGGGCCCAGGGG
Source organism: Halobacteriaceae archaeon (assembly GCA_042216525.1). Classification (GTDB taxonomy): domain Archaea; phylum Halobacteriota; class Halobacteria; order Halobacteriales; family Halobacteriaceae; genus JBDGTT01. The sequence goes on from JBDGTT010000009.1 coordinate 18,673, forward strand.
GGCGACGTCCGCGCCCGCCACGGCCGCCTGGTGCAGACGCGCCTGCCCGCGAGTGCGGTCCGCGCGCTGGCCGACGCGCCGGGCGTCGACCGACTGCGCCTCCCATACCGCCCGGCGGTCGGGGCGGTGACCAGCGAGGGTCTGGGCGTGATGAACGCCACGGCCGTCCACGCTAACGGCTTCACCGGCGAGAACGCGACCGTCGCGGTCGTCGACACGCAGGGCTTCAACCTCTCGAGCCCGGAACTCCGCGGGCACGTCACCCGCCACCGCGACTTCACGGGGAACGGCATCGGGAACGGCACGGTCGGCCAGCACGGAACCGCGACGACCGAACTCGTCGCCGACACGGCGCCGAACGCCTCCATCGTCGTGGTCCGGGTCAGTTCCGACGTCGAGTTCCTGAACGCCGTCGACTGGCTGGACCGGGAGGTCGACCCCGACGTGGCGTCGATGTCGCTCTCGTGGTTCAACACGGGGCCGATGGACGGGACTGGCGAGATTCCCGGCGCAGTCTCGGACCTGCGGGCCAACGGCACGCTGTGGGTCAACAGCGCCGGTAACTACGCCGACGGCCAGCACTGGAACGGGACCTGGAACGACTCTGACAACGACGATTGGCACGAGTTCTCGGACGGGTCGGAGTACCTCCACGTCTCCCAGACCGGGCCGCGGCCGAGGGTCTACCTCCAGTGGGACGACTGGCCGAACAGCGACCAGAACTACGAACTCCACGTCTACCGGTCGAAATCGACGTCGTCGGAGATCAGCTACGCCGACACGGTCCAGAACGGTGACGACGACCCCACCGAGGCCTTCCAGTGGGACAGCGACTTCTACCTCCGCATCGAGGACGCCGGGACGAACGGGAACGCAGACTTCGACCTGTTCGCCCTCGACGGCACTCTCTCCACGCACACGGCGACGCGGAGCGTCTCCATCCCGGCGGTCAGTTCGAACGTCACCGCCGTCGGCGCCACGGACTACCGCGGGGGCTACTCCGGGTCGGCCCTCGAGGCCTTCTCCTCGCGCGGGCCGACCATCGACGGTCGGACCAAACCCGACCTCGTCGCCCCGGACGGCGTCAGCACCCTGACGTACCAGCGGAGTGGACACGGCGCCTTCTACGGCACGTCGGCTTCGGCGCCTCACGCCGCCGGCGTCGCCGCACTCCTCGTGGACGCGTCGAATCACCACGTCGGTCCCGACGGCGTGGAGTCGGCGCTGCTGGACGGCACCCGTCCGGTGACTGGCACCGAACCGGACAACGACACCGGTCACGGCGGCCTCGACGCGGCACTGGCGGTCGACGCCCTCTCGACGACGTACCTGGAGACCTGTCGCGACGTGGACGCGGGCGGCACCTACACCCTCGACGCGAACCTCTCCGGCGGCACGCCCTGCGTGAACGTCACGGCGAGCAACGTCACCCTCGACGGGGCCGGCCACGCGGTCACCGGCACGGGGACGGGAACCGGCGTGCGGATCGCCGCGGGTGCGACCAACGTCACGGTGCGCAACCTGACCGTCCAGGGGTGGGCCACCGGCGTCGACGTCGCCGGCGCGAACGCCACCGTCGCGAACGTCAGCGCCGACGCCACGACCGCGTCGGTCGCGGTGAGCGCCGACGACGCGACCGTCAGGGACGCACTCGCCACCGGGGCGAACGGCGCCGGCGTCGACGTCACCGGGGCGGCCGACGTCACCCTGCACCGGGTGAACGCCTCGGCGAACGGTGGCGCCGGCGTGGCACTCGACGACTCCGCGGGCACGGTGACGGACGTCACCGTCGTGGCCAACGGCGGCGATGATCTCACGCTCCGGAACTTCTCGGACGCCACCGTCGCCAACCTCTCGCTGTCGACCGGGTGGCTCTCGGCGCACGCGCGCGACGCGTCGTTCCGGTACGAAGGCGCGCCGCCGGACGCCCCGCCGGACGCCGTCCGCGTGGGGCCGGCGGTGAACGTGACCCAGCGGAACGGCGCGGCGACGCCGCTGAACCTCAGCTATCCCGCCGGGACCGGCCTGAACGAGTCGACGTTCGCCCTCTGGCGCCACGACGGGGCGTCCTGGCAGGCGGTCGGCGGGTCCGTCGACGAGGCGGCCCGCTACGTCTCCAGCGACGTCTCGACGAACGGCACCTACGCCGTGATGACCGACCGCGCGGGCAACGCGACGCGCAACCGCACCGCGTGGGACGCCGGCGACGTCCGCGTGAACCACACCGCAACCGCGACGGTCGCCCTCAACAACACCGGGACGACCCCGCTGAACGTCACCGACGTGTCGCTGACGGGCCCGAACGCCTCCGCCTTCGGACTGCCGTCGTCGAGCACCCCGACCCTGGACGTCGGGGAGACCGTCACCGTCCGGGTGAACGTCACGCCGCCCCACCGTGGGACCTACGCGGCGACGCTCGAGATCGCCCACAACGAGACCGACGAGTCGCCGTCGACGGTGGCACTCTCCGCGCGCGGCACCGGCCCCGACGTCGAACTCGACCGCGGGGCCGTCCGCTTCGGCGGCGTCCTCGCGGGCGAGACGCCCGCGGAGACGGTGACGCTGACGAACGAGGGCGAGGCGCCGGTGACCGTCACCGGCGTCGCCCTGAACGACACCGACCCGTTCGACCTCGACGGAGCGCCGTCGACGCCGCTCGTCCTCGCGCCGACCGCAACCCGGACCGTCGACGTCACGTTCGCGCCCGACGCCGCGCGGACCTGGCAGGCGACGCTGAACGTCACCTCGAACAGCACCGACGGGAACGACTCGCTGCCGGTGGCCGGGACGGGACTGTACGAACCTCGCGTCTCGCTGTCGACGACCCCGCTCTCGTTCGGGCGCGTCCGCGTCGGGCACTCGAGCACGGTCAACCGGACGGTCACCAACACCGGCAACGTCCCGCTCTCCGTGGCCGCCGCCGGCGGCGGGCCCTACGCGGCCACCGTCGTCGGCGCGACGCCGATTCCGTCGGGCGCCTCGCGGACCCTCTCGGTCACGTTCGCGCCGTCGAGTTCGGGGTGGGCGAACCGCTCGGTGTCGCTGACGCACAACGCCTCCAACGCCGGGTCGCCCCGGTCGGTCCGCGTCACGGGCTACGGGGAGCCGCGACCCTCCGGCGGGGGCGGCGGAGGCGGCGGCGGAGGCGGTGGTGGCGGCGGTGGCGGCGGCGTGGGGACCGCCCTCACCGGGTCGCGGACCACGGTCCGGTCTGTGGGGAACACGGTGTTCACGTCGGTCGAGAACGGCCGCGTCGGCCAGCGCGTCACCCTCGACCTCCTGGAGACCCCGGCCGGGCCCGACCGGAGCGGGACCGGCCTCGAGTCGCTGGACGTCCTCGTCGGGCCGGGCGGTGACACGGACGACGACCGCGAGTCCGTCTCGCTGCGCGTCACCCGGGTCACCGGGGCGACCCTCCCGGACGGGACGTCGGGCGTCGACGCCTTCGAGGTGGTCCGCCAGTCCGGTGCGGCGCCCGCCCGGGCGGCGCTGACCGTCCGCGTCTCGCGGTCGGCGCTCCAGGAACGTGGCCTCTCCCCGGGGGATGTGGCCGTCTACCACGACCACGACGGCCGCTGGTCGGAACTCGACACCCGGGTCATCGGCGTCTCGACGACCCGGGTCCGGGTGCGCGCCGTGACCGACAACTTCTCGACGTTCGTGGTCGCCCCGTCCGGGCACCTCCCGGCGGCGACGACGACCACCACGACGGCGACGACCACCGCCACGCCGACGACCACGACCACCGCCACGACCACCGTCACCACGACTGCGGGGCCGACCACGACGAGCACCCCGACGACGACCACCGCGGCAGCGGACGACGGGGGCGGACTGCTCGGGTCCGTCGACTGGCTCCTCGTCGCCGGCGTCCTCGTCGGCGTCGTCGGCGTCGTCGCCGTGTTCGCCGTCGCGGTCCTCGTCGTGCGGCGGCGACGCTGACCGGAAACGGCTTGCGGGGCCGTCCCCTTCGGCCGCCATGGACCTGCCACTCGAACACGTCTCGGACCCCCCGATCGACGGGGCGGACCGACCGCCGGCGGTCGTCTTCCTCCACGGACGGGGATCCCACGAGCGCGACCTCCTCGGCCTGCGCGGGGACCTCCCGGACGGCCTGCACGCCCTCGCCGTCCGGGCGCCGGACCCCCTGGGTCCCGGCTACACGTGGTACGACCTCGACCTCTCGGGGGGCGGCCTCCACGACTCCCAACCCGACCCGACGGACTTCCGTCGCAGCCTCGACGCCCTCCACGCCTTCGTCGACGGCGCGGTGGACGCCTACGGTCTCGACCCGGACCGGGTCGGCCTGTTCGGCTTCAGCCAGGGCGCCATCCTGGGCGCGTCGGCCGTCGTCGAACGCCCGGCCCGCTACGCCTGGCTGGCGGGCCTCCACGGCTACCTCCCGGCGTCCCACGACCCGACCGACCCGGCCGACGACGTGACGCTCGACGTCGCCGGTGCGGCGTCGGTCCCGGTCTTTTTGGGCGCCGGCGCCGACGACGAGGTCATCCCCGCCGCGCGGACCGAGCGCGCCGCTGCGGCGCTCTCGGACGCCGGCCTCGACGTCACGTTCGAGCGGTTCCCCGGGGGCCACGGCATCGGCCCGGACGAACTGGCCGCCGTCACCGCGTGGGTCCGGGACCGGGCCTGACCACACGCCTTTTGCTCGCCGCTCCCGAGGCTGGGACATGGCGGAACGCCCCGGACTCGACGCGACCCAACTCGAGCGCTACGCCCGGCAGATCGTCCTCGACGGCGTGGGGCCGGCGGGGCAGGCCCGTCTCGTGGACGGGCGGGTCCTCGTCGTCGGCGCCGGGGGTCTCGGGTCGCCGGTCGTCCAGTACCTCGCGGCGGCGGGCGTCGGGACACTCGGCGTCGCGGACGGCGACGTCGTCGAGCGATCGAACCTCCAGCGACAGGTGCTCCACGGCGAGGCCGACGTCGGCCGACCGAAGACCGAGAGCGCCCGCGCGTTCGTCGCGGACCTGAACCCGGGCGTGACCGTCGAGACCCACGACCGGGTGACGCCCGCGAACGCGGCGGACATCGTTCCCGAGTACGACGTGGTCGTCGACGCAAGCGACAACATCCCGACCCGCTACCTGGTGAACGACGCCTGCACCATCGCGGGCGTCCCGCTGGTGTACGGCGCCGTCTATCGGTTCGAGGGCCAGGCCGCGACCTTCCTCCCGCGCCCCGAGTCCCCCTGTTACCGGTGTCTGTTCCCCGAAGCACCCCCCGCGGACGCGGTGCCCGACTGCGCGACGGCGGGCGTCCTCGGCGCCGTCCCAGGCGTCGTCGGGACGGTGCAGGCCAGCGAGGCGCTCAAACTCCGACTCGACGTGGGTGACCCCCTCGACGGCCGGTTGCTCGCCGTCGACGTCGCGGCGATGTCCTTCGACGAGGTGCCCGTCCGCCCGGACCCGGACTGTCCGGTCTGTGGCGACGACCCGACCATCACCGACCTCTCGACGGTCGACTACGCCGGGTCCTGTGTGCCCTGAGACTTATGCCGTCCCGGTCGGGGACGGACTCCATGGCTCGCGTCGTGGAACTCCGTCGCTCCACCTACGCGGAACTCGTCTTGGCCGTCATCGCCGTCTGGGGGTTCGGTGACGCCGTCTCGACGCTCGTCGCCCACGCGTTCACCGGCGACGCGAGCGCCGAACTCAACCCCTGGGTGCGAGTGCTGCTCGGGTTCGGCCCCCTCTGGCTGGTCGTCCTGAAGGCCGCCGTCGTCCTCTACGTCGGCGTCGTCCTCCTCGAACTCGAGTCGGTGGTCCGACGGGCCCCCGGGTGGCGCCACTGGCTCCGGTTTCTGGTCGTCAGCGGGGTGGTCGTGACGGCGCTCAACCTCTACGTGGCGCTGGCCTAGCACTCGCAGGTCGCGCCGAAGACGAGTCCCTCGGCGTCGGCGTGCGCGGTGAGGCAGGCGTAGTTGCAGAAGTGCGTCGGGTCGCCCGCGGGGCCGACGCCCTCGTAGACGGTCACCGGGTCGTGTCCCTCGACGGCCTGTCCGCAGAACGCACACGGCGGCATGGTCCCCCCTACGGGCCCGACGAGCTTAGGACTGCTCCCCGTCGGCGTCCGGGAGGACGCCGTGGGCGGCGACGAACCCGCCGGGGACCCCCTCGACCGACTCCACGGTCGGGAGTTCGACGCCGCGCTCGCCCCGCGTCACCACCGGCCCGTACCGCGACTCGTAGCCGGGTGCGTCCCCCGCCGCCCGCCGGTCGGCCACGAACGAGCGATGGGCGTCGGCCCGGTCGCGACTCCGCGCCGTCGCCAGCTCGGGCAGGGCGGGCACGCGGTCACGGGCGGCGGCCACCAGCGAGCGGTCCCGGTCGACGCCCACGGAGTGGCGGGCGCTGGCCGCCGCCGCGAGCGTCGTCGTGCCCGTGCCGAGGAACGGGTCGAGGACGACGTCGCCCTGCACGGAGAACATGTTGACGAGGCGGTAGGGCACCTCGAAGGGGAACGCGCCGGCGCGGTCCCGGTCGGCGCCGTCGAGTGTCTGTCGCTCGCCGCGGACCTCCCAGACGTCGGTGAACCAGCGGTTGCGCTCCTCCCAGAAGTAGGCGCTCGCGTCCCGGGTGGCCGGGTCCGGTCGGCGGGCGTCGCCGTTCCTGGCGACGAGGAGGTGTTCGTGTTCCAGCGTGACGTAGGCGTTCGGCGGACGGGTGCCCGACCCGAGGAACTTGGCGGCGCTGTTGGTGGGCTTGTGCCAGACGACGTCGGGGAGCGGTCGCAGACCCGCCTCGCGGAGCGCCCGGTCGACCCGCGAGCGGTTCGGGAACTGCCGGAACGCCCCGTCGACGGTGCGCGTCGCGTCGCCGACGTCTATCGCGACGATGCCGCCGGGGCGGAGGACACGCGTGAGGTCCGCCCACGCGTCGTCGAGGACGTCGTGCATCGCGTCGAAGGCACGCCACCCCTCATCCGCCTCGAGGGCCGCACGGGCCGCCGGGGAGACGGCCGCGAACGCGTCGTCCCACATCTCGACCATCGGGTAGGGCGGCGAGGTCACCACGAGGTCGACGCTGTCCGCCGGGAGGGGGAGCGCCCGCGCGTCGCCGACCGCGAGGTGGTGGTGCGTCGCGTCGATCATCGCTCTCGTCCGCCCTCCGCGTCGGCGGTCACCGCGAGATGGCCGCCGTCTCCGCCTCGATGACGCGCTCGACCTCCTCGGGGGTGACGACGGCCACGTCCCCGGGGATGGTGCGCTTCAGCGCCGCGGTGGCCGCGCCGTACTCGAGGGCCGCTGGCACGCCGTCGCCCTGTAGTCGCCGCGCGAGGAAGCCGCCGACGAAAGCGTCGCCGGTGCCGATGGGGTCGTGGGTGTCCGCCGGAAAGGCCCCCTGCTCGACCAGGTCCCCGTCGTGGACGGCGACGGCGCCCTCCGCGCCGCGGGTGACGATCACCGTCTCGAACGACCAGTCCGCGGCCAGCGACTCCGCGATGGCCGGCGCCTCGCCGTCGTACCCCAGGACGGTCCGTGCGTCGCGCGCGGCGGTGACGAGGACGTCGACCGACGGGAGGAACTCCCGGATGGCCGCGCCGGCCTCATCGTGGCTCCAGACCTTCGACCGGTAGTTCACGTCGAAGGCCGTCGTCGTCCCGTTCTCGCGGGCGTGCTCGAGGAGGGCCGGCGTCGTCTCGCGGAGCGTCTCCGAGAGCGCGGGCGTGATGCCACAGGTGAAGAATATCTCGGCGTCGGCGACGGCGTCGGTGTCGAGTTCGGCGGGCGTGGCCGTGGTGACCGCCGCGTTCGCCCGGTCGTAGACGACGTTCGTGCCGCGCGGCGACCCCGCCTGCTCGATGTAGTAGGTCCCCTGCCGCCCCTCGTCGCTCCAGATCACCGAGAGGTCCACGCCGTGGCGGGCGAGCGTCGCCCGGACCTTCCGGCCGAGCGGATTGTCCGGGAGCTTCGTCATGTAGGTCGTCGGCGCGCCGAGGCGGTGGGCGTTGACGGCGACGTTCGCCTCCGCGCCCGCCGCGCGGAACTCCAGTTCGGAGGCGAGTTCGAGTCGCTGCTGGCCCGGCGGGGAGAGGCGGAGCATTATCTCCCCGAACGTGACGAGGTCGGTCATACCCGGGACCTGCCTCCGGCCGGACGTAAATCGGTCGAATCGACGCGCCCGCCGGTCGCGCCCCCTCACTCCTCCGGACGGCGCACCGCGTGCCCGGGGTAGTCGCGCTCGAAGCGGGTGCCGAGTTCGGCCGCGTCCAGTTCCACCACGGTCGGCCGGCCGTGTGGGCAGGCCCAGGGGTTCTCGCAGTCGTCGAGCGCCGACAGCAGCGAGACGGCGTCCCCCTCGCGGAGCGCGGTGTTGCCGGTCACCGACGGGTAGCAGGCCATGTCCGCCAGCAGAGCGTCCGCGGCGGAGTCGAGGACGTCCGCGCGGTCCTCCCGGAGGACGCCCGCGAGGACGTCCCGCAGGGTCTCCGGGTCGAGGGCGTCCGCGAGGACGGCCGGGACGGCCCGGACCACCGCCGTCCGCCCGTCGGCGTCGAGCGTCGCGGTGAAGCCCGCCGCCCGGAGGTCCTCGGCGACGGTTCGGAACACCGCCGCCTCGCCCGCCGTGAGTTCCAGTTCGACCGGCGAGACCAGGCGCTGGCGCTCCGCTCCGTCGGCGAGACGGCGGGCGAGGCGCTCGTAGTTCACCCGCTCGTCTGCGGCGTGCTGGTCGACGAGCGCCAGTCCCTCGGGCGTCTCCGCGACGAGGTAGGTGTCGTGTAGCTGGCCCAGCAGTCGCATCCGCGGCAGCGAGTCCAGGGCGACGGCGCCGTCCGGGCCCCGGTCGTCGGCGCCGAGGCTGGCGTTCCGCGTCGCCGGTCGGAACTTCCGGTCGGTGGGTGCCCCCGGGGGCGAGGCGCCGGATCTCGCGTCGTCGGCACCTGCGTCCGTCTCGGACCCGTTCGCCGGCGTGGTGCCCGCGCTCCCGGACGCCGCGGTCGCGTCGGGATCGGCGGCCCGACCGGCCTCGGCTCCCGCGTCGGTCCGGCCTCCGGCGTCGACGGCCCCGTCCGGGTCGTCCGCGGCGCGCGGTGAGGGGTCCGTCTCGGCGCCCGAGGGCGCCTCGACCGCCTCCCGCGGCGTCGACCCGGGCGCGTCGTCCGTCTCGTCCACCGCCCGGTCCGTGGGTGCGCCCGGCGCGAGGCCGTCTCCCGCGGTCGCCCTGCCGTCCGCGTCACCGTCGTCCGTCGCCGGTTCGTCCCCGTCTCCGGGCGCTCCCGATCCCGGGGCGACGTCGGCCTCGGGCGGTGCCGAGGCCCCCCGCGGGGCGCCCGACCGCCGGATGCCCGCGTCGAGGAGGCCCTCCTCGACGGCTCCGGTGACGGCGTCTGCCACCGCCGCCTCGTCGTCGAAGCGGACCTCCATCTTCCGCGGGTGGACGTTCGCGTCCACGCGGTCCGGGGGGACCTCCACGGAGAGCACGGCGAATGGGTAGCGGTCGGCCGCGAGCTGCGTGCCGTACGCCGCGAGCACCGCGTCGCGGAGCGTCGCGTCGCGGACGTACCGGCCGTTGACGAACGTCGCGAGGTACTCGCGGTTGGCGCGCGTCGTCTCGGGGTGGCTGACGAGGCCGTGGACGCGGTCGACCGCGTCGCCGCCCGCGTCGACCGGGCGCATCGACTCTGCCACCTCGCGGCCGTAGACGGCGAGGACCGTCCCGCGCAACTCGCCCCGTCCGTCCGTCGCGAACACCTCGTTGTCGTCGTGCATCAGCGAGACGGCGACGTCCGGGTTCGCGAGCGCGTACCGCGTGACGACGCGGTTGACGTGCCCGAACTCGGTCGCGGGCGTCCCGAGGTACTTCCGGCGGGCGGGCGTGTTGTAGAAGAGGTCCGCCACCTCGACCGTGGTGCCGACGGGCCGGCCGGCGGGACCGACCCCGGTGACTTCGCCGCCCTCGACGCGGAGTTCCGTCGCGCGGTCCGCGCCCCTCGCGCGCGTGGTGATGGTCGTCCGGGAAACGGCGCCGATGGTGTGTAACGCCTCGCCGCGGAAGCCCAGCGTCTCGACGCTGGCGAGGTCGCCGTCGGGGAGTTTGCTCGTGGTGTGCTCGCGGACGGCGGCCCGCACGTCCGCCTCGGTCATCCCGTGACCGTCGTCGCGGACGGTCACGCCGTCGACGCCGCCCGTCTCGACGCGCACGGCGACGCGGTCCGCGCCGGCGTCGAGGCTGTTCTCGACGAGTTCTTTCACCACCGACGCCGGTCGCTCGACCACCTCGCCGGCGGCGATGCGCGTGACCGTCTCCGGATCGAGTTCGCGGATGTCGCTCTCCCGGTCGTCGCCGGTCATCGCCGCTCACCGTCCGGGCCGTCGGGCGCACCGGGCGGCGTCCGTGGCCGCCACGCGCCGCGGGCAGTCGTCATCACACTCAGCCAGGGCTGTCGACCCTATCAATCCAGTGCTGCCCGCGGGCGGGCCCTCAGTCCGCCGCGACGGCCCGGACGGCGACCACGTACCGGTCGCGCGCGAGCGACCCGTCGTCGACATCGGCCGGACGGACCCAGCGAGATTCGTCGTGCTCTGCGCTCGTGACCACGTCGGTCCCGTCGACGCGACAGCGGTAGACGACGGCGAATCGCCCGTCGCCGGCGTCGTTGACCCACGCGTCGGTGGTGAGGGGGCGCCCGACGCGCGCTGCCAGACCGGTCTCCTCGCGGACCTCCCGTCGGAGGCCCGCGTCCGGCCGCTCGCCCCGGGCCAGTCGGCCGCCGGGCAGTTCCCACCCGACGCCTGGTTTCCGCAGGAGCAACACGCGGCCCGCCGGGTCGAGGACCACGGCCTTCTGTGAGACGACGGCCCGGACCGGCTCGCCGGTCATCGCTCCGCCGTCCGCCGGTCCCGTCGACGCCCCCCGCCCGTCGTCCGTCCGTCGTCGCTGGCCATCGGTCGGGAGACGAGACCACGCCCCTTGAATCCGGGGCCCGGACCTGGGCCATTTGTATAAGGCCCATTATATTGCTTGATGTAAATATACACTACGTTTAACACGTGAGGGGGCCTCCACACGTCCATGAGCGCGACAGACAGCACGCGGCGGTGGGACGACCCGGAGCGCTGCCCGTTCTGCAGCGAACCACTCGCGGACGGCGGCGCCGGCTTCATCGACCACATCCACGACGCACCGCCCTGTCAGGCGGGCTTCGACGACTGGCGGAGCCAGATTCGGGACGACATGTCCGGGGGGTGGGGCGGGTGAGCGCCGCCCTCGGGGACTGCTGCCCGCAGTGCGGGCACCGCCTCTTCGAGACGGGCGAGTTGGGTCGGTGTCCGGGCTGTCGGTGGCGCGAGTTCGCGCCCGCGGACTGAGCCCGGACTGCAGCGTTCGAAGGCGCGCGCGGCCCCTTTCAGGCTGGCGGCGCTAGCGTCGCCCGGTGGTTCGATGACCGACTCCGACATCGAGGGACGCGAGACAGAGTCCGAGTTCGACCGCCACGGCACGGCGGCGGACGAGCCGTCCCCCGCGCGGCCGTCGCGCGGGGCGACCGCCGCCCCGACGTGGCGACGCCTCGCCGGGGAGTTCGTCCACCGCTGGAAGGCGCTGGTCGTCGGCCTCGGCGCGGCCGTCGCCGCGTGGTATCTCGTCACCCACGCCGGGGCCGTCCAGACGCGGCCGCTGCACGAGTGGTTCTTCGCCGCGACGGCCGTGGTGGCTTTCGGCTACGTCGTTGTCCAACTCGCCGCCGAACTCCACGAACGGCGCACCGCGTTCTGACCGCGGTCACTCCGCCGACTCGTCGAGGCGGTCCTGCCACGCCTCGACGCGCGACAGCAGTTCTATCGGCGTGACGCCGGTCAGGTCCACGTCTCGCAGTTCTGCGAGCACCGCCTCCGCGTCGGGGTCGACGCCGCCGCCGTCGGCGCTCGCCTCCTCGCGGACCTGCCCGGACTCCAGGTCGAAGACCACCTGTCTCGTCTCGCCGCCGCTCCCGCGCACGTCGATGGCCTCGTCCTCCCGGAGGTTGCGGAGGACCTCCCGGGCGCGCCCGACGACGGGGTCCGGGACGCCCGCCAGTTCCGCGACGTGGATGCCGTAGGAGCGGTCCGCGCTCCCGTCGCGGACCGTCCGCACGAAGGTGACGTCGCCGTCCCGTTCCTCGGCGGCCACGTGGACGTTGTGGACGGCGTCGAAGTGGTCCTCGACGCGGGTGAGTTCGTGGTAGTGGGTGGCGAACAGCGTCTTGGCCCGCACCCGGGTGGCGATGTACTCCGTGGCCGCCCACGCGATGGAGAGACCGTCGTAGGTCGCCGTGCCCCGGCCCACCTCGTCGAGGACGACCAGCGAGTCCTCGGTGGCGGCGTGGAGGATGCGCGACAGTTCCTGCATCTCGACCATGAACGTCGAGCGCCCGCCCGCGAGTTCGTCGAGCGCTCCGACCCGGGTGTAGATGCCGTCCACGAGGCCGACGGTCGCCGCGTCCGCTGGGACGAAACTCCCGGTCTGCGCGAGCAACACCACGAGGGCGACCTGTCGCATGTAGGTCGACTTCCCGCTCATGTTCGGCCCCGTCACGAGGAGGACGCGCCGGTCGCCGTCCAGTCGCGCGTCGTTGGGGACGAACTCGGTCGTCTGCTCGACCACCGGGTGCCGGCCGGCCTCGACGTCGAGTTCGTCGCCCGCCGTCAGTTCCGGGCGCGTCCAGTCGTTGCCGGCGGCGTGGACGGCCAGCGACGACAGCGCGTCGACGTCCGCCAGCGCCCGCCCGGCCGCCTGCACGGCGTCCGCGGCCGCCGCCAGCCGCGCGCGCAGGTCGTCGACGACGGCCGTCTCGAGTTCCGTCCGTCGCTCCTCGAGGCGGAGCAGGTCCCGCTCCCGGTCGTCGAGTTCGTCGGTGGTGTAGCGCTTCGAGTTCTTCAGCGTCTTTATCTCGCGGTAGTCGTCGGGCACCGCGTCGGTCTCGGAGTTGCCGACCTGGATGTAGTAGCCGTCGGTCGTGTTCCGGTCGACCTGCAGGTGCGTGACGCCGAGTCGCTCCCCCTCCCGGGCGGCGAGGCCCTCGATCCACTCCAGGGCCGCCTCGTGGTCTGCGACGACGTCGTCGAGGTCCTCGTCGTAGCCGCGGGCGACGATGCCGGTGCCGGAGGCGACGGCCGGCGGGTCCGCGACCAGCGCCGCGTCCAGTTCGGCCCGGAGTCGGTCGACCCGGTCGTCCGCGGTCCCGAGGACGTCGGGCAGCGGCGACTCGCGCAGGCGCTCGGTCCGGTCGACGACCTCGCGGAGGGCGGGCAGGCGGGCCAGCGTGTCCGCCGCGCGCCGGAGGTCGGCGGCGTCGGCGCTGCCGCTGGTCGCCCGCGCGACCAGTCGCTCCAGGTCGGCCGCCCCGTCGAGTTCTTCGCGGACCCCTTCCCGCGCGAGCGTCGCCCCGACGAGCGCGGCCACGGACGCCTGCCGGCGGGTCAGCACGGCCCGGTCCCGCCGCGGGCGGACCAGCCACTCCCGGAGTCGGCGGCCACCGGCGCTGGTCACGGTGTGGTCGACGACGTCGAGGAGCGCGGTGCCGCCGTCGGTCATCGACGTCACGAGTTCGAGGTTGCGCTGGGTCGTCGCGTCGAGCGTGACGTGGTCGTCGGGGTGGTAGGCGCCCAGGCGCGTCAGCGACTCGCTGACGCCGACGCCGGTCGACGTGACGTAGTCCAGGACCGCGCCGGCCGCCCGCACGGCGGCGTCCGCGAGGCCGAGGCTCTCGGCGGTGCCCCCGCCGAACTGCTCGCGGACGGCGTGGGCCGCCCGGCCGGGCGCGAACGCCGCCTGGTCGTGGTCGGTCACCGCGGCGTCCGTCTCCGTGGTCACCCGTTCGCGGACCGCTCCGTCCTCGCGGAGCGAGGGGCCGAGCAGCACCTCCGCGGGGTCGAAGCGGTGACACTCCGCGAGCGCCGCGTCCGCGTCCGCGCAGGTCGTCGCGCGGAACCGCCCCGTCGTCACGTCGGCCGCGGCAACGCCGACGCCGTCGTCCGTGGCCACGAGGGCGACGAGGTACCGGGCCGCCGCGTCAGTCGTCTCCAGGAGGGTGCCGGGCGTCACCACCCGGGTCACCGTCCGCTCGATGTCGCCGTCCTCCTCGTGCTGGTCTGCGACGGCGACGCGGTACCCCCGCTCGACCAGCGCGCGGAGGTAGGGCGTCAACTCGGAGACGGGGACGCCAGCCATCGGGTAGGAGGCGCCGTGGCTGGACTTCTCGGAGACCTTCAGGTCGAGTTCGTCGGCCACGGTCCGCGCGCCGTCAGCGAAGAACTCGTAGAAGTCGCCGACCTGCATCGCCACGAGGTCTGCCTCGGTCGCCTCCGTGAGCGCGAGGTACTCCTCGACGATGCTCACCGCGGCCACCCCCGTCGGTTCATGTCCACCCAGTCGGGAGTGGCCGGCAAAAGGCCTGCGCTGTCAGTCGTCCGCGTGCGCGACGGTGCCGACGCCCTCCGCGTCGCGGCCGAGTTCGAGGAGGGCGGCGCGGGCCGCCGCCTCGCCGGAGAGCAACATCGCGCCGAACGTCGGGCCCATTCGCGGCAGGCCGTGGACCGACGCGGCGGCCATCCCGGTCACGACGAGGCCGTCGTGGACCGTTCCGGCGTGGTCGACGACGGCGTCCTCTGACTCGGAGACCCACATCGAGTCGTGGCCGGGCGAGTCGTGGCCGGGCGCGCCGTACTCGTCCTCGTTCGACGGGTCGACTCCCGCCCCTCGCGCCTCGAACCCCGGCGCGTCGAGGACGCCGCGCTCGTCCAGTTTCGAGGCGACCACCGCGTCGTGGCCCGTCGCGTCGACGACCACGTCGGCCTCGACGGCCACGGGGTCCACGCAGGTCAACTCGCGGGGCAGGGCGTGGACCGGCGTCCAGTTCATCACGACGCCGCCCACGGCGTGGTCCTCGCGGACGACGACGTCCGTGAACTCCGTCATGTTCTGGACGGCCGCGCCCGCGTCGCAGGTGGCCTCGATGAGCGACGAGCAGGCGTGGGGGCCGCTGGCGACGTGGAGCCCGTCGGTGTCCGACTCCTCGTGGGGGACGCCGAGTTCGTCGAGGACCCGGTCGGCCGGTTCGCGGACGGTCACCTTGTTCATCAGGAAGCCGCCCAGCCAGAACCCGCCGCCGAGGTAGTTGTTCTTCTCGAGGACGGTGGTGTCGACGCCGCGCTCGGCGAGTTCGCGGGCACACGACAGGCCCGCCGGTCCGCCGCCCACGACGATGACGTCGCTCTCGATGCGGTCGAAGAACTCGTCGGTCCACGCCTCGCCGATGGCCCGGGTGACCTGTGCCTCCGTGGCGTCGCTGAACTGCGTCATACCACTAGGTGGTATCACTGGCTACTCAAAAACGTTGTGGCGGACCCCCCTCTCGCTGACAGGCGCACTCGCGAGGATTTCGGGACAGAACGGACCGACGACTATCGAGCGGAGAGCGTCGGGGAACGGAGGAGTCGCCTTACTCCTTGCGGCGCGTGCCGGCGCGCAGACTCGGCCGGACGTGCTCGGTGCCGGTCCCGCGGTTCTGGAGGCCGCGGCCGCGGCGGCCGGCGCTGGTCAGGCCGCGCAGCGCGCGGTTCTCCTGGCTGTCGCCGGCGATCCAGCCGAGGTCGTCGTCGCTCTGGATGGCCGGGTGTTCGGGGTCCGCGAAGATGACCTCGAACCACTTCTGGGAGCCGTCCTCCCCGACCCAGTAGGAGTTGACGACGCGCAGGTTCGGGTACTTCCGCGTCGCGCGCTCCTCGGCGATGCGCTGGAGGTTCTTCGAGCGGCCGATGCGGTTGACGCCCTGTCGCTTCGTCCGGCGGCCGGCGCGGAACCGCGACTTCCGGGCCGTGCCCTTCCGGACGCTCACGCGGACGACGACGACGCCCTGCTTGGCCTTGTAGCCGAGTTCGCGCGCCCGGTCCAGTCGGGTCGGCCGCTCGATGCGCTCGATGGCGCCCTGCTCGCGCCAGCGCTGCTTGCGCTCCCACTGGAGCTGCGCCAGTTTGCCGTCGTTCGGTTGCTTCCACGCGTCCCGGATGTGGGAGTAGAAACTTCGTGCCATTGTCTTGTCCGCGGGCGCTTGCGGTTCAGGCCTCACGCGGTTCGTGGAACCACGCGTCCCGTGGTTCGTGGAACCTCGCTGCCCACATTCCGTCCCGCCGAAGCGGGTGCCCGCTGGTCGCCCGTCTGGTCCAGCGAGTTACCGGTCCTTGCCCGCTCGCGTAAAAAAGCACTTCGGAACGTCGGCGCTCGCCCCGGCGGTCGGAGGATCCGATTTGATATCGCGGAATGCAGTGTATCACGTCGTCGCGACCGACTCGAACGCCCCGCTGGCGACGGCCTCGGCGGTGCTCTCGGCGTCGACGCCGGGCACGTCTGCGGGGTGCTTCCGCCGGAAGTACGAGACGATGTTCTCGACGTCTCGGCCGAGCAGTTCGCGGGCGTTGTCGTGGTCGGTCGGGACCGCCTGGGGCCAGTCGAAGACGGTGACGCCACCGCTGCCGACGAACACGTTGTACTCACTCACGTCCGCGTGCACGTAGCCCGCGTCGTAGGCCGTCGCGAGTTCCCGCAAGATCAGGTCGAGGACGCCACTCGCCTGCGCCGGGTCGAGGTCCGCCTTGGCGAGTTCGACCCCGTCCATCTGCGCCATCACGATGGCGTGGCGGTTGTGGTCCACGGGTCGGGGGACGTTGACCGCCGGGTAGAGCGCCTCGAGCACTTCGTGTTCCCGTTCGGCGGCCTTCCGCGCGGTGTAGAGCCAGGAGGTGTGTTCCCGGTCGGCCGTGTAGTCCCGCCCGCGGTGGACCTCGCGGAAGTTGGTGTAGCCCTCGCGGTGGAACTTGAGCGCGAGCGGCTTGTAGGACTGGACCTCGTAGACGTCGGACTCCTTGCCGACCCCCAGGGGGGCGCCCACCCCGGTGACCGTGTCTCGCTCCGCGAACGTGTGGAGGGCGAGGGCGTCGTACCCCTCGGCCGTCAGCTTGTAGCCCTCGTACTGGATGGTGTTGCGCTCGATCAGGTCCCGGTCCATCGTCCGGTCGACGCGGTAGTCGACCTCCTCGGCGGTGAGTCGCGCGAACTCCGTCAGTCGCTCCCGCTGGACCCACTCGCTGAACCGCATGCCGTGCTCGACGCCGGAGAGCAGGTGGACGTCCTCCGGTTCGAGGTCGGCGACGACGCTCGCGACGTTCCGAACCATCGCCGGCGGTTGGCGCCACGCGGATATAAGGGCCGCGACGTAAACCGCATGCGGCGATATCGAATCCCTCTAGGACCGCTCAGTCGTCCGCGGCCGCCTCCGCGCCGGTCCGGGCCTCGACGGCGTCCCGGATGGCGCGGCAGAACTCGGGCAGGTCGTCGGGTTGGCGGCCCGTGACCACGGTGCCGTCCTGCGTGGCCGGCACGTCCACCACCGTCGCACCGGCGTTCCTCATGTCGGTATGGGTCGCCGCGTAGCCCGTCATCTCCAGGCCGTCGACGATGCCCGCCTCGACGAGGACGTGCGGGCCGTGACAGATGGCCGCGATGAGTTTGTCCGCGTCGTGGGCCGCCCGGACGAACTCGACCACCGGGTCGTGCGTCCGGAGGTGGTCCGGCGAGAACCCGCCCGGGAGGCACAACACGTCGAAGTCCGCCATGGACAGGTCCTCGAAGGCCGTCACGGTGTACCGCTCGCCCTCGGCCAGCACGTCCGGCGGGATGGGCGTCCCGTACCGCCCGGTGACGGGTTTCGTCCCGGCAGCCTCCAGCGAGGGTCGGGGGTGGTGCCCCGTCTGCACCGGGACGAGGGTCACGTCCGCCCCCATCTCCGAGAGGCGCAACAAGGGGAACTCCAGTTCGATGTCCTCGAACTCGTTGGCCGCGAGGATGGCGACCGTCTGGCCGTCCAGTGACATTGCACCCGGTGACTACGGCCGCCACCGCCATAGCTGTGCGTGCCGTGTCACGTTCCGGCCGCGGCACGGTCGCAGGCCGCTGTCTCACCGCCCCTCGAACGGGGTGCCTCGGGGCGATACACCCCATGTCGGGATATCGAATCGCGCGAGTCCCGACCGGTCCGTGGGGTTCCGTATCGCTACGGTCTGCTCCGAACC
>JBDGTT010000029.1:0-36163 GCA_042216525.1 Halobacteriaceae archaeon
CAATCAGTTACCCGAAGGAGGGGGAGAGTGCCGTCAAGACCATCGCAATCGGTGGGGTCCTCACCCTGTTCGGTTTCCTGCTCATCCCGATACTGCCGGTGATGGGCTATCTCCTGCGCGTCCTCAGAGAGACTTACGACGACCACGTCGACGAACCGCCGGTCTTCGAGGAGTGGGAGACGCTGTTCGTCGACGGCATCAAGGTGCTCGTCGTCTCGTTCGTCTACAACCTCGTCCCGGCCATCATCCTGTTCGTGTTCGCCGGCGGTGCGGTCGTCGGCCTCGCCACCGGCGACACCGGTGCGGCCGGACTGGGTATCGCCAGCCTGTTCGGCGGGTTCGTCCTCGCCGGCATCGTGGGACTGGTGCTGTTCTACATCCTGCCGGCGGGCCTCGTGAACATGGGACGGACCGGGCGCCTCGGGTCGGCGTTCGCGTTCTCCGAACTCCGCCCGGTGCTGTTCAACGGCGACTACGCGATGAACTGGCTCATGTCCATCGCGGTGTTCATCATCGCCGGCGTCGTCTCCGGTCTCGTCGGCATGATCCCGCTGCTCGGCTGGATAGCCGGTGCCTTCATCGGCTTCTACGCCTACGTGGCGAGCGCCTACCTCTGGGGCCGCGGCGTGAACAGCGCCGGCGGCTTCGACGGCGAGGGCGGCGAACCGACCGAGCGCGGCGCGGTCGCCTGACCGACGTCGCCGGCTGATCGGCCGCCGTTTTTCCCCTGCGTTCCCCTCTCGACGCGACGCGACGGGCGCCGAAGCGGGGGACTTACCCGCCGGCACCCGCGAGTACCGCCATGCGCATTCAGGACCGGACCCGCGTCGAGGGCGGCGGCGAGCGCATCACGCTGGTCCCCGAGAGCCTCGACGACCTCTGGCACCTCCACTACGTCCTCGAACCGGGGGACCTGGTCGCCGGCGACACGACGCGTCGCATCCAGCGCGCGGACGACCAGATGCGCGACACCGGCGGGGAGCGCGAGTCCATGCACGCGACGGTCGAGGTGGAGTCGGCCGAGTTCCACAAGTTCGCGAACCGACTGCGCGTCTCGGGCGTCATCGTCGACGCCTCGCGCGAGGACGTCCTCGGGGAGCACCACACGCTCAACGTCGAGGAGCGCGCGGAGATCGAGATAGAGAAGCACTGGAAGCCCGACCAGATACAGCGCCTGGAGGAGGCCGTCGAGGCCAGCGAGAACCCCGACGTCGCCATCGCGACGGTCGAGGAGGGCGAGGCCTACATCCACACCGTGGCCCAGTACGGCGTCGAGGAGCGCGCCACGTTCACCGGGCCGACGGGCAAGGGCGAGTACGCCCGGGACCGGGCGGAACTGTTCGCGGACCTCGCCGACGCACTCGCGCGTCTCGACGTCGACGCCATCGTCCTCGCGGGCCCGGGGTTCACCAAGCAGGACGCCTACGACTACCTCGAAGCGGAGTACCCCGCGGTGGCGGAGCGCGTGACCCTCGTCGACACGGCAGCCGCGGGGGGGCGCGGGGTCCACGAGGTGCTCAAGCGCGGCGCCGTCGAGGAGATACAGGCCGAGACGCGCGTCGCGGCGGAGGCCCAACTCGTCGACGAGCTGACCGAGCGCATCGCGACCGACGGCACGGCGGCCTACGGGCCCGAGAACGTCGCGTCGGCCGCCGAGTACGGTGCCGTGGAGCACCTCCTCGTCCTCGACGAGCGCCTCCGCCAGGAGCGCGGGCCCGACGGCGAGTGGGACGTCGACGTCGACGACGTCGTCGAACGGGTCGAACAGCAGGGCGGCGAGGTCACCGTCTTCTCCCACGAGTACGACCCGGGCCAGCAACTCCGGAACCTCGGCGGCATCGCGGCGCTGTTGCGCTACCGACTGGAGTGAGCGCCAGGGCGGGTCACTCGACGGTGACGCTCTTCGCGAGGTGTCGCGGCTTGTCGATCTCTCGGCCGTGCTCGGCGGCGACGTGGTAGGCCAGCAACTGGAGGTGGAGGTTCGTCAGGACGCCCGCGACGGCGGGGTGTGCCTGGGGGACGGTGAGCGTCTCCTCCGGCGCGGAGAGGCCCGCGAGCGCGTCTTCGGGGCCCACGGCGACGACCGGCGCCCCGCGTGCGGCGACCTCCCGGACGTTGTTGGCCATCTTCGCGTCGTGGGCACCCGTGAACACGGCGAAGACGGGCGTCTCGCGGGTCACCAGCGCGAGCGGCCCGTGCTTGAGTTCGCCCGCGGGGAAGCCCTCGGCGTGGCCGTAGGTTATCTCCTTGAACTTCAGCGCCCCCTCCAGGGCCACGGGGAGCCCGTACCCCCGTCCGAGGAAGAACACGCCCTCGCGGTCGAGGTACCGACGAGCGAGGGGGGCGACGGCGTCGCCCTCGAGGACCGCCTCGGCCGCCGCCGGGAGTCCGGCGAGCGACGAGAGGAGCCCCGCCCGGTCGTCGGCGGGCGACCCGGTGACGGCACTCGCCAGGCGTTCCCCGAGAGCGAGGAGGGTCACCACCTGCGAGGAGAAGGTCTTGGTGGCGGCGACGCCGATCTCCGGGCCGGCGTGGATGAACACCGCCTCGGCGCACTCGCGGGCGAGCGTCGACCCGACCACGTTCGTCACCGCGAGGGTGCGAGCCCCGCGGTCACGGGCCGCGCGGACGGCCTCGAGGGTGTCGGCCGTCTCGCCGCTCTGGGAGACGCCGACCACGAGGGTCCGCTCGTCGACGGGTCTGGGGGCGGTGGCGTACTCGCTGGCGAGCGTCGCCGTCGCCGGGACGCCCCGCTCCCGGAGGTAGGACGCGACGTACCGGGCCGCGTGGTAGGAGGTGCCACAGGCGACGGCTTGCACCCGCTCGACGTCGGCGACGGCTTCCGGGGGGACCGCCGACAGCGAGACCGTCTCCTCCTCGGCGTCGACCCGTCCCCGGAGCGACCGGGCGAGCGCCCGCGGTTGCTCGTGTATCTCCTTGAGCATGTAGTGCTCGTAGCCCGCCTTGGTGGCGTCGTCGGGGTCCCAGTCGACGACCTCGACCGGTCGGTCCACCGGGTCCCCCTCGGCGTCGGTCAGGCGCGCGCCGTCGCCGCGGAGTACGAGGACGTCGCCGTCCTCGAGGTAGACCACCTCGTCGGTGAACTCGAGGAAGGCGCTCACGTCGCTGGCGAGGTGGTTCCCCACGTCACTCAGCCCCAGGACGAGCGGCGACCCCCGGCGCGTGGCGTAGACGGCGTCGGTTCCATCGACCAGCATGGCGAGCGCGTACTGACCCTCCAGTCGGTCGACCGCCGCCCGGAAGGCCGCCTCGGGCCCCCGACCGGCGTCCAGGTAGTCCTCGACGAGGTGGGGGACCACCTCGGTGTCCGTCTCGCTCTGGAACGCGTGGCCCGCGGCCCGCAGTTCGGTGGCGAGGGTCGCGTGGTTCTCGACGACGCCGTTGTGGACGACGGCGACGCGGCCGGTGCAGTCGACGTGCGGGTGGGCGTTCGCGTCGGTGGGCGGGCCGTGCGTGCTCCAGCGGGTGTGGCCCACGCCGGCCGTCCCTTCGGGCGTCCGCTCGCGGATGCGGGGCGCCAGGTCGGATATCTCGCCGCTGTGCTTGCAGACGGCGAGACCGCCCTCGCTCTGGACGGCGACGCCGGCCGAGTCGTAGCCGCGGTACTCGAGGTTCCGGAGCCCGGTCACGACGCGCGGAACGACGTCGTCGTCGCCGACGTACGCGGTGATGCCACACATCTCAGTGCCGCCCAGGGGAGTGCTCGCAGTCGGTCCGTGTCTCTGTGGCGTACATGGGTCGACGTGGGGTCGCCTGCCGACCGGCCCTCGAGGGGCCGGCGGCGACGTGGATACTCGCAATAGGGGTCGTTTCCGTTTGGTTATGCGTCTGTTTCGGACTCGCAGGCGCCACCTACTACCCGTGCCCGCGTCCCCGGGGTCCGCGCGACGGGCGGCTAAGCGGCCCTTATCCACCGGGGGGATTCGGGTCGGCGCCGCTCACCCGTCGGGTGCGGGCAGGTCGAGGACGTGGCCGTCCTCCGGCGCGCGAACCGGGCCGCCGTAGGCCGCGGTGACCGCAGCCACGAGGTCCTCGTCCCGTCCCTCGGTCTGGGGATAGCGATGGGTCAGGTAGACGGTCCCGCAGTCGTGGCCGGCGAGCGCGGCGCCCAGTTGGGACGGCGTCGGGTGATTCGACACGTCGACGCCGTCGGGGAACGAGCAGTCGTGGACGAGCGCCGCCGAGCCCGCAGCGAACGACGCGAGGCCCTCGAACGCCTCGGTGTCGCCGCTGAACGTGACCGCGTCTCCGAACCGGTAGGCCAGGCAGTACGCCGAGTGGCGCACCTCCCGCGCCCGGACGTCGAACCCCGCGAGCGAGAAGCCCGGCGCGTCGACGTCTCGTGCCTCGCAGGCGACTTTCTCGTCGAGGTAGTCGAAGGCGTCGAGGAGGTCCTCGAGGAGTGCCGCGGTCCCGGGCGGGCCGGCGACGGTCAGCGGGTCCGCCCCGGCGAGCCACCGGGCCTTCAGCAGTGGGAGGAGGTCAGCGACGTGGTCGAGGTGGTGGTGGGTGAGCAGCACGGCGTCGACGCCCTCGAATCCCGGTTCGGTGCGGGCGAGGGCGTCGAGGACGCCGCTCCCGCAGTCGACGAGGACGCATTGCTCGCCCTCGAGGAGGGACCCGGACTGCGCTCGCTCGCCCGTCGGCATCGCCGACCCCGTCCCGAGCAGCGTCAGTCGCATACCCGTCCGGGGCGCCCCGGGCGTAAAGAGGTTGGGCGTCCGCTACGCTTTCGGTCGCGGAGGACCAACGTGTCGCCGATGGCGCCAGACGAGTCGGCCGGCACCGGCGCGTTCCTCTCGTCGCTCGACGTGTCGGTGCCGCCGGACGCCACGGTCACCGACGCGCCAGTTCTCCGGTCGCTCTCGCCGGCGGTCCGCGAGTGGTGGGTCGACGAGTTCGGCGAGTACGTCGCCGAGAACGACGGCTTCTTCACGCCGCCACAGGAGGCCGCCATCCCGCACATCCAGGACCGCGAGAACGTCCTCATCGCCGCGCCGACGGGGAGCGGGAAGACGCTGGCCTCCTTCACGGCCATCCTCGACGACCTGTTCCGCCGGGAGCGGACCGAGGGGCTGGAGAACTCCGTCTACTGCCTGTACGTCTCGCCGCTAAAGTCGCTCGCGAACGACGTCCACCGCAACCTCGCGGTGCCGCTCGCGGGCATCACCGAGCGACTGCGCGCCCGGGGCGAGGACGTCGACGGCGTCCGCCACGCCATCCGCCACGGCGACACCGACGACGCCGAGCGCCAGCGGATGCTCTCCGAGACGCCTCACGTCCTGAACACGACGCCCGAGACGCTGGCCATCCTGCTGAACGCCCCGAAGTTCCGCGAGAAGCTCCGCACCGTCGAGTACGTCGTCGTCGACGAGATACACAGCGTCGCGGACGGCAAGCGCGGCACCCACCTCGCCGTCTCCCTGGAGCGACTGGCCGCCCTCGCGGACGGCGACCCGACCCGTGTCGGCTGTTCGGCCACCGTCGAACCCCTCGACGACGTCGCGGACTTCCTCGTCGGACGTGACGTCGACGCCGGGGAACCGCGCCGCCGTGCAGTCGTCGACGAGCGGTTCGCCCGCGACTACGACGTCGAGTTGCGCTGTCCGGTCGCCGACCTGGTCGGCACGCCCGCCCGGACGGTGCGCGACCGGTTCCACGAGGACCTGCGCGCCCTGGTCGGGGACCACGACACGACCATCGTCTTCACGAACACGCGGTCGGGCGCCGAGCGCGTCCTCCAGGAACTCCGGGCCGGTGGCCCCTACGACGAGTCGAACTCGGCGTGTCACCACGGGTCGCTCTCGACCGAGCGCAGACAGACCGTCGAGGCCGGCCTGAAGGCCGGGGAGTACGACGTCGTTACCACCTCGACGTCGCTCGAACTCGGCATCGACATGCCGGACGTCGACCTGGTGGTGCAGGTCGGCTCCCCGAAGTCCGTCGCGGCCCTCCTCCAGCGGGTGGGCCGCGCTGGCCACAGCCTCGGCCGGACGGTGACGGGCCGGGTGTTCGCGCTCGACCGGGACGAACTCGTCGAGTGCGCGGTGATGCTGCGGAAGGCCGAGGAGGGCTTCGTCGACCGGGTGTTCGTCCCCGAGGGCGCCCACGACGTGGCCGCACAGCACGTCTACGGCATGGCCATCGCGGGCCCCAGGCGGGAGGCCGAGGTGCGGCGCGTCCTCCGGTCGGCGTACCCCTACCGCGACTACGACGACGCGGACTGGGAGCGACTGCTGCGCTACCTCACGGCAGACTACCCCGGACTGGAGACCCGGAACGTCTACGCGAAGGTCTGGCGCGACGAGAACGACCCGCCCGACGGCGACCACCACCACCCCGAGTTCCCGGTCGGAGAACCCCTCGTCGGCAAGCGGGGCCGCCTCGCCCGCGTCATCTACATGACCAACGTCGGGACCATCCCCGACTCCTTCTCGTGTGACGTGCTCGTTCGCGGCGAGGACGAGTGGGTCGGCGACCTCGACGAGGACTACCTCGACACCCTCGACCCGGGCGACGTGTTCGTCCTCGGCGGGGAGCGCTACGCGTTCCGCTACCGGCGCGGGTCGAAGGTGTACGTCGACCGGACGAGCGACCGCCCGACCGTCCCCTCGTGGTACTCGGAGCGACTGCCCCTCTCCTATGATCTCGGCGTCGAGATAGCGCGCTTCCAGGGCGACGTCCTCGAAAAACTCGACGCCGGCGGGCGACCCGCCGTCCGCCACTGGCTCCGGTCGTTCCCCGTCGACGAGCACTCGGTGCGGGCGCTCGCCGGCCTGTTCGACGAGCAGGTCCGCTACGCCGGCGCCGCGAGCGTCGCGACCGACGAGCGACTCGTCGTCGAGGAGGTCCGGGACCGCGCGGATTACCGGCGCCACTACCACGTCCACTCGACGTACGGTCGGCGGGTGAACGACGGCCTCTCGCGGGTCGTGGGGCACCGCTGTGCGGACGCCGCCGGCGCGAACGTCCAAGTGGCCGTCGCGGACAACGGTTTCACGGTGTCGATGCCGCTCAACAGGAAGGTCGACCTGGCCGGCGTCGTCCGCGAACTGGACCCGGCGACGGTCCGGGCGGACCTCCGCGAGAGCCTCGCGGACACCGAACTCCGCAAGCGGTACTTCCGCATCAACGCGACGCGGTCGCTGATGGTCCTCAAGCGGTACAAGGGCTACGAGAAGTCCGCGAGCGAGCAGCAGGTCTCCAGCGAGATGCTCCTCGGGTTCGCCGAGGACCTGGAGGAGTTCGCGGTCCTCGAGGAGACCTACCGCGAGATAATCGAGGACCGACTCGACCTCGAGGGGGTGCGCTCGGTCCTGCGCGGCGTCCGGGCGGGCGACGTCGAGGTGGTCCGCCACGCCGTCGACTCACCGACGCCGCGGGCGTTCGGCCTCGCGACGCTCTCGGCCTCGGACGTGGTGCTCGCGGCCGACGAGGACGCCGCCCTCCGGGAGTTCCACGACCGGGTGACCGAGGCCATCGACCGGGACTGACCCGGGCGTAGGCTCTTGTGCCCCCCCGACGAGGGGTGGCCCATGGACGGCGAGTTCCGGTACGAGCGGCTGACCTGGCCCGAGATAGACGCCGCGGCCACCGAGGGGGCGATGGTCGTCGTGCCCGTCGGGTCGACGGAGGACCACGGCTACCACCTCCCGCTCGAGGTGGACCAGCGCATCCCCGAGGCCGTCGCCGAGCGGACCGCCGAGGGGCGGGACGACGCGCTCCGGTTCCCGGTGATCCCGCAGGGCTATCTCCCCCACCACATGGACTATCCGGGCGGCGTGACCATCGGGTGGGAGACGTTCGTGAACTACTGCATCGACGTGGGGGCGTCGCTCGCCCACCACGGGTTCGAGCGCGTCCTCTTCCTCAACGGTCACGGCTCGAACCACCACCTCCTCGAGCAGGCGACCCGCCAGGTGAACCTCCAGTACCCCGGGGTGCGCGCGGCGATGTGCTCGTGGTGGGACCTCCACGAGGTCCGCGAGACGTTCGCCGAGGAGAGCACCGCCGGGCCGCGGGGGTCGGGTCACGGCGGCGAACTCGAGACGTCGGTCTACGCCTACCTCTACCCGGACCGCGTCGGCGAGGACCGCCGCGAGGACTTCCACCTCCCCGAGGTCGACTCGTGGCTGGGCCGTGACCTGACCGGACGGCCGCGGGCGGCCGCCACCGACGTGACGATGATGCCCTGGTGGTCGACCATCTCCGAGACGGGGCTCATCGGCGACGCGACGGCGGGCGACCCGGAGACGGGCGAGGCAATCCTCGCCGCGGCCGTCGCGGGCCTCGACCGGGTGCTCGACGACTTCGCCGCCTACCCCATCCGCGACGTCGACGACCACCACTCCCGTGCGGTCGCCGACCGGGAGTACGACCCCTTCCGGCCCCGCTAGCGGCGCGCCCAGTCGAGCATCCGTGCGTAGAAGGGGTCGCTCGCGAGGGCGGTCTCGTCGCCGACGAGGACGAGCGACCGCTTCGCGCGGGTCAGCGCCACGTTCAGGCGACGGTGGTCCTCGAAGATGGGACCGTCCATGGCGCCCGTGGCGACGAACGAGACCACGACCACCTCCGTCGAGGAGCCCTGGAACCGGTCGACCGTGTCTACGGTAACTCCCTCGGGCACGTGGCGGTCGATTTCGCCCACCTGCGCGCGGAACGGCGCGATGACGCCGACGTCCGCCGGGTCGAGGCCGGCGTCGAGGTAGCCCGCGACGAGGCGGCCGACCCGCTCGGCCTCTGCGGCGTCGGTGTGGGTACCGCCGTCGCCGTCGACGTGACAGAACGAGACCGGGTCGTCGACGTCGACCCCCGCCGGGAGCGCCGCCGGGTCGACGTCGAGGTCAGCGAGCGACCTACGCGCCACCGACGCGTCCGCAGGGCGGAGCTGGCCGTCGTAGAACTCCCGAGAGGAGAACGCCTGGACGCGCTGGGCCATCCGGTACTGGCGGTCGAGCAGGACCGACGCGTCGGGGTACTCCGCGACGAGTCGCTCGAACAGGGACTCGTCCATCTCCGCGGCGCGGACGACGGGCGGGAGCTGCTGGTGGTCGCCCACGAGGACGAACCGGTCCGCCCGGTTGACGGCGGCGAGCGTGTCGGGTTCGGTCAGTTGGGCCGCCTCGTCGACGACGGCCACGTCGACGTCTAGCTCCCGGAGGACGCGGGACCCGCAGGTGGCCGTGGTGGCGGCGACCACCGGCGCGTCGCGGAGGGCGGCGGCCTGGGTCGCCGGCGGCCCGGAGCGGTCGAGCACGAACTCCTGCATGTCCTCGCGGACGCCCGTCTCGGTCCCGACGCGGACGAACTCCTCGAAGCCCTGCGCCCGGAGGGCGTCGAGGGCGTTGTCCACCGCGCGGTTGGTGAAGGCCGCGAGCAGCACCTGCTCGCCCCGGTCGACGAGTTCGCGGACGGCCCGGGCGATGGTGTAGGTCTTGCCCGTCCCCGGCGGGCCGTGGACGAGCGCGAGGTCCTCGGCGGTGACGGCGGCCCGGACCGCCTCGTCCTGTGCGGGGTTGTTGTCGACGAACGTCTCGGGGGCCGACCCGAACGCCGGGTCTGCCCGCCCGAACAGGACGTCACGGCGTCGCTCCGTGGACTTGAGGACGCAGTCGTGGAGCGCCGTCAGCATCCGCGAGACCGAGAGTTCGGAGGGGTAGACGTCGACCCGCCGCAGTTCGAGCGGTTCGTCGGCGGTGACGACCACCTCCCCGGCGGTCAGCGACTCCACGCGGGCGAGTTCGGCCCGCCCGGTCACGGGGTCGCCCTCGCTCGCGAGGACGTGGTCGCCGGATCGGAGCTTCGTCGAGACGGGGTCGGGCCGGGAGGCGCGCATCCGCCAGCGGCCGTCGCCGGTCTCCTCGCGGCCCGCGGGTTCGAGGTCGACCAGCGCCCGGTCGTCGGCCTGTCGCTCTGCGGGCGACTGCTCCCAGAGCTTCGCGTACTCGCGGTGGACCGCGCGGCGCTCGGCCTCGACGCGCTCGTACCACTCCCGGAAGTACGTCCGCTCGGCCTCGGGCAGGGCCGTTCCGACGCTGCCGGCCTTCGACTGCTGGTCGAGGCGGCCCGCGACGACCATACAGGTCTCGCGCTCGAAGCAGTACTCGCAGATGGCGTCTGCCTCCTCGCCGGTCGGCACCCCGGAGTCGCGCTCCATCGCGGCGAGTTCGTTGCGCTGGCGGACGACGAAGTCGAGGAAGCCCTTGGAGATGGAGAACTCCTTCGCCGGCGAGAGGTCGCCGCTCTCCTCGGCCCGGTCGACGGCGGCGTTCTTCGTGTAGAGCAGCGTTCCGGTGTCGGCCTCGACCCCGCGCTCCCGGAGCAACAGCGCGTAGCAGGCGGCCTGCACCTTGTCGTGGAACCGGGGCTCGCGGTCGGTGTTCTTCCCGGTCTTCAACTCGACCGGCATCCCCCGGCGGACGGCGTCGGCGCGGCCCTTGATGCCCACCGTCGGGGAGAGCAGCGTCTGCTCGGAGCGCCACTCGTCGCCGCCGTCGAGGACGCCCTGGGCCAGCCACCCCTCGATGGCGTCGGCGTTGGCGGCCACCTCCGCGCGCACCTCGGTCGGGTCCTCGCCCAGCAGGCCGAGTTCGAGGCCGGCCTCGGCTACCCGCTCGTCGATGGCCGTCTCGAGGTCCCGGCCGCGGAGCAGGTCGCCGAACACCTCGTGGACGATGGTCCCCTTCGTGACGGGGTAGGCGAGCGGCACGCCACCGAGTTTGTTGAGGTAGTAGAGCCGCGGGCACTGCACCCACGCCCGGAGGTCGGTCACGTCGACGAGGAAGGCCGGGTCGAGGACGACGAACGACTCCGACCCCGTGCTGTAGGTGGTCTCGCCGCGGTACTCGTCCTCGGTGACGTTCGTGACGAGCACCTCCATCCCGGGGACGGCGTGGTCGGCGGTGTGCGTCCACTTGCCCCAGAGGGTCACCCGGGTCGGCTCGCCCTCGTGGCGCACGGTGAACTCGACCAGGTCGCGCTCCCCGTAGCGGGTGCTCACCGTCCGCACCTCGCCGACGTCGAGTAGCTCGCCCCGGACTGCAGTCACTGTCGGTTCGAGCGCCCGGCCGAGCAAAGGCCTGTCGGTGGGGTCGGGACCGACACCTACTTTTCCGCCCACGACACACCCTGACACATGCGCGTGCGCGACTGGCAGGACATCATGGCTGACGTCGTCGAACGGAACGTCGACGCCGGCGACTGGCGCGCCGTCGTGGGGAACCGCCGGGGCGGCGTCGGGGAGGACTTCTACGTGGGCCACCCCGACGCTGGCGTCTACCAGCTGAAGACGTACGCGAAGAACCCCTTCGAGGTCCACGGGGTCGGCACGCGGGTCGCCCGCCGCATCGACGAGGACATCGACCCCCTGTTCCCCCGCGGTCAGACGGGCGGTCGCTTCGCCGTGCAGTCCCCGCCCGAAGACGAGTCGGAGGCCGAGCAGGCGGCGAAGGAACTCGAGACGGTCCTCGAGACGCACGCCGACGCGCCGACGACCCCGGGCGACCTCTTCGACGACATGATGGAGGTCCTCGACAGTCCGGCGTTCGGTCCGATGGAGTACGACCAGTACGACCGCCCGGACCGACTGGACGACCTCTCGGACACGTTCGAGGAAGCGGAGTCCCTCCTCGAGACGGAGTTCGAAGACATCGTCACCGAGGACGAGACGGACAAGGGCTTCTACTGACCGTCGAGTCGCGGGGTCGCGACGGGCCGATCAGGGCACCCGCGCCAGCCACCGCGCGGGGTCGTCGAGTTCCGCGTCCGTCGGGAGGGCCTCCGGCGACTCCCAGACGACCCCCGCGCCGTCGAGGCCGCGCGCGGCCGCCACCGCCTCGAAGAAGGCCTTGCCGCGCTCGTACTGGCGGCGCTTGATGCCGACGCCGAACAGCCGACGAAACAGCCGGGTGAGGGGGTCGCCGCCCCGGCGTCGCGCCTCGAGTTTCGCGCGGAGGTCGGCGTACTCGCGGTCGAACGCGCGGTCCATCAGCAACTCGGCGTAGCCCTCGACCGCCGTCATCGTCAGGTTCAACTCCCCCATGGCGGCGGGACGGAGTTCCCCGTTCGCGAACGCGGTGACCGCCTCTGTCGTCAGCGACTCGAGGTGGGCTGCCAGCCACGGTGCGGCGCCGAACTCCGCGGCGTGGGTCACCTCGTGGAAGGCGATCCACCGGCGGAACCGTTCCCGGTCGACGCCGAGACCGTCAGCGGCCGCCATCACGTTCGGGTGGACGAAGTAGAGGCCGTGGTCGGGGTCGCCCTCGGCGAGGAACAGGGGGTCGTACTGCCCGAGGACGTGTCGGGCGAGGAAGGCCAGCGACGCCGCCATCGACCCCGTGTTGGCGACGCGCGCCACGCCGGGCAGCGTCGACGGTCGGCGGTCGAGGGGGCGGAGCACCCGCCGGAAGGTGGCGACGTTCGCGTCGATCCAGTGGTGGCGGTTCTGTATCTCGACCGTCTCCGGGACCGCGAAGTCGATGCCCGAGACGGCGCGCACCCGGTCGCGCGCCTCGCGGACGTCGCTGGCGTAGCCCGCCTGCTCGGCCGGGGTGAGGTCGACGCTGCCCGCGTCGGTCGCCGCCTTCGCGGCGTCGGCCACCGCGCGCCAGTCGACCGCGCCCTCGCCGGACGCAGTCGCGACCGTCCGGACGCCCTCGAAGAGACCCATTACCAGGGCTAGGCGGTGAGTGCGGAAAAACCCCCAGTCTCCGTCGCGGTGCGCTCAGTTCTCTATCTCGACCTCGACCGGTTCCTCGCCACCGAAGCGGCGCACGGCGTAGGCGACGGCGACGAGGACCAGGAGGCCGACGATGACGCCCAGGCCGCGGCCGCCGCCGGGCCGCGCGGCGGCGCCCCGGTCCTCGCTCTCGACTGCGGGCGCCTCGTCGGCGCCGCCGTCGGACTCGGTGCCCGACCCGCCGACGGTTCCGCGCGGGGCGAACGTGAACTCGCTGTCGTGGAAGTGCAACTCGAGGAGTCCCATGGCCGAGACAACGGCGAGCGAATCCTTAGCCGTTGTGGGGTCGGCCCGGAGGTTCATACGGGACGCGGGCGAACCCCGGCCCATGGACGACGACCAGCGCGCCTTCCTCGACGAGTTGCTCACCGCCCCCGCACCCTCCGGCTACGAGCGGCGGGCCCAGCGCCGGTGGGTCGAGTACGTCCGCCCGCACGCCGACGACGTGCGCGTCGACGACTACGGCAACGCCGTGGCGACGGTCCACGGCGACGGCCCGGACCTCGCGTTCGCCGGGCACGGCGACGAGATCGGCTTCGTCGTCACGAAGGTCACCGAAGAGGGGTTCCTCCGGGTCGCGCCGGTCGGGGGCGCCGACCGGACCGTCTCCCGCGGCCAGCACGTGACCGTCCACGGCGCCGACGGCCCGGTCGCGGGCGTCATCGGGCAGACCGCGATCCACCTCCGGGACCCGGACGAGGAGGGGCTCGACGACATCACCGAACAGCACGTCGACGTCGGCGCCGCCGACGAGGACGACGCCCGCGAGGTCGTCGAAGTCGGCGACCCCGTGACGGTCGAGCGAGGCGTCCGTGACCTCCGCGGGACCCGCATCGCGGCGCGGGCGACGGACAACCGGGTCGGGATGTGGGTCGCCGCCGAGGCGGTCCGGCGGGCGGCACGAGACGACGTGGACGCCACCGTCCACGCCGTCTCGACGGTCCAGGAGGAGGTCGGCCTCCAGGGCGCCCGGATGGTCGGCTTCGACGTCGACCCGGACGCCGCCGTCGCCGTCGACGTCACCCACGCGGCGGACAACCCCTCGTACCCGCCGTCGCGCGCGTCGGAGGTCGACCTCGGAGGCGGGCCGGTCGTCTCCCGCGGGAGTTCGAACCACGCGGTGCTGGTCGAGACCCTCCGCGAGGCGGCCGACGGCGCCGGCGTCGCGGTCCAGTTGCAGGCGACGGGCACCCGGACGGGGACCGACGCGGACTCCTTCTACGTCCAGCGGGGCGGCATCCCGTCGGTGAACCTCGGGATCCCGAACCGGTACATGCACACGCCGGCGGAGGTGGTCGACACGACCGACCTCGAGGACGCGGCGGCGCTGCTCCGGGCCGTCGCGGCGGACCCGCCGGCCACCTTCGCCCTCGACGTCTGAGGGTCGGTACGTTTAAGCGGCTCTCCCGACGCGTAGGGATATGGACGACGGACGCCCCCTCGACGTGCTCGAAGCGGCCCTGGAGTCGCCGGTCGAGGTCAGACTGAAGGACGGTGCAGTCTACCACGGTGCCCTCGCCGGGTACGACCAGCACATGAACCTCGTCCTGTCGCCCCCGACCGAGGCCGCGGACGTCGAGGAGGCCGTCGAAGACACAACCGTTATACGCGGCGATAACGTCGTCACAATCAAACCATGAGCGACGGCACGTCCGCCCAGGGGAAGAAGAACCAGACCACCCACGTCAAGTGCCGGCGATGCGGTGAGAAGTCCTACCACGTCACGAAGAAGGTCTGCGCGTCCTGCGGATTCGGGAAGTCCGCGAAGCGTCGCGGGTACGCCTGGCAGAGCAAAGCCGGCGACAACTAGGGAATGCACGAGAAGTGCGGCGTCGTCGGGGTCGCCCTCGACGGCCGTGACGCCGCCCTGCCGATCTACTACGCGCTCTACTCGCTGCAGCACCGCGGTCAGGAGGCCGCGGGCATCGTCACGCACGACGGCTTCCAGCAACACGACCACGTCGAGACGGGTCTCGTCGGCGACGCCTTCGACCGGCCGGACCTCGAGGCTCTCAACGGCGACGTCGGCATCGGGCACGTCCGCTACCCCACCGCGGGGAGCCTCGACGAGTCTTGCGCCCAGCCGTTCTCGGTGTCGTTCAAGGCGGGCGCTCTCGGCCTGAGCCACAACGGGAACCTCGTGAACGCCGACGAACTCCGCGAGCACCTCGCCGGTCTCGGGCACGCCTTCACTTCCGACGGCGACACCGAGGTCATCGCGCACCTGCTCGCGCGGAACCTCCTCGAGAGCGACCTCGTGCGGGCGGTCAAGCGGACCATGGAGTACATCCACGGGTCCTACACGCTGACCATCATGCACGACGACACCGTGCTGGGCGTCCGCGACCCGGGCGGCAACCGGCCGCTGGTCATCGGTGAACTCGACGACGGCTACATCCTCGCGTCGGAGTCGTCGGCCATCGATACGCTGGGCGGCGACCTCGTCCGGGACGTCCGTCCGGGCGAACTCGTCATTCTCCGGTCGGACGGCTTCGACTCCTACCAGCTGTTCGAGCAGGAACACACGGCCCACTGTTTCTTCGAGTACGTCTACTTCGCGCGGCCCGACTCGGTCATCGACGGTCGCCTCGTCTACGAAGTCCGTCGCGAACTCGGCCGCCGGCTCTGGGAGGAGTCCGGCATCGAGACGGACGTGGTGATGCCCGTCCCCGACTCTGGGCGGTCCTTTGCCTCGGGCTACGCCGAGGCCGCGACCGAGGACGGCGCGGACGTCGAGTTCGCGGAGGGACTGATGAAGAACCGGTACGTCGGCAGGACGTTCATCATGCCGACCCAGGACGAGCGCGAGCGGGCGGTCCGACTGAAGCTCAACCCCATCAAGAGCACCGTCGAGGGCAAGTCGGTCACACTCATCGACGACTCCATCGTCCGGGGGACCACCTCCGACCAGCTCGTCGGACTGCTCCGGGAGGTGGGCGCCGAGTCGGTCCACGTCCGCATCGGCGCACCGCCGATCGTCGCCCCGTGCTACCTCGGCATCGACATGGCGACGCGCGAGGAACTCATCGCGGCCGACCGCACGGTCGAGGACATCCGCGACGCCATCACCGCCGACAGTCTCGCCTACCTCTCCATCGACGCCGTGGCCGACGCCATCGGCGAAGAGCGCTCGGACCTCTGTCTCGGCTGTGTCACCGGAGCGTACCCCTACGACATCGACGACGAAGAGACCGACCGCGACGTGGTCCGGCCCGCCGTCGCCGGCGACGCCGACGACTAGCCGTACAGCAGTCCGTACACCACCAGTCCCAGCGCGAACGACACGAGCCACAGCGACGCCGCCACGCGCCCGACGCGCGGGTGTCGCGACGAGGGGATTTCGGCGACCGGTCGGGTCGCCGCGAGGAGGAGGACGTAGTAGAGGAGCGGCACGCAGACGACGGCGAGCGAGACGTGCACGACCAGCGTGGGGAGGTAGACGAACCGGTAGACGGCGGGGTCGCCCGGGAACGGCGTGGGCCCCTCCAGCGCCACGCGGTAGAGGTAGAGGACGAGGAACCCGGCGAACAGAGCGAACGCGGCGAGCATCGCGGCGCGGTGTCGCCGTATCTGGCCCCGACGGGCGAAGCGCCAGCCGGCGACTATCGTCGCGATGGCGAGCGCACTCAGCGCGGCGTTGACGTGCGGGATGGCGGCGACGACGGCGTGGGGCGCTCGCGGGAGGGCGGACGCCGGCACGACGCCGAGGGCGACGGCGAAGACCAGACCGAGCGAGAGGGCCGAGAGTGCGGCCGTCGCGGCCGGGACGTTCCTGCGGACCGTCGTCGACATGATTCGAGGCACGTCGCCCGGGTCGAAAGGTGTTCCCGTTCGCGTCGGGGGGCGAATGAAAGGGCTTTTAGCCCACGGGGTGATACCGAACGATGCCCAGGGCGTGGGTAGCCAAGCTAGGCCAACGGCGCAGCGTTGAGGGCGCTGTCCCGTAGGGGTTCGCCGGTTCAAATCCGGTCCCACGCACCTACCACGGTGCGGTGTCCCTTCACGGGGCACCCACGCACAACCTTCTGCCGACCCGACCCGACGAGCCACGCGACCGCGATGTCCTCGCGGGGCTGCCCGCTCACCGGTCCACGTCGGTCGGGTCGAACCCCTCCAGGTGAGCCTCGCCGGCCTCCGTGATGGCGAGGCCCGACTCGTCGAGGGCGACCAGTCCCGCCTCCTGGAGTTCGAGGCAGTGGCCAACCACGGCGGGTTCGTCGGCGTCGAGGCGGTCCACGTACCGCGTCGGGTCGACCCGGCCCTCTGTGGCCGCCAGGTCGGACAGGATCATGTGCGTCGCCCAGTGGGTCAGCGGGTCCCCCCCGGCGATGGCGGTCCGGTAGGTCCGTGTCACGGTCACCCCTAGGCGGTGGGCACACTAAGCAGTTAGCGCCACGCGATGCGCGCCGGCAGGTCGTGCGCTCCGAGAGGCGGCCCCACGTGCCGGCTTCGCCCGCGCGGACCGCCCCTGGGTAAGACAGATATTTAACGCGGGTCTGTCTCCTTTGGGGTATGGACGCGGGCACAGTGCGGGGAGTCCGACGGTCGACGCCACCGGCCCTCCGGGACGGTGCCGCGTTCGGGGGCCGGCGCCGTCGCGGGGTGGTCGCCCCGTGACCGCGCCGACGGTACTCGTCGTCGAGGACGAACGGGACCTCGCGGACCTCTACGCGACGTGGTTAGCGGACGACTACGACGTCCGGACCGCGTACACCGTCGAAGAGGCCAGGGAGACGGTCGACGACGCCGTGGACGTGGCGCTCCTCGACCGCCGTCTCCCGGACGGGTCCGGCGGCGACGTCCTCGAGTACATCCGCGATCAGGATCTCCCCTGTCGGGTCGCGATGGTGACGGCCGTCGACCCGGACTTCGACATCATCGAACTCGGGTTCGACGACTACGTCATCAAGCCCGTCTCCGAGGCCGACCTCCGGGCGGTGGTCGAGACGCTCCTCGACCGTCGAAGCTACGAGGAGGGGGTCCAGGAGTACCTCTCGCTCGTCTCGAAGCAGGCGCTCCTCGAGGCCGAGAAGACGCCCGCCGAACTCGAGGCCAACGACCGGTACGCGTCGCTCCTCGAAGACATCGAGGTGGCCGAGCGCGAACTCGACGAAGTCGTCCGGGAGTTCGACACCGAGGACTTCCGCGCGGCGTTCATGGCCCTCGACGAGGACCGCCCCGGGCCCGACACGGACGTCGACTTCTGACGCGGGGCCTACCCCTCGGGCGCGGCGGTCCCCTCGGGGCTCTCGCGCTCGCCGGACCGGGACCGCGCGGTGAGGACGATGCCGACCAGGACGACGGCGCCGCCAGCGAGCGTCGTCGGGCCCGGAATCTCGCCGAACAGCGCCGCCGCGAGGATGGTGGCCCCAACGGGCTCACCCACCAGCGCGACGGCGACGACGGCGGACTCGACGTACTTCAGCGCCCAGTTGACGAGCGTGTGCCCCGCCAGGCCCGGGCCGACCGCCATCGCGAAGAAGAGCACCCACTCGCGGGCGGGATACCCCCACAGCGGATCGCCGCGCGCGAGCGCCGTCGCGAGCAGGCCGACGGCGGCGACGGCGTAGACGACCAGCACGTAGGGGACGAGTGACACCCGCTGGCGGAGCGACCGGCCGGCGAGGACGTAGGCGGCGGCGAAGGCGGCGCCGAGGACCGCGAGACCGTTCCCGAGCGCCGTCGTCCCGGAGGCGAACAGCCCGCCCGCGGACATCATCACCGCACCCGCCGTGGCGACTGCGACGCCGACCGCCGTCCGCGCGGACACCCGCTCCCCGAGGAGGAGGGCGGCACCGACGGCGACGAACACCGGTTGGGTCTGGACGAGCGTCGCGGACGCCGCCACCGTCGTCAACTCGATGCTCTCGAACCACACCGCGAAGTGCGCCGCGAGCGCCACCCCCGCGAGCCCGGCCGCCAGCAGGTCCCGCCGACCGACGGCGCGGAGGTCGGTTCCCGCGCCGCGGACGAACGGCACCAGCACTCCGACCGTGAACGCGACGCGATAGAACGCGGCGACGGGGGCCGGCGCCGTCGCGAGGCGGACGAGGACGGCCGACGTGCTGACCGCGAGGACGGCCACCGCCACGCCGACCATCGGCGGGACCGGCGGGGACGAGCGACCGCTCATGCCCGCTCCAGCAGCGCCTGCGTCCGGCGGTGTCGGTACCGGAACATCGGCTCGAACCCGGCGACGGCCAGCGGTCCGAGCAGGTCACCGACCGGACCGAAGGGCAGGGCGTAGACAACCCGGTCGTGTACCATCGTGGCGTCGCCGTCCGCGACGAACCGGTGGGTGTGGACCCACTCGCGGAACGGGCCGTCGACCATCTCGTCCCGGAAGAACGCGGCCCCGTCCTCGCGCTCTCGGGCGACGATGCGGGACGTCCACCGCTGCCGCGGGCCGACGCCGCCCGGTCTGACGGACAACTCGAGGACCGACCTGGCGTCGAGGACGTCCGGGTTCGGGCGGCCGTCCGGACCGCGAACCGCCTCCACCCGGAGGTGCATCCACCGCGGGGTCAGCGCCGCCAGCCCCCGGGGCGTCGAGTGGAACGACCACACCTCGTCGAGGGGGGCGCGAACTCGGGTCGACCGCTCGTAGGTCGGCATGTCCGCGGGAACGGGTGCGACGGGGAAAAAGGCGCGCACCGGTGGATTTTAGGCACGCGGCGGTTCCCCCGGGAGTATGCCGTCCGAACGCGCCCGGCAGACGACCGACTTCGAGGCGATGAACGTCCTCGAGCGGGCCAACGCGATGGACGACGTGGTCCACCTGGAGGTGGGCGAACCAGACTTCGACCCGCCGTCGGCCGTCGTCGACCGTGCGGTCGCGTCGCTGCGCGCTGGCGACGTCCGCTACACCGAGGCGCGCGGCACGCCTGCCCTCCGACGCGCCATCGCGGCCCACTACGAGCGGACCTACGGCGTCACGGTGGCCCCGGAGCGCGTCGTCGTGACGCCGGGGTCCTCGCCGGCGCTGGCGCTCACGACGCTGGCGCTGGTCGACCCGGGCGACGAGGTGGTCCTGACCGACCCGCACTACGCCTGCTACCCGAACTTTGTCACGCTGGCGGACGGGCGGGTCCGGACCGTGCCGCTCGCCCGCGAGGACGGCTTCCGGGTGGATCCGGCGGCGCTGGCCGAGGCCCTCCCCGGGGCGCGAGCGCTCCTGCTCAACTCGCCCGCGAACCCGACTGGGGCCGTCCTGCCAGGGGCGACCCTCGAAGCTGCCGTGGCGGCCGCAGCCGACGCCGGCGCCCGGGTGGTCAGCGACGAGATATACCACGGCCTCTCCTACGACGCCGAGACCCGCTCGGTGTTGGAGTACACCGACGAGGCGTTCGTCCTGGACGGCGTCTCGAAGCGCTACGGGATGACCGGCTGGCGCCTCGGGTGGGTCGTCGTCCCGCCCGACTTCGTGGACGCGGTCAACCGCCTCGCGCAGAACCTCCTCATTTGTGCGCCCTCCTTCGTGCAGGACGCCGCCGTCGAGGCCCTCCGCACGCCGCCGTCGTTCCTCGCGGACGTCCGGGAGACCTACCGGGAGCGCCGCGACTACCTCGTCGACGCCGTGGCCGACTGGCCGGGCGTGACGGCGGGCTACGAACCCGGCGGGGCCTACTACCTGCTGGTGGACGCGAGCGACGTCTTCGCGGACGCCTTCGCCGCCGCGGACGCCTTCCTCGACGCGGGGGTGGCGGTCACGCCGGGCCCGGACTTCGGTGCGGCGGCCGGCGACTACGTCAGACTGTCGTACGCGACGGACACGGAGTCGCTGGCGGCCGCCGACCGCCGTGTCCGGGCGCTGCTCGCGGACCGGGCGTGACTCACTTCAGCCGCTCCTGGAGAAACGAGGGGTGTGCGGCGAGCACGCCCTCGATGCCGAGGATGGCGTCGCTGATGACGTCGCCGAGGGCGTCGCCGTCCGCCGCGCGAACCTCCGCCATCAGCATGTGGTCGCCACTCGACGTGTAGAGGGCGTACACGGCGTCGAGGCCTTTGAGTTCGCGGGTGGCCTCGACGTAGCGTTCGCTGGCGACGTCGAGACCGACGAGCGCGATGGACTGGCCCGAGAGCTTCTTCGGGTCCACGTCGGCCGAGTAGCCGACGATGACCCCCTCCTCCTCGAGGCGGTTGATGTACTTCCGGACCGTCGGCTTCGAGACGCCCGCCCGCTCCGCGATCTCGGCGTAGGACGCCTGCGCGTCCGCTTCGAGCGCCTCGAGGATGCGCTCCTCGGTGGACTCCGTGCTCACGTCCGAGACGATTGTGGCACAGGAAAAAATGTCTTCCGAATCGGAAACCCTATTTGTGCCTGTCGATGAAGTCGTAGGACCGCTCCCACTCGGCGTCCTCGTCGAAGTAACGCTCCGCGAGCGGTTGCTCGGGGGCGCCGCCGTTGTGCTGTTTCTCCTGGTGGTAGGAACGCCGGTTCTCGTCCTTGAAGTACCGGCCGGTGAGGACGGTGCCCTCGTAGAGTGCGTCCTCGGTCTCGTGCATCATCTCGGCGGCCTCGCGCCGGTCCGAGACGTCGAAGTCGTAGTCGTCGGACTCCTGCACGTCGACGTAGGGGACGTACTGGCGGGCGTCCTTGTTCCAGGTCGGACACTGCGTCAGGAAGTCGACGTGGGCGAAGCCGTCGTGCTCGACGGCCTCGACGATGATCTCCTGGGCCTGGTTGGGGTTGACCGCCGCGGTGCGCGCGATGAACGAGGCGCCGGCCGACAGCGACATCGACAGCGGGCGGATGGGGTCCTTGGCGTTCCCCTCGGGCATCGTCTTGCCCTTCTGTCCCTTGGGGGACGTGGGCGAGGGCTGGCCTTTCGTGAGGCCGAACACCTCGTTGTTGAAGACGATGTAGACCATGTCGTGGTTCTCGCGGGCGCTGTGCATGAAGTGGTTCCCGCCGATGCCGTAGCCATCACCGTCGCCGCCGGCCGCGACGACCGTGAGCCCGGGGTTGGCGAGTTTCGCCGCCCGCGCCACGGGCAGGGAGCGCCCGTGGATGGTGTGGAACCCGTAGCTCTCGAAGTAGCTGTTCAGCTTGCCCGAGCAGCCGATGCCCGTGGCGACGAGGATCTCCTCGGGGTTCTTGCCCAGGTCGGCCATCGCGCCCTTCAGCGCCTTGAGGACGCCGAAGTCGCCACAGCCGGGACACCAGGTGGGTTGGGGCTCGATGCCGGGCGTGAACTCGTCGCGCTCTACCTCTCGCTGTTCTCCGATGGCGTTGAATGCGGACATTGTCAGTCACCCATTGCGGGGTCGAAGCGGACCTGGTCGTTCTGCGTGACCCCGCCGCCGAGTCGCTGCTCGACGGCGTCGACGATCTCCTCCGGTTCGAACGGGTTGCCGTTGTACTTCAACAGCTTCGAGAGTTTCTCGCCGTACGCGCCGAGGTGCTTCTGGACGTGGCCGTGGAACTGGCCGCTGGAGTTCATCTCCACTACGACGACCTCGTCGACGGACTCGACGAACGCCGAGACCTCGTCCGCGGGGAAGGGCATCATCTGGCTCACGCCCAGGCCGGCGACGGGATGGCCGGCCTCGGCGAGTTCCTCGACCGCCTCCCTGACGGTGCCCTGCTGGCTCCCCCACGTCACGACGCCGATGTCGGCGTCCTCGGCGCCGTAGTGGGTCTGCATCGACTCCTCGTCGCTCGCGAGGTCCTCGCCGATGGCGTCGAGTTTCCGGTCGCGGCGGTCCACCTGCAGAATGCGGTTCAGCGGGTCCTCGCTGATGTGGCCGGCCTCGTTGTGCTCGTTGCCGGTCGCGAGGTAGCGCCCGCCCTTCTGACCCGGGATGGACCGTGGCGCGACGCCGTCCGGGACCTTCCCGTCGGGGCCCTCGGCCTCGTACTGGAAGCGGTGGAACGTCCCCGTCGCGGTGTGGGGGGCGTCCTCGAGTTCCGCCTCCGTCAGCGTCGACCCGAGGTCCGGGTTGGGTTCGCGGTCGAAGAACGAGGCCGGGAGGTTGCGGTACTCCCCGGAGAGCTTCTGGTCGTAGAGGACGATGACCGGGATCTGGTACTCGTAGGCGACCTGGAACGCGCGGCGGGTCTGCTCGTAGCACTCCGCCGGGTCGGCCGGCGCGAAGACGACCCGGTGGGAGTCGCCCTGCGAGGTGTAGAGCGCGTGTTCGAGGTCGGCCTGCTCGGGTTTGGTCGGCATCCCCGTCGAGGGACCGGCCCGCTGGGCCTCGAGGAGGACCAGCGGGGTCTCGGTCATCTCCGCGAGACCGAGCGGTTCGGACATGAGCGAGAACCCGCCGCCCGAGGACCCCGACATCGCCTTGACGCCGGCGTGGGAGGCCCCCACCGCGAGTGCGGCGGCGGCGATCTCGTCCTCGACCTGGTCGGCGATGCCGCCGAGTTCCGGCAGCATCTGGGACATGATGGTGAACGCGTCGGTCCACGGGGTCATCGGGTAGCCCGAGATGAACCGGCAGCCCTCGTCGATTGCGCCGTAGGCGATGCCGTGACTGCCGCTGACGAGGACCTGCTCCTCGTCGTGGTCGCCGGTCGGCGCCCGCAGGTCGTGGGTGAACTCGTACTCGTCGGCCACCTGGTCGTGGGCCATCTCGAGGACCTCGAGGTTCTGCTCGAGGATGTCCCCGCTCATGGCGTCGCGCATGAGTTCCTCGACGTCACCGAGATCGATGTCGAGGAGCGCGCACGTGGCCCCGATGCCCGCGGTGTTGCGCATGATCTCCCGGCCCTGCTCCCGAGCCAGGCCGCGCAGGTCGAGCGGGTAGACGTTCCAGTCGTTCTCGGCCACCCGCTCGTCGAAGTCCTCGACGTCGTCGACGTCGATGAGACCCTCGTCGTAGACGATGACCCCACCCTCGTTGAGTTCGTCGAGGTTCTCGGCGAGCGGCTTGACCTCCTCGTTGCCGTAGTAGGCGTGCTCCTGCTGGTTGCGCGCGAAGGAGTCGCCCAGCGCGAGCAGGAAGTTGTACCCGTCGCCCCGCGAAGATACCTCGTGTGCCCCCGCGCGAATCTCGACGTAGGTGTGGCCACCCCGGATGCGCGACGGGTAGTGTCGATGCGTAAAGACGTTGAGCCCCGACCGCATCAACGCCTTGGCGAAGTTCTGGCTCGTCGAGTCGATTCCGTCGCCGGAACCGCCCGCGATTCGCCAGATGAGTTCGTCCTGTGACATGCTTCGAAAGCTCCTGGCCCCAGTGGGACCCTACCACCTGATTTGAACGCGTCGAATAAAACCGTTTGCTATCTATTAGCAAGGAACGATGATGAGAGTCCGCCACACGTCGCCAGCAGGGGCCCCCCGTCGGCCGTCGCCGACGCTCGACGGACTCGGCTCCGGGTAGTCGCGACTCGGCGTCTCGGGCGCGGGCGTCGTCCCTCGAGTGGCGGCTACCGCCTGTCGCGACGGTTCACGATGCCGACCATGTCGGCCACCCGACCCGCGGTGTCCTGGAACGCCTCGGCGACGTCTCCCTCGCCGAGGACGACGGGGTCGCCCCCGTCTCCGGCGGCCCGCACCGACGGGTCGAGGGGGATGGTCCCCAGGAACGGCATGTCGGCCTCGGCGGCGAACGCCTCGCCGCCGCCGGCCCCGAACACGTCGTGTTCGCCCCCGCAGTCGGGGCAGACGAACGTCGACATGTTCTCGACGACGCCGAGGACGTTGGTGTCGTGGCGGCCGAACATCTCGAGGGCCTTCCCGGCGTCGTCGACGGCCACCTGCTGTGGCGTGGTGACGATGACGGCGCCGGTCAGCGGCACCGTCTGGAGGAGCGTGAGTTGCGTGTCGCCCGTCCCCGGCGGCAGGTCGACGACGAGGTAGTCCAGGGCCCCCCACTCGACGTCCTCGACGAGTTGCGTGAGCACCTTGTGGACCATCGGGCCGCGCCAGATGACCGGGTCGTCCTCGCCGACCATGAACGCCATGCTCATCAGCTTCATCCCGTAGCGTTCGGGCGGGATGATCGTCTCCGACTCGGTCGCCCGGGGGCGCTCGTCCGCCGAGACCATCCGCGGGACGTTCGGCCCGTAGACGTCGGCGTCGAACAGGCCGACGCGGGCCCCCCGGTCGGCCAGGCCCGCTGCGAGGTTGACGGCGACCGTCGACTTCCCCACGCCGCCCTTCCCCGAGGCCACCGCGACGACGTTCTGCACGCGCGGGAGGACCTCGCCTCCGGACTCGACGGCGGCGGAGATGTCGGGGTCGAGGCCGGCCCCGCGGAGCGTCTCCCGGACGCGGCCGGCGATGGCCGTCTCCGCGGGGGAGTAGGGCGCCTCGAGCGCCAGCGTCACTCGGGCGACGTCGCCCTCGACGGTCACGTCGGTCACGAGGTTCCCGTCGACGATGTCGCCGCCGAGGTCGGGGTCCTCCACGTCGCGGAGGAGGTCGTAGACGTCTTCGGCGTCCATGGCCCGGCGTAGGGCCTCGCCCGGCGATAAGGCTTCTCCCTCGCACGTCCGGGTCCCTCGTATCGATGGGTTTTTCACCCGCCCTCCGGTACGTTCTCTCGCAGACACCTGTAGGGGCGTGCGCCCCGAGTCCGGTCGGACGGGCGACGATACGCAGACACAGACAGGCCACGCGCGTCGTGGTAGCCTAGCCTGGCCCAAGGCGCAGGGTTGCTAACTCTGTGGCGTAAGCCTCCGGGGTTCAAATCCCCGCCACGACGCTGTCCACTCACACATGAGCACGGAAGAACCACAAGAGGACGCGGACGAGGACATTCGATACTTCGTCCGCATCGGGCAGACCGACCTCGACGGCACCAAGTCCGTCGAGCGAGCCCTGCTCGGCATGAA
Source organism: Halobacteriaceae archaeon (assembly GCA_042216525.1). Classification (GTDB taxonomy): domain Archaea; phylum Halobacteriota; class Halobacteria; order Halobacteriales; family Halobacteriaceae; genus JBDGTT01. The sequence continues at coordinate 25,545 of JBDGTT010000029.1, forward strand.
CGGTATCGGCTCCCGGGCCGCCCGCGTCATCGCGGAGAAGGCCGGCGTCGACCGGCAGGCGACCCTCGGTCGTCTCGACGACGACGACATCGACGCCATCGTCTCTCTCGTCGAGGGCTTCGACGAGGAGGTGCCGCCGTGGATGACCAACCGGCGAAACGACTTCTTCTCCGGCGAGACCACCCACGAGACCGGCAACGAACTCTCGCTGACGCGCCAGCAGGACGTCAACCGGATGCAGATGATCCGCTCGTACAAGGGCGTCCGCCACGAACGCGGACAGAAGGTCCGCGGGCAGCGCACGAAGTCCACCGGCCGCACCGAGGGGACCGTCGGCGTCAACATCGAGGAACTCCAGGAGGAGATGGCCGAGGAGGCCGCCGGGGAGGAAGAGTAGATGGCCCGGAGCAACACCAAGCGTTACGAGACGCCGAACCACCCGTTCCAGGGCGAGCGCATCGCCGAGGAGCACGGCCTGGTCGGCCAGTACGGACTGAAGAACAAGGAGGAGCTCTGGCGCGCCCGCTCGAAGCTCCGCTCCTACCGCCGCGAGGCCCGCCGCCTGCTGGGACAGACCCACGAGGAGCGCGGCGAGGTCGACGAGTTCGTCCGCCGCCTCCAGCGCGACGGTGTCCTCGACGAGTCGGAGGGGCTGGACGGCGTCCTGTCTCTGGACGTCACCGACATCCTGGAGCGTCGCCTCCAGACCGTCGTCTACCGCCAGGGGCTCGCGAACACGCCCAAGCAGGCCCGCCAGTTCGTCACCCACGGGCACGTCTTCGTCGACGACCGCCGGGTCCGCGAGCCGTCCTACACGGTCTCGGTCGACGAGGCGGACGCCATCGACTTCGACGAGACGAGCCCGCTGTCGGACGACCTCCACCCGGAACGCGCGCGAGGTGAACAATGAGTTCCGACGACGAACGCTGGGGCATCGCCCACGTCTACGCATCGTTCAACAACACCATCATCACGGTCACCGACCAGACCGGCGCGGAGACCATCGCGAAGTCCTCCGGCGGGTCGGTCGTGAAGCAGAACCGCGACGAGGCGTCGCCGTACGCCGCCATGCAGATGGCCGAGGTCGTGGCCGAGGAGGTCCTCGACCGCGGCATCTCCGGCGTCCACGTCCGCGTCCGCGGTCCCGGGGGCAACCAGCAGCGCAACCCCGGGCCCGGCGCACAGGCCACCATCCGAGCGCTGGCGCGCGCCGGCCTCGAGATCGGTCGCATCGAGGACGTGACGCCGATCCCCCACGACGGCACCCGCGCCCCGAAGAACAGCGGCTACTGACACCATGAGCTTCGACGTGGAATTCATCGACCGGGACGACCGCTCCGCGCGCTTTCTGGTGCGCGGCATCACGCCAGCGCTGGCCAATGGCGTTCGCCGGGCCATGCTCGCGGACGTGCCGACGTTCTCGGTCGACACCGTCCGCTTCGTCGAGAACTCCAGCGTCATGTTCGACGAGGTGCTGGGGCTCCGACTCGGGCTGGTGCCGCTGACGACACCCCTCGACGACTTCGAGGAGGGCGACGCGGTCACCCTGAGCCTCGACGTCGAGGGGCCGGGAGTCGCCTACTCCGGGGACCTCGTCTCGGCGGACGAACTGGTCCAGCCGGCCGACGAGAACATCCCCATCATCGAACTCAAGGAGGACCAGCGCCTCCAGTTCGAGGCAGACGCGGTCCTCGGTAGCGGCCGCGAGCACGCCAAGTTCCAGGGCGGGGTCTCCGTCGGCTACCGCCACCTGCAGCGGGTGGTCGTCGACGGCGACCGCGGCGAGTACGACGACCCGGAGCCGAACATCGTCCGCGGCGTCGTCGAGGACGACGGCGACCTCGTCCCCTCGGAGTCGTTCGACCACGACCTGACGACCCTGTACCCGGACAAGGACGTCGACGTCGAGGACGTGCCGGAGGCGTTCGTCTTCCACGTCGAATCCGACGGGTCGCTCTCCGTCGACGACCTCGTTGTCCGGGCCGCGGAGTCGCTGCACGACCGCGCGGACGCACTGGAGGACGCAGTCGCACTATGACCGGACGCGCCGGCGCCACCGCTCGCCCACCCCTACGGGAAGCGGCGGCGCCGGCGGTCCGTACCGAAATCGGTAAGGCGGCCCCCCGCCAACGCATCGACCACGAAACGACGTGCAGGGATAGCCAAGTCAGGCCAAAGGCGCAGCGTTCAGGGCGCTGTCCCGTAGGGGTTCGCAGGTTCAAATCCTGCTCCCTGCACTCCCGACATTCTCCCGACACAGAAGTATGAGCAAGACGAGTCCACGGCTTCAGGGCCTCATCGCGGACCTCAAGCGCGTCGCCCGCGACACGGGCGGCGACGTCTGGGGCGACGTGGCGGCGCGGCTGGAGAAGCCCCGCCGGAGCCACGCAGAGGTGAACCTGAGCCGCATCGAACGGTACGCATCGGCAGACGAGACGGTCGTCGTCCCGGGCAAGGTGCTCGGCGGCGGCGCGCTCCAGAAGCCGGTCACCGTCGCGGCGGTCGACTTCTCTTCGAGCGCGGAGACGAAGATCGACCACGCCGACGGTGAGGCGCTCCAACTGGCACAGGCACTCGAACAGTACCCCGACGGCACGAACGTGCGGGTGATCCGATGAGTCTCGCAGAGTTCGACGCGGACCTCGTGGTCGACGCGCGCGACTGCATCCTCGGCCGGGTGGCCTCGAACGTCGCCCAGCGCGCACTCGACGGCGAGCGCGTGGCGGTGGTCAACGCCGAGGACGCGGTCATCACCGGCCGCGAGGAGGCGACGATGGAGACGTTCCGCAAGCGCGTGGACCTCGGCTCGGACCGCGGGCCGGCCTACCCGAAGCGGCCCGACGGCATCCTGAAGCGGTCCATCCGCGGGATGGTGCCGTACAAGACCACGCGCGGCCGGGAGGCGTTCTCCCGGGTGCGGGTCTACGTCGGCAATCCCTACGACGGGGACGGCGAGGTGCTCGAGGGCACGTCGCTGGACCGCCTCTCGAACATCCGCTTCACTCACCTCGGTGAGATAAGCGACCAACTGGGTGCGAACGTCACATGGTAACGAACACGAGCGGCAAGAAGAAGACCGCCATCGCGCGAGCGACAGTCACGGACGGCGAGGGGCGGGTCCGCGTCGACTCCCGACCCGTCGAACTCGTCGACCCCGAACTCGCCCGCCTGAAGATGCTCGAACCGTTCCGCATCGCCGGCGACGAGGTCCGCGACGGCCTCGACGTGGACGTCACCGTCTCCGGTGGCGGCGTCATGGGGCAGGCCGACGCCGTGCGCACCGCAATCGCGCGCGGCATCGTCCAGCACACCAACGACGCCGAACTCCGGGACGCGTTCATGGAGTTCGACCGGTCGCTGCTGGTCAACGACGTCCGGCAGACCGAACCGAAACACTTCGGCGGTCCCGGTGCGCGGGCCCGCTACCAGAAGTCCTACCGGTGAGGTGATGATGCCATGATGGTCCCGGTCCGGTGCTTCACGTGTGGTAAGGTCATCGGCGAACACTGGGAGGAGTACAAGGCCCGCGCGGCACCCCACGAGGGCGACGAGGACCCCGAGGCGGTGCTCGACGACCTGGGACTGGAGCGACACTGCTGCCGCCGGATGTTCGTCTCCCACCAGGACCTCGTCGACGTGGTCTCTCCCTACCAATGAGTATGGCAGGCCACCGCCGGCACAACCGGTACGAGAAGGCGCGCATCATCGGGGCGCGAGCCCTGCAGGTGTCCTACGGGGCGCCCGTGCTCGTCGACACCGAGCAGACCGAACCGATCCTCATCGCGGCCGAGGAGTACGACGCGGGGGTCCTCCCCTTCACCGTCCGCCGCGAGCAAGCATGAGCCAGATAACCGGCGTCAGACTGCGCGAGGTGCTCGACTCCCGCGGGAACCGTACCGTGGAGGCCGACGTCCTCACCCAGAGCGGCGGGTTCGGTCGCGCGGCCGCGCCGTCTGGCGCCTCGACGGGCGCCTACGAGGCGGTCGAGCGCGACCCGGCGGAGGCCATCGCCGCCGCCCGCGAGCGCGCGGTGCCCCGACTCGAGGGCACGTTCGCCGGCGACCAGCGGAGCGTCGACCGGGCCATCCACGCGGCGGACGGCACCGACGACTTCTCCGAGATCGGCGCCAACAGCGCGGTCGCCCTCTCGATGGCGGCCGCGAAGGCCGCGGCCGACGTCCTCGGCGTGCCCCTCTACCAGCACCTCGGCGGGGCGTTCCGCGGCGAGAACTTCCCGGTCCCGCTCGGGAACGTCGTCGGTGGCGGCGAACACGCGGCGGACGCGACGCACATCCAGGAGTTCCTCGCGGCCCCGGTCGGCGCGCCGAACGTGCGCGACGCCGTGTTCGCGAACGCGCAGGTTCACGGCGCCGTCGCGGACATCCTCGACGACCGGGGCCTCCCCGCCGGCAAGGGCGACGAGGGCGCGTGGGCGCCGAGCGTCGACGACGCGGAGGCCTTCGAGATCGTCTCGGTGGCCGTCGACCGGGTCGGTGACGCGGTCGGCTTCGAGGTCACGTTCGGCCTCGACGTCGCCGCCTCGGAACTCTACGACGCGGAGGCGGGCGTCTACCGGTACGGCGACCGGACGCGGACGCCCGAGGAGCAGATCGAGTACGTCGCCGGACTCGTCGACGAGTACGGCCTCGCCTACGTCGAGGACCCACTCGACGAGGACGACTACGACGGCTTCGCGGAACTGACCGACCGGGTCGCCGACCGCACGCTGATCTGTGGCGACGACCTGTTCGTGACCAACACCGAGCGACTCGGGCGCGGCATCGAGGCGGGCGCGGCGAACGCCGTCCTCGTCAAGCCGAACCAGATCGGGACGCTCACCGACGCGTTCGACGCCATCGAACTCGGCGCGCGCAACGGACTGGACCCGGTCGTCTCCCACCGCTCGGGCGAGACCGAAGACACGACCATCGCACACCTCGCCGTGGCGACCGACGCCCCGTTCATCAAGACGGGCGCGGTCGGCGGCGAGCGGACCGCCAAACTGAACGAACTCATGCGTATCGCAGACGAGGCACTATGAGCGACAACGAGGAAGCGGTAGAGGCACCGACAGACGAGGAACAGGACGACGAGGCCGAGGGCTTCGACGCCGCCGAGGCGGACGTGCCCGCGGACGAGGTCGAGGAACCGGCCCCCGGGCCGGCGGCCGACGAGGACGTCCTCGGGGACGAGGACGCGGACCTGCTCATCCCCGTCGAGGACTATCTCGCGGCCGGCGTCCACATCGGCACCCAGCAGAAGACCCGCGACATGGAGCGGTTCATCCACCGGGTGCGGACGGACGGCCTCTACGTCCTCGACATCGCACAGACCGACGAGCGCATCCGCGTGGCCGCGGACTTCCTCGCGAACTACGCGCCGGAACAGATACTGGTCACGTCCTCGCGGCAGTACGGCCGGTTCCCGGCGCAGCAGTTCGCGGACGCCGTCGGCGCCCGCGCCCGCACCGGCCGGTTCATCCCCGGGACGCTGACCAACCCCCAGTACGAGGGCTACATCGAACCGGACGTCCTCGTGGTGACCGACCCCATCGGCGACTCGCAGGCCGTCAAGGAGGCCATCACCGTGGGCATCCCGGTCATCGCGATGTGCGACTCGAACAACTCCACGTCGAACGTGGACCTCGTCGTCCCGACGAACAACAAGGGGCGGCGCGCGCTGGCGGTCGTCTACTGGCTGCTGGCCAACGAGACCCTCGACCGGCGCGGCGCGGAGCCTGCGTACGCCCTCGAGGACTTCGAGGCCGAACTGTAGGCCGACGCCTGTCTTTTCGGCGCGGACCCCCTCCCGTGGAGCGACGGCATCCGGTCGCGGCGAGAGCCGCCGGCGAAGGAGTATCTTGAAGCCCCTCGCCGGGAACGCCGAGACATGGTCACGTCCAGCGCCCCCGGGAAGGTCTACCTCTTCGGGGAACACGCCGTGGTCTACGGGGAACCGGCGGTCCCCTGCGCCATCGAGCGCCGGGCGACCGTGACCGTCGACCGGCGGTCGGACGGCCGCCTGCACGTCCACTCCGAGGACCTCAGTCTCGACGGCTTCACCGTCGAGTACGACGGCGCCACCGACGGCCGACCCGACGTCGACGTCTCGCCCCGCCTCCTGGACGCGGCGATGGGCTACGTCGACCACGCCGTCGCGCAAGCCCGCGACGCCGCGGACGCCCCCGACGCGGGCTTCGACGTGCGCGTCCGGAGCGCCATCCCCCTCGGGGCCGGTCTCGGGTCCTCTGCCGCCGTCGCGGTGGCGGCCATCGACGCCGCGACGCGGGAACTCGGCGTCCCGCTCCCGCCCGAGGAGGTGGCCCGCCGCGCCTACCGCGTCGAACACGAGGTCCAGGACGGCGAAGCGTCGCGCGCGGACACGTTCTGTTCTGCGATGGGCGGCGCCGTCCGCGTGGAGGGCGAGGACTGCCGGACCATCGAGGCGCCGGACCTCCCCATCGTGGTCGGGTACGACGGCGGCGCGGGCGACACGGGCGCACTCATCACCCGCGTCCGGTCGCTCAAGGACGCCTACGACTTCGCGGCTGACACCGTCGCCACCATCGGGAACCTCGTGCGGAACGGGGAGCGCGCCCTCGGGGCGGGCGACGTCGCGGAACTGGGCCGACTGATGAATTTCAACCACGGCCTGCTCTCGGCGCTGGGCGTCTCCTCGCGGTCGCTGGACACGATGGTGTGGGCGGCCCGCGACGCCGGCGCCGCGGGGGCGAAACTCACCGGCGCCGGTGGCGGTGGCTGCGTCGTCGCCCTGGACGACTCGCCGGACACGCTGACCGCACTGGAGTTCACGCCCGAGTGCGAGGAGGCGTTCCGCGCCCGCCTCGACGACGAGGGGGTGCGCGTGGAGTGATCGTCCTCAAACTCGGCGGGAGCGTCGTCACCCGCAAGGACGTCCCCGAGACGGTCGACGAGGCGGCCCTCGAGCGGGCGGCGGCGGCGCTCGCGGGGCGGACCGACCTCGTCGTCGTCCACGGCGGCGGGAGCTTCGGCCACCACCACGCCGACGCCCACGGCGTCTCACAGACGCGGGGCACGCGCGACCCGGCGGCCGTCCGGGCCGTCCACGACGCCATGGCGACGCTGAACGGGGCGGTGGTCGACGCACTCGCCGCCGCCGACGTGCCGGCGGTCCCGGTCCACCCGCTCTCGGCCGCCTCGCGCGACGGCGGTGGACGACTCTCGGTCCCCCTCGAGGCGGTCCGCCGCCTCCACGGGGAGGGGTTCGTGCCCGTCGTCCAGGCCGACGTGGTGGCCCACGAGGGTGCGGGGGCGACGGTGGTCAGCGGAGACGAGCTCGTCGTCGAACTCGCCGCTGGCATGGACGCCGACCGGGTGGGGCTCTGCTCGACGGTCGAGGGCGTCTACGACGAGTCGGGCGCGGTGATAGCGGAGATAACGTCCTTCGCGGAGGTGGCCGACGCCCTCGGCGAGAGCGCGGAGACGGACGTGACCGGCGGGATGGCCGCGAAGGTGCGGGCGTTGCTCGACCTCGACGTCCCCGCCTCGGTGTTCGGGCCGGACGCCCTCGAGGCGTTCCTCGCGGGGGACCGCGTCGGGACGACGGTCCGCGGCGAGTGAGGCCCCCGGACTGACGCGGCCAATCCCTGCTGTTTTTAATAGCGTGGTGCGTAGGCCCACGAAACGGTCCCGCGCCGCGGGCCAGTACGGCCACCCCGTCCACGGTCGAAAGACGCCGGGAGGGGGCCGGTCGGGTCGGCGGCCGTTTCAGTACGAAACGCCCGTTTCAGTGCTACAACAATGGAAATCGAAATCGCAACCATCGGCGGTTACGAGGAAGTCGGACGGCAGATGACTGCCGTCCGTGCAGGCGACGACGTGGTCATCTTCGACATGGGCCTGAACCTGTCGAAGGTCCTCATCCACGACAACGTCGAGACCGAACGGATGCACAGTCTGGACCTCATCGACATGGGGGCCATCCCGGACGACCGGGTGATGAGCGAACTCGAAGGCGACGTGCAGGCCATCGTGCCCACGCACGGCCACCTCGACCACATCGGTGCCATCTCCAAACTCGCGCACCGCTACGACGCCCCGGTCGTCGGGACGCCCTTCACCATCGAGTTGGTGCGCGGCCAGATCGAGGGCGAGCAGAAGTTCGGCTTCGACAACGACCTCGTCGAGATGGAGGGCGGCGAGACGATGGCCATCGGCGACCGGTGCGAACTGGAGTTCGTCCACGTCACCCACTCGATCATCGACGCCATCAACCCCGTCCTCCACACGCCGGAGGGCGCAATCGTCTACGGCCTGGACAAGCGCCTCGACCACTCGCCGGTCCTCGAGGACCCCATCGACATGGACCGGTTCCGCGAACTCGGTCGCGAGGGAGAGGGCGTCCTCTGCTACATCGAGGACTGCACGAACGCCGGCCGGAAGGGCCGCACCCCCAGCGAGTCCGTCGCGCGCCGCCACCTGAAGGACGTGCTGATGAGCCTGGAGGACTACGGCGGCGGCATCGTCGCCACGACGTTCTCGAGTCACGTCTCCCGGGTGTCGAGCCTCGTCGAGTTCGCGCGGATGATCGGTCGCCAGCCCGTGTTGCTCGGCCGGTCGATGGAGCGCTACTCCGGCGCGGCCGAGCGCCACGGCTTCGTCGACTTCCCCGACAACCTCGGGATGTACGGCCACCGCAAGTCCGTCGACCGCACGTTCAAGCGCATCATGAACGACGGCAAGGGCAACTTCCTGCCCATCGTGACCGGCCACCAGGGCGAACCGCGGGCGATGCTCACCCGGATGGGCCGGGGCGAGACGCCCTACGAGATCGACAGCGGCGACAAGGTCATCTTCAGCGCGCGGGTCATCCCGGAGCCGACCAACGAGGGCCAGCGCTACCAGAGCGAGCAACTCCTCCGCATGCAGGGCGCTCGCATCTACGACGAGATCCACGTCTCGGGCCACCTCCGCACGGAGGGCCACTACCAGATGCTGCAGGCGCTCCAGCCCCAGCACGTCATCCCGGCCCACCAGAACCTCAAGGGCTACGCGCCGTACGTCGACCTCGTGGAGAACGAGGGCTACACCGTGGGCCGGGACCTGCACGTCTCGCGCAACGGCCAGCGCGTCACCCTCGTCGAGTAGGCATGTCCCCGGAATCCCGTGAAGAGGCCGTGCTGGACGCGGTTCGACGGCGTCGCGAACTCGTCGACGAGGCCGTCGACGAGATGGTGCCCCTCGAGGAGCCACGGAACCTCTACGAGGCGTCGCGGTCGCTGCTGGTCGCCGGCGGCAAGCGCCTCCGGCCGTCGATGCTCCTCCTCGTCGCGGAGGCGCTGATGGACGTCGACTCGATGGTGGCCGACTACCGGTCGTTCCCCTCGAAGTACGGCGACCCGGTGGACGTGATGGCGGCTGCGGTGAGCATCGAGGTCATCCACTCGTTCACGCTCATCCACGACGACATCATGGACGACGACGACATGCGCCGGGGCGTCCCGGCGGTCCATCGGGCGTACGACGAGGCGACGGCCATCCTCGCCGGCGACACCCTCTACTCGAAGGCCTTCGAGATCATGCTCCAGACGGAGGCCCCCGCCAACGACACCCTCGAGTCCATCGAAGTCCTCGCCTCGACCTGCACCCACATCTGCGAAGGGCAGGCCATGGACGTGAACTTCGAGCACGCGGACGACGTCCTCCCGGAGGACTACCTGGAGATGGTCGAACTGAAGACGGCGGTCCTGTACGGCGCGGCCGCGGCCGTTCCGGCCATCGTCCTCGGCGCCGAAGAGGACGTCGTCGACGACCTCTACCAGTACGGCCTCTGCGTCGGGCAGGCCTTCCAGATCCAGGACGACGTCCTCGACCTGACGGTCCCGAGCGAGAAACTCGGCAAGCAGCGCGGGTCGGACCTGGTCGAGGGCAAGCGCACGCTCATCACCCTCCACGCCCGGGAGCACGGCGTCGAGGTGGACTCGTTGCTCGACGCGGCGGACCCCGACGACGTCACCGAGGCCGAGATCGACGAGGCAGTCGCCGTCCTGCGGGACGCGGGCAGCATCGAGTACGCCCGCTCGGCCGCGGAGGACCTCGTCGAACAGGGGAAGACCTACCTCGAGACCCTCCCCGACAACGAGGCCCGCGGGACGCTGGCGATGCTCGCGGACTACCTCATCGAGCGCGGCTACTGACCGGTCGGGCGAGGTTTCAACACCCGCCCCGTCGAGACCGGTCCATGGGGAACCACGACTTCGACCCCGCGGACGAACCGGACTACCGCATCCAGCCCGGCGGCGGCGTGCCGTGGCGCGACCTCTCGATGGAAGAGGAGCACCGCCCCCCGGAGCGAGACGTCGAGATAACGGGCATCGAGACGATGGTGCTCGCCGGCAACTTCGACTGGGGCATCGTGAAAGTCGAGACCGACGCCGGCGTCTACGGCATCGGCGAGGCGTTCCTCGCGGGCGCTGCCGTCGACATCGTCCACCGCGTGGAACCGTTCCTCGTCGGGGAGAACCCCCTCGACATCGCCCGCCTCGTCGAGTACCAGTCCGGGTGGGGCCACCGCGAGCGGGCGGCGTTCGCCGGCATCGAGGCCGCCTGCTGGGACGTCAAGGGCAAGGTGCTGGACGT
>JBDGTT010000004.1:0-15766 GCA_042216525.1 Halobacteriaceae archaeon
GCGCGAGTCCCGACCGGTCCGTGGGGTTCCGTATCGCTACGGTCTGCTCCGAACCCCAATTTTGTACACTGGACACCTCCTAGAAAATTACACTACGTCGGCCGGGAGATCGTCGCGTGGATGTCTCACGACACCACCCGTCGATAGACCCTCGCACTGCTCGGAGCCACCGCCGGCGGCCTCGCTCTCACCGGGACCGTCGCCGCGGGGCGTGACCACCCGGCCGCCACGAGCGAGGCGCCCCCGCTGAAGCGCTTCGTCCAGGAACCCGCCGGCGCGGAGATCACGGGACTTCGCGTGACCCCGCAGGGCGCGATGTTCCTCAACGCCCAGCATCCGAGCCCGGACAACCCCGCTCCATACGACGCGCACGCCGTCGGCGCCGTCTACGACTTCGACGGCGCCGCGCGCGGCATCGACCATCTCCCCCTCCAGACCGGCAGCGACGCGGAGACTCTCTCGGTCGCCGGCGACTACCACCACCAGGTGCTCGCGCACGGCGGCGACGACCTCGGCGACGGAGGACGGTTCGGCGTGCCCCGCGACGGCAACGGCGACGGCATGGACGAACCGAGCGCGGCCTTCGACTCGGCGGCCGTCAACGACGCGACGACGGAGCCCCAGGCCGACATGAACGTCTTCGTCCCGACGAGCGAAGACGAGACGGCAGGCTACCTCTTCACGAACTTCGAGGCCCAGCCCGGGATGGTCGGCCGGATGCGGATCAGCCGCGAGGACGCCACCAGCGAGTGGACGGTCCACGAGATGGAGAACCTCGCCTTCCGGCCGGTCGAGGGCACGTGGAACAACTGCAACGGCTGGATCACCCCGTGGGGCACGCCCCTCTCCAGCGAGGAGTACCCCTCGGAGGGCGAGACGTGGTACGACCCCTACGCGACGACGTACGGGAACGCCGAGGCGGCGTTCCGGCGCTACCTCGGCTACTTCGGGAACATCTACCGCTACGGCTACCTCGTCGAGGTCACCGACCCGACCGGCGACGCCACCCCCGAGAAGCGCTACGCGCTCGGGCGCCTCTCCCACGAGGTCGGTCTCCCGATGCCGGACGGTCGCACGGTCTACCTCTCGGACGACTGGGGTGGCGGCGCCCTCTTCAAGTTCGTCGCCGACCGCTGGAACGACCTCTCGGCGGGAACCCTGTACGCGGCGAGGCTCCACCAGGACGCGACGGACGACCCCGCGGCGGCCGGCTTCGGCGTCGAGTGGATCCGCCTCGCACACGGCGAGGAGTCCGCGATCGAGTCCTGGATCGCAGAGTACGACGGCCAGGCGCCGGGCCCGGACGCCGACTACGTCACTGACGACGACGTCCGGGACTGGGCGAACGGCGAGGCCGACGACGACCGGGTGGCCTTCCTCGAACCGCGAAAGGCCGCCGCGGCGCGGGGCGCGACCAACGAGTGGCAGAAGCTCGAAGGGCTCGCGACGAAGCCGAACTCGAAGCCCGGCGACGCCCTCTACGTCGCCTGCTCGAACGTCCACGGGACGATGGCCGACTACGACGGCGACGTCCAGCTCGAGGAGACCGTCCAGGGCGCCGTCTACGAGGCGACCATCACGGGCAACTACGACGTGAGACGCCTCGAACCCGCTCTCGTCGGCTACCCGCACAGCAACGTCCACGCGGGCGAGGGTCCCGCGTCGCCCGAGAACACGCTCTGGGGGCCGGACAACCTCGAAGTGCTCGCCGACGGTCGCGGCCTCTTCGGGGAGGACGGCGACCGCACGCTCCCCGACGGGCGGACGCTCAACTTCTGCTGGGCCTTCGACGGCGGCGACGCGACCCGTCGGGCGACCGGCCGCGACGACCGCGGTCGTCCTCGCGGCCCGTCCGAGTAACGCCCCGCCCGCGCCTTCTTTCGGACCGGGACGTGTGCGCCGCCCGGGACGGTCCGCCCGGAGACCTCACGTGATGACCGAGTACTCCCCGTCCTCGAGTTCGACGATGGCGTCGAACACCTGCTCGAGCGTCGCCAGCGTCTGCTCGTCGTGGGCCTTCGGGTCCATGTGGAAGTGCCCGCGCGCACCGGCAGACTCGAAGTGGTGCCCGAGGACGCTGACGAACTGGAAGGCCTGCTCGACGTTCACGTACTGGAGCAGGATCGAGAGCGAGTGGAAACACACCACCGGCGTGTGGTCGGCTACCTCGTCGAGGCTCTCGGTCATCGCCACGCCCAACTTCGTCAGGTTCGACGGGTCGGGCAGTCGCCGGACGTGGTAGTCGGTCGCCGCGTCTGCGTCCCGGTCGGCCGCGTTTCCGGCGGCGACGACGACCAGGTCGGCGGGCGGCCCACACCCGTACTCGTCCCAGTGTTCGACCCGGTGAGCGGGGGGATGCATCAGCGTGACGTAGATGACGCCGAGTTCGGAGGCCGGTGCCGGCGAGAGGAGGCGCCCGCATATCTCGTCGCCGCGTCGCTCTCGACGCGAGGCGAGCAACAGCACCGTCCGGGCCGCACCGATCCCGTCGAGGGCCTCGTCTCCCATCAGTCTGGAGTAGTCCGTCCGCTCACATAAGTGGTGTCCAGTCGCTGGCGCGAGGAGGCGTCACACACAAGGCACCTGGGTGACGACGTACCGGCATGGTAACGCGCGTGCGGACGGGCGTCGAGGGGCTCGACGACGTGCTCGGTGGAGGCATCGTCGAGCAGTCGGCGGTGCTCGTCAGCGGGAATCCCGGGACGGGGAAGAGCATCCTGAGCATGCAGTACCTCTACGCCGGTGCCCGGGAGTTCGGAGACCGGGGCATCTACCTCTCCTTCGAGGAGAACGCGGCCGACATCCGGAAGGCCGCCGAGTCGGTCGGCTTCGAGGAGTGGGCCGACCTCGTCGACAGCGAGGACATCGTCGTCTACGACAAGCGCGACCTCCTCCGGGAGGACGACTTCTCCGCGACGCTCGACCGCATCCTCGAGTTCGTCTCCGCCGAGGGCTACGAGCGCATCGTCGTCGACTCGCTGACGATGTTCAGCATGTTCTTCGACGACGAACGAGAACAACGGACCTACCTGCTCAGGTTCATCGACATCCTCAAGGACAACGACATGACGGCGCTCCTCGTCAACGAACAGGGCGCCTTCTTCCCCGAAGCCGAGATCGGTCTCGAGAACTTCCTCACGGACGGCAACATCTACCTGTCCCAGATTCCGACCGGCGGGGACGTCAATCGCTACCTCTGGGTGGCCAAGATGCGCAAGCAGGACTTCGACAACCAGGTCTTCCCCATCGACGTCGGCGAGGGCGGCGTCGTCGTCCACCGCGACGCCGCGGACTTCTCGCTGATGGAGGGCTCTGACCTCGACGGGATGAACTTCGAGGGGTAGTCAGTCCGTCCGCATCGACGCCGGCGGGAACTCGACGTCCTCGCCGAGCGTCCGCTGGAGGTCCCCGATGGAGTCCTCCGGTCCCAGGTCGTGTTCGTCGAGGAGGGCCTGGAGGCTGACCGCCGGGTAGCGGACCGAGACGTCCGCCTCCATCAACAGGATGCCCAGCACCTCCGCAGTTGGCGTGTCCGGGTCGACCTGCCTGGCCACCCACAGGAGCAGCGACTCGAAGGCGACGACGACGTCGTCCGTGCGGTGGTGGTGGCGCTCGATGCGGTCGTCGAACTTGCCGACGACGTCGAAGCCGTGCCTGGTCGCCGCGTCGGCGAGTCCGCTCCGCGCCGGATCGGCGCCTGCCGTTCCACTCGAATCACCGTCGGCCGTGCCGGTCTCGACCGCGTCTGCGCGATCCTCCGACCCGCCGCCGAACGTCTCGCTCGGCGAGACGACGTACCGGTTCTCGTCGATGGCCTTGACGTGCTCGTCGTCGGCCACGTCCAGTTCCTCGGGCGGGATCGCGGACCCGGGGTCGTCGTCGCTCATCGTGACAGTCTGTGCGTGAAAACTGTCGGCACACGGGCTTAACGGTTCGCGTCGAAATCAGAGATGAGAATCGGAGAGCGAAAAAAGAACGGCGAGGTGTCGGGTTAGAGGTCCGCCGCCTTGCTGCCGGCCAGTGACTGTGGCACGGAGACCTGGACGACGCTGGTCGCTCCGCTCTGGGTGGAGATGCGGATGGTGGCGGACTCGCCGGACTCCAGCGGCGGTGGGGTCCCGGCGAGGCCGTGGTCGATGGTCATGACGAGTCTGTCGTCCGGGGAGTTGAGCACCGGGAAGGAGCCGTCGGCGTCCTTCAGCGTCGTGACGTTGAAGTAGTCGGTCCCGGTGGTCGCAGTCGCGTTGACCATGCGGTAGGTGCCGCTGGGGCCGATGAACTCGACGGTGGCGTTCTCGAGGTCGATGTTGCCGGCCCCGGGCGCCTGGGTCAACACGAGCTGAGTCTCGTTGACGACGTAGGTGCCGTTGCCCTGGTCCTTGACGGTGCCGCTCGTGCCGACCGGTTCGAGTCGGTTGGAGACCTTCTGGGTGGACTCCTGTCCGGTCTGCTGTGATTGGGTCTGGAGGAAGCCGGCGGTGTTGATCAGCACCCCGGCCGCGATGGCCGCGACCAGCACCATCGCGATGAACACGATGAGGGTGCCGATCCCGACCTGCCCTCGTTCGTCGGCGTCGGTGAGTTTCTCGAACATGGTGTCGTTCTCGTCCGGGAGCTATCCTCACCCGGACCTGTCTCGTACGTATCGAGGGTCGGTAATAAGGCTACGCCAGCAATATTCAACGCTGATAATTCGGTTCTCACGGTCCGAGGCGCCCAAACTCCTCGATGGGGCCGGTCAGTCGAACGCGGGGTCTCTCGATCGGGGTCCGGTGGGGAGAACCGACGTTCTTGAACGCGATAACGGGCTCACTCGTAGCTGACGAGGCTGTACACGACGAAGACGTAGCCCGCGGACGTGATGCCGCTGTTGACCATCAGCAGCGACTTGGCCGGCTCGAACCCCCGGAGGAACGTGCTGACGACCGTGGCGATCGACGCGGCCACGACCAGGGTGAAGCCGATCGACAGGTGGATCATCGACGTGCGCTCCGTGTACATGTACGCGCGCACGGCGAGGCCGACCATCGTGAGGCCGGCGACGACCAGGAGCGTACTGTTCACCGCGAAGGCAATCGTGAGTGGGTCCATGTCCTCTTCGTCGGACCGTCGCAGCCAGGGGGCGTAAACCTCTCCCCCGAATTATCTGTGCTGATAACTGCTCAGCGAGGGTCCGAGAGCGTCCGCCACGCGTCGTCGAGTTTGGTCTTGACGCCGGAGCGCTCCTCGAGCACGACGCTGACGTCCCCGTCGCCGAATTCGATGCGGAGCGACTCGACGCCGCGCCGGTAGACGTCGACGCGTCGCCGGTCGTCGGTGAGGACGCTGTCCTCCAGTTCGAGGAACTCGGCGTCGGTCAGGTCGTTGATCCGCCGGTAACAGGTGGCGATGGGGACGTCGAGTTCGTCGCTCAGCTCCTGGGCCGATTGCGCCTCGTGCGTCGCGCCGAGTATCTCGGCGTTGTACTTGTCCCCGAGCGTCCGCAGCAACTCCCTCGCGTCCGCCCCCGCGTACTCGCTCGTGGCCATGGTATCGCTAATGGTAATGGGGGGTAAAAATCCCCGGTCCGTGGCGTCACTGATCGCCGATGGACTCGCTCGCGATGTTCCGGCCGCGGGCCGTCAGCGTCACCTCGCGGCGCTTCCGCACCTCGTCGAGGACGTCTAGGTCGACGAGTCGCTCGAATATCTCCTCTGCGTCGTCGACGTCGAGGCCGAGGAAGTCCGGAATCTCGAAGGGCGACACGCCGGAGTAGAGGGCCGTCAGCACCTCCCGCTCGGTCTTGTCGAGGTCCAGCGAGGCCTGGGTCTCCTCGACGCTTCGCGCCAGGAGCGACCGGAGGAACTCACACCGGCGGGTCGGCCCGGAGACGTACGTCCAGACGCTGGTCTCGTCGACGGTGTGTTCGGCCTCGACCACCTGCCGGGTCTCGCCGTCGACGGTTCGCTCCGCCGTGTCGACGTCCCCCACGTCGTCGAGTTCGATCTCCACGAAGGTCCCGGTCGCGAGCGCGAGGTTCACGACTCCGTCTCCGAGTTTGATGCGGGCCTTCTCCCACCCGGTGTCCTGGACGACCCCGCCCTCCACGGCGGGGTGGCGGACGAGCAGGACCGACCGGTCGAGTAGCGCCCGGAAGAGGCCGTCCTCGAAGGCCTCGCCGTCTTCGGCCGCGACCAGGACGACGTTGTCGCCGAACGTGACCGCGACGTAGTCGCCGACGCTCGCGAGGGCCTGGTTGTGGTCGTACCGGCCACCGAGGCTCTCGACCGCCGAGAGCGGGATGTCACGCTTGCCGGCACTCGCGGCGAGGACGATGCGCCGGTTCGAGAGGAGGACGCGCCCCGACGTCCACCCGGCGTCGGTCAGTTCGCGGCCGTTCTTCACGACCTGCGTGAACCGGCCCCGCGTGTCCACCAACTTCTGCTCGCCCTCGGCCACGTCAGACCCCTCCTAGCTTCGAGAGCGCGCTGAACGACCGCTTTCGCACCTCCGGGTCGTCGGTCTCGTCGACGACCCGGCCGAGTCGCTCCCGCGCCCGCTCTCCGCCGACCTTCCCGAGCGTGAAGGCGGCCATCGCGCGCGCGTCCGAGGACGCGCCCTCGTCCTCGACGACGTCGAGCAGGTTCCCCTCGACCGCGGTCCCCCCGATGGCCGCGAGGCTCGTCGCGGCGAACCGCGCGGTGGCGTCGTCGTCGTCGAGTGCGTCCACCAGTGCCCGGACGGTCCGTCTGTCGTCGCCGTCGCCGATTCGCCCGAGCAGCCACGTCGCGTTCTGTCGGTAGCCGGACTGGTCGCTCTCCTCGAGGAGCGTCACGAGCGGTTCGGTGACCGCGCTCCCCTCGACGGTCTGCAGCTCCTCGACGACGGACTCGCGAACCTCGTGGCTCCGGTCTGGGGGCGCCTCCGACAGCAACTGGACCACCGAGTAGACGGCCGCCCGGCGCACCGCTTCGGCGTCGTCGGAGAGGGCGGCGACGAGGTCCGGGACCGCCGCCGGCGTGCCGAACGACCCCAGAGCCGTGGCGGCCTCGCGCCGAACCGACGCGTCCGGGTCCTCGAGCGCGTCCCGGAGGACGGCGACGGCCCGGTCGCCCCCGATGGCACCGAGCGCCGACGCGGCCTCGCGGCGCACGTCGGGGACCGCGTCGTCGAGCGCCGCCTCGAGGGCCGAGCGGACGCCCGGGACGCCGAGTCGGCCACAGGCCGTCGCCGCCCGCTCCCGGACGCGCGGGTCCGGGTCGTCGAGTCGGTTCGCGAGGGAGGGCGCGGCCTCGGGGGCGTCAAGGCTGCCGAGCACCGTCGCCGCCGCCATCCGGGCCTCCGGGTCGTCGTGGTCGAGGACCTCCACCATCGACTCCGCCCGCGTCCAGTCCGCGCCGCCGGCGTCGACCCCCGCGAGGTCCGCGAGGAACGCCTCGAGCGCCGACAGCCCCTGTCGGTCGAGTGCGTCGACGGCCGCCGCGCGAACGTCCGGGTCCGGGTCGTCGCTCGCCGCCTCGACCAGCGTGGCGACGCCGGCCTCCTCGAGGTCGTCCTCGACGAGCTCCGCCGCCCGTTCGCGGACCGCCGCGCTCTCGCTCTCGCGGAGCATCGCGAGCAGTTCCTCCGTGTCACCGTCCCGCTGGAGTTCGTAGAGCGACATCACTGTTTCCGGTAGATGCGGTTTGTCTTGTCGACCGGTTCGAACGCGTCACGGAACGCCTTCGGCATCGTCTCCGTCTTCCCGATGACCAGGTAGCCACCGGACTCCAGCGAGTCCCGGATTGTCTCGAAGACGGGGCGCTTGTACGCAGGATCGATGTAGATGAACAGGTTCCGGCAGAGCACGAGGTCGAACCCGGACCGAGGGTCCCCGCGGATGAGGTCGTGGTGATCGAAGGTCACGAGCTCCTTGACGCGGTCCCGGACGGAGAACGCGTCTCCGTCCCGGTCGACGTAGGGCTCGTAGGTCGAGAGCGGCTCGAGTTCGGCCGCCACGTCGGTCGTCCGCGTGGTCTCGTAGCAGCCCCGCCGCGCCGTCGCCAGCGCCTCCCGGTCGATGTCCGAGCCGGTGATGGACAGGCGCCGCGTGTCGACGCCGTCGTCGTCGAGTGCCAGCATCGCCAGCGAGTAGGGCTCGCGGCCGTCCGAGCACGGCGCGCTCCACCACTCGGTGCGGCCCCTGCCGGAGGTGGACTCCGCGAGCAGCGGCCGGAGCGCCTCCCACACCTCGGGGTTGCGGAAGAAACTCGTCACGTTGACCGAGAGGAAGTCGAGCAGCGCCGCCCGCTCGTCCTGGTCGTCGCGCAGCAGCCGAAGGTAGGTCCCGTAGTCCTCGCTGTCCGTGCGCCGCATCCGCGCCGAGATGCGGCGGTCCAGGTAGGCGTCGTTGTAGTAGCTGGTCGCGAACTCGACCTCCTCCTCGATGTAGGAGACGAGGCGCTCGAAGCCGTCCGTCATCGCCATCGCGTCCACCTCTCCCGG
The DNA here is from genome assembly GCA_042216525.1 of Halobacteriaceae archaeon. GTDB lineage: Archaea > Halobacteriota > Halobacteria > Halobacteriales > Halobacteriaceae > JBDGTT01. The sequence goes on from JBDGTT010000004.1 coordinate 8,464, forward strand.
GCGGTCATAGCGTCCCCACGTCGAGTATCGGCACCACCTTCCCGTCCCCGACGACGGCGGTGCCGCTCAGCCCCTCGACGTCGCTCAACTGTCCCTGGAACGGCTTGATGACGACCTCTTCCTGCTGGGTGACGTCGTCACAGCGAAGGACCGCCTCCCGCTCGTCCTCGCGGATGCGAAGGAACATCCCGCCCTCGCCGCCGTCCGCGGCCACCGCCGAGTCGAGGGCGTCCTCGAGGCGAACGAGCGGATAGGCGGTGTCGCCGACCGGGACGACCTCCTCGCCGTTGACCGTCCGGATGGGCTCGTCGTTGCTCACCTCGTCGATGTTCTTGATGGGGATGCCGAACTCCGAGGTCCCCACCTCGACGAACAGCACCCGGACGATGGCGACCGAGACCGGCAGGCGGAGGGTGACGGCCGTGCCCTCGTCGGGTTCGCTGTCCACCGAGACCGATCCGTCGAGGCGCGTGACGGTGCTGTGGACCACGTCCATCCCGACGCCACGGCCGCTCACGTCCGTGACCTCTTCGGACGTCGAGAACCCGGGATGGTAGACGAGGTCGTAGACGTCGCCGTCGTCTGCCTCGTCGAGGTTTCGCTCGGTGCGGATGCCCTCCTCGCGGGCCGTCTCCTTGATGCGGTCCACGTCCAGGCCCGCGCCGTCGTCCTCGACGGTGATGGTGACGTGGTCCCGCTCCCGTTCGGCCCGGAGCCGTATCTGGCCCTCGCGGGGCTTGCCCTTGCGCTCGCGCTCGTCGGGGGGCTCGATGCCGTGGTCGACCGCGTTCCGGATGACGTGCATCAGCGGGTCGCTGATCTCGTCGAGGATGGTCCGGTCGAGTTCGACGTCGACGCCCACCATCTCGAAGTCGATCTCCTTGCCCTCCTCGCGGGCGAGGTCCCGGACCATCCGCGGGAACTTGTTCACGGCCTTCTTCACGGGGATGAGCCGCATGTCCATCACCGTGCTCTGCAGGTTCGACGTGATCTTGTCGAGTTCGTCCAGGTTGTCCCCCGTGCTCTTCTCGTCGCCGTCCTCGACCGACTGGCGGAGCTTGATTCGACTGGTCACCAGTTGCTCGATGAGTCCGTGGAGGTCGTCGAGTTGCTCGACGTCGACGCGCACGGACTTGATGTTCTCCGTGGAGACAGCGGTCCCGCCGGACGGCCCGCCGCTCCCGCCGTCGGCGTCGTCCCCGTCGCTACCGCCATCGGCGCCGTCCGCGCCGGTGGCCGCACCCTCGTCGGCCGCCGTGTCGCCGCCCCCGCCGTCCGCCGCGCTCTCGGCGCCCGCCGTGCCACCGTCGCCGCTCGCGCCTCCGTCCCCCCCGTCGTCCGCGCCGTCGGCGGCCGCGGCCACGGCGTCGGTGACCTCGCGCGTCTCGACGGCGGCGACGTCGGTCGTCTCGAACGCGCCCGCGGCGGTCGCCTCCCCGTCCGCGACGACGAAGGCCGCGAACTCCCCGCCGTGGTCGCCGTCCTCGACCGCGTCCCGGTCCGGCGCGGTCTCGAGCACCTCGACGCGGTCCGCCGCGGACTCGAGGGCGAGCATCGCGTCGACGCCCGGCATCTCGGTCTCCCCGACGGTGACGGTCACGCGGAAGACGCCCCCGTCCGCGTCGGCGGCCGCCGCGGGGTCCGAGAGCCCCTCGACGGTCGCGGCCTCGGCCGCCCCGTCTCCAGGTGCGCTGGCGTCGTCCGCACCCGTCGGCGCGTCGTCGGGTGGTCCCTCCTCGAGGACCGCGCGGATGGCCGCCTCCGTCTCCGAGGGGTCGACGTGGGACTCGCCGTCGGCCTCGATGTCGTCGAGGATCACGGATATCTCGTCGACGCCGGCGAAGACGAGGTCCATCACCTCGGGCGTGATGGCGAGGTCGTCGCTCCGGATGGCGTCGAGGAGGTCCTCGACCGCGTGCGCGAGGTCGCTGGCGTCCTCGAAGCCCATCGCGCCGAAGTTGCCCTTCAGCGTGTGGGCGGTCCGGAATATCTCCTCCATCGCCTCCTCGTCGTCGGGGTCGTCCTCGAGGGCGAGCAGCGAGTTGTTCAGCGCCGTGATCGACTCCTCGCTCTCGCGGACGAACGCCTCGAGGTAGTCGTCGGTCACGCTCGAACCCCCTCGGTGGCCTCGATGATGCCCTTCGCGATGTTCTCGACGGGGAGGACCTGGCCGACACAGCCGGTCTCGACCGCCGCGCCCGGCATCCCGTAGACGACGGCGGTGGCCTCGTCCTGTGCGAGGACCCGACCGCCGGCCGCCGCGACGGCCTCGACGCCCTCCGCGCCGTCGCGACCCATCCCGGTCAGGACCACCGCCGTCAGCGCGCCGTCGACCACCTCCGCGACCGAGCGGAGGGTGACGTCGACGGCCGGCCGCACCCCGTGTTCGGGCGGGTCGTCGGTGAGTTCGACCCGGAGCCGTCGGGGCGTCCAGGACGCGGCGCGGAGGTGGTGCCCGCCGCGTGCGACGACCGCCTCGCCGCCGGCGACCCGGTCGCCGTCGGCGGCCTCCCAGACGTCGTACTCGGTGCGCTCGTCGAGGCGGGCCGCGAACCGGTTCGTGAACTCGTCGGGCATGTGCTGGACGACGAGCACCCGGAAGTTGGCCGCCCGCGGGAGGTCGGCGAGAACTCGCTCGACGACGTTCGGGCCACCGGTCGACGCGCCGACGACCAGCGTCGGGGCGCCGTGGCCGCCGGCCGTCTCCGTCGCGGTGGCCGTCCCGGAACTCCGACCGACGCGCGTCGCCATGACGTCCGAGTTGGCCACCGAGACCACCTTCTCGACGAGGCGGTCCTCGTGGGTCGTCATCCCGGCCGATATCTCGCCGCCCGGCTTGGTGAAGACGTCGACGGCCCCGCGCTCCATCGCCTCGAACGCGACCTCGGAGCCGTCCTCGGTGTGGGCGGAGAGCATCAGCACGGGCGTCGGCACCTCCTCCATGATGCGCTCGACGGCCTCGATGCCGTCCATGCGGGGCATCTCGACGTCCATGGTGACGACGTCCGGTCGCTCCTCGCGGACGCGCTCGACGGCCTCCACGCCGTTTTCGGCCTCCGCCGCCACCGCGATGCCCGCGTCCTCGAGCATGTCGACGATCATCGTCCGCATGAACCGGGAGTCGTCGACCACGACCGCGTCGACGTCACGCACGGCCGTCACGGCCGTGCCCCCCGTCCGCGGCGCGTCAGCCTGCCCCCGGCGGTCGCGTGCAGTCCCGTCTCTCGCATTAGTTGCGTGAATCGCGAGCCGACATATAGGCGTTTCTCCCCCATATTCACGCCTGATAATCACCTGGTAGCGCCGGAATCGTCGTCGCCCCGCCCTCGATTATCCGGGCTGATAATCTGGTGGTCACGCTTATGTAAGTGTCCTGCCCAGTCCTCGCCACGGGATGTCTACGGACACACTTGCCGAGGCACGCGACGGCGTGGCGGAGACAGCGGACGACGGGACGGGCGACGAGATGGTGGCCGGCCTCGACGACTCCCTCGGCGAACTCCGCGAGACCAGCGAGGGCATCGCGGCGAGTTCCCAGGAGATCAGCGACATGGCTGCGGAGCAGTCGGGGAACATGCAGACGGTGGCCCAGGAGGTCTCGAACCTCTCGGCCACGGTCGAGGAGATCGCCTCGAGCGCAGAGCAGGTCAAGTCGATGAGTTCGGAGGCCCGCACGCTCGCCAGCGACGGGGTCGACTCCGCAGACGACGCGGTCGAGACGATGCAGGAGGTCCAGGAGGCCGCGGAGAGCGTCTCCGAGGACGTCGAACAGTTGCGGGAGAGCGTCGACGAGATCGACGCCATCGTCGACGTCATCAACGACATCGCGGACCAGACGAACCTGCTCGCGCTGAACGCCTCCATCGAGGCGGCGCGAGCGGGCGAGGCCGGCGAGGGCTTCGCGGTCGTCGCCGACGAGGTCAAGAGCCTCGCGGAGGAGTCCCAGGAGCGCGCCGGGGAGATCGAGTCGGTCGTCAGCGAGATCAAGGGGAACACCGACGAGACGGTCGAGAGCCTCGACGAGACGACCGACCAGATCGACGGCGGCATCGACATGGTCGAGGAGGCCCTCGGCAACCTCCAGGACATCGACGACGCGGTCCGGGAGACCAGCGAGGGCATCGCCGAGGTCGCCACCGCGACCGACGACCAGGCCGCCTCGACCGAGGAGGTGGCCAGCATGGTCGACGAGGCCGCCGACCGCGCGGACGAGATCGCGGACGAGGTCGAGGAGGTCGCCGCCGCGAACCAGGAGCAGACGGCCAAGGTGAACGAGATCGCGACACTCGTCCGGGAGCAGGAGACTGGCGGAACACACTGAACCATGGCAACCACGAACAGCGACGCCGCCGGCGTCACGAACTCGGATGCACAGGTGCTCGAATTTCAACTCGGCTCGGAGACGTACTGTCTCGACATCGAGTACGTGGCCGAAATCGTCGACATGGGCGACCTGACCACGGTCCCGAACTCCCCGCCACACGTCGAGGGCGTGATGGACCTGCGGGGGCGGACCACGTCGATCATCAACCCCAAGCACGTCCTCAACGTCGGCGGTGTCGGCGACGGCCGTCGCATCGTGGTCCTCGACCCCGACCGGATGGACGAGGGCGAGGCCATCGGGTGGGTCGTCGACGAGGTGTACCAGGTCGTCCGCGTCGATGGGTCCGACGTCGACGACTCGCCCGTCGAGGACGAGGCCATCCGCGGCATGCTGAAGCGAGACGACGAGTTCGTCATCTGGCTCGACCCCGACGCCGTCGTCTCCTGAGCGCCCCCGAAGGCTATCAGGGCTGATAATCGGTCGGGTGGATTTATCTTCCGGCATCGGGAAGCCGACTCCATGCCGAGCGTGCTCATCGCGGACGACTCCGAGTTCATGCGGAGTCTCCTGCGCGAGATCCTCGAGTCGCGGTTCGAGGTCGTCGGGGAGGCCGAGAACGGCGTCGAGGCCGTCGAACTGTACGCCTCCGAGGACCCCGACCTGGTGATGATGGACATCGTGATGCCGATCCGCGACGGCGTGGAGGCCACCGACGAGATAACCGACACCGACCCGGGCGCCACGGTCATCATGTGCACGAGCGTCGGGCAGGAGGAGAAGATGAAGGCGGCCATCAAGGCCGGCGCGTCGGGCTACATCACCAAGCCCTTCCAGAAGCCCAACGTCCTCGAGGCAATCGACGACGTCGTCCCCGCCTGACTGATGCAGGTCGACATCCAGGCGCTCGGGACCTACAACTCGTTGGCCCGGGAGGGCGCCGGGCGGGCCGCGGAGTCGCTGTCGATGCTCACCGGCGTCGAGACGTCGGTGGACGTCACCCGGTTGAGTCTGGCGAAGAGCGCCGACCTCCAGCAGACGCTCAGCGAGTGGGACATGACCGGCGTCCACATCGGGTTCGATGGCGGCCTGGCCGGCGACGCGCTGCTCGTCTTCGAGCAGGGGACGGCGGACCACCTCCTCGGCGAGGTGCTGCCCCGATTGCTGGACCGCGACTCCGTCGGTCGGGAGGGCATCACCGAGGTGGGAAACATCGTCACCAGCGGCTTCCTCGACGGGTGGGCCGACTACCTCGGGACCACAATCGACATCGAACCGCCGGAGTACGTCGGCCCGGCGCGAGCGGCCGAACTGGTCCAGTCGGAAGACGCCGCCGTCGCGGGCGAACACCTCTTCGCCTTCGAGAGCCACCTCGGGGCCCTGGACGAGGACGTCTCCTTCCACCTCTACTTGCTCCCCGAGCGGGAGTCGTTCGCCCGCCTCCTGCGGGAGGGCGACGGGGACGGCGCCGCCGTCGACGTCGAGAAGCTCTCGACGTTCAACCGCCTCGCGGCCAAGGGGGCGGAGGGCGCGTCCGAGACCATGACGACGATGACCGGCATGGACACGGCGGTCGACGTGAGTCGGTTGAGCTTCGTCCCCATCGAGGACGCCCCCTCGCACGTCGGCGACGACCGGTACGTGGGCGTCGTCCTCGAACTGGACGGCACGCCCAGCGGCTACGTCGCCATCCTCTTCGACGAACCCTCGGCGCGCAACATCGCCGCCGCGCTCCTGCCGACAGAGCCCGACGACGCGTTCGAGGGGATGACCCGGAGCGCCCTCGAGGAGATCGGGAACGTGATGACCAGCGGGTTCATCGACGGGTGGGCGAACGTCCTCGAGACGACCATCGACCACTCTCCACCCTCGTTCGTCCACGACATGGGCAGCGCGCTCGTCGACCCCATCGCGGCGCGCCTCGGCCGGACCCAGGAGCACGCGTTCATCGTCGACACCGTCATCCGGACGGACGACCGGGAGGTCGGCTGTGACATCTACGTCCTCCCGGAGGCCGACGAACTGTCCGCGGCGCTCCGCTCCATCGAAGCCGACCAGCCACTCGACACCGAGCCCCGCTCGTTCGCCGGCATGAAGAATGGCGAGATGTGACCCGGGCGAGGCTCGCGGGACCGGGGCGGACGGCCCCGAGCGCGTCGCCGTCGGCGTCGCGGACTACGCCGTCGCGACCGGCGACGTCGCGCTGACGACCAGCGGGCTCGGCTCCTGTCTGGGCATCGCGCTCTACGACCCGGAGACGGGGGTGGCAGGCCTCGAGCACGCCATGTTGCCCCGCGCGGCCGACTCGGTCGGCGGCGACCCCGCGAAGTTCGTCGACACCGGCGTCGACGCCCTCCTCGAGGAGATGGCGGCGGCCGGCGCCGACCCGGCGCGCGTCGAGGCCAAGATCGCCGGCGGCGCGGACATGCTCTCGTTCTCCGGGGACGCTGTCGGCAGTCGAAACGCCGACGCCGCCCGCGAGGTCCTGCCCGACCGGGGCGTCCGGATCGTGGCCGCCGACGTGGGCGGCTCTCGGGGCCGCTCGCTGTCCTTCTGTCGCGGGACCCTCTCCGTGCGGAATGCCGGCGACGTTCGGTCGCTCTGACCAGTCAATTATCAACGCTGATACGTAAGAGGCAATCTTGAAAAACGGGGCGGGCACATACGCACCCGATGGAGTCGAACAGGTCGTCAGTCGGTCCGTCGCACCGCCCGGTCGTCGCCGTGGTCGCGGGGGGCGCGTCGGGCCGACGGCCGCTGACCGTGCGTCGGAGGTGGTGTCCGTGGGACTGATGGACCTGTTCGGGGAGAGCGACGACGCGGACGACCCGCTCGAGGAGGAAGAGGCGGGCGGCGACGACCTCCTCGGCGGCGGCGACGACTTCGGCGACGACTTCGACGACGACCTCGACGGGGACTTCGACGACGACTTCGACGACGACTTCGACGACGGCTTCGACGACGGCGGGAGCGGTGACGTCG
>JBDGTT010000004.1:15866-22912 GCA_042216525.1 Halobacteriaceae archaeon
CGACGGCGGCCCCCGGCCCGGACGATTCGACGGCGGCCCCCGGCCCGGACGGCGCAGAGCCGACGACCTCAGCCGACGACGGGGCGCCGCCGACCGAGAACCTCGGCGAGGTCGGCGCCGGAACGAGCCGGCCGTACCTCCGCGGGCTCCCGGACGGCTACGCGGTCGACCTGCTCGTGATGGAGTGGCTGGAGTACCTGGTCGTCGAGGCCGGCCCCGCCGGCAGCAGAGCCGCCATCGGCTACTACGAGGACATCGAGTGGCTCGACGCGGCGGCCGCCGACGCCCTCCGGGCGTTCCTGCCCGGCATCACGCCCTCCGCGGACGCGGCGGCCTCCACCGCGGGCGGCGACGCGCCAGCGGCCGACGCCGACGGGACGGGCGACGACGAGTTCGTCTGGGTGGCCGACGCGGCGGACGGCGACGCGGACGAGGGCCTCGAGACCACGGCCGAGGTGGACCTGACGGAGTACGAGGCCGACGTCGAGCGGCCGGGAGCGATGCGGACCGGTCCGACGGCCCGGGCCGGGGGCGCCGGGCGTGCCAGTCTCGCGGCCGACGGCGCGCCCCCCTCGCTGACGCCCGAACACCACCGGCGGAGCCTCGCCTACATCAGCCGCATCGCGGACGACCAGCAGGCGACGACGCTCATCGAGCACTGGGACGGGGGCGAGCCCGATGGGGTTTAGCGTGAGCGCGACGGTCGCGGTGTTGCTCGTCGCCGGCCTGGTGAGCTTCGGGACGTTCTACGCCGCGACGACGAACGGGCAGGAGCGCCTCCGCGACGCGCGCCACGCGACCGCCGAGAGCCTCCTCCGGCAGCGGAACACGGCCGTGGAAATGCGCACCGCGTCGTACAACGCGACCAGCGACACGCTGACCGCCGTCGTCACGAACAACGGATCGACGACGCTCCGGTTGAACGACACGGACGTCCTGGTCGACAACGACTACGAGACGAACGCGACGCTCACGGTCCGTGGCGCGGCCGGGAGTCGGCTCTGGACCCCCGGCGAGACCCTCGAGGTGGCCGTCAGGCAGAACGCGACGCCGTCACGGGTGAAAGTCGTCACCGGCCCGGGAGTCGCCGTGACGGGGGTGGTCTGAGTGGCGAGCGTCCCCACCTCTCACCTCATCATCTTCATCGCGAGCCTGCTGGTGGCGACCAGCGTCGCCGGCACGCTCACCCACACCGTCGACGACATCAGCAGCGCGATATCGGCCCAGAGCCTCGACAAGAGCGCGGAGATACACACCGACGTGGAGGTGATAAGCGACGCGGGCAGCACGGTCTACGACCGCAACGGCAACGGGAACGTCACCCTGCTGGTGAAGAACACCGGGACACGGAGACTGCGGGCCGACTCTGCGGCGGTCGACGTCCTCCTCGACGGACAGTACCGCACCGTCGTCTCCGTCTCGCCCGTGGGCTCGCCAACGTGGGACGAGGGCGACGTGGCGTACGTCAACGTCAGCGCCCCGACCCTCCCCGCGGGCGACCACCGGCTGAAACTCGTGGTCAACGGCGACTCGGAGGTGTTCACCTTCCGCACATGAGCGCACGTGACCTGCTGTCGCTGGGACTGGATGACCGCGACCGCCTGAACAAAGAACTCGGCGGCGGCATCCCGCCCGGGAGCATCGTCCTCCTCGAGGGGGAGTACGGCGCCGGCAAGAGCGTGCTGAGCCAGCGGTTCACGTACGGTCTCTACACGGAGGGGTACACGACGACGTACCTCTCCACGGAGTTCACCGTCGGCGGGTTCATCCAGCAGATGCACTCGCTCGACTACGACGTGGTCGAACCGCTGCTTGGCGAGGAACTGCTCTTCTTGCACGCCGACCTCGACTCCGGGGGTGCCTTCTCCGAGGAGGAGGGCACGCGCAAGGAACTGCTCAATCGGCTCATGGACGCCGACGTGATGTGGCAACCCGAGGTGGTCGCCATCGACACCTTCGACGCCATCCTCCGGAACGACCCCACCTTCGAGTCGCTGGTCCGGCAGAACGAGGAGCGACAGGCCGCCCTCGAGATCATCTCCTTCTTCCGGGAGGTGATCTCTGACGGGAGCGTCATTGTCCTCACCGTCGACCCCACGACGGTCGAGGAGGAGGCCATCGGGCCGTTCCGCTCCATCGCCGACGTCTACCTCGAACTCCAGATGATCGAGGTGGGCAACGACGTCCGTCGCAACATCTCCGTCAAGCGGTTCGCGGGCATGGGCGAACAGGTCGGAGACACCATCGGCTACTCGGTCCGCTCCGGGGCCGGAGTCGTCATCGAGAGCCGGAGCGTCGCCTGACCGATGACCGACCACGGCACCGCCCAGATATCCGACGACCTCCGCCAGGTCGCGGCCAACCGCCCACACCTGCGGGACCACCTCCGGAAGTTCAAGCAGATCACGGGCGAGTTCCCGTTGCTCGTCGAGGAACCCGGGGACTACGAGACCGACCGCCCGAACGTCCTCTACTCGGTCGGCGGCCCCATCTTCACCCACGTGTACGGCGACCTCGGCCAGGACACCAAGTACTACGCCATCGAACCCGACCTCTCGGAGACCGAGCGGGCGGTCTACCAGGAGATCAAGCGCCAGCTGCTCCGGCGGAGCGTCTCCAAGCCGGCACCGGAGAACGAGTCGGAGTACGACGACCGCATCGAGGAACTCCTCGCGGAGACGGTCGCCCTGAAGGGCGAGGCCGAGTCGCTGTTCGAGCGCATCCGTCGGTGGATCCGGAACCTGTTCGGCGGGACGGTCGAACTCACCCGCGAGACCTACCAGAACGTCCGGTACCGGCTGAACCGCGACATCGTCGGGTTCGGGCCGCTCGAACCGGTGATGCGCGACCCGCAGAACGAGGACATCCACGTCATCGGCCCCCACGAGTGCTACGTCGACCACGGCACCTTCGGCATGCTCGACACCACGGTCGACTTCGGCACCCCCGAGGAGTTCGACTCCTGGCTCCGCAACATGGGCGAGCGGATGGGCGACCCGGTCTCGGACTCGGACCCCATCGTCGACTCCACGCTGCCCGACGGCTCGCGCATCAACATCGTCTACAGCGACGACGTGAGCGTCAAGGGGCCTTCCCTGACCATCCGGCAGGGCGAGGACACGCCCCTGTCCATCGCCCAGATCACCAAGTGGGGCACGCTCAGCCCGGAACTCGCGGCCTACCTCTGGCTCTGCCTCGAGAACGAGCAGACCGTCTTCGTCGTCGGGGAGACGGCGTCCGGGAAGACCACGACGCTCAACGCCTCCCTGTCGTTCATCCCCCGGGACTCGAAGATATACACGGCCGAGGACACCGCGGAGGTCCTGCCGCCACACGACACGTGGCAGCAACTCCTCACGCGCGAGGGGCAGGGTGAGGGCGCCGACGTCGACCTCTTCGACCTCGTGGCGACGGCCCTGCGCTCCCGGCCCGACTACATCATCGTCGGCGAGGTCCGCGGCGAGGAGGGGCAGATGGCCTTCCAGGCCGCCCAGACCGGTCACCCGGTGATGTTGACCTTCCACGCGTCGGACATCGTCTCGATGATCCAGCGGTTCACCGGCGAACCCATCAACGTCCCCGAGACGTTCATGGACAACGCCGACGTCGCCCTGTTCCAGAACCGCGTGAAGCAGGGCGACCAGGTGCTCCGGCGCGTGACCAGCGTCCAGGAGATCGAGGGCTACTCCGACGAGATGGGCGGGGTCGTCACCCGCGAGGTGTTCAACTGGGACCCCGTCGAGGACGAGATCGTCTTCCAGGGGATGAACAACTCCTACGTCCTCGAGGAGCAGATCGCCACCCTGCTCGGCTACGCCGACACCCGGGACATCTACGACGACCTCCAGTTCCGCGCCGACATCATGCGCCGGATGTTCCAGGAGGACATCATGGGCTACCACGAGGTCAACGAGACCATCGACGCGTTCCAGCGCGACGGCGTCGAGGGACTCCCGTTCGACATCCACCGCTCGGGTGACCTGTAGATGTCCGGCGCGGAGGCCAACCGAGCGGGCGGCCTCGCGGACCTGAACCTCTCGGAGACGGTCGCGGCCATCTTCGCCGCCTACGACCAGCTCGGCATCTCGCGGCGCCGCTACCTGCTCGCCGTCGTGCTGCCGGCGCTGGCGGCGGTGCCGGTCAGCGTCGTCCTGGCGCTCGTGCTCCCCTTCCCGCTCGTGGTCCGCCTGCCGGTCGTCCTGCTGGGCCTGCTGGTGGCCGTCACCGCGGTCATCTACCCGAAACTCCGGGTCGAGCAGCGCCGCAACCGGATGGAGAACCACCTCCACCTGCTCATCACGCACATGACGGTGCTCTCGACGACCAACATCGACCGGATGGAGGTCTTCCGGACGCTCGCCGAGGAGGAGGAGTACGGAGAACTCGCGCGGGAGATGCGTCGCATCTCGGAACTGGTCGACACGTGGAACCAGAGCCTCGACGACGCCTGTCGCATCCGGGCGAACCGCGTGCCCAGCCAGCCGGTCGCGGACCTGCTCGACCGCCTCTCGTACTCGCTGGGGGCCGGGCAGGGCATCAAGAACTTCCTCCTCTCCGAGCAGGAGGTGGTCATCGAGAACTACGTCACCGTCTACGAGAGCGCGCTCAACAACCTCGAGGTGATGAAGGACCTCTACCTCTCGATGGTGCTGTCGATGACCTTCGCGCTGGTCTTCGCCATCGTCCTCCCCATCCTGACGGGGACGGACCCCTTCATGACGGTCGCGGGGGTCATCGTCCTCTACGTCTTCGTCCAGACGGGCTTCGCCTTCGCCATCCGGACCGTCTCGCCCGACGACCCGGTCTGGTTCCACCCCGACGAACGGGGCGACGAGACGACGCGACGCATCACCGCCGCGCTGGTCGTCGGGGGGGTCCTCGCAGCCGTCCTCGCCGTCCTCTCGGCGGGGGACGTCCTGGGCGTCTCGCCCGGCCCCTCGGCGCTGTGGCCGGGGTCGTTCCCGCTCCCGCTGTACGCCGCGGTCCCGGTCACGCCGCTGGTCCTGCCCGGCATCCTCGTCCGTCGGGAGGAGCAGGCAATCGTCGGACGCGACGAGCAGTTCCCCAGCTTCATCCGGGCGCTAGGCGCGAGCGAGAGCGCCAAACAGAGCACCTCCTCGGCGGTGCTCGAGGACCTGCGCCGGAAGGACTTCGGCACGCTCACCGACAACGTCGACGACCTCTACAAGCGGCTGAACATGCGCATCGCCACGTCGAACGCGTGGCGGTACTTCGCGGTGGAGGCCCGCTCGTACCTCATCCAGAAGTTCAGCGAGATGTACCTCGTGGGCCGTCAGATGGGCGGCGACCCGCAGGAACTGGGCGAACTCATCAGCGAGAACATGAGCGAGGTGCTCCAGTTGCGCGAGCGCCGCAGACAGGCGACGATCACGCTCATCGGCCTGCTGTACGGCATCTCCGCCGCCTCCACGTTCGCCTTCTTCATCGGCCTGCAGGTCGTCAACATCCTCGCGAGCATGTCGCTGGACCTGTCCTCGGCCACCGGCGGCCTCGGCGTCGGCAAACTCATCCACACCGGCGTCTACAACATTCCGCTCATCGAGGGCCTGCTGGTGGGCGTCATCCTGTTCAACGCGGGTCTCTCGGCGCTGATGATCCGGAACGTCGACGGCGGCAACCCCCTCGCCGGCCTGCTGCACTTCGTCGGATTAACGTGGTTGGGGGCCGTCGTCGCCGTCCTGACGAAGTGGCTCACCTCCCTCATCCTGCAGATATGAGACGTCGCCCCGCCTCCGGTGTTCGCCCCGCGGCCGCGAGGCGTGACCCGGGCGACCGGTGGTGGGACCCGTGAGCGAGTCCGTCGTCGCCGACTTCCGGGGCCGGTTTCTCGTTGACTCGCGGGGCCACGACGGGTCGGAGCCGACGAGCGGTCGGGTGCTGCTCAGCAACCGCCGCCTCGTCCTCGCGAGCGACGCCGGGAAGACGACCGTCCCGCTCTCGGAGACGTTCGACGTCGCCGTCCGGGAGGTCCCCGTCAAGGCCCGCGAGTTCTTCGACGACACCGTCACCATCGGGTTCCGGCGGGACGGGGAGGCCCACACGGCGGTCGTGGAGGCCGACGCCGACGTCATCGACCGGTTCGTCACGGTGCTGTACAAGGCGCGTCTCGCGGGCACCACCGTCGCCCTCAGACACCCGGCGCAGGTCGGCGGCCGCGTCACGGACGCGGCGGCGGCGCGGGCCACGCTCCGAATCGAGTCCGGGGGCATCGCCCTCGAGGGCGACGGCCGCCGCGTGACCATCGAACTCGGGAACGTCGTCCACTTCGAGCGACGCACCCGCGAACTCGAGGGCGCGAGCCGGCAGGTGCTGTCCGTCCGCCACGTCGTCGACGGCACCGTCTACACCACGCAACTCCGGCTCGCGTCCTCGGACGCGATGAACATCCTCGGGCGGTACCTGCGCCGCGAGTACGCCGCCCACCTCGAGGCGGTTCGCGACCTCGACCTCTCGCCGGCAGACAAGGAGGTCCTCGTCGCACTCTACTCGGGCGCGGAAGGCGGTCACCTCGCCCGGATGCTCGACCTGGAGTCGGCGCAGGTGTCGATGATCCTCTCGGAACTGGCCGACGACGGCCTCGTGGAGGTCGACGACCAGACGTCGCTCACGGCGCGCGGGCTGCTCGTCGTCAACGAACACCTCGAGGACGTGAACGTCTAGATGTCGTCGAAGAGCCCGGGGGAGAGGGGCTCCTCGGCCACGGTTGCGAACGACTCGGCTGCGCGCTCCCGCGCCCGGTCGAGGTTGCGGACCAGCTCCTGGTAGACGTCGGACTCGGCGAGTTCGGTCTCCGTGTGGTTGGCCTCGAGGGCGGCCACCTTCTCCGCGAGGACGTAGTAGCGCTGGACGCGTTCGGAGTAGGTCGTGCGCGTGAGCATCCGGTCGACGGCGTCCAGCAACTCCTCCCGGTCGACGGGCTTGATGAGGTAGGCGTCGAAGGGCATCTCGACGACGTCGAAGTCGGGGTAGGCGGCCGTCACCATCACGACGCGACAGTCGGCGTCCTCGTCCTCGAGCCGGTCGAG
>JBDGTT010000004.1:23012-34580 GCA_042216525.1 Halobacteriaceae archaeon
CGGTCGAGGACCTCGTCGCCGGAGCGGTCCGGCATCCGGCGGTCGAGCAACACCACGTCGACGTCCTCGTCGATGGTCTCGAGCGCCCCCGCCCCGCTCTGGGCCGTCCTGACGTCGTACTCGTCGGACAGCCAGTACGAGTACGCCTCTGCGATGCCTTCCTCGTCGTCGACGACGACTACGGTCGGTCTGGCTCCCTCCGGGGACATGTCTGACTCGAATTCGAGTTTCTCGGGGCCTCTCTTAAGCGCTACGGACAGTACAGCTCGCTGAGAGAAACGCGCGCCGGCGGTCGTTCCACAACGCCTATCGACCGGGCGGACCAACCGATGGCGTGGCCGACCACGCGTCCCGCGACTGGCGCCTCGTCCGCGAGGAGGCCCGTCCGGGCCCGATGCAGATGGCGCTCGACGAGGTGGCCGCCAGCACCGCCGCCGCGGGCGGGCCACGGACGGTCCGCGTCTACCGGTGGAACCCCGGGACGCTCTCGCTGGGCTACGCCCAGTCGAGTGACACGGTGGACTGGGCGGCCTGCGAGGCGGCCGGCGTGGCCGTCACCCGCAGGCAGACCGGCGGCGGCGGCATCTACCACGACCGCGACGGGGACGTCTCCTACAGCATCGTCGCGCCCGCCGACGAACTCCCGGGGGACCTGCTGGCGGCCTACCACGAACTGCTCGATCCGGTCTTCGACGCGTTCGACCGACTCGGCGTCTCCGCCCGTCTCGTCGAGTCCGAGCGCCCGTCCGTCTACGACCCGGCCTGCTACCTCCGGGGGCTCCACCCCGCCCACGACGTGGTCGTCGACCGACCCGACGGCGTCAAGAAGGTGAGCGGGAACGCCCAGTACCGCCAGCGCGACGCGGTCATCCAGCACGGCTCCGTGACCCACGCGCGGACGACCGACCGCCACCTCGGCGTGTTCGCCGACCCGCCCGACGCCGCGACGTTCCGCGAGCGGGTGACGAGCGTCCGCGCCGTGACGGGCGCCGACCGCGCCGAGACGGTGGCGGCCCTGACCGGGGCTCTCCGCGAGTGGGCCGACGCGGACGAGGGCGAGTGGACCGACGACGAGCTCGCCGCCGCCCGTGCCCTCGCCGCCGAGAAGTACGGGGCGGACGAGTGGGTCCGCCGGACCTGACTCCGACACCGCTTTGACTGCCCTCTCCCCACCTGGCGTATGCTCCGGGTCGGTGGCCACGTCTCCGTCGCCGGCGGCGTCGACAACGCCGTCGAGCGACAGGTCGCGGTCGGCGGGAACTGCGGACAGATATTCACCCACTCTCCACAGGTGTGGCGCGACCCCGACGTCGGCGACCGGGAGGCCGAGCAGTTCCGGGCGGCGTCGGCCGACGCTGACGTCGGCCCGTGGGTCCTCCACTCCTCGTACCTCGTGAACCTCGCGACGCCGAAGGCGGCCCTCCGCGAGAAGAGCGTCGCGTCGCTGCAGGCCGAACTCCGGGCCGCCGCGAAACTGGGCGTCCCCTACGTGAACGTCCACCTCGGCGCGCACACGGGCGCGGGCGTCGCGCGCGGGCTCGAGAACGCCGCGAGCGCTCTCGACGAGCTCGACGTGCCCGACGGCGTGACGGTCCTCGTCGAGAGCGACGCCGGGAGCGGCACCAAACTCGGCGGCGAGTTCGCCCACCTCGGGCGCGTCCTCGCGCTGAGCGACCAGGCCCTCGGCGTCTGCCTCGACACCGCCCACTCCTTCGCGGCCGGCTACGACCTCACGACGCCGGCGGCCGTCGACGAGACGCTCGCGGCCCTCGACGACGCGGTCGGCACCGAGCGGGTGCGCTGTGTCCACCTCAACGACTCCAAGCACGCCCGCGGCACCAACCGGGACGAACACGCCCACGTCGGCGAGGGCGAGATCGGTGCGGACGGCCTGCGCGCCGTGGTCACCCACCCCGCCCTCCGCGACGTGCCGTTCGTCCTCGAGACGCCGACCGAGGGCGGGAAGGGGTTCGCGGAGAACGTCGAGCGGGTGCAGGCGTTCCGCGCGGACGACTGACTTTTCCCGCGTCGCCGGCTACGACCTCCCATGCGCCGGTTCGACGCCGCCTACCTCCGCGACACCCGCCGGGGAATGTGGGCGGACGACCGCTCGGCCCTCGCACCCCTGGCGCTCGACGACCAGGCGACCGTCCTCGACGTCGGGAGCGGCACGGGCGCGTTCACGGCGGTCCTCCGCGAGGAGGCGCCCGACGCGTCGGTCGTGGCACTCGACGCCGACGCCGACCTCCTCGCGGCCGGGGCGGGCCCGCGCGTCCGGGGCGACGCCACCCGCCTCCCGTTCCCGGACGGCGCGCTCGACCTCGTGGTCTGTCAGGCCCTCCTGGTCAACCTCCCCGACCCGGTCGGGGCGGTGCGGGAGTTCGCGCGCGTCGCGGCCGACCGGGTCGCGGTCGTCGAACCCGACAACGCGGCGGTGAGCGTCGCCTCGACCGTCGACAGCGAAGCGCCCCTGGCCCGGCGGGCCCGCGAGGCCTACGTGGCCGGCGTGCCCACGGACGTCACCCTCGGCGCCGACGCCGCCGACGTCCTGCGCGACGCGGGTCTGTCTGGGGTCCAGACCGCGACCTACCACCACGCCCGGACCGTCGACCCGCCGTACGCTGACCGGGACGTGGAGGCCGCCCGGCGGAAGGCGACGGCGGCGCGCCTCGACGAGACGCGCGCGACGCTGCTGGCGGGGGGGCTCACGCCCGCCGAGTACGACGCCCTCCGCGCGGACTGGCGGTCGATGGGCCGCTCCGTCGCGGCACAGATGCGCGACGAGCGCTACCGGCGGGCCGAGGTGGTCCCGTTCCACGTCGCCGCCGGCGCCGTCTAGACCACGTCGCCCCGGACCGTGGTGCCGGTCTGTCCCTCGCGGTACGCCCGGACGGCCTCGGCGGCGGTTTCGGCCTCCGACACGTCCATCCCCAGCATCTCCAGGGCGTCAGACAGCGTGGGGAAGACGAACTCGCCGGCGCGGAGTTTGTCGAATGCCTCCGTCGAGCGGGTCCCGTCCGCCCAGAGGCAGGCCCCCCGCGGGTCGAGGATCTCTTCGTAGGCCTCGCGCGCGCGAGCGCCCTTCAATCGCTGGGTGACGTTGTCCTCGAAGGAGGCGTTACACACCTCGAGGTGGACGGGGGCGTCGTCCGGGAGGAGGTGGGCGGCGAGACAGCGCTCCGGCGCGACGTGGCCGCTCTCGTTCGCGCGCACGTGCTCGGGGTACTGCTCGGCCCACGCCGCCCGTACCGTCCGTCCGACGCCGGTGACGCCGAACGCGGCGTCGTAGTCCCGGTCCGAGTCCGCGGTGTCGTCCTTCAGGAGGAGGTCTTTCGTCAGGTAGACGTCGAGTCGCTCGACCGGGTCGAGACCGAGGGCGACGTCGCCGTAGACCCACACCTCGCGCACCGGCACCGGCAGCACGTCGCTCTCGACGCGGTCGACGATGGCCTCCACGCGTTCGACGGCCGTCTCTCGGTCCATCGACCGCCCGTTGGCACTCACCGGGGAAAAGCGTCGCGTGCTCGCGACGCGCCGGCGCGGCACCCGCCCCGACCGCGCGGCGGACACGTACAAACGTAAAGTAGCTCCCTCACGCACACACTCACATGGGCGACGAGGACGTCGACGACGTCGACCGGGCCATCCTCTACGCGCTCCAGGAGGACGCGCGGAACACGTCGTCGGGCGACATCGCGGGCCGAACCGGCACCTCCGACAGCACCGTCCGGAAGCGCATCCAGCGCCTGGAGTCCCGGGGCGTCATCAAGGGGTACAGCGCCAACGTCGACTACCAGAAGTCGGGCTACCCGCTTCGCATGCTGCTCTACTGCACTGCCCCCATATCCGACCGCGGCGACCTGATCCCCGACATCCTCGACATCGAGGGCGTCGTCTCGGTCCAGGAACTGGTCACCGGCGATCGGAACCTCCTCGTGACCGCCGTCGGGGAGTCGGACAGCGACATCACGCCCGTGGCGCAGGCGCTCCTGGACATGGGCCTCACGGTGG
The DNA here is from genome assembly GCA_042216525.1 of Halobacteriaceae archaeon. Taxonomy (GTDB): domain Archaea; phylum Halobacteriota; class Halobacteria; order Halobacteriales; family Halobacteriaceae; genus JBDGTT01. The sequence goes on from JBDGTT010000004.1 coordinate 27,024, forward strand.
CCGACGAGGTCCTCGTCCGGAGCCACGAGACGACCCCGTTCGGCAAGTTCGATCCGGAGACCCACGCCGACGGGGACCGCTGACCACGCTGCTCCGCCCGATCGCCTCGTCGCACCGGTACCGCCAGCGTCTGCACTCGCCGTCTAGCCTGGGACGCGACACGATAACCATAATGTTCTATAATGCGGCATACAACGAACGAACTGGTAACATAGACAGCTTTAATAGGCGTTCTGTTCGTAGATGGGTGTAACGACGACCGACGTCCGCTGTCGGCCCCCGGCGGCGCGGCGCGCGGTCGACGCGACTGACCCATGACCGGAGACGAACCGAGGACGACGGTGGGACCGCTTCCGAAGCCGACGCCGACGGACTCCTGGCTGCCCGCGGCGCTGACGCGAGCCACGTGGCTCCTGTGGGTCCTGAGCGTCGGCGCGCTCGCCGTTCACCTCTGGAGCGGGGCGACCTGGACGGTGGCGGGCCGCCTGCGCGTGGACGGGCTGACGGTCGTGCTGTGGGTCGCCGTCACCTTCTTCAGCGGCATCGTCCACAGCTACTCGCGGCGCTACATGGCCGGGAACGGGGGCGTCGACCGGTTCTTCGCCCGCGTGTTCGCCTTCACGCTCACCGTGATGGTCCTGGTCGCTGCCGACGGCCTCCTCGTGTTCGGGGCCGCCTGGCTCGCGATGGGGCTCGTGATGGCCGGCCTCATCGGGCACGCCCGGGAGTGGTCCCAGGCGCGGGCCGCCGCCTCGCACGCGCGCCGGTACTTCCTCGCGAGCAGCGCGCTCCTCGGCGTCGCCCTCGCGACGCTGTGGTGGACGACTGGCGCGACGACCGTCTCCGGCGTGGCGTCGTCGGTGGGGGCGGCCCCGTCGAGTGCCCTGCTCGTCGCCGCGGCCGCGCTCCTCCTGGCGGCGATGGTCCAGTCGGCGCTCCTGCCGTTCCACACCTGGCTGCTGTCGTCGATGACGGCGCCGACGCCAGCGTCCGCGCTGATGCACGCCGGCTTCGTCAACGCGGGCGGCGTGTTGCTGGTCCGCTTCGCCCCGGTCGTCACGGCCGACCGGGGCGTCATGCTCGCCATCGTCCTCGCGGGAGCGGCGAGCGCGCTCGGCGGCAAACTCCTCAAGACCGTCCAGTCGGACGTCAAGAGTACGCTCGCGTGCTCGACGGTCGGTCAGATGGGCTTCATGATCATGCAGGCCGGACTCGGATTCTTCGCCGCCGCCATCACCCACCTCGTCCTGCACGGCTTCTACAAGGCCTACCGGTTCCTCGCGTCGGGGGGCGCCGTCTCGCGCGAGCACCCGGCCACGGCGGCGGGGGCGGCGACCGGGCTCCCCTCTCCCCTCGGCGCCGTCGTCGTCGGCCTGACCGCGCTCGCCGGGGGCGGCGTGTTCGCCCTGCTCACCGGCGAGGGGACCGACCTGGGCGGCGGACTCGTCCTCGTGGGTCTCGTGGTCCTGACGGTCCTCCACGCCGCCCGCGAGGCCCTCGCGCACACGGACGCCCCGGCCGCCGTCCGGTACGGCGCCGTCCCGCTGGTCGCCCTGCCGGCGCTCGCGGCTTACGCCGCGGTCTACCGGGCCGTCGCGGGCCTGCTCGCCGGACTCCCGGGCGTCGGCCACCCGGTCGGGCTGACGCCCGTCCACGCCGCCGTCGCCCTCGCGTTCCTCGCGACGTACCTCGCTGTCGAGAGCGGCGTCTACCGCCGCAGCCGTCGCCTGTACGTCGCGCTCGTGAACGCGACTCGCCCGCCGACCGACACCCTGCTGACGACCACGGAGGACTACCATGAGCACTGACGCCGCAATCGAGGAGAGCATCGACGCGGCGGCCGCGGCGGTCGGGTCCGCCTGGCCGCTGCACTCGTTCGTGACCGCCAACCCCCTCGGGGGACTGGAGGACCGCCCGTTCCACGAGGCCGTCGACCACGCCGAGCAGACGCTCGGCGGCGACGGCTACCCGAGCGCGGCCGTGTTCCGCCGGGCGTGGGAGTCGGGGCGCATCGACGGCGAGGAACTGGCGCGCCGCCTGACCGAGGCCGGCTACGCCTCCGACCCCGAGGCGTCGCTCGCCCGCCTGGCGGACCGCGAGTCCGGGACCCCGGCACCGACGGACTCGGCCACCGACCGGGTCGACGCGGTGCTGACGAAGTGGCTCGCCGCCTTCCTCGACCAGGGGCAGGCGAAGTGGCCAATGCCGGACCGCGAGCAGGGGTTCTACGACGCCGTGCGCGGGGTCGCACCCCACGACCGCGACGTCCCGGACGGGGACGCGTTCGCGGCCCTCCCCGAGGACCCCATCGACGCGATACGGGACCGCCTCGCGGCGTACCCGGTCGGCGAGTGGCAGGACGTCTTCGAGTTCCACCTCACGGCGCTCCCGGGCTGGACCGGGTTCGTGAAGCGTCGGGCCGACGAGGGCGGCGTCTGGCAGTCGACGCACCCGATCACGCTGCCCGGCTATCTCGCGGTCCGGCTGACCCTCGCGGACCTGCTCGGCGCTCCCGTCGCGCCCGCGGAGGCACCCGGTGACGGGACGGAGGCAGTCGACGAGACGGAGGGCGACCCCCCGCTCCCGGCGGTTTGGCTGGGCGCGTGGGAAGCGACCTACCGCGACGAGGTGGTCGAGGCAGTCAGCGAGGCGAGCGCCGCCGAGGACACGACGACCGAGGGCCGCCCGGACGCACAGCTGGTCTTCTGCATCGACACGCGCTCGGAGGTCATCCGCCGCCACGTCGAGTCGAGTGGCGACTACGAGACCTTCGGCTACGCCGGCTTCTTCGGCGTCCCGATGCGCTACGAAGGTTACGGCGCCGACGTGGCGGTCGACGCCTGCCCGCCGATCCTGGACGCCCAGCACCACGTCACCGACCGTCCCACGGACGACGGGGCCGCACGCGAGGCCCACGACCGCTGGCACGCCGCCCTCGACGCCGGGTCGGCGACGGCCAAGCGCCTCACGTCGAACGCGGCGACGGCGTTCAGCTTCGTCGAGAGTACCGGCCTGGGTTACGGGGCCGCGCTCGCCGCCCGGACCCTCCTCCCCGGTCGGGTGTACGACCTCCTCTCGGCCGCGGAGGAGCGCGTCCCGGCCGACCACGAGGTCTGTGCGCCGGACATCGAGTACGACCCGGAGACCGACCACGCGCTCCCCGCGGGGTTCACGCACGACCAGCGCGTCGAGTACGCCGCGACGGCCTTCGAGGTGATGGGCTGGGAGGAGTTCGCCCGCCTCGTCGTCTTCGTCGGCCACGGCAGTCAGACGACGAACAACCCTTTCGCCGCGGGCCTCGACTGTGGGGCCTGTGCCGGCAACCCGGGCGGCCCGAACGCGCGCGTCCTCGCGGCCATCTGCAACGACGAGGCGGTCCGGGCCGACCTCCGTGACCGCGGCGTCGACGTGCCCGCGGACACCGTCTTCGTCGCCGCGGAGCACGACACGACCACCGACGCGGTCGAGTTGTACGACGATTCGGTCCCGGAGAGCCACGCGGCCGACCTCGAACAACTCCGCGCGGACCTCGAGACCGCTCGCGACGGCGCGGCCGCCGAGCGCGCCGGCGACATGGGCGCCGACCCCCAGGCCGGCGTCCGCGAGACCCAGCGCCGCGCCGCCGACTGGGCGGAGACGCGGCCGGAGTGGGGGCTGGCCGGCAACGCTAGCTTCGTCGTCGGCCCCCGGTCGCTCACCGCGGACCTCGACCTGGACGGGCGGGCCTTCCTCCACTCCTACGACTGGCGGACCGACCCCGACGGCGACGCCCTCGAGGCCATCCTGACCGGGCCGATGGTCGTCACCCAGTGGATCAACGCCCAGTACTACTTCGCGACGATCGACACCGCGGTCTACGGGAGCGGCTCGAAGGTGACACAGAACCCCGTCGGGAACGTCGGCGTCTACCAGGGGAACGGGGGCGACCTGCTGACCGGCCTCCCCTCCCAGTCGCTGTTCGCTGCCGCCGACGAGCCCTACCACCAGCCGCTCCGCCTCTCGACCGTCGTCCACGCGCCGGTCGACCGCGTCACCGAAGCCTTGGCCGACCACGACGACCTGACGGGCCTCCTCGACAACGACTGGCTCTCGCTGACCGTCGTCGACCCGACGCGGGACCACCGCGCGTTCCAGTACGCCGAGGGCCTCGAGTGGACGCCGGCGGCCGAATCGACGGCCCGCGCGCCCGGCGCCGTCACGGTCGCGGACGACTGAGGCGGCGCCGCACGGCACGGCCGTGGTCCGCCCGCCCGGAATTTGCTATCGCGACATGCAGTTTACGGCACGTCGAAACCCACAAGCGCACCGCAGCGAAAGGGCGGGCATGGAGTGCACGAAGTGCGACCACGAGGCGGTCATGCACGCCGCCTACTCGGGGGCGCACCTCTGCGAGCGACACTTCTGTGCGTCCGTCGAACGGCGGATTCGCAAGCGCGTCCGCGCCGACAACCTCCTGCCGTCGGACGCCACCCCGGCGGATCCACAGACCTGGCTCGTCGGCCTCTCGGGGGGGAAAGACAGCGTCGTCCTCACGGACGTCCTCTACGAGACGTTCGCCGAGGACCCCCGGGTCGAACTGGTCGCCCTGACCGTCCACGAGGGCATCGCTGGCTACCGCGACGAGAGCCTCGCCGCCTGCGAGGCGTTGACCGAGCGCCTGGGCGTCCGTCACGAGGTGGTCTCCTACGCCGAGGAGTTCGACGTGCAGATGGACGACGTCGTCGAGTCGGACCCGGAGGACATGGCCGCCTGCGCGTACTGTGGCGTCTTCCGCCGGGACCTGCTCACCCGGTACGCCGAGGCGCTGGACGCGGACAAGCTCCTCACCGGCCACAACCTCGACGACGAGGCCCAGACCGCGTTGATGAACTTCTTCGAGGGCGACGTCGCACAGATGGCCAAACACTACGACGCCAGCCTCGCTCCCTTCGACGCGGACGACGGGGAGGCGCGCTCGAAGGGCGACGCCTTCGTCCCCCGGGCCAAACCCCTGCGGGACGTCCCCGAGAAGGAGGTGGCCCTCTACTGTCACCTGCGCGACCTGCCGGCCCACGTCGCCGAGTGTCCCCACGCCGACGAGGCGTTCCGGGGAACGATCCGGGACCTCATCCTCGAACTGGAGACCGACCACCCGGGGACGCGACACTCGATCTTGGCGGGCTACGAGGACATCGCTCGCCTCGCGGCCATGCAGTACCGCGACGGCGGTCCCGACCTCGGGGAGTGCGAGCGCTGCGGGGCGCCGACGAACGGACGCCTCTGTCGGAAGTGCTACCTTGTCGACGCCGTGCACGCGGCCGGCGACTGAAAACGGACGAGAACGAAAGTCGGACGGCGACTCAGTTGATGACGTCGACGCCGTTGTTCTGTTCGAGTTCCGGTTCGCCGCCGTCGGTGCCCCACTCGCCCCGCTGGGCCCCGTTCTCGACTTCCTTGATCCGGGACCGGGACTTGTCGGCCTGCTTCTGGGTGCTCGATCCGAGGACCTGCGGGCTCTGCACGCCGGTCATGATGGCCATGACCCGCACGCGCCCCTTGTAGTTGTCCTGGATGCGGGAGCCCCAGATGACGTCCGCGCTCGCGTCCAGTCGTTCGGTGATGTTCTCGGCGATGCCCTCGGCCTCGCGAAGAGCGAGGTCCGGGCCGCCGGTGATGTGGACCAGCGCACCGCTCGCGCCGCGGTAGTCGACGTCGAGGAGCGGGTGGTTCATCGCGTCTTTGACCACCTCCTCGGTCTTGTTCTTGTCCTGGGTCTCGCCGACGAGCATCACCGCGACGCCGCCCTGGTTCATGATCGTGGACATGTCCGCGTAGTCCAGGTTGATGAGCGACGGCTGGGTGATGGTCTCGGAGATGCCCTTGACCGTCTCGGCGATGATCTGGTCCATCACCGAGAAGGCCTTGCCGATGGGCAGGTTCGGGACGTAGTCGAGCAGGCGGTTGTTGTCGAGGACGATGATGGAGTCGGCCTCCTCGCGGAGCTTCTCCAGGCCCTCCTCGGCTTTCACCGTGCGCGCGCGTTCGACGTTGAACGGCGTCGACACCATGCCGACGACGATGGCGCCCTGCTCTTTGGCGATCTTCGAGACGACGGGCGCGGCGCCGGTGCCGGTGCCGCCGCCCATGCCCGCGGTGACGAACACGAGGTCGGCCCCGTCGAGGACCTCCCCGATGGTCCCCTGGGCCATCTCGGTCGCTCGCTCGCCCATGCTCGGGTCGCCGCCGGCCCCGAGGCCGTTGGTGAGCGACTTGCCGACCAGTATCTTCGTGTCGGCCTCGATCATCTGCAGGTGCTGCTTGTCGGTGTTGATGGCGACGGCCTCGGCGCCGTCGACGCCGATGTTGTACAGTCGGTTGACCGTGTTGTTGCCGGCGCCGCCACAGCCGACGATGACGATGCGCGGATCGCCGAAGTCGTCCATGTCGGCGTCCGCTCGCTGCTGGGCTTCCGCTTCGGCGTTTTCGAGGGCGTCGTTGACGATGGAATCCATCGTTAGACCTTCGCCCAGCCCTTGCGGCTACCCGTCTCGCCGTTCGCGTTCGACTCGCGTTGTTCGTTGATCATCTCACGGACCGCCGACCGGATCGCCTCGCTTCGGTTCGGGAAGGTGCCGTGTTCGACCATGGTCTCTACCTCTTCGATCTGTTGCTTGGGAATGCGGAGTGTCACACGCTCCATGGGTGGTCCCCTCGGTTGTAGTAAGACGTTCGGGCGCCGGAGCGCCTGTCTTACGTCGGCGCGCCGCCCGTCGGCGGCTCAACGGCCGAGCGTAAGACGATCCGTCTTACGTACTACGAGGGTCCACGTCCGCAGATAAATAACTACCGGCGGGCGTAAACGCGCTGTCTTACCGTTCGAGGACGTCGGCCGACGGCGTGCGACGGCCGCAGCTCGGGCAGAACGCCCAGTCGGACCGCAGTTCGTCGCCGCAGTCGCAGAACACCCGGTTCGACGTCTTCTCGCCGCAGTTCGGACAGTAGACGTGGCCGTCAGACAGCGGCTCGCCGCACTGGCCACACGTCCGCTCGTCGGTCGCCCCGCCGTCCGAGGGTCGCCGCTCCGTCTGTGACCGCTCCGGCGTCTGACTGACGTCGGCAGACGTCCCCGGCTCGACGGTGATGGTGACGTTCACGTCCCGGGCCGGAGCGTCGCGGAGCGAGCCGTCGCCGCCGAACCGGGCGGGCCCGAGTCGCTCCGCGACCAGTTCGTCCACCCTGTCCGCGACGATGTCGTCGATGCGTCCCCCGGACCGGCCCCCGGCCTCCCCGTCGCCGTCCGTGAGGTACGCGCGGAGCGCCTGGCGCATCACCTCGCTCTTGGAGGCGTCTAGCGCCTCCACCCGCTCGACGAGGTCCTCGTCCGCCCGGAAGGTTATCTTGCTCATCGCTCCCGTAAGGGAGTCTTTCTCACCCGTCCTATTTCAACGTTCGGACGGAGTCGGACGGCCGTCTGCCGGGGTGAATGGCAATCCTTAAATCGCACACCGCCCCTACGACCGATAGCCCGCCCTTAGCTCAGCCTGGTAGAGCAGCCGACTGTAGATCGGCTTGCCCCCC
>JBDGTT010000015.1:0-9595 GCA_042216525.1 Halobacteriaceae archaeon
CTCGACCGCGTCCCGACTCGGCAGCCCCGGCACGACGCCCGCCTCGGTCGTCGCCAGCGCGCCGGCCCGGCAGGCGAACTCCGCGGCGTCCGCCACCGACAGGCCCTCCGAGAGCGCGACGGCGAGGGCGCCGTTGAACGCGTCGCCGGCGCCCGTCGTGTCCACGACGTCGACGTCGACGGTGGGGACGCGCTCGGTGCCCCGTTCGGTCACGACGAGGGCGCCGTCGGCGCCGAGCGTCATCACGACGGCGCCCACGCCGCGTTCGAGGAGTTCGCGCGCGACGGCCTCGTCGTCGACGTCGGCCTCCGGGTCCGCGCCGACGAGGACGCGCGCCTCGCTCCGGTTGGGCGTGAGGTAGTCGACGTCGGCGAGGACGCCCGCCGGAATCGCCCGCGCCGGCGCGGGGTTGAACACGACGGTGGTGTCCGACTCGGCGGCCACCTCGACGGCGGCCGCGATAGCGCCGTCCGGGATCTCCATCTGACAGAGCAGCGCGTCCGCGTCCGCGATGGCGTCGCGGGCCGCGCGGACGTCGTCGGCGTCGAGTTCGTGGTTGGCGCCCGGCGCGACGGTGATCATGTTCTCGCCGGACTCGTCGACGACGACGAATCCCGCGCCGGTGTGCTCGTCGGAGTCGGTCGAGACGTGCGCGTCGTCGACGCCCTCCGCGGCCCACATCTCGCGGGCGTCGGCGGCGTAGCCGTCGTCGCCGACGCGGCCGACGAACCGGGTCGACGCGCCGAGGCGGGCCGCCGCGACGGCCTGGTTCGACCCCTTCCCGCCGGCCACCTCGAAGAACTCGCCGTCGGAGACCGTCTCGCCCGGCACCGGGAACCGGGGCACGGTCATCGTGAGGCCGACGTTGTAGCTACCCACCACGGCGACGGTCGGGTCATCGGACACGGGGTCCACCCCCGATGGCAGCGCCTGTCATGGCGGATGGGTGCCCCCCGGAGGGTATAGGCGTTCGGGATTCAGAAGTTCGCGACGGGCACTCCCGGCGACTCGGGGAGGCCCGCCCGCTCGAGTTCGAACAGGCGGTTGTACTTGGCTAGGCGCTCGGAGCGGGCGAGCGACCCCACCTTCAACTGCGCCGGGCCGGTCGCGACCGCGAGGTCGGCGATGGTCCAGTCGCTGGTCTCGCCCGAGCGCGCGGAGACGACGTGTGCGAACCCGGCGTCGCGGGCGGCGGCGACGACGGCCAGCGCCCGGGTGAGCGTCCCGGCCTGGTTGAACTTGACGAGGACGGCGTTCGCAGCACCGTCCTCCACCGCCCGCGAGAGGCGGTCGGCGTCCGTGACCAGGAGGTCGTCGCCGAGCACCTGGCAGTCGAGGCGGTCCGCGAGCGCCCGCCAGCCCGCCCAGTCGTCCTCGGCGAGGGGGTCCTCGACGCTCACCACCGGGTAGTCGGCGGTCCAGTCGGCCACGAGGTCGGCCATCCCGTCACGGTCGAGTTCGCGGTCCAGCGACGAGAGGACGTAGCGCTCCCGGTCGGCGTCGTAGAAGTGCGTGGCGGCGACGTCGACGGCGAAGGCCACGTCGTCGCGGGCGGGTTCGTGACCGGCGTCCCGGACCGCGGCCGCGAGCAACGCGAACACCTCGTCGATGCCGTCCACGGGCGGGGCGAACCCGCCCTCGTCGGCGACGAGCGGGCGCGCCCCCATCTCGACGACGCGGTCGCGGACGGCCTGTCGGACCGCGAACACCGTCTCGATCCCCTCGCGGTAGCTGTCCGCGCCCGTTGGCATCACGAGGAAGTCCTGCACCTCGATGCCGCCCTCGGCGTGCAGGCCACCGGAGACGACGTTCACCATCGGCAGGGGCATGACCGGCCGGGGGTTGTCCGCCAGGTCGGCCAGGTGACGGTAGAGCGAGAGGCCGCGGGCGTCGGCCGCGGCGTGGGCGGCCGCGCCCGAGACGGCCAGGACCGCGTTCGCCCCGAGGTTCGAGAGGCTCTCGGTGCCGTCGGCGTCGGCGAGGGCCTCGTCCAGTCCCCGCTGGTCGGTCACGTCGCGGCCGACGGCCACGGCCGCGAGTTCGTCGCGGACGTTCGCGACGGCCTCGCGGACCCCCAGACCGCGGTAGCGGTCGCCGCCGTCGCGCAACTCGTGGGCCTCGTGGGCGCCGGTCGAGGCGCCCGCCGGGACGGTGAACGTCCCCGTCGCGTCGCCGGCACTGACCCGGGCGCGGACCGTGGGGTGGCCCCGGGAGTCGAGGACCTCCCAGGCCTCGACGTCGTCGACGGACGTCACGCCGGGGACTCCTCGCGGCAGCGGGCCGCGAACCCGTCGAGGGTCTCGACCTCCCCGCGGAGCGCGCTCCGAGCCACGTCGCGCAGCGCCGCCTTCGTCGCCTCCCGGGTGACGTACTCGACGGGGGACTTCCCGTCGACGCGGGCGAGCATCAACACGCCGAGTTCGGCGACCGTCTCGCGCTCGACGTCGAACCCGCCGGCCTCGCGGTAGGCCGACCAGAAGGTCCGGACGGCGTCGTGGTAGGCGGCCATGTGCTCGTGGTTGTAGACGGACTTGATGAACAGGTGGTTGCACATGAACCCGGTGTCGAAGGCGGGGTCGCCCCAGTGGGCCACCTCGAAGTCGAGGATCCACGCCTCGGGACCGACGAGGACGTTCTTCGGGGAGTAGTCGCCGTGGACGAGCGTCCGGTCGACCGAGAGGACGCGGTCGGCCTCGACCCGGATCTCGTCGGCCACCTCGGGGTGGCGCTCGGCCGTCGTCCGGTGGTAGGGGTCGACGCGCAACTGGACGAACGGGCGCTTGCTGGCGAACGCCTCGCGGACGCCCATCTCGGGCGCCCGGGCGTGGACCGTCCCGAGGACGCGCCCGACGGTCCGGGCGACGCGGGTCTCGACGACGCCGTCGAGCAGGTCTGCCTTCCACATCCGGGCGTCGTCGGGGGCGCACTCGATGCCGATGACGTGGGCGTCCGCGTCCTCGAAGACCACCTCGGGCACGCGGACGTCGTCGAGGCCGGCGGCCCCGATGGCGTCGGCGTACGCGCGGGTCGCGCTGGCCTCGTTGTGGACCCGCTCGACGTCGGCGGGCCAGTCGTCCTCGACGGCGAGGTTCGGGAGCGGTTGCTTGCAGACCAGACAGCGCTCGTCCCAGGCGACGCGGACGACGTGGTTCGAGACGCCGCCGCCGAGCGTCCGGACGTCGGGGGTCACGCCGGCCGGCAGGACGTCCCGGTCCCGGAGGTAGTCGACCACCGTCCCGGGCCCCAGTTCGAGGGAACTCATAGCGGACCCTTCCCGCGGCGGGAGTTAGACCTTGCCCCCGGCGGTCGATTCGCTTATGGCCGTCCGCGGAGACGGTCAGCCCATGCAGGCAGACAGACACGACGGCAAGACCGTCGTCGTCACCGGCGCGAGTTCGGGCATCGGCCGCGGCATCGCGCTGCGGTTCGCCGAGGAGGGAGCCACGGTCGTGAACGCGGACGTCCAGCGCGCCCCCCGACAGGGCGAGTGGTACGACACCGACGTGACCACGCCGGTCGACGAGGTCATCGAGGAGATGGGCGGCGAGGCGGCGTTCGTCGAGACGGACGTCTCGGACCCCGCCGAGTGCGAGGCGCTGATCGAGCACGTCGTCGACGAGTACGGACAGTTGGACGTCCTCGTGAACAACGCGGGCATCTACTTCGCGGGCGACTCCCAGTCCATCAGCGTCGAGCAGTGGGACCAGCTCATCGGCGTCGACCTCGACGGCGTCTTCTACTGCTCGAAGTTCGCCGTCCCGCACCTGAAGGAGACGACGGGCAACGTCGTCAACATCGCGTCCGTCCACGCCACGGAGGGCGGCGGCGGCCCGCCCTACGCCTCCGCGAAGGCGGGCGTGCGCAACCTCACGCGGGACCTCGCGGTCGAACTCGGTCCCGACCGCGTCCGCGTGAACGCCATCTGCCCGGGGTTCGTCGAGACGCCCATCCAGGACTACATGGACGAGGACGACATCGACGCCTCGCGGGAGAACACGCCCCTCCCCTACTTCGGGGTGCCCGAGGACATCGGCGACGCGGCCGTCTTCCTCGCCGACGACGACGAGGCACGGTTCGTCACCGGCGCGGCCCTCTACGTCGACGGCGGGTGGAGTTCGCGGCGGGCCTGACCCGCGGTAGGCACCTTTTTCACCGGGGGCGGGTTCCCCTCGCACATGGCCGACGATCGATACAGCCAACCGGTCACAGTCGAGGGGAAGCGCGCCGTCGTCGTGGGCGGCACGAGCGGCATCGGGCGAGCCATCGCGCTCGGGTTCGCCGAGGACGGCGCCGACGTGGTCGCCACCTCCCGCCGGGAGGGCGCCGTCGCGGAGACGGCCGCCGAACTCCGCGAGCGCGGCGCGACGACGGCGGAGGTCACCACCGACGTCACCGACGCCGACTCCGTCAGCGGAACGCTCGACGCCGCGACGGACGCGATGGGCGGCGTGGACGTCCTCGTCAACAGCGCGGGCGCCATCTCGCGGCTGGGCGTCCCCGACGTGACCGAGGAGGAGTGGGACCGCGTGCTCGACGTGCAACTCGACGGGGTGATGCGCACGACGCAGGCGTTCGGCAACGCCATGGACGAGGGGGCCGTCGTCAACATCTCCTCGCTGTCCTCGCGGCTGGCGATGACCGACATCGCCGCCTACACGGCCGCGAAGGGCGGGGTGAACGCCTTCACCCGGACCGCGGCCAAGGAGTACGCCCCGGACGTGCGGGTCAACGCCATCGCGCCGGGCTACTTCATCACGCCGCAGAACGCCGACACCTACGCCGAGGGCACCGAGAAGCGCGAGCGCATCGACTCGCGGGCGATGATGGAGCGGGTGGGCGAGACGGAGGAGTTGATCGGCGCCGCTGTCTACCTCGCGAGCGACGCCGCCGCCTACACCACCGGCGAGGTGCTCGTCGTCGACGGCGGGTTCGCCGTGAGCGCCCTATGACGCGCTCCGAGCGCGAGGCGCGTGACCTGCTCGTCGAGCGCGTGGGGACGACCCTCGCGGAGACGGGGACGGACTTCCCCTACTACGCCGACGCCGAGACGGGCGAGTGGGTGACCACCGAGAACGGCAACTGGTGTGGCGGTCACTGGGTCGGAATGCTGTGGCTGGCCCACCAGGTCACCGGCGAGGAACGCTTCGCCGAGGCCGCCCGCGAGCACACCGAGACGGTGGTCGAGTACATGCCCCGGGACGCGATGTTCTGCGGGATGAACTTCAACTACGCCGGCTTCCGCGCCCGCGAGGTCAGCGGCGAGGCACGCCACCGGGGCATCGGCGTCGACGGCGCAGACGCCACCGTCGACTACTTCCACGAGGGCGCGCGACAGGTGCCGCTGGGCGTCCTCGACATCGAGTCGCCCGCCCGCGAGTTCCGGGGTCCGGACACCGACGAGGGACCCTCCGGCGCGCACCTCGGGGCCGTCGACGCCGTCTACACGTCGACGCCGGTGCTCTGGCGGGCCTACCGCGAGACGGGCGACCCGCACTACCGGGACTACGCCGTCTCCCACGCCGACCGGGCGCTGGACTGGTACGTCCGCGAGGACGGCAAGACCTGGCACCACGCCGAGTTCGACCCCGAGACGGGCGCGCTGGTCCGCCAGTACAACGAACTCGCCTACTCGGACGACACCTGCTGGGCGCGGGGGCAGGGGTGGGCAATCGCCGGCTTCTCGCGCTGTTACCGGGAGACGGGCGCCGGCCGCTACCGCGCGGCGCTAGAGCGGATGGTCGACTACTACGAGCGCCACGCCCCCGAGGACCTGGTTCCCCACTGGGACTTCGAGCACCCCGACAAGCCCGACGTCCCACGGGACACGAGTTGCGCGGCGCTGTCAGCCTACGGCCTGACGCGACTGCCCGACGAGGGCGAGACGGCGTCGCTGCACGCGTTCGGGGAGCGCATCCTCGACAGCCTCGTCAGCGACTACCTGACGCCAGTCGACGGGGACGACGACCGGCCCGCCGGGATGCTCCTCGAGGGCTGTTACAACGGCCCCTCGGGGTGGGCGAACCGCAACGAACTGGTCTGGTCCGACTACTACCTGCTGTACGCCCTGCACCGCCGGGTGGCCGGCGAGGGCGCCGGCGCGGACGACTGAGTCGAGTGGATTGCCGGTTCGGGGAGGTTTTACCCCGGTGGGTGTGCAAGCGGCTGGCATGGACGTCCTCGTCACCGGCGCCTTCGGACGCGTCGGCACGGCCATCCTCGACCACCTCGGCGGCAGCGACGACTACGCGTTCACCGCCTTCGACCTCGACCCGCCGGAGAGCGGGCCCTACGCGGACGTCGACGCCGTCGAAGGGGACGCCGCCGACTACGAGGCGCTCGCGGCCGCTACAGAGGGGCAGGACGCCGTCGTCCACCTCGCGGGCGTCCCGGCGGTGGACGCGTCCTGGGAGGCGGTCCTGGAGAACAACGTCGTCGGGATGCAGAACGCCCTCCAGGCGGCCCGCGAGGCCGGCGTGGAGTCGTTCGTGTTCGCCTCCTCGAACCACGCCGTCGGCGGCTACGAGACCGACCACGCGCCGGCCCTCTACGAACCCGGCTACGGACTGGTCCTCGACCACGAGTCCGAGCGCCGACCCGACTCCTTCTACGGCACGTCGAAGGCGTTCGGCGAGGACCTCGGCCGCCAGTACGTCGACCTGTACGACGCCCCCGAGCGGTTCTACGCGCTCCGCATCGGCTCCGTGCGCCACCCCGAGTACGACCACCCCTACGGCGACGCCGAACGCATGGTCGAGGAGGGCGAACTCGAGCGGGGGAGCGAGGCGTACGAGCGCTGGGTCAAGCGGATGAAGGCGACGTGGCACTCGCGCCGTGACCTCGCCCACCTCGTCGACTGCTGCCTGCGGGACGACTCGGTGACCCACGGCGTGTTCAGCGGCGTCTCGGCGAACCAGCGCCGGTGGTTCGACATCGAGCACGCCCGCGCCACCGTCGGCTACGACCCGCAGGACGACGGCGAGACGTTCGACGCGCCGCCCGAGTGATCACAGTTCGAGGGTCTCGCCCGCCTCGGCCGCGTCGTAGACGGCGTGGATGGTCCGCATGTCGACGAGGCCGTGTTCGCCGTCGGCGTGGGGGTCCCGGCCGGTCAGGAGACAGTCCGCGAAGTAGTCGAACTCCTCGGTCATCTGGTCTATCTGCTCGAAGGTGAACTCGGAGACGGCGCCGTCGCGGTCCAGCGTCAGCCCGCGGGGCTGCCACGGGTAGAACGCGGGTTCGACCGTCACCTCGCCGTGGGTGCCGACCACCTTGAGGTGGCTGGACTCGGCGGCGTTCTGCGAGGCGGTGCAGGTCGCGTAGACCCCCTCGGGGAACTGCAGGGTGAACGCCGAGCGCTCGTCGGGGACGGCGGCGAACCGCTCGTCCCGGGTGGTCATCATCGACTGCACGGCGACGGGGTCCGCGCCGAGGACGTACCGCGTCGTGTTCAGCGGGTAGATGCCGATGTCCATCACGCTCGTGCCGGGACCGACCAGGTCCGGGTCGAGGCGCCAGGGGTCGTCGCCCACGAGTTCGAGGATGCGCTCGGACATGTGCCCGTGGACCACCGCGGGGTCGCCGATGGCGCCCGCCTCGACGAGGTCACGGGCCCGTCGAACCGCTGGCTCGGTGTGCATCCGGTAGGCGATCATCAGCGTGACGTCGCCCTCGTCGGCGGCCGCGACGAGTCGCTCCGCGCGGTCGACGGTCGCCTCCATGGGCTTCTCGCAGAGGACGTCCTTGCCCAACTCCGCGGCCGTCTCGACGTACTCGAGGTGGAGCGCGTTCGGCGTGCAGACGTACACCGCGTCGTAGGCGTCCGCCGCGTCGCCGTCGTGGAACTCCTCGTAGGTGAGCGCGCGTCGGACGGTGTCGTGCTCGCGCTTGACGGCCTGGCCCTTCTCGGGAGACCCCGAGACGACGACCGTCGTCTCGCACAGGTCGGACTGCTCGGTCGCGGGGATGGCCTGGTCCCTGGTCCACCAGCCGAGACCGACCATCGCGAACCTGACGGTCCCCTCCTCGGTCGCCTGCCAGTCGCGGTGCGTGAACTCGTCGAGCAGCGTCGTGACGTCCATGGGTGAGGCGAGGCGGACCGCGACCAAAAAACCACACGGGCGGTTCGCCCCGGGTGCGGGTGACGCGCCCGGTGACGATGTCAGACCCCGGGAACGTGCGGGAACCTCTTTACCGGCGCTCGCCTACGACCGACCATGAGCGCCGGCGTCCGCGTGACGGTGGCCGTGACCGATCCGGAGCGGTGTCCCGTCGCGGCAGCGACCACAGACGAGGCGACCACAGTCGACGACGTGACCCACACCGAATCCCACGACGGCCGGGTCGCAGAGCAGTTCCGGGCGGACGGGTCGGTCGACGTGGACGGGGAGCGGGTCTTCGAGCGCGATGAGACCGGCGTCTACCGGTTCGAGCGCCCCGCCGGGTGGGGCTGTGTCTGCGAGGTGATCGAGCGGACCGGCGTCCCGGTGTCCTCGGTTCGGGCGGCGGACGGCCACCTGCGGGTGTCCTTCCACGCGGTGGACGGCGAGGAGGCCCGCACCGCCGTCGAGCGCCTCCAGTCGACCTTCGACGGCGTCACCGTCGACAGCGTCCTCCACTCCGTGGGCGACGCGGAGGTCGACACCGCCGTGGTGAACCGGAACGACCTGACCGACCGCCAGCGGGAGGTCATCGAGACGGCCCGGGAGATGGGCTACTTCGAGTACCCCCGGGACGCCAACGCCGCGGAGGTGGCCGCGGCCCTCGGCATCGCTCCCTCGACGTTCAGCGAGCACCTCACGGCAGCGCAGGCGAAAGTCCTCGACGCCGTGTTCGGGTGAACTCCCGGAGACCGGGAATCACGGGCGCCCTCATTACCGTCGAGAGCCAACCCTCCGTCGATGACGATGTCCGAGAGACACTACCTCGTCGGCTACGACCGATCGGCGGAGAGCGACGACGCCCTCCGGTACGCGGTCCGGATGGCGGCGGACTGTGGCGCGCGCGTCACGGTCGCGACCGCCGTCGCCCCGGAGGTCGAGACGGTGGCGGGAGAGCGCGTCCTCGAGGACCTCGAGGACGCCGAGGCCCGCGCGGCGACCCTCCTCGACGACGCGCACGAGGTCGCCGCCTCGGAGGACGCGGACGTGTCCGTCCGGACCGAGATGCTGTACGGCGACCCGGCGGACGCCCTCGCGTCGTTCGTCGAGGCCGAGGGCGTCGACGCGGTGTACGTCGGCCACCGCGGCCTGTCGCCACGCCGGGAGGCGCTCCTCGGGAGCGTCGCGAAGTCCGCCATCGAGCGCATCCCGGTGCCGGTCACCGTGGTCTGAGTAGTGCGCGAGAGACGGTCCGGTCGAGGCGCCCGCGGGCAGCACGAACAGCCAAGAGACGCGGACGCGACCGGACGTGCGTGTGCCGTCGGCCGCCTCCGCCGGGGCGACCGACGAGCAGCGGTCAGCCAACCCACAACTGACCGGTTCGACCTGGGCCATGCCCGCTCGCGGCGGGCAGTTCTGACAACGGGACGGACGACAGTGGATGCGGTGCCGCAACTGCACGGGTGTTCAAGTCCCGGTGGCGACCGTCAGGCCGTGAC
>JBDGTT010000015.1:9695-26258 GCA_042216525.1 Halobacteriaceae archaeon
ACTGCACGGGTGTTCAAGTCCCGGTGGCGACCGTCAGGCCGTGACGCGGTAGACGGCGCCCGTCCCGCCGCCCACCGCCGCGGACTCGTTCGTGCAGGCGTAGAGCGCGTCGCCGTCGTAGCCGAAGGCGAGGACGTACGACCCGAACGTCCCCTCGACCGGCACCGCCTGCACGGGCCAGGGGCGCTCCGCCCGCGGCGTGGCGACGAACAGGCGGCCGTTCGCGCGCCAGTCCGCGAAGACGTACCGGCCGCGCAGGCCCGGCACGTCGCCCCCGTCGTAGAGGTGGCCCCCGACCACGGCGACGCCGCTCACGGGCGCGTCGTCGTGGGCGTACTCGACGACAGGGTCGACCAGGGGCGCCCCGTCGGGCGTCTCCGCGGGACACCGGTCCGCCTGGAAGCAGTGGGTCCCCTCGCGGACGTTCCACCCGTAGTTGCCCCCGCGCTCGACGACGTCCACCTCCTCGTAGCGGTTCTGCCCGACGTCGGCCACGTAGAGCCGTCCCGACGGCCCGAAGGACATCCGCCACGGGTTCCGCAGCCCCCACGCCCAGTGCTCGTCGCGGCCCTCGCGGCCGACCAGCGGGTTGTCCCCGGGGATCCCGTAGGCCCGACCGTCGGCGGCGTCGACGTCGGCGTTCTCGTCGACGTCGACGCGGAGGACGCTCCCCAGGAGGTTCTCGGTCACGTCCTGGCCGTTGCCGCCCCCGACGGCGCCGTACCAGTCCTCGACGTGACCGACGCCCTGGTCGTTGGCGGCGCCGCCGTCGCCGGTGCCGACGTAGCAGTAGCCGTCCGGGCCGAAGGCGACGGCGCCGGAGTTGTGGTTGCTCTGGGGTTCGGGGAGGAGCATGACCGCCCGCTCGCTGTCGGGGTCGGCGGTCGCCGCGTCGGGGTCGGCGCTGAACTCCGCGAGGACGAAGGTGTGGTCGTACCCTCGGGGCGCGTCCTCGCGCGGCGGCGCGCTGTACCGGAGGAAGACGCGCCCGTTCTCCCGGTAGTCGGGGTGGAAAGCCAGTCCGAGCAGCCCCATCTCGCTGTAGCCGCCGGCGACGTCGACCACCCGGTCGCGGACGTCGAGGAACGGGTCGCGGCGCCGCCCGTCGCCGTCGACGACGGCGACGACGCCCGGCTGGTCGACGACGTACAGGCGGTCGTCGCCGGGCGGCGACTCCAGACCCACCGGCGAGGCGAAGCCGCTGGCGACGCCCGTGGCGCCCAGCGACGCGGGCACGGCGTCGGTCGTCGTCGGCGTCGGGCCGCCCGTCGTCGTTGTGGCGCCGCCGTCGGTCGTGGTCGTGTCGGCGGTGGTCGTGTCGGTCTGTCGGTCGGTTCCCGAACACCCGGCGAGAGCGGCCGTCGAGGCGGCCAGCGCCCGGAGGACGTCGCGGCGTCTGGGGCTGTCGTCCGTCACGACCGGGGCGTCGGCCGGGGCCGACAAGTAGGTTTCACGTCGCGGCCGTCGCGGGCCGGCACCGCCTCAGCCGTCGGCCCGCCACGCCGTCCGCGCCGCGAGGAGGAGCGCACCGGCGCCCCACGCGAACAGGCCGAGGGCGTTCCCCACGGCGCTGCCGGACCGGCCCACGGGACCGCCCGCGACGGCCCCGACGACGGCGTCGAGGACGAGGCCGCGGAACGCGCCCACCGGCGAGGCGGCGAGCAGCCACGGGAGGGCGGCCTCGCCGACGACGCCGCCCGCGAGTGCCGCGACGGTGCCGGCGTCGAAGCCGACGACGAGCGCCACGCCGAGGACGACGGCCACCGCGAGCGCCTGCCGGCGCGTCCCGGCGAGCGCAGAGGCCGCGAGCGCCACCGCGAGGAGGACCAGCGCGAACAGGGCCGCGAGACCGAAGAAGCGGACGAAGACGAGCGGCGTGTCGACGGTGGCGTGGGCCTCCAGGACCGTCAGCGAGCGCCCGCCGGCGAGTGCGACCGGCAGCCCCGCCGCGAGCACCGCCAGCCCCACGGTGGCGACCAGCGCCACGCCGCGGCCGACGAACACGCCGGCGGCGTACCGCCCCCGGGAGACGGGGAACGTCCGGACCACGTCGAGTTCCGTCCCGCCGGGCCCATCGAGGAGCGCCCGGTGGCCGAAGGCGAGGGCGAGCAGGGGGACGAGCACCTGGAAGGGCGCGAGGAGGTCGAGCGCGAGCGGCGCGTAGCCGCTCCCCCCGGTCCCGAGACGCGCGAGGGCTGCCGTCGCCGCGACGAACCCCAGCGCGAGTGCGAGATAGCCGGGCGTGCGCAGCACCGTCCGGAACTCCCGGTCGGCCACGACGACGACTTGCCGGGCCGCGTCGCGGGCCCCGAGTGCGTCCGCTGCGGTCCCGTCCGGCGGGGGCGAGTCGCTCACCCGTGGTCACCCCCGGCGTCCACGCCGACCGCGGGGCCGTCGCCGGCACCGACCAGCGACGCGAAGGCGTCGTCGAGCGAGTCCGCACCCGTCTCCTCGCGGAGCGTCGCGGGGGTCCCCGTCCGGAGCGCGTGGCGGTGGACGAGGCCGACCCGGTCGGCGTGCCGGTCGACCGCGGCGAGGTCGTGACTCGCGACGAGGACGGCCGCGCCCGCCGCCGCGAGGTCGGTCACGGCGGCGAAGACGTGGCGGGTCACCTCCGGGTCGAGGCCGCTCGTCGGCTCGTCGAGGACGTACACCGGCGGGTCGCCGACGGTGGCGACGGCGAGGCCGAGGAGACGGACCATCCCGCCCGAGAGCGCGCCGGTGGAGCGGTCGGCGACGTCCGCGAGGCCGACGCGGGCCAGCGCGGCGTCCGGGTCGGCGTCCGCGTCGGCGGGCAGGAGGTCGGCGTGGAAGGCGACCGTCTCGCGGGCGGTGAAGCCGGGCCGGAACGTCGGCGCCTGGGGGAGGTAACCGACCGCCCGGTGGCCGGCGACGCGGCGGTCGACGTCGCCCGCGTCGGGGGACGCGAGGCCGGCGGCGACGCGGAGCAGGGTCGTCTTGCCGGACCCGTTCGGCCCGACGAGGGCCGTCACCGCGCCGGCCGGGACCGCCAGCGAGACGCCGTCGAGGACCGTCAGGTCGCCGTAGCCGACGGTGACCGACGAGACCGAGAGCGGCGGGTCGCTCACGGCCCACCTCCCGCCGCGGGTGCGGCCCCCGGGGAGTCGCTCGCGTTCCCCCGACCGAAAGCGGCGAGGGCGGCCGGGCGGACCGGCGTCGCCCGGGGCGACTCGTCGACGACGCCGCGCTGGCGCAGGCCGGGGACCGTCGTCGAGAGCGACCTGACGAGCGCCATCGCCGGCGACCGGGCGAGCGACGCCGCCGCCGGCGAGCGGACGATGCGGGCGTCGAGGGTGCCCGTCGGGTGGTAGGGACGGTCGAGGGTGCCGTCCCCGTCCGCGTCCCGGAGGGGCAGCGGTCCCCAGTAGTTGCCGCGGCCGTCCGCGGACCAGACGCGGAGCGGGCCGCCGCTCTTGGCGACCGGCACCTCGTTGGCGACGACGTCGTTGGCGACGACGCGGTTCGTGGGGAGGATGGTGTCGGTCCGGACGCCCACGTCGTTGCCCGCGACGACGTTCTGCCGGTAGACCGAGCGCTCGCTGCTGACGGTGAGGCCGAGGTGGTTCCCGGCGAGGGCGTTCCGGGCGACCAGCGACGCGGTGCCGGAGGCGGACAGGCCGGTGTGGGAGTCGCGGACGTCGTTGCCGACGAGGACGTTCCGGGTGGGCCGGGTCATCACGACGAGGCCGATGTCGTCGCCGCGGACGCGGTTGTCGGCTAAAAGCGTCCGGGAGGTGTACATCAGGTGGACGCCGAACCGCTGGTCGGTCATGACGTTGTCGCGGACGACGCTCCCGTGGGAACGGTGGGTGTAGACGCCGTCGCGGCCGCCGCGGAACGCCGAGCGCTGGACGACGACCCGTGAGCGCATCGCGAGGACGCCCATGAACCCGTCCTGCCAGCGGTCGGTCCCGTTCACGACGAGGCCGTCGACGACGAACCCCTCCGAGTCCCGGACGAGGACGCCGTTGGCGCGCGTCCGGACCCGGACGTCGCGGACGAGCGACCCGTTCGCCGCGCCGAACTCGAGGGCGGCGTCGCCGTGGCCGTAGGCGGTGCTGATGGTGCGGTCCCACGCGTCGCTCCGGGCCTGCTTTGCGGTCCAGTTCGGCGTCGTCCCGTTCGGGCCCGACCCCGAGACGGCGAGGTGGGCCACGGCCACCCGGGAGGCGTTCGCCCGGACGACCGACCCGTGCCCGTCGCCGACGAGGCGGGTCTCGGGGCCCGCGCCGACGAGCGAGACGGGCGTGTCCACGGTGAGCGAGACGTTCCGGTAGGTGCCGGCGGGGACGCGGACCGTCGTGTTCGGCGGGGCGCGCGCGACGGCGGCGGCGAGCGTCGTCCCGTCGCCGACGGTCACGGAGACGGGGCGCTCGAGGAGCGCTCGCGCGCCGGCGGCCGAGCGGTTCGCCCACCGTCGGCGGGCGCTCACGGCGGCCGAGAAGTCCCCGGTCGGGTCGTCGCGTGCGTACGCGGCGCGGACCGTCGCCCAGTCGACGACCCGCCCGCCCGTCGCCTCGGCGAACGCCGCCGCGGCCTCGCGCGTGCCGAAGGGCACGACGGCCGGGCCGACCGGCGTGCGGGCGCGACCGTCGACGACGAAGTGTGCGGCCGGCGCGCGAACCCACCCGACGGCGGTGCGGTCGGCGTCGACGAACCCGTCCGCGGTGAGCGTGGGGTCGGTCCCGCCGAAGTCCGTGACGAACACCGCCAGCGGGCGGCCGAACTGCCGACGGCGATCCGGGTCGTCGACGGCCGCGGCGGCGGCGTCCACGCCGTAGTAGCCGACGGGGTACCGGTACTGCGCGAAGAACACCTGCGCGCGGGGGATGGCGCGACCGGCGGCCGCCGCGGCCTTGACGTCGACGCCCGTCATCCCCGTGCGGACGGTCTTCGTCCACGGCGCCGGGTCGAAGGACCGGCCGCTCGCCGGAGCCACCGCGAACGCGCCCGCGGCGACCAGGAGGGCAGCCAGGACGACCGGGAGCGCGTACTCGACGGACATTCAGCCCTGCCCGAGTTGCGCGACGGTCATCGGCGTCACCTCGTCCAGGGTGGCTGTCTCGCCGCCGTACTCTTCGCGGAAGGCGCGTGCGTCGTCCGCCGCCGAGAAGCCGACGAGGTCCCGTCCCATCGCGCCACGCACCTCGCTGCCGACGACGAAGGTCACCGCCGCGGCGTCGACGAACGCCCCGGCCTCGGGGTGGGTCGAGAGGAGGGAGTCGCCGCCCTCGGTGAACACCTCGTAGTCGACGGCGGAGTAGTCCGTGACGTAGAAGGCCTCGCGGGTCCAGCCGGCGTCCTGCTTCTCGAAGTCGTACTCGAAGGCCTCCCACGTGCTGTCGAAGTGGGCGGGGCCGTCGTGGCCCGTCGGCCCGTGGTCGGCGTAGAAAATCTCCGCGCTGGGTCCCGGGTGGTTCGGGATCACCATCCCGCAGACGTCGCAGGCGTCTGCGGTGGTGAGCGTGACGGGGTCGGGACCGTCCCCGTCTCCCCCCGGGCGGCCGGCGCACCCGGCGACGGCGGCGACGGCGACGGCGGCGCCTCCACCGAGGAGGGCGCGGCGAGTCACCGCCGCGTCGTCGCCGGCGTGACCACCGCCTGCAGCCCGTGACGCGTCGCACATGCCCGGCCGTAGGGACGGGGCCGGTTTAGGCGGCGTGGTCCGCGCGTCGAACGCCCGGGCAGAAGGGTGTGTCGTCGCCGTGTCGACGGCGCGACGAAGGGGTGAACCGAGGAGGTGAGTGCGAACGGCGACGGAACCTGGTGGGACGTCGGATGCGTCAGTGAGGCGACCCGGTCGGTTCCGCCAGGGACGACCGGGCCGACCGGCCGCCCCACGACTCTCACTTGGACGGTCGCACACATATAGTTTTTCGCATTTCTCACAATACCAGATTCGATTCGCCCGGTAAAAGGGGGCGCAACGTGGCAATTTCTGCGCGACCACCGGTGCAGTCGTTCTCGTTCTCCGAACGAGTGTGCCGGCAGGTCGGCCGCCGTCGGGACCGCGACGGACCCGAAGGTCCGACTTTATGGTCGTGGGCGGAGAGGCGAGCGCATGGAGACCCGTCCCCTCGGAGCGACCGGACAGGAGTCGAGCATCGTGACCTTCGGAAGCTTCCTCCTCGATTTCCTCTCTCAGGAGGGCGCCAACCAGGCGATCGAACTCGCCCTGGACCACGGCGTCAACCACGTCGACGTGGCGCCCAGCTACGGCGACGCCGAGCTGAAGCTCGGCCCGAAGCTCCGCGAACACCGCGACGACCTGTTCGTCGGCTGCAAGACCCACGAACGCACCTACGAGGGCGCGTGGCGGGAACTCGAGCGCTCGCTCGACCGCCTCGGCGTCGACAGCATCGACCTCTACCAGTTCCACGGGCTGGAGTACGGCGAGGACCTGGACGCGATACTCGACGGCGACGACGGCGCGCTGGCGGCGTTCCGGGAGGCCCGGGCGTCGGGGCTCGTCGACCACGTCGGCCTGACGAGCCACGGCCACCCGAACCTCATCCTCGACGCCATCGACCGCATCGACGACCTGGAGACGGTGATGTTCCCGATGAACGCCACCGTCGGCGGGTCCGAGGACCCCGACCACGACTACGGGCGCGTCCTCGAGCGGTGCGAGCAGGACGGGCTGGGCGCGCTGGGTATCAAGGCCTTCGCGAAGCGCCCGTGGCCCCCGACCGAGGAGTTGCGACCGGACGAGCGCCCGTACGGCACGTGGTACGAGCCCTACGACACCCAGCCCGAGATCGACGACTGCCTCCGCTTCGCGCTCTCGCAGGGGCTGACCTCCATCACGAACGCGGGCGACCCGAAGCTCCTCCCGATGATCCTGGACGCGGCCGAGCGCTTCGAGGCGCTGTCCGCCGCCGAGCAGGAGGCCGTCGCGGCCGGCCGCGACGGCGAGGAGAGCCCGGTCCCGGCCCGGCTGGACTGAGCCCGGCCGGGGCGCCGGCCGACGCGGTGAGCGCACCCCCACACGGGAAATTTTATTGCTCCAGAAGGCCATATAATTAATATGGCCCAGGCGTGGAATATAAGTCACAGAATCGACCTGTTCGTCCACCGACTCAAGCGGTACGCCTACCTGTCGATGGTCGTCGTCCTGCCCGTCCTCGCAACGGCCGGCGCGGCCGCCACGGAACTGTACCTGCTGCGCCACGGCGAGGAACTCGGGCGCGCGGTGAGTCCGCCGGTGCCACACTGGGTCGTCGCGGCGTGGGGGCAGACGTTCGGCGGCCTGCCACCGCTGGCACAGACCGTCCTCGTCGGCGTCGGCCTGCTGGCGGTGCTGGTGGGGACGGTGACCGCGGCGCTCCGGTACACCTGAGCGGCCCGTTCCCGGTCCGTGGGAACTGTCGGCACGGTTATCTCCACGCCCGGCCTACGGGTATACGTCGACGGGAGCCGCGAGGGCTCATCGACCGCTCCGGATCGAACGCCGACGGCCGACGCGGGCATCCGCGACGGAAGCGGCGGGAGGGTTCGGAATCGGGACCACAACTGAAGGGCCCGTAACGGGGCCACGAAGTCGACGTCCCGACGGAGGACCGCAGCGACCCACCGTCGTCCCGCTGGATGGACGGCTGTGAAGACCAACTACCGGACGACGCGAGAGTGGCGTTCGGGAACCTGACGCGAGTCAGCACGGTCGTACGGGTCGTGGAACACGACTCCCGGTCGAGTCCAGTTCGCCGCCCCCGTCACGTTTTTCGGTCTCTCGCGTCCCGAGTGCGGACAGCGTCGCTCACCGGGAGGGGTCCGCCACCTCGTAGATCTCGACGCCCCAGTGCGGGCCGTCGGGGACGTCCAGTTTGGAGTCCCACCCGCCGGTGACGGTCACGCCGTTGGCGTGTGCCCCGGTGAGGAGGCCGAAGAGTCGAGTCTGGAACTCTCCCTCGGTCGTCGGTGCGTCTGGCGACTGCGCGTCGTCTGACGACGGCGTGTCGTGTGCCATGTGTTGATCGGGGTCAGCGGCTGCCGGTCGCCGCAGAAACCCGTCCACGTCTGGAACCACGCCCGTCGGATCGGGAGGAGTGTCGAAGGGGCTTCCGCGTGCAGCGGGTACTCCCTGCGCCACAAACGGGAGACAGACGGATACGTCTTCCCCCGCCGGCCGCACGGCCCGACGGACCGCCCCGGGCAAGACGTCCGGACGGGCCGGCGCTCGAACGCACCTAAACCGCTTCGATACCCAAGCCAGGGGAATTTGACCGACGGCGGTCTAGTGTCGGCAATGCGAATTCGTCGTCTTGTGAAGCACCGCGTCGCGTCGACCACGGCCCGAACACGGAGCGACAGCGAGCGATGAGCGTGGTGGTCGACGTCTCCCTCCCCGCCGACCAGTTCGAACTGGGCCACCTCCTCGAAGTCCGGTCGGGAGTGAGCGTGCGCCTCGAGTCGATGATCCCCACCAGCGGCTCCGAGATTCCCTACTTCTGGGTCGGCGCGGAGGACGCCGAAGCCGTCGAGGAGGCGCTCCGCGGGTCGCCGATGGTGGCCGACGTCGACGTCGTCGAGCGGACGGACGAGGAGGCGCTGTTCCGGGTCGCCTGGGCCGAGGGCATGAACGGGTTCGTCGAGGCCCTCGGGGACCACGGTGCGGTCGTCCTCGACGGGGAAGGTCACGGCGACCGCTGGACGTTCCAGTTGCGGTTCCCGGAGTACGACGCGCTCTCGCGGTTCTACCGCGAAGTGGTCGGCGAGGGCATCTCCGTCGACCTCCAGAGCATCTACGAACCGACGGGCGACGCGTCGACGGCGTCGTTCGGCCTCACGGACGAACAGCGCGAGACGCTCGAACTCGCCCTCGCCAGGGGCTACTTCGAGATTCCACGCCAGGTGACGCTCGTCGAACTGGCCGAGGCGCTTGACATCTCCGACACCGCCGTCTCCCAGCGCCTGCGGCGCGGCCTCTCGAAGATTCTCGCGGCCACCGTCGCGGACGACGCCCCGTCCCGCTGAGGGACCTCCGCGCCGACCGGCGGGTCGCGCCGTCGCCACGAACAGCCTTTAAGTGAAGGCCATCCATATCGAAGCAAGAGATGGTTCCGCGTGCAGGGGCTACATTCGTCCAGAGTGGCTACATTCGTCCAGGGTGGGGAGCCCCCACACCACCGAGACATGACCTCCACACCGCGTGGGCCGACGCCGGGGCGGAGACGCGCGGCCACGACGGCACCGTGGCGATGAGCGTCCGGGCCGAGTTCCACGTTCCCCCTACGTCGTTTCCGCTCGGGTCGTTGCTCGCGGACCACGTCGGCGTCGCCGTCGAGATCGAGCGCGTGGTGCCGACGGGCGAGTTCGCCCACCACGTCTGGGTCGCGGGCGAGGGGTCCGCGCGGGCGGCGTTCGTGGACGCGCTGGCGGACCATGAGCCCGTCGCGTCGGTCCGGACCCTCGACGACCTCCCCGATCGGACCCTGCTCCGCGTCGCCTTCGAGGCGTTCGACGCACCCGTCCTAAGGCTGGTGGCCGGCGCCGGCGGGACGGTGACCCGCCTGCACGGGACCGGAGACGGCTGGACGCTGCACGTCCGGTTCGCCGACCAGGACGGCGTCTCGGACTTCTACGAGGCATGTCGGGAGGCGGAGGTGTCGGTCCGACTGGGAGAACTGTACGGGACCGGCATGGACGACACCGGCGACCACGGCCTCACCGAGCGACAGATGGAGGCGCTCCGCCGGGCGTACGCGACGGGCTACTTCGACGTGCCGCGACAGGTCACGCTCGCCGACCTCGCGACGGCCCTCGGCATCTCCGAACAGGCCGTCTCCGAGCGACTCCGGCGCGGCCTGTCGTCGCTGCTCACCGGGACGCTGCCCCCCGCCGACGGCGAGGACTCGGCCGCCGACGAGGGGCGGGCCTGACCGCGTTCGGTGGGCGCGTCAGGTGAGGTCGTCGCCGTCCAGGGAGACGGACCCGTCCCGGACGTGGACGACGTGCCCCGCGTAGGCGAACCGCAGGTCCACGGCGGCCGCCCGGTCACCGTCCGTGCAGATGTCGTCGAGCGCGTCCGGATCGACGGCGTCGAACAGCGGCGGCAGGTCGACGGGGGGTACCTCCTCCTCCCGTGCGACCGCTCTGATCACGCGCGTGCTGGGTGGAGTCATCGACGTCGACCGAGTTGACACCCTGTAGCGTTATAAGCACCATCCCTAACGAAGGGAGGTCTCGACCGACCCCCGGTTCGTGCGCTCAGTCCTCGACGTCCGCGAGGACGTCGGCCAGAATGGCAGCGGTGGCACGCCGGAGGCGCTGGGAGACGGCGGTGTCCGAGACGTCGAGTCGCTCGGCCAACTCGACCAGGTTGATGCGCCGGGGCACCTCGTAGTAGCCCTCGGAGAGGGCGACGCAGAGCGTCTCCCGCTGGGTATCGGTCAGCGTCGACCCGCCCGCGAACTGCCGCGGGACGCCCGGGTTGTGGATGCTCTCGACCCCGACGTCGACGCCGGCGTCGACGCACTGCCGGTAGAAGGCGGTCAGGTCGTCGGCGTCCTCGAAGCGCAACTGGAAGCGCCAGACGCCGTTCTCGCCCACCGCTTCGAGGAGCGTCGCCGTCGCCTCGGCGATGGCGGTGAAGAGGGCGTCCGCGTCCCGGGCCCACTCGACGCGAATCAGGGCCCCGCTGTCGACGGCGTCGACGACCCGACAGGACGCGACGGCGTCGTCCGCCTCCAGGAGCGCCGTGACGCTCGACGGGTTGCCGTCCGAGACGAACAGGTAGGGGACGTAGACGTCCCCGACGGGGACGACGCGTTCGAGTTCCACTCGGAGGTCCGGGTCGGCCGCCAGCGCGGCCCCCAGGAGGAACTCGTCGGCGGACATCCGGATGGTGGCGATGACGCTCATGACCGCCTTGCCTCGCATGATGATGTGCGTCCCGAACTAAAGTAGCTTCGATAGTACGGGACTCGCGCTTAAGTATCGGCGACAGCGCCGAGCCCGGTTTAAGTTCATTCCACTTCGAAGGCCAACCGATTTGGGGCGTGCAGACGGACGGTGACGCATGTGTTCGGACCGCACGGCCGGTATCGTCGACGACGCCCACCGGGTGCTGCGGTCCCGGTGCCGTCGGCTGGCGATTCGCTCTCTGATCGAGCGTGACGGTCGGGTGGCGAAGCCGACCCTCGTCGACGAGGTGTGGGCGGCGGCCGACGACGGGGCGGACCGGGAGCGGGTCGCCATCGAGTTCCACCACCGCCACCTGCCCGTCTTCCGGGACGCCGACCTGGTCGACGTCGACGACGGCGGGGTGAGGCTCACCGCTCGCGGGCGGACCGTCGCGAGGGCGGACCGGGCGGTCACCGACGCGACGGAGGACGCCGGGGCACGGATCTGACCGCGGCGGGTCGGCGTCCGCCCGTCGCGGTGCATCGGGATGGCGGGCAGAAGAGTCCGTCCGGCGATGGCTCGCCGTCGTGTTCCAGCGACGTGGGCCCTATGGGATTCGAACCCATGACCACCCGGTTATGAGCCGAGCGCTCTCACCACTGAGCTAAGGGCCCGCTCGTGGACGGAGTTTCACAGCCGCCGCCTTTACCTTTCCGACGTCGGGAGAAGCGCCGGAGCCAGGACTCGAACCTGGGACCACCTCGTTAACAGCGAGGCGCTCTACCAGCTGAGCTACTCCGGCTCGCACTCTCGGGTAGCCCGCTACCGTCTAAAGGACTTTCGTTTCCACAGCGGCACCGACACCCTTTCGACGCGACCGGCCGAACGGCGACGCACACGTGAGCGACGACGACGCCGTGGCGGCCGCCGTGGCCGCCGTCGCGGACCGCGTCCACCCCACCGACGCGGAGCGACGGCGCCTCGACGCCGCCGTCGACGACCTGCTGGAGCGCACCCGCGCGGCCGTCTCGGACCTCCCCGTCGAGGCGGACGTCCTGCAGGTGGGCTCGACGGCCCGCGGCACGTGGATCCGCGGCGACCGCGACATCGACGTGTTCGTGCGCTTCCCGCCCGACCTCGACCGCGAGCGACTCGAGCGCTACGGCCTGCAGGTCGGCCGCGCGGTCCTCCAAGACGGCGAGGAGGAGTACGCCGAACACCCCTACGTCACCGGGGAGTACGCCGGCTTCGACGTCGACCTGGTGCCGTGCTACCGGGTCGACTCGGCGTCGGACATCCGGTCGGCCGTCGACCGCACGCCCTTCCACACGACGTACGTGGCCGACCGCCTCGACGCGGACGGCGCGGCCGAGGTCAGACTGCTCAAGCAGTTCCTCGTCGGCATCGGCGCCTACGGCTCGGACCTCCGGACGCGAGGGTTCTCGGGCTACCTCACGGAGCTACTCGTCCTCGCGTACGGGTCGTTCCGGGACGTCCTCGCTGCGGCGGCGGACTGGCGCCCGCCCGTGGAACTCGACCCGGCGGACCACGCCGCCGAGACGTTCGACGACCCGCTGGTCGTTGTCGACCCGACCGACCCCGGACGCAACGTCGCCGCCGTCGTCAGCGAGGCGAACGTCGCGCGACTGACCCACTACGCCCGGACGTTCCTCGCCGACCCCTCGCCGGAGGCGTTCGTCCCCGACCCGCCGGACCCGCTCGACCCGGCGGAGGTCCGCGAGCACCTCTCCCGACGAGGAACCGCCCCGCTCGCCATCCGCTTCGACGCCCCGGACCTCGTGGACGACCAGCTCTACCCGCAGTTGCGCCGCTCGCTCGACGGCCTGCGCCGCGGACTGGAGGGCGCGGGCTTCGAGGTGCTCCGCGCGACGACAGTCGCGGCCGACGCGGCGGTGCTGTTCGTCGAGTGTGCGACCGGCGAGTTGCCGGCGGTGGAGCGACACGTCGGACCGCCGGTCGCTACCCGGTCCCACGCGACCGGATTCTACGAGACGTACGCCGACGCGGCCGTCTACGGGCCGTTCCTCGACGGCGACCGCTACGTCGTCGAGCGGGAGCGGTCGGTCCGGACGGTCGAGGAGTTCGCGCGCGAGCGCCTGCTCGAGGTGGCGCTCGGCGCCCACGTCGAAGACGCGCTCCGCGAGGGCTACGGGGTGCTCGTCGGGGACGAGGTGGCGACGCTGGCGGACGCGTTCGGCGTCGAACTCGCGCGCTACTTCGACCCGACGCCCTGACGACGCTCGCGGATGTCCGCGACGAGGTCCACGACGTCCGCCGCGGGGTCGTCCGGGTCGACGTGGGGGCGGAGGCCGTCGAACACCTCGTGGACCATGTGGACGCTCTCCGAGAGGGTGTCGAGGCTGTAGCCCCCCTCGAGGACGAACCCGAGGGCGGCGTCCGCGTCGGCGGCGACGTCGCGCACGCGGTCGGCGAGCAGCCCGTAGCCGTCGGTCGTGACGTGCATCCGGGAGATGGGGTCGTGACGGTGGGCGTCGAACCCGGCGCTGACCAGCAGGAGGTCCGGGTCGAACTCGACGATTGCGGGGCCGATCAGCGACTCGACGACGAACCGGTACTCGTCGTCGCCGGCCCCGGGCGGGAGCGGGACGTTCAGCGTCGTCCCCGCGCCCTCGCCCTCGCCCGTCTCGTCGGTGTCGCCCGTGCCCGGGTAGAGCCCCTCCTCGTGGATCGAACAGTAGAGGACGTCGCCGCGGTCGTAGAAGATGTCCTGCGTGCCGTTGCCGTGGTGGACGTCCCAGTCGAAGATGGCGACGCGGTCGGCCCGGTCGCGGAGGACGTGTTCGGTCGCGACGGCGGCGTTGTTGAGAAAGCAAAACCCCATCGCGTCGTCGTACGTAGCGTGGTGGCCGGGCGGTCGACCGAGCGAGAACGGCGTCGCGCGGCCGTCCTGGCCGTCGAGGGCCTCGTCGGCGGCCCAGGCGGCCAGGCCGGCGCTCGTCCGCGCCGCGACCCAGGTCCGCTCGGTCGCGACGGTGTCGGGGTCCCAGTTGCCGCCGCCGTTCGCGACGAACTGCTGAATCTCGTCGAGGTAGTCGGGGTCGTGAGTGGCGTAGACGTCCTCCTCCGTGGCGCCGTTCGCGTCTACGTAGGTCACGCCGTGGGCCTTCGCGAGTTTCCGCCGGATGGCGCGGAGGCGGTCGGGGCTCTCCGGATGTCGGGGGCCGGGGTCGTGTTCGAGGCAGGTGTCGCTGAAGCCGAATCTCATTCCACGAGGCGGAAGTACGTCGCCACGTCCTCCGCCTGTACGGTGCGTCTGTCGGCGTGTCTGGCCAGGACGGCGGCGCCGGCCGCCGCGTCGACGGCGTACCGTTCGAGGACCGTGGCGAGTGCCACGCGCGCGTCCATCGAGACGCGGTACGTGTCGTCGATGTCGAGCCGCGCGATGCGGTCGACCGGGGCGATGGGGAGCGTCAGTTCGTCCGTCGGGGGGACCGCGTTCGGGTCGACGTCGAAGTCCGCGACCATCAGCGTCTTCCGGCCGTCCGCCGTCGCGCGCTCCGCCGCCGTCGCCGCGAGTCCCGCCCCGCGGTCCTGCACGCGGTGGGCGAGTTCCTCGGCGGCGTCCGCGCTGACCCGCAAGCCGTCGGCGTTCCGGCGGATGATCGTGTCCACGGGGGCGAACGGAAGCTCGACGCTCATACCGGGAAGGGGGGAGTGAGGCACTTAACGGTTTTCGTAGGGTCGCTCGCCGACGCTCCGCTCTCGGCTCAGAAGACGTCCTCGGCGCGGAGGCGGCCGTCTCGCATCTCGCCCCGGACGGTGAGTTCCTGTCCCAGAGTCACGTCGGCGTCCGTCTCGACGCTCACCGTCTGTTCCCCGTCGTCGAGGATGACGGGGCTGCCGGCCTGCACGACGACGCCCGTGAACTCCATCGACTCGCCCTCGGGGACGGGTTCGGTCGCGGCTGCGGTCCCCGCCTCGTCGTCGCCCGCTCCGGTGTCCGCGGCGCCGTCCGCGTCGCCCTCGCCCGCGAACGCCGCCAGCCCCCCGGCGGCGTCCGTCGCGTCGTCGCCCGCGTCGGCCGTGGCGGCAGACGCCTGACCGGACTCGAGTTCGACGACGCTCGCCTGCCACCCGGCCGACGCCTCGATGTCGTCCTGCCACCCGTCCTGAATCTCCGCGTCCGTGACGAGGAGTTCGTCGCCGGGGCCCACGTCGAGGTCGGCCTTCTCACCCCACAGGGCGACCCGGACGTCGCCCGTAGCGTCCTGTAGGCGGACGTTCCGGACCTGCCCCTCGGAGCCGTCGTCCCGTTCGAAGGTGCGCTTGGGGTCGGCCGAGCGCACCACGCCCGCGACGTCCGCCGTGTCGTCGAGTTCGAGGGTCTCGATGGGCGTCGCGTCCGGGACGAACTCGACGTCGGCGTCGACGTCGAGGAGGCGACCGCGGTTGCCGACGTGGAGTTCGAGCGCGCCGTCTCGCTCGCGGACGTAGCCGTCGACCACCTCGACGGTGTCGCCGGACGCGAGTTCCTCGGCCCGGTCGGCGCGTTCGTCCCAGAGCGTCACGCGGATGCGCCCCGTCTCGTCTCCGAGGACCACGTTCGAGACGCGACCCTCCGAGCCGTCGTCCCGTTCGAACGTCCGCACGGACCCGCCCTCGAGGACGACCCCCTGCAGGTCCACGTCGTCGACGCCCAGCGAGAGGTCCTCCACGCGGTAGCCCTCCTCCGGGTCGGCGTCGACGGTCACGTCGTCGGCCGGTTCGGCCTTGTCGACGCTGACCTCCAGTCCGCTGTACCCCTCGGTCGGTCGGCCCGCGACGCGGAGGACGTCGCCCACCGAGAGGTTCTCGGCGGCGTCCGCGGCGGCCTCGTCCCAGAAGGCCACCCGCACCCGGCCCGTCTCGTCGGCGACCTGCGCGTTCAGGACCTTCCCCTCGGGCCGGTCCTCGTCGTCGCGTTCGAACGTGCGCACCTCGTCGACGCGGGTGACCTTCGCGACGAACTTCACCTCGTCCATCCCCGGTTCGATGTCCGCGATGCCGTTGACCTCCTCGTCCCGCAGTTCGTGAGCGACGAGCATCGCGGCGGTCTCCTCGTCCGCCAGTCCCCCCATCTGCTCGACCTTGGCCTCGACCGCCTCGCGGAACTTCTCCAGCGAGACGTCCGTGTCAAGGTCGGCGTACGTGTCCTCGATGACGCCCATGGTCGTGGATAGTTCTCTGCCGATTCGCGCTTAAACATTGTCCATCGGTGGTTGGGCGCGCCCCGCGAACCGTAACGGGTAAATGTCGACCCCGGCTACCCCGATACGAGTCCTGGTAGGGTAGTGGACTATCCTCCGGGCTTGCGGAGCCCGGGACCGGAGTTCAAATCTCCGTCAGGACGCTCACTCGTTTCACTCGTTCGCGACCTGACGGGCCCCCGCTCGCTCCGCTCCCGGGGACTCCGTCAGGACGCCCATCGAACCGCAGTTTACTGCTCCTCCCGCCTCCTGACCTGACGGGCCCCCGCTCGCTCCGCTCCCGGGGACTCCGTCAGGACGCCCATCGAACCGCAGTTTACTGCTCCTCCCGCCTCCTGACCTGACGGGCCCCCGCTCGCTCCGCTCCCGGGGACTCCGTCAGGACGCTCTCCGCATCTCGTTCCCCTCCCCCACCACGACCTGACGGGCCCCCGCTCGCTCCGCTCCCGGGGACTCCGTCAGGACGCTCTCC
>JBDGTT010000015.1:26358-33847 GCA_042216525.1 Halobacteriaceae archaeon
GACCTGACGGGCCCCCGCTCGCTCCGCTCCCGGGGACTCCGTCAGGACGCTCTCCGCACGGCCCGGGTCCACTCGTCGCCGGGCGATGGCGTCGCCCGACTGCAAGCGAACCCGTGGTGTCGCCCCGTTCGCTCCCGGAACGCGCCGGGCGGTCCGCAAGACACACGTAGCTGTCCTCGCAATCGTCGGCCATGCGCGCCGTGACCGTCGTCCTCGCGTGCTGTCTCGTCGCCGGGTCGGTCGTCGCCGGGTGGGGGCTGACCTACGACCCGCCCGCGCCGACCTACTACGTGACGACCGAACCCGTAGCGGCCGGCGAGAACCCAGTGGCGTTCGAGGACCTCTCCCCGCCGGTCCAGCGGGCCGTTCGCGCCGACCTCAACGGTTCGCGGGTCCCGCTCGAGTCGTCGCCGGACGTCGGGAGCGGCTACGTCGAGTACCGCGGGCAGACTTACCGACTGGTAGTCAGCCACGCCGACCCCGCGCCCCACCCCTTCCGGGCCGTGTCGACGGTCGTCGGGAGCGCCATCCTCGCCGTCGGCGTCCTCGTCGGCCTCTGGGACCGCCTGCGCGAGGGGGGCCACGAGGGGCACGGCCACGGCGGCGACCACGAACACGACCACTAAGGCCCTCGCCACCGTCCGCCCCGGTATGGGGCTCTACGACCGGGTCGCGGACCTCCCGCTCTCGGTGACCGGCTACGACCTCGACCGGCGAGTCGCGGACACCTCTAGCGGGTTCGAGCGCGTGACCACCGTCGTGGCGCTGCGCGGCGACGGGTCGGTCGGCCGCGGCGAGGACGTGACCTACGACGCGGTCGACCACGAGCGGTTCCGCGACCACCACGACCTCTCGCTCGCCGGCGAGTACACCGTCGCCGAGTTCTCGGCGACCCTCGACGGGACGGACCTGTTCCCGGGCGGACCGCCCGAACGCGAGAGCGCGCGCCACTACCGGCGGTGGGCGTTCGAGAGCGCCGCCCTCGAGTTGGCGCTCCGGCAGGCCGACACCGACCTCGGGACGGTCCTCGGAGAGTCCTACGACCCGGTGTCGTTCGTCGTCAGCACGCGCCTCGGGGACCCGCCGAGCGCCGACCGGGTGCGGCGGTGGCTCGACGCCGACCCCGACCTGACGTTCAAACTCGACCCGACGGCCGACTGGGACGACGCGCTCGTCGAGACGCTCGCTTCCACGGGCGCCGTCCGCATCTGTGACCTGAAGGGCCACTACGAGGGTACGTCCGTGGACAACCCGCCGGACCCCGCGCTCTACCGGCGCGTAATCGAGGGGTTCCCCGACGCCGTCGTCGAGGACCCGGCGCTGACCGACGCGACGCGCCCGGTGCTGGACGGCGCCGAGGACCGCGTCTCCTGGGACGCACCGATCACCGGCGTCGAGAGCGTCCGCTCGCTCCCGTGGGCGCCGCGCTGGCTCAACGTCAAGCCCTCGCGGTTCGGGACCGTCCGCTCGCTGCTCGACACCGTGGACTACGTCCGGGAGCGCGGCGTCCGACTGTACGGCGGCGGCCAGTTCGAACTCGGGGTCGGTCGCGACCAGATCCAGGCGCTCGCGTCGCTCCTCTACCCGGACGGGCCGAACGACGTGGCGCCCCGCGGCTACAACGCCCCCGAGGTCCGGACCGGCCTCCCCGGGAGTCCGCTCGCGCCGCCGGAGTCGCCGACGGGATTCGGGTGGTGACGTGCCCGCCTCCGAGCGACACGGCGAGGCGCCCCCCGTGGACGTCGCGCTCCGGGCGGGAATGGCGGTCTTCAACGACGGGCGACACCACGCGGCCCACGACGCGTGGGAACCGACGTGGCTCGCCGTGGAGGGCGACGACGCCCGCCTCCTGCAGGGGCTCATCCAGTTCGCGGCGGCCCTCCACCACGCCCGGACCGCGAACTGGAGCGGCCTGCGCGGCCTCGCGA
Organism: Halobacteriaceae archaeon; assembly: GCA_042216525.1. Lineage (GTDB taxonomy): Archaea > Halobacteriota > Halobacteria > Halobacteriales > Halobacteriaceae > JBDGTT01. The sequence continues at coordinate 28,287 of JBDGTT010000015.1, forward strand.
GGGGGGCGGCCGACTACCTCGGACCCCTGCCGGCGGACTACCGCGGCGTCAACGTCGGCGCGGTCCGCGCGTACGCGGCCGCGACGGCCGCCGACCCCGAGCGCGTCGAGCGGCGCGCACCGCCGGCGCTGACCCATCGGGGGAGGCGGGTGACCTACGCCGACGTCGACGCGCCGGCGACGTTCGTCGCCGCGTCGGCGCTCGCCGAGGGCACCGACCACGAGGCGGTAGTCGAGGACGCCGTCCGGTACGCCCGGGCGGCCCTCGACGAGGGGCGGCCGACCAGTCCGTTCGTGACCCTGGTCGTCGACTACGTTCGGGAGGGACAGGCCGCCGTCGTGGTGCAGCGCCTCGGGGAGCACGTCGAGCGACGGCGCTCGCGGGAGCGGGACGTCGAGGGTCTGTTCGAGGCGGGCGACGGCGACGAGTGACCGGTCAGTCCTCGAAGTCGGCGGAGTTGTCGACCGGGTCGTAGCCCAGCACCTCGCGGGCGCGGTCCAGCGAGTAGTACTTCCGGTCGTTGTCCGAGATGCAGTAGAGGATCTCGAACTCGTAGTCGGCCTGCAGGGTGCGATCGAAGAAGTGCGCGCAGTCCCGGTGGGAGAGCCACATGGCCTGTCCCCGCTCGTAGTTCCGCGGCGGGTGGTTCTCCTGGAGGTTGCCGATGCGGGCGTTGCAGACGTCGATGCCGTGCTCGTCGTGGTAGTACCGGCCGACGATCTCGCCGGCGGCCTTGCTCACGCCGTAGAGGTTGCCTGGGCGGGGCAGTTCGGTGCCGTCGAGCAGCAACTCGCCCTCGGGGCGGTAGAGGTCGGGTTTGCGCGCCTCCGTCTCGAAGGCGCCGACGGCGTGGTTCGAGGAGGCGAACACGAACCGCTCGACGCCCGCGTCGACGGCCGCCTCGTACATCTTCTGGGTGCCGTCGATGTTGTTGTGGAGGACGCTGTCCCAGGGCGCCTCCGGGCGGGGGTCGCCGGCGAGGTGGATGACGGCGCCGACGTCCGCGACCGCCTCCCGGACGACGTCGACGTCGGTCACGTCACCGACGACGTACTCGTGGGCCGGCTCCTCGGTCGGCTGGCTGTGGAACATGTACCGCCAGTCGTACGCGTCACCGATGCCCGAGCGGATGGCCGCCCCCACCTGGCCACCCGCGCCCGTGAGCAGAACCGGCTCGTCCATCGGAGATGAGTCGACCTGCCGCGGGTAAGTAAGATGCGGTTTGATGTGTCTCCCGCCCGGCGGGACCGTATGGACCCCGACGAGAGTGGCGGCCCCGCGGGCGGTGCCGTCGACGCCGCGAACGTCGCCTGCTTCGAGGCCGGCGTCAAGTTCGGCTCGCTCTACCACCAGTTCGCCGGGACGCCCGTGAGTCCGGCCAGTGCCCCCAGCCTCGCCGCCGCCATCGAGGCGGCCATCGAGAACCAGCCCCACTGCGAGTCGGTGACCGTCGAGATGGACGCCGAACGACTCGCCGCCGACTGCGAGCGCCACGGCTACGTCGAGTTCACCGGCGAGTACGCCGAGGTGGAGGTCCGGGTCGAACGCGCCGGCGTCCGCGCCGTCGCCCGGATGGCGATGGCGGACGGCTACCCGCTGATGGAACTCGTCAGCGTCTCGGAGACGTAGGCGACGGCCCTCGCGAGCCCCACCCGCGAGCGCGACCGACCGGCTTCACTTCCGGGACCGGGCGTGGCTTTAAACCCGAGTGCGCCGAATCTTCCCCCCATGAGCCAGTCCACGCTCGACGACGACGACCTCTTCGGCGAGGCGGCCTCGGAGATGCGCGAGGACGTCGAATCCTCCCTGGACGACGCCTGGGCGGCCCTGCCGGACGGCGCGGCCATCTGGGAGGTCGAGGCGGACAACACGCTCGGCGTGTTGAACGCGCTCCGGTCGGCCCTCGACGCCGGCGACGCCGAGGCACACCTCCGCGACGCCAAGAAGTGGTACACGATGGGTGAGCGGGCCGGCGCCTTCGAGGACGCCGACGACCTGGCCGCGGAACTCGAGGACCTCGAGACGGTCATCGAGGACGTCCGGACGGCCCGCGAGAGCGTGGGCGACCTCACGGAGACCATCCCGGCGCTGCGGAAGTCCCTCGACGCCGCCCGCGACCGGAGCGAGAGCGAGGACTAGTCCCCGCGGAGCGCCCCGACCACGTCGAGGAGCGCCCCGGCGGCCGCGTCGAGCAACTGCTCGCCGCGCTCCGCGCTCGCCTCGCGGGGGTCCCCGACGACGCCGTTGGCGGCGAACTCGTCGACGTCGTAGGCGAGGTTCGTCCCGCCGACCCACCGTCCCCAGCGCTCGGCGGCGCCACGGGCCGCGTCGTCGAGGCGGTCCTCGCGCACCAGGTCGGCGCGGACCGAGAGGAGCGCCGACGTCTCGACCGGCCCGCCGTGTCCCATGTCGTCGGCGTCGACGGCGTCGAACCAGGTGAACGCCGCCGTTCGCGCCGTGCCCTCGCGGGTCAGGCGGGCGGCGACCTCCCGGAGCGCGGGCGCGTTCCCCCCGTGGCCGTTCACGAGGACGGCGCGGTCCCACCCGTGGGCCGCCCCGCTCTCGACCGTCTCGCGGACGTAGGCCCGGAAGGTGTCGGCCGAGACGGCGAGCGTGCCGGCGAACGCGCGGTGCTCCGCGGAGACGCCGACGGGGACGGTCGGTCCGACGACGAGAGCGTCGTCGGCCGCGGCCGCCCGGTCCGCGACGGCCGCGGCGGTGAGCGCGTCGGTCGCGAGCGGCGCGTGCGGCCCGTGCTGTTCGGTGCTGCCGACCGGGAGGCACAGGCAGTCCGCGTCGGCGGCGTCGGCGTCGGTCCAGGTGGCCGTCCGGAGGTCCATGGGGGAGCGTTGACCCGCGGGACAATAACGTTCAGTCGTCGCCCTCGGCCGCGTCCGTCCGCGCGGCGCGACGGGCCGCGCGCTCGACGAACTCGTCCGGCAGGGAGTCGAGTTCGCCGACCTGGACGGCCCACAGCGTCGCGTAGAGGCCGTCGGCGTCGAGCAGGTCCTCGTGGGTGCCGCGCTCGACGACCCGACCCTCGTCGAGGACGACGATCAGGTCGGCGTCCCGCACCGTCGAGAGGCGGTGCGCGATGACGAACGTCGTCCGGTCGGTCGTGAGGTCCCCGAGCGACCGCTGGATGAGGAGTTCCGTCTCGGTGTCGACGTCGCTCGTCGCCTCGTCGAAGACCAGGATGGACGGGTCACGGAGGATGGCCCGCGCGATGGAGACGCGCTGTCGCTGGCCGCCCGAGAGTTTGACCCCGCGCTCGCCCACGACGGTGTCGTAGCCGTCGGGGAGGTTGGTGACGAACTCGTGGGCCTCCGCGGCGCGGGCGGCCGCCTCGACGTCGTCGTCGGACGCGTCGAACCGCCCGTAGGCGATGTTCTCGCGGACGGTCCCGTAGAACAGGAAGGTGTCCTGCCCGACGTAGCCGACGGCCTCGCGCAGGCTCCGGCGACTGACGTCGCGGACGTCCTGGTCGTCGACGCTGATCGACCCGTCGTCGACGTCGTAGAGGCGGAGGAGGAGTTTCAGCAGCGTCGACTTGCCCGCGCCCGTCGGCCCGACGACGCCCACGGTGGCGCCGCCCGGCGCTTCGAAGGAGACGTCCTCGAGCACCGGGTCCTCGTCCGACGCGTAGCCGAACGTCACGTCCTCGTAGGTCACCCGTCCCGCCTCGACCGACAGCTCCGGGGCCCCGTCGTCGCCGGCGAGGGGTGCGGGTTCGTCGAGCAGCCCGAACACCCGGGCGCTGGAGGCCCGCGCCCGCTGGTACATGTTGATGATCTGTCCGAACTGCGCCATGGGCCAGATGAACCGCTGGGTGTAGAGGACGAACCCGACGAACTGGCCGGCGGTGAGCGTGCCAGAGAGCGGCCCCGGCGGGCCGTCGAGCACCCAGAGACCGCCGACGACGAACGTGACGACGAAGCCGACGCCGGCGAGGACCCGCAGGCCCGGGAAGAAGGTGATGCGCGTCTCGATGGCGTCCCAGTTGGCGTCGAGGTACTCCCCCGAGGCGTCCGCGACCCGGTCGGACTCGTGGTCCTCGGCCGTCGACGTCTTGATGACCTGGACGCCGCCGAGGTTGTTCTCCAGGCGGGAGTTGAGCCGTCCCACGGAGGCGCGCACGGCGGCGTACTTCGGCTGGATGACCCGGACGAACAGGTAGGTGAACCCGGCGATGAGCGGCACCGGGAGGAGGGCGACGAGCGCGAGTTGCCAGTTCCAGTAGAGCAGGACGCCGGCGATGCCGACGACCATCACGGCGAGGCGGATCAGCGAGTTCAGCCCGTCGTTGAGGAAGCGCTCCAGGCGGTTCACGTCGTTCGAGAGGACCGAGAGCAACTCGCCGGTCTGCTTGTCCGCGTAGAATGTCATGTCGAGGCGCTGCATCCGGTCGTAGGTGTCGGTCCGGACGGCGTGCTGGACCCGTTGCGCGAAGGCGTTCCACCCCCAGTTCCGGAGCCAGTGGAAGGCCGCGGCCCCGAGGAACGCCGCGGCGACCAGGCCGGCGGTGAACCACAGTTGGGCGGCGGCCGTCGTCGGAAGCCACGCGGCCGGCACGAGCGGCACGTCGTAGGCCACCTGGTCCCGCACCACCGCGTCGATGGTGACCGCGAGGAGGAGGGGCGGCGCCAGATCGAGCAGGCGGGCCGCGACGCTCGCGAGGAAGCCGACGCCGAGGAACTCCCAGTTCGGCCGCCCGTAGGTGGCGAACAGCCGCCACATCGGGTTGTCGGTGGCGGCCCGTTGGGCCTCGAAGGGGTCGTCGTCGGCGGGCGCGTCCACGTCCATCACGTAGAGGTGGGGAACGCGGCGCAAAAGGCTTCCGCGGGCACCGCGGCGCCCCGGCGCACCCGCGCTAGGTGTGCGTGATGCGGACCCCGTCACCCGGCGAGACGTCGTGGGCCGCGGCCCACCCGCGGTTCACCTCGAGGACGTACTGGGCGCGCCCGGTGTAGCGAGTCAGGGTCCCCTCGCTCGTGCCGGGCGGGGGGACCGGTGCGGAGTGGACGGCGGTGATCGTGCCGTTTCCGGCGACGAACAGCATGTCGAGCGGGAAGTCCATCCGGCGCATCACGAAGGCGCGCCGGTCCTCCTCGGGGAAGACGAACAGCATGCCCGCGTCGGGCGGGAGCGAGGACGTGTTCGAGAGACCGGTGTATCGCTCCCCGCGCGTGTCGGCGACGCGGGCGTCGACCGTGCCGAGGGTCGTCCCGGACTCGTCGACGACGGTCACGGTCGCCTCGTCGTAGGGCGCGCCGGCGGTGAACAGCGTGGCGGGGAGGAAGGCGACGGCGGCGCTGGCCGCGACGAGGACCGCGAGGGCGAGGGCGAGGGCGGATATCGCCAGTCGACGGCGCATGTCGGCCGCAGGCGGCCGTTCCGGGTAAGCGTTCCGGGCGAGAGAGTAAGGGTTATCCCCCGCCACCGGTTGGTTCTCGACGAGGGTTCGTGGTCTAGCGGTTATGACGCGTCCCTTACAAGGACGAGACCGGTGGTTCAAATCCGCCCGAACCCATCCACTTTTTTCGTCGTCGGGTTCGCGCCTG
>JBDGTT010000013.1:0-32906 GCA_042216525.1 Halobacteriaceae archaeon
ACAGTCCAAGGCCGGCGACATCGAGTCGGCCGTCGAGCGGATACAGGCGACGACCGAGGAGACGGCCGACAGCCTCGAGTACACGACCGAGCAGGTTGACGGGAGCGTCGACCAGGTCGAGGCGGCGATGGAGACGCTCACCGACATCGTGGCCGCCGTCACCGAGACCGTGGAGGGCATCGAGGAGGTGGCGAGCGCGACCGACGACCAGGCCGCCTCGACCGAGGAGGTGGCCAGCATGGTCGACGAGGCCGCGGAGATGGCCGAGACCGTCGCGACGGAGGTCGACGAGATCGCGACCGCGAACGAGCAGCAGGTGGACCGCATCGACGACCTCGCCGCGGCGGTCGACCGCCTGCGAGGCGCCTGAGACCGCTCACCGCTCGAAGTCCGTCACGTCCTCGACGGGCAGGGCCGCGAGGTCCTCGGCCACCGCGACGACGACGTTGCTCGACGCGTCGTAGACCACGAGGCCGGCGCCGTCGAGTTTCGGCAGGTGGTCGTGTCGGAGCGCGATGGTGACGCGCGACCGCCGGTCTGGGTCGTGGCCGAGGCGGGCGTGGACGCGGTCCGCCACCGTCTCGAAGTCGACGGGCGGCGAGGCGTCTGCCAGGACGGCGATGGTCGCGCGCCGACGGTCGTCTGCGAGGAGCGCGTACACCTCGCTCGGGGAGAGGTCCCTCGGGGACTCGGGCGTGTGGTCGTCGGTCGAGCGGTGGTCGGACATGGTCGAAGTGGAACCGAGCGGTCCCGTATACTCCCGGAGTCGCTGTCGCTCCATAAGCGACCGTTATAATATATGAGGTCCCTCGAATCGAGTGGGGAATCGACAGCCACCGGCTCGACGCCCGTCGATGGCCCACCGGACGCCGCCCCGATTCGGAATCTGACGCCGTCCGTTCGCCACCGGACTGCCGTCGACGGAAGTGTCTTGTGTCCGCCGGACCTGCTCCGGGACATGACGCGTGCGGACGCCCCCCTCGCGGCGACGCTGGCGGTCTTCGACGAACTCGATCCGCCGGGGACGCCGCTGACGACCAGCGAAGTGGCGGACAGGCTCCCGTGTACCCGTCGCACGGCCTACGACCGCCTCGAGCGACTGGCCGACCGCGGCAGCGTCGAGACCAAGAAGGTAGGCGCGAAGGGGCGGGTGTGGTGGCGACCAAGGACCGGGCAGTCGGGTTCGTCGGACGAGTTCGGGCCGGAGCGACAGGCGGCCCTCCTCGAGACCATCTGGGACGGGGTGTACGTCCTGGACGACGACGACCGGTTCGTCTACGTGAACCGTGAGTTCGCGGCCATGGTCGGGTTCGAGCGCGAGGCGCTCCTCGGGCGGTCCGCGAGCGTGGTCCACGCGGCCGACGGCGCGGAGCGCTCGCGTCGCCTCGCTGACGAGACGGCCGCCGGCGAGTTCGCGGCCCACGAGTCGGTCATCCGTCGCGCCGACGGGTCGACCTTCCTCGCGGAGGGTCGGTTCGGCCCGTTTCGGCTCCCGGACGGGGAGTACGGCCGCGCTGGCGTTCTGCGGGACGTGACCCGACGGAAGCACTTCGAGGACACTCTCGAGGACCTCCACCGGTACATCCGGACCCTGCTCGACGCGCCCTCTCACCCCGCCGTCGGGGACCGAGTCGTCGAGGCGGCGATGGAGATACTGGACCTCGACGGCCTGCTCGTCTACCGCGAGGAGAGCGAGGACCGGTTCGTCCCCGTCGCGTGGTCGGTCCCGTTCGAGGATTCGTTCGTGCCGCCGACGGTCGAACCCGGCGAGGCGAGCATCGTCGCCAAGGCCCACGCTCGCGGCGAGTCCATCCACGTCGAGGACGTCAAGGACAACCCCGACGAACACGACGACGACATGGACTTCGGCGCCGGCCTGTTCGTCCCCACGGGAGAGTACGGCGCCATCATCGCCGCCAAGGAGCACCGGGGTGCGTTCGACCGAGAGACCGAACTGCTGGTCGAGTTGCTGGCGACGAACGCCGAGACGGCGTACCGGCACGTCGACCGCGAGACGCGCCTCCGCGCCCAGGGCGAGCGCCTCGCCGCGCTCAACGACGTCCACGACGTGATACGGGACGTCAACGCCGCCGTCCTCCAGCAGTCGACGCGCGCCGAGATGGAGGAGATGGTCTGCGAGCGGCTGGCCGAGCGCTACGCGTTCGCGTGGTTCTGCGAGGTGGACACCGCCACCGGGGCCGTCGTCCCGGAGGTCGAGGTGGGGGTCGACGGATACCTGGACTCGATTTCGCTCTCGGTGGGCCCGGACGACCCCACCGGGCAGGGCCCCGCCGGGCGCGCCCTCCGGAGTCAGACGGTGCAGGTCGTCGACGACGCCCTCACCGACCCGGGGTTCGAACAGTGGCGGGAGTCCGCGCGCGAGTTCGGCTACCGGTCGGCGGTCGCCATCCCGGTCGTCCACGACGACTCGCTCTACGGCGTCATGGGCGTCTACGCCGTGGAGCGCGGCGCGTTCTCGGGCCAGCGCGGCGAGGTGGTGGGTCGACTCGGCGAGATCGTCGGCCACGCCATCGCCAGCGTCGAGCGCAAACGCGCACTGACGACCGACGAGGTGACCGAGGTGTCCTTCCGGTCCCAGGGGCTGGTCCGGCGCCACACCGACGTGGCCGTCTCGGGGACCACCATCGACTTCGACGAGTCCGTCCCCACGGACGGCGGTCGCTACCGGGCCTTCGGCACCACCGAGGAGCGGGGAATCGCCGTCCTGGAGTCCCTCGTGGACGCCATCGGGCACTGGGAGCGAGTCACCGTCCTCGACCGCGACGACGGGGCGGTCGAGTTCGGCCTCGAACTCAACACGGCACCGGTTCACGACGTGCTCACCGCCACGGGCGGCCGGATCGCGAACGCGGCAATCGACGACGGCGACTGGCAGTTGACGATCCACCTCCCGCCGGGGGACGAGGTGCGGCCGCTGATCGACGCCGTGCAGTCGGTGTTCCCGAACGCGGAACTCGTGACGCGCCGGCAGGTCGCCCGGGACACCCGGGTCACGTGGCGCAACGAGGTGCTCGAGAACCGGCTGACCGAGCGCCAGCGCAACGCGCTGGTCACCGCCTACCGGTCGGGCTACTTCGAGTGGCCGCGCGCGACCAACGGGGAGGGCGTGGCCGACTCGCTCGGAGTGAGTCCCCCGACGTTCCACCAGCACCTCAGACTGGCCGAGAAGAAACTGTTCGAGAGCGTCCTCGACCCGGAGACTCAGTCGTAGCGCTCGGCCGCGCGGACCATCGCCCGGAGGTAGCCGACGCTGTAGGCGTACCCGCCGAGACCCCCGTACTCCCACTCGGGTTCGCCGTCGAGGGCGGGCACGTGGTCGGGCATCACCACGCCCTCGAAGCCGACGTCCCGGAGGGCGTCCAGCAGGTCGAACTCGTCGAAGTTGCTCGCCGGGTCGTCGAGGAACGTCTCGTGGAAGTCGGGGACCGAGCCCACGACGTCGCGGAAGTGGACGTAGACGACGTCGTCGCCAACGGACCGGATGGCCGCCGGGACGTCCACGCCCATCTGGGAGAACGACCCGATGCAGAACTTCAGGCCGTGGTTGTCGCTCGGGCCGAGCGCCATCGCTCGCTCGAAGCTCTCCGGGTCGCGGAAGAGCAGGGGGACGCCCCCCATCTCCGCCACGGGCGGGTCGCTCGGGTGGAGGGCGAGGGTGACGCCGGCGTCCTCGGCCACCGGCAACACGCGGTCGAGGAAGCCCTCGTAGGCCTCCCACAGGGCCGCCTCCGTCGGGGGATCCGCCACCGTCTCGGTCGCCGCGACCGCGTCTGCGTCGAAGCGGGCGGCCGTCGCACCACCGCGGACGGAGACAGTCCCCGTGCGGCCGAACCCGTCCGGCGGGTGCCCGCTGTACCCGAGGACGTCCACGCCCACGGCGCCGAGGTTCCGGATGGTCTCGGTGACGACCTGCAGTTCCGCCTCCACGTCGGGCCAGCCCAGCAACAGGTCGTAGAGGGCGACCGGGAGCGTCTGCACGGCGTAGAGGCGCAGGCCGGCCGACCGCACGTGGGCCTGTATCTCGCGGAGGCGCCGTTCGGTCCACACCTCGCTGACCGGCATCGCCGAGTCGATGCCGTCGTGTTGCCAGCGCGTCAGCAGGAGGTCCTCGGCGCCGAGTTGGGCCAACTGCCGGAGTTCCGCCCCGGTCGGCCAGCCGTAGCGGTTCACGCCGACGCGGATGCCGTCGCTCATGGTCGGCCCTGCGTGCCCGGGGGTCAAAACTCCCGACGCTCCCGGGCCCGACCGCCCTCGGCGCTCCGTGCGGCCCGGGCGCTCAGTCCTCCCAGGGGGGCTGGAGTCGAGGCGGGCTGAACACCTCGATGCCGGACACGACGCCGTCCGTCTCGTTCGCCGCCGCGTGGGTGGACTCGCTCGGGGCGACGTAGGAACCGCCCTCGCCGACGTCGCGGGTCTCGCCGTCGACGGTGAACGTGACGGTACCCTCGATCACGTACCCCACCTGCTCGTGGTGGTGACTGTGCGCCTCGACGACCGCGCCGGGGTCGTACCGGAAGTGCTGGACGCTCATCCGATCGCCCGCCGCGAGTTGCGTGAGGTAGACGCCGTCGATGACCTCCGCGGTCTCGCCGGCCTCCAGCGTGGCTGTCTCCATGCACGTCGAGAGGGTCACCCCGGCCACATCAACCTATCTTCCCGGCCGCGCCGTTGAAGGCCCGGGGCCGCCTACCCGGTCCATGGCTCTCGTTCACTCGCTCGTCGCCTTCGTCGTCAGCGCGCTCGTCGGCGGCCTCGGCATCTACGTCGGCGGCCGCCTCGTGACCGGCGAACGGGACTACGAACACGCCGTCTGGACGGCGCTCATCGGCGCGTTCGTCTGGGCGGTCGTGTCGCTCTTGTTCGGGTGGTTCCCGGTGCTCGGGCCGGTCGTAACGCTGCTCGCGTGGGTGGCGGTCATCAACTGGCGCTACCCGGGCGGGTGGGTCAGCGCGGCGGCCATCGGCCTCGTGGCGTGGCTGGCCGCCATCGCCGTGCTCTGGGTGCTCGCCCGCCTCGGCGTCCACGGCCTCGGAGCGCTGGGCGTCCCCGGCGCCTAGAAGAGCGCCTCGCGCTCGTCGAGGACGCGCGCGGGCCCGCCGACGCGCCAGACCTCCGTCTCGACGCCCGTCGACGCGACGGCCGACTCGACTTCGTCGACGTGCTCCGCGCGCGTGTTGACGTAGACGGTCGCGCCGGTGTCGACGGAGAAGTACACCGGAATCCCGCGCTCGCTGCGGAGGTCGCGGACGGCGTCGAAGACGGCGATCGTCTCGGGCTTCCAGTAGACCCACCCCGCCGGGCCGGTCATCGTCGTCGCGGCCAGCGAGAGGGTGTCGTGTTCCGCGAGTTCGAACACGCGCTCGAAGTCGCCCGCCCTGACGGCGTCTCGCATCTCCGCGAGGGCGTCGTGGATGTACGCGAGGCGGGCGTCGAACATGTGGCTCTCGGCGGCCTCGGCGTGGGCCGCCTCGGTTTCCTTGTACGCGGGGACGAGGCCGACGACGGTGCGCACGTCGGAGACGAACGCCTCGGGCGCGTCGAGGGCGTGGGACCGGCAGTCGGCGTCGTTGAGGCCGGCGCGGAGGTCCGAGAACCCCCCCGTGACGGCGCGCGCAGCCGAGGAGGAGCCGCGGCGGGCGACCGTCGAGAGGTCCGGGAGCGAGAGGTCCAGACCGGCCGCGGCCGCGAGCGCCACCGCCGCCGCCGCGAACCCCGACGAGGACGAACCCAGTCCCACGTTCGTCGGGAAGGAGTTCTCGCTCTCGAGGCGGACCGGCGCGTCCAGGTCGGCCAGCGCGCGGACCTGCTCGACGACGGCGTCGATGCGCTCGGCGCCACGGCCGGACACGGCCTCGCCGTCCACGACGTAGACGTCGCCGTCGAGTGCGTCGTCGAACGCGGCCGTGGTCGTCGTGTTCGACGGGGCGGTGCAGAGGCTGATGCTGTCGTGGTAGGGGAGGCGCAGTTCCGGGTCGCGCATCCCGTGGTACTTCACCAGCCCCTGTATCGGGTGTGCCCTCGCGGTGGCCTTCATGACTCAGTGGGCGCGCGACGACCGGAAAAACGTCCCGGTAGGCCGGTCGACACCGAACGAGTGAAACCGCACCGGGACCAGACACCGCCATGGGCACCCCCCTCGACACGCGCGAGGCACAAGCCGTCGAGGTCATCGACCGTCTGGCCGAGGTCTACCCCGACCCCGACATCTCGCTCTCCTTCTCGACGCGCTGGGAACTGCTGGTCGCCGTCGTCCTCTCCGGGCAGTGCACCGACGAGCGGGTGAACGCGGTGACGCCCGACCTGTTCGAGCGCTTCCCGGACGTGGAAGCGTTCGCCGCGGCCGACCCCGAGGCCGTCGCGGACGCCATCGACTCCGTCACCTACTACAACCAGAAGGCGGGCTGGCTCCACGACGCCGCCCTCCGAATCGTCGAGGACCACGACGGCGCGGTCCCGGACACGATGGCCGAACTCACCGACCTGCCGGGCGTCGGCCGGAAGACGGCGAACGTCGTCCTCCAGCACGGCCACGACGTGACCGAGGGCATCGTCGTCGACACCCACGTCCAGCGCATCTCCCGGCGACTGGGGCTGACCGAGCGCGAGCGACCCGAGGCCATCGAGCGCGACCTGATGGGCGTCGTCCCCGAGGAGCACTGGCGGGACTTTACCCACTGGCTCATCAGCCACGGGCGGGACACCTGCACCGCCCGGAGCCCCGACTGCGGGGACTGCGTCCTCGAGGACCGCTGCCCCTCCTCGCGACTGGACCACGACGTCGACCTGGCGAGCGGCGAGCCCTGGTGACGGGCTACAGGAGGTCGTACCGGATGAGGTAGCGGGCGAGGCCGACAACCCACGCGAGAATCCAGAAGACGACGTAGCCGGCGACGCCCGCGCGGAGGCGCTTCCGCCACGCGCCCATGTCCTCGTGGAGGTCGTCGACGGCGACGGACGGGTCCGGGTCGTGGTAGAGGTCGTAGCGACGCTTGACCTGGACGATGCGGACGATGCCCGTCAGCGCGAAGGTCAACAGCGCGTAGGCCTGCAGGCCGAGGAAGGCGTGGAGCGCCGAGAGACCGCCGAACTGGTCGGGCAGGCGGGGCGCCATCCAGAGCAGGACCGGGGCGGTGTTGAGCGCGAGACCGGCGAAGACGACCTTGAGGTGATAGGAGAGGACCCGCCACGTCACCGGGTCGGCGTCGATGACGACGTAGGCGCCGTGGACGTAGAAGGGGAAACTCGCCGTCACCAGCAAGAGGGAGAGCGTCGCCCACGGGAACGCCGGGTCGACCATGGCCGGCGTTGGCGGGCGGGGCCCCTAAACCGTGTGATACGCCGCGGGCGGCCCGACCGCGAAGCGCTTAACGGGCGGGGCGTCTAACGTCCGACGATGGGCGACGCCTCCGGGGACCGGACGCCCGACGACGCGACGACCGACGGGACCGACCGCGACCAGCTCCGCCGGCGCGTCGAGGCCGAGTACGACTTCGACGACTTCGGGCCGGCTGACATGGACCGGATGACCGCCGAGGAGTGGGAGGCGGTCTTCGACCCGGAGACGTGGATAACCGGCCCAGAACTCCTCGACCGGGTGGAGCGTGACCTGGCAGACCGCATCGCCCGCCGCGACGTCTTCGCGACGGTCGAGCGGGAGGTCCGCGACGGCGTGGAGACCCTGCTGGCCTACTCGGACGAGGGGTACGCCATCGTCTACCCCGACGGGACCGTCGAGGGGACCGGGACGGTCCTCCGGGACGTGAAGCCGACCGTGGCGCTCTGCTCGATGTCCGACTACGACGTCCCCGAGGCGCCGGCCGACGCGAGTCTGCCCGATCCGGACGAGGTGCCGGAGGGGACCGGCGAACTCGGGAACCTCGTCCTCCTGGCCATCGGCGGGGCACAGGTGGTCGCCGGAGTCCTCCTTCTGGGCGCGTGGCTGGTCTACGGCCTCACGATAATCGCCGCGGTCGTCGCGCTCGGCTTTCTCCTGTTCGGCGTCTTCCTCCTCGTGGTGGTCGCGAACGCCCGGCTCTCGGACCGATTCCGCTCGGAGCAGTTCCGCGACCGCCTCCGGGACGCCGGCGTCGAGTCGGGCGAGCGGCCGGCGTTCGTTCCGGACCCCGACGAACCCCTCGAAGCGGGGCCCGGAGAGGACGCGAACTGACCGGGGAGCCGGGCGACGCGCGTGCCCCGAGGCGAACCGATTCGTCCCGCCGTCGCGGGTCCATCGGAGGGTTTATTGACGCCCCTTCCTCAAACTCCAATGTATGAAACGGCGGGACTTCCTCCGGGCAGGAACCGGAGCGGGCGTGGCCGCCGCGGCCGCCACGGGTTCGGCCGCCGCCGCGGAGGGCGGTGGCGGCGGTGGCGGGGGCACGAAACCCGACTTCGGGAGCTGGATCGCCGACGTCGACGGCGGCTACAAGGACGCGCGGGGCAGCGACTCCGTCACCGTCAAGGTCGGCGCATCGGGCAACGGCGGCAACTACGCGTTCGATCCGTCCGGTCTCTGGGTCGACGAGGGCACCACGGTCACCTGGGAGTGGACCGGCCAGGGCGGCGGACACAACGTCCACGCCATGAAGAACGCCGACTACTCGTCGCCGACGGCGTCCGAAGCCGGCCACACCTTCGAGCACACCTTCGACTCGGGCGGTCAGATCGTCGAGTACGAGTGCCAGCCCCACGCCTCCCTCGGCATGAAGGGCTCCGTCGCCGTCGGCGACGGCGTCCCCACCGTCTCCACCGGCGGGGGCGGCGGCGGCGAACTCGATCCGGAGACGATGGGCGTGCCGTTCCAGGCCCACTACGTCGGCATCTCGACGGTGCTGATGGTGCTGGTGTCGCTGGTCTACACCTTCTTCGTGCTGAAGTACGGGGAGTCGCCACACGCCAGCGCCCCGAACAAGGGAGACTGACAGATGTCATCCACAGGAAGTACCTACGGCGACATACATCGCTACGAGCAGGCCCGCGAGAGCACGGCGGCCGCCATCGCCATCGTGTTGCTGACGGTCCTCGAGGTGGTCTTCGTCGGCCTCCTGACGTACGGCTTCGTCTCCGGATGGGGCGTCGACCCGGTCGGGAACATGTTCCTCGGGTTCCTGCTCGCCGCGACGTTCATCGACCTCTCGTTCGTCCTCCTCCTCTACCGCAAGGAGTTCCTCCCCGACGTGATGATCGTCAAGAAGCGTCGGCGCAAGTGGGAGGACCTCTACGTCCGCGAGGAGGACGTCGAGGGCACCGAGTCGGTCGGAGACGCGTGGAGTCAGTTCAAACGAGCGGTCTACCCCTGGTACGAGAAATAATGTCAGCAGACGACAAATACCCACAGGAATCCGGCCGACGGCGCTTCGTCAAGGGCGTCGTCGGGGCCGCGTCGCTGGCCGCCGTCGGCACCACCGGCGCGGTCACCGTCGACTCGGCGACGAACCGTAGCGGGGCGGGCGGCGGGACGACCCAGTACTTCGGCGTCGAGAACACCGGCGGTCCCGCGCCGCGGGGCATGCCGCTCATCCCCATCCAGATCGACTCGGACGGCTACGTCCAGGGCCGCTACCCGTCCGGCGGGGGCGCCCACCCGACGATGGACATCGGGGGCATCGAGTACTCGCCCTCCTGGTTCCAGTACTGCGGCGTCCAGCAGTACCAGGGCCTCCAGCCCAGTTACGAGGGGGACAACTACTTCCGGTACGTGCCGAGCAGTTCTCCCAACGCCTACGACTGGCACGCCGACATGGCCGGAAACCGGATCAACGTCGGCGACTTCGAGGGCTACGAGACGTGGGGCAACGGCATCGGCAAGTCGGGACTCGGGATGCCCGCGGCCGGGACGTGGCGCTCACAGAACGTCGACAACTCGATGCCCGTCCAGCTCATCCGCTCGACCCGCATCGAGGAGGCGGCACAGAACCCGCAGACGCCGGGCGAGGAGTTCCTCGCCGCCGCGTCCGACCAGGGCGTCATCGCCATCCTCGATAAGTGCACGCACTTCTGTTGCGTGCCGGGGTTCAAGCTGAGCGCCCAGTCCGAGAAGTTCGACGCCGAGAACGACATCTTCTGCCCGTGCCACCAGTCGGTCTACGACCCGTTCAGCATCGTGAAGGTGTCCTTCGTCGCCTACCCGCGCCCGGAGGAGGGATAACATGAGCCTCGAGAAGAAAGACGACTACGATCACGTCGGGTGGCTCGAGAAGAAGAACCTGACGCCGGTGGAGTCGACGTTCCTGTTCACGCTCATCTGGCTGGACAAGCGGCTGCGCATCGTCGACTACCTGGAGCTGCTGGAGTCGATGTACTACCGCTGGAACCTCCAGATGCCGAAGAGCCACACCGAGCAGTACAACCTCGACAACAAGTTCTGGTACTGGTATCCGCTGTACGCCCTCGGCTCGTTCTCGACGGTGGCCTACGTCGTGGCCGCCGTCTCCGGTGCGCTGCTCGGATTCTACTACGCGCCGGCGAACGCCGCGGGCGCCTGTGGCATCGACTCCGCGACGGTGTCGTACTGCTCGATCACATTCATCATGACCGACCTGAACTTCGGGTTCATGCTCCGGTCCATCCACCGGTGGTCGGCCCAGGTCATGACGGCGGCCGTCTTCTTGCACATGCTCCGCGTCTACTTCACGGGCGCGTACAAGGAGCCGCGCGAACTCAACTGGCTCATCGGCATCGTCCTCATCTCGATGACGATGGTGTTCGGGTACACCGGCTACCTGCTTCCGTGGGACCAGCTCTCCTACTGGGCGGGCCAGATCGGCGTCGAGATGGCGCTGTCCATCCCGCTCATCGGCGAGTGGGCCGCCCAGTTGCTGTTCGGCGGCTTCGCGCTCGGACAGGCCACACTCCAGCGGATGTACATCATCCACGTGTTCCTGTTGCCGTTCGTGGTGACGACCCTCATCGCCATCCACATCGGCATCGTCTGGATGCAGGGCATCGCGGAACCCCACTGAGACAATGTCCGAGGACACCACCACCGACGACGCCAGCACAGACGGCGGCGATCAGCCCCGCACCGACGGGTCGGGGACCGGCATCGTCCCGCCGGACGACGAGACGCCGACGTGGCGCGAGCGCAAGGAGCGCAAGGTCGGCCTCGCCCGCGTGACCTACGAGTACTTCGAGCGGGCCCGCCGCGAGGACCAGGACCTCCGCCAGCAGTCGGACTACGTGGAGCGCGACGTCCTCGCGTTCCCGACGTGGCCCCACGAGATGATCCGGAACCTCTCGCTGGGCGCGTTCTTCGTGGGCGGCATCCTGTTTCTCGCCGCGACGCTCCCGCCCCACATCGCGGCGCCGGCGAACCCGAGTTCGACGCCGGAGATCATCCTGCCGGACTGGTATCTCTACTGGTCGTTCGGCCTGCTCAAGACCGGCGACCTCAACCCGGAGATGGCCATCCTCGGCGGACAGAAGCTGATGGCCGACCGCACCTTCGGCGTCGTGCTCAACCTCGTCGTCGTCGGCGCAATCGCCATCGTCCCCTTCCTCAACAAGGGGAGCGCCCGGCGGCCCGTCGAGCAGCCGTTCTGGTCGGCCGTGGGCGTGGGTGGCGTCGTCTTCTCCATCACCATCGCGGCGCTGTCCATCAAGAACCTGGTGCCCATCGCGCCCCACCTGCTCTTCGACCTCACGTTCCTGCTCCCGTTCCTCGCGACGGGGCTGGCGTACGCGCTGCTGAAGTCGATGCGGGAGGGGTACATGTACGACCTGAACAAGCGGTACTACCGGTTGCGGCCGCCGAAGTGACGGCCGCGCCGGCACCGTCTAGCACACCCCCGTTCGACGCGTACCGTCGCGGGGGCCGACGACCGCCCGATTCATGACCGACGACGACGCCGACGACGGGACCGGCCCCCGGGAGACCGGCGGGTCGCGCGAGGTGGTCGTGCCGATGCGACTCTACAAGACCGTCACCGTCTTCTCGACGCTCATCGCCGTCGGCTGTGTCGTCGCTGGCTTCGTCGTCCTCGACCGAGCGACCCAGCGTGCGAGCGTCGACATCGCGCGCGTCGACCCGGTGCTCGCCGTCTTCGGCGTCGCACTCATCGCCGGGGGCGGCGTCGTCTACGCCTACGCGGGGCGCTTCCGCGCCGAGGGAATGGGAAGAGGAAAAGATAACAACGAGGGGGACTAACCCCCGCCAATGGCTGACGAATTCGCCAAGGGGCTGGGCATCCTCACCGCGGGCGGACTCGGCTGGATGGTGCTCGCGGGCTGGTACAACACCCCCTCCTTCGAGGGCGCGCAGTTGTTCGGGAAGACTATGGAGAACCTGGGCGCGTACGGGGGCATCGCCGTGATGCTCCGCGACGTGATGCTGTGGTTCGCCATCACCGGCGCCATCGTCTTCTGGGTCGTCATCCCGGCGATGCGGGAACTGCGGGCGGCCTGGGCCGACCGGTCCTGAGTCCACGCCCGAGGGCGGACCGTAAGGAAAAGGAATAAGCCGGACAGGCGTCGAACGTTCTGATATGGCGGAACCATCGGTCGCACTCTTCGGCCCGCTGGACACCGTCGTGGGGGGCTACGCAGGCTACGTCGTCTTCGCCCTCGCGGTGTTCAACATGTTGACCCGGAAGATGGCCCACGACGCCCACAAGCGGCAGGTTCGGGAGGGCGGCGAGGACGCGCTCTCGCGACACCCCCTCCACGTCGTCACGACGTGGGGGCTGGTGCTCGCGGCTTTCTACTACCTCACGCTCCACCACCACTCGGGCATCGTCCTCTCGGTGCTCGTCCTGGGCGTCTTCGTCACGGACGTCTTCGAGTTCGAGGCCCGGAGGGTGGAGGCCCGCGAAGACCTGCCGGTCGAACAGCCGAAGGGCGCCATGCTGGCGTCCGTGGTCGTGTTCCTCTACGCGGCCTACGTCAGCGTCTTCTTCGTCGTCGAACCCGTCTGGTCCGCCATCGTCTAGGGCTGCTCGCTCGGTCAGTCCGACTCCTCGCTCCCGACCCGGAAGTGGTGCCGCCCGGCAGCCACATGTGCCAGCGTCAGCGTCGCCACCGGTTCGACGCGCACCGGGTGGCCCGCGTCGACGACGCCCGCGTCCACGCCGTCGACGAGGAGGCTCACGTCCCCCTCGTCGCGTTCGACCGTGAGCGTCACCGGGTAGTCCACGACCCACCGCCGACTGGCGATGTCGAACTGGGCGATGGGCACGGCGACTGCGGCGTCCACCCCCGGCCCGACGAGGGGCCCCCCGGCGTCCGTGGCGTATCCGACGCTGCCCGCGCCGGTGGCCACGACGACGCCGTCGGCGCGGAATCGGGCGACGTCCAGTGGGTCGCCGGCCCCGTCGACGCTCTCCAGCGAGAACTCGGAGATGCGGGACGGTTCTGCCGTGACGAGCATCGCGTCGTAGAGGCCGCGGTGGACGGTCCCGCCGACGGTGACGCCGAGAATCGGACGGGTCCGCGTCTCCCACCCCGCGGCGAGGAACGCCCGGACGGCGTCCTCGACGGCCGCCAGGGGCACGGAGCCGACGCCTCCGCCCGCCTCGACGGGGAGGACCGGCACCGACACGTTCCCGGACGCGGTCCGGACGAGGTCGGTTAGGGCCGGCTCGCCCGTCGCGACGACGGCGTCGACCGACGACGCGAGGACAGCCCCCGACGCACCGGTCTCGACAGACGCCCCCGCCTCGGCGACGCGTGGGGCGACGTCGGCGGCGCGAGCCCCGACGACGCCGACCGTCGAACCGTGCGACTCCTCCATGGCTGGTGGTCGGACCCGACGTGCAAAAGCGTCCGGGTTGGCCGCCGGCGGGCGGTCCCGGGCGGGGCGGGCGGCCTACAGGGCGTCCCAGGCGGCCATCGCCCGGGGGAGCGAGGTGATGGAGGTGATCCAGCGCGCGGCGGCGGCCTTCTTGAGGAAGCGCGCGGGAGCGGCGCCGAACGTCCGCACGGGCAGGCGCCCGGCGACGGGCAGTTTCACCTGGTGGGCGATGGCGTCGTCGCCGACGGAGATGAGGGTCCCCTTGTCCTCGTAGGTCCAGGTCTCCAGCGGTTGCCCGCGGACGGCGTTCCCGACGTTGTGCGCGGCCACCCTGGCGGCGTCCCAGGCCGCGACGGCCGTCGGCGGCGCCTCGCCGTCGTCTGACTGGTCGACGTGGGCGGTGTCGCCGACGGCGAACACGCGGTCGTCGCTGGTCCGGAAGTCCTGTCCGGCGAACAGCCGGCGGTCCCGCTCGTCCTTGTCG
The DNA here is from genome assembly GCA_042216525.1 of Halobacteriaceae archaeon. Classification (GTDB taxonomy): domain Archaea; phylum Halobacteriota; class Halobacteria; order Halobacteriales; family Halobacteriaceae; genus JBDGTT01. The sequence continues at coordinate 14,232 of JBDGTT010000013.1, forward strand.
AGGTCGGCGTCGGCGGTCGCGTCCCGACCGGTGATGCCCCCGGTCCACAGCAGGACGTCGTAGCCGAGTTCGGTGTCCTCGCCGACGTAGACGCGGTCGTCGTCGACCTCGTTGATGAACTCGCCGGTCATGATCTCGACGTCGGCGTCCTCGAGGAGTTGGCGCACCCGCCCCTGCACGTCTGGGTCCCCCGGCGGGAAGACGTTGTCGAGACCCTCGACGAGGGAGACGTCGATGGGCGCGTTGTGCTCGTCGCGGAAGGCCGCGATCTCGCCCGCGGACTGGATGCCCGAGAGGCCCGCCCCGCCGACGACCACCGTCGCAGGGTCCGCCCGGGTGGCGTCGCTGGCCGCGCTCCGCACGGCGTCGTGGATGGCGAGGGCGTCGTCGAGGCTCTTCAGCGTGAGGGCGTTCTCCGCGAGGCCGTCGATGCCGAAGAAGGCCGTCCGCGAGCCGATGCCGACGAGGAGGTAGTCGTAGTCGACGGTGTCGCCATCGGCCAGTTCGACCACCCGTTCCTCGACGTCGACGCCCGTGACCGTCCCCTGGCGGAACTCGGTGTCGGGGGACTTGATGTCCGCGACCGGGACCGTGATCTTCTCCCGGACCGACGGATCGCGGATGACCCGGTGGGACTCGTGGAGGACGAGGTGGTAGTCGACGTCGGAGATCCAGACCAGATCTGCCCCGTCCAATTCGTCTTCGAGAACCGGGATGGCCCCGGCGCCGGCGTACCCCGACCCGAGGACGACAACCTGCGGTGGCATACCAGTCGGTCGGGAATCCGTGGGCACAAACCCTTCGAATCGCACGCGGTCGCCCGCCGACGCGACGGTCAGTGGTTCGGTTCGCCCTCGGGCGCTTCCATGCGCTCGATCTTGAGGATGAGGATGTCGTTCGTGTCGTCCTTGCCGTCGATGGTTCCCTCGACGACGAGTTTCGAGAGGGGCGTCGGTCCGACGGTCACCGTGTCGCCCTCGTGGAAGTCCCGCACGGATCCCCGGACCTGTATCTCCGCCCGGCAGAGGTCCGGGTGGTGGACGCTCGTGAGGTCTATCTCGACGACGTTGGCGTCCTCGACCGCCTCGCCGTTCAGGAACAGCGGGACCTCCGCGGCGCGGTCAAGTTCCTGGATGTCGAGGGCCTCGTAGGCGTTGGCCGTCGGCTTGTAGCCGCCCTTCGGACCGGGCACGCCCTCGACGAGCTGGAGGGCCTTCAGCGACTGCATCTGGTTGCGAATCGTCCCGGGGTTCCGGTCGACCTCCGACGCGATGTCCTCTCCCTTCACCGCCTCCTCCTGTTGACTGTAGAGGTTCACGAGTGCCCGCAGGATCGTCTTCTGACTCGGCGTCAGCTCTATCGATGACATGGACGTGAACGAAATTTCGGGACAGATAGGCTTAAAGGCGACGACTGGCGGACAATCGCCCGACGGCGACCGAAGTCGAATGGCGACGGTGGCCGGCGATGCCGGACGGACCGGACGCCGGTCAGTAGTTCTCGTAGACCGTCTTGGAGATGGTGTAGAACTCCAGCGCGGCGTCGCCCTGTTCGCGCCACGTCTCCGAGGACGAGTCCTTGAAGCCGCCGAACGGCACGTGGAGTTCGACGCCGGTGGTCTTCTCGTTGACCTTCACCACGCCGGCCTCGATGTCGTCGACGAACCGGTTCGCCTCTGCGTGGTCGTTCGTGACGATGCTCGCGGACAGGCCGTAGTTGACGTCGTTGGCCTTCTCGAGGCCCTCCTCGAAGTCCGAGACGGGGATGACCGCGAGCACCGGGCCGAAGACCTCCTCCTGGGCGATGCGCATGTCGTTGTCGACGTCCGCGAACACCGTCGGCTCGACGTAGAAGCCGTTCGCGTGCTCGCCCTCGTCGGGCGCGTCGCCGCCCGCGACGAGGGTCGCGCCCTCCTTCTCGGCGACCTCGATGTAGTCGAGGGTGCCCTGGAGTTCGCTCTCGGTCACCTGCGGACCCATCTCCGCACCGTCGAGACCGGCGCCGACCTCGATGGACTCGGCGTAGTCGACGATGCCCTCGACGAACTCGTCGTAGACGTCCTCGTGGACGAGCGCGCGGGAGCAGGCCGTGCAGGCCTGGCCGGTGACGCCGAACGCGCCGGCACCGACGATGTCGACCGCATCGTCGACGTCAGCGCTGGGCATCACGACCGCGGGGTTCTTCCCGCCCATCTCCGTCTGGATGCGCTTCATGTCGTCGGTCGCGTCGTCGTAGACCATGTGGCCGACCTCGGAGGACCCGGTGAAGGAGACGGCGCCGACGGCGTCGTGGCTGGTGAACGGATCGCCGATCTGGGAGCCCGACCCGGTGACCCAGTTCAGCGCGCCGTCGGGGAGACCGGCCTCGTCGAGGCACTCGACGACCTTCCGGGAGACGTTCGGCGCGGCCGAGGCGGGCTTGTGGACCACGGTGTTGCCGACGGCGAGCGCCGGCGCGATCTTCCACGCCGGGATGGCGATGGGGTAGTTCCACGGCGTGATGAGCGCCACGGTGCCGACGGGTTCCTGCTTCGTGTAGAGCTTCTTGCCCGGGGCGCTGGCGTTCTTGACCTGGCCGTTCCAGTCGCGGGCCTTCTGACCGTAGTAGTAGAAGATGTCGATGGCCCGCTGGACCTCGCCGCCGGCCTCACCCAGCGCTTTGCCCTCCTCCTGGGTGAGCGTCTCGGTCAGTTCCTCCTTGCGCTCCTCCATCAACTGGGCCGCCTTCGTGAGGACGCGGCCACGCTCGGGGCCCGGCGTTCCGGCCCACTCGTCCTGTGCCGCCTCGGCGACCTCGATGGCGCGTTCGGCGTCGGCCGAACTCGACGCCTGGAAGTGACCGACGACCTCGTCTGTGTTCGCCGGATTCCGCACCTCGAAGGTGTCGCCCGTCTCCGATTCGACCCATTCGCCGTCGACGTAATTGCGGTACTCGTCGGGCATACACGGTGACTCTCACGACCCAGCCTTACCGCTCTTACGATGTGGGACGCCACCGGGGTGGCGGGGGCGTCGGGGACGGCCTACTCGTCGTTCGCGAGCGACCGGGTCTCCCAGCCCTCCTCGAAGAGGTTGATGGTGTGGACGTCCTCGCCGCCCTCGTAGGCGTGCTCCTCGACGGCGTCCATGTTCAGCGAGACGCCCAGGCCCGGCCCCTCCGGGACGTGGAGGTAGCCGTCCTCGATGGGGATGGGCTCCTCGAGGAGGTCGCCCTTCCAGTCGACGTCGTAGTCCTCGAAGACCTCCTGGATCATGAAGTTCGGCACGGTGGTCGTCACGTGGGCGGCGACGGCCGTCGCCACCGGTCCCTGCGGGTTGTGCGGGGCGAACGAGACGTGCTCGGCCTCGGCCATCGCCGCGATCTTCTTGCCCTCGGTCGGGCCGCCGGTGTTGGCGAGGTCCGGCTGGATGACGTCCACGTCGGTCTCCTGGAGCAGTTCGCGGAAGTAGTACTTCGACATGCCGCGCTCGCCCGTCGCGATGGGCACGGCGGACTTCTCCGCGACCTTCCGCAGGCCGTCGACGTTGTCCGGCGGGCAGGGCTCCTCGAACCACGTGACGTCGAACTCGCGGAGGCGGTCGGCCACCTCGACGGCCATCCCCGGCGTGAACCGGCCGTGGCCCTCGATGAGGAGGTCGACCTCCGGCCCGACGGCGTCGCGGACGGCCTCGACGCGCGCCATGGCCTTGTGGAGGGTCTCCCGGTCCATGCGCTCCCAGGAGTTGCCGAACGGATCGAACTTCATCGCGGTGTAGCCGTCGTCGGCGACGCGTTGGGCCGCCTCGCCGAACTTCGCGGGGTCGCCGAACGTCTCGGTGTACCAGCCGTTGGCGTACGCGCGGAGGCGGTCGCCGTGGACGCGCCCGCCCAGCAGGTCGTACAGCGGGAGGTCCTGGTGTTTGCCCTTGATGTCCCAGCAGGCGGTGTCGATGGCGGAGATGACCGTCGTGTTGACGACGTTCATCGAGTACCACTCGTCGCGGTACATCTCCAGCCACAGCTTCTCGGTGTGGTAGGGGTCCTCACCGACGAAGTAGTCCGCCATCTCGTCGATTGCGGCCGCCACCGTCTCCGGCTTGTCGTGGATGGTCGCCTCCGCGATGCCCTGGACGCCCTTGTTCGTGTCGACCGTCACGAACACCCACGGCTTCCACGGGTTGGCGACGATGTACGTCTCCACGTCGGTGATTCTGAGCTCCGACATGGGAGAACCGACTCCCGCGACCGACTAATCTCTACCGACCGACACGGCCCGGCCGGACTCGGCCGCCTCGAAGACGGCCTCGATGGCCCGCATGTCGACGAGGCCGTGGTCGCCGTCGGCGTACGGGTCGCGCCCGTCCAGCAGGCAGTCCGCGAAGTAGTCGAACTCCTCGCGCATCTGGTCTGCGGGGGGCACCGCCACCCGCGTCTCGAACTCGTTTCGGGAGACGGTCAGCGTGCGCCGGTCGGCCATGTAGTAGGCCGGTTCCAGGCGGAGGTGGCCCTCGCTCCCGACGAGCTCGAGGTGGCCTGTCCGCGAGGCGTTCTGGCTCGTCGTCATCGCGGCCTGCACGCCGCCCTCGTAGGTGAGGGTGAACGCCGCCCGCTCGTCGGGGACGTCCTCGAAGCCCTCGCTCTCGCTCGTCATCTGTGCGGTCACGGCGACCGGGTCCGCGTCGAGGACGTACCGCGCCGTGTTCAGCGGGTAGATGCCGATGTCGGTCACGGAGGCCCCCGGTCCGGCGAAGTCCGGGTTCAGCCGCCACTGGTCGGGGTCCCTGACTAGCTCGAGGATGTGCTGGGAGAAGTTCCCCTGGACGAGGAGCGGGTCGCCGACGAAGCCGTCGGCGACGAGTTCGCGCATCCGCCGGACGGCGGGTTCGGTGTGCATCCGGTAGGCGACCATCAGCGTGACGCCCGCGTCCTCGGCGGCCGCGACTAACCGCTCCGCGCGGTCGACCGACGCCTCCATCGGTTTCTCGCAGAGGACGTCCTTGCCCAGTTCGGCCGCCGCGGTGACGTGTTCGAGGTGGGTGGCGTTCGGCGTGCAGACGTACACCGCGTCGTAGGCGTCGGCCGCCTCGCCCGCGTGGAACTGCTCGTAGGTGAGCGTGTGCTCGACGCCGAACTCGGCGGCGACGCGGTCGGCCTTCTCCGTCGACCCCGAGACCAGGGCTGTCACCTCGACCCGGTCGGAGTCCGCGATGGCGGGCATGGCCTCGTCGATGGTCCACCAGCCGAGGCCGACCATCGCGAACCGGACCGTCCCGGTGGCGCCCGAATCCCAGTCACGCGTCGAGAACGACTCGAAGTAGTCGTCTACGTCCATGTCCGGGTCCACGCCGGAGGGGACGAAAAAGCCACCCGGTTCCGACGGCGCTCGGACCCGGGACCGCCGCCTACCAGGACGTGATGGTGACGTCCCGGAGCGGTTCCTCCAGGGGAATCGAGACCTGCGACCCCGTGTAGTGGGAGATGTAGAACGCGACGATGATCTCGAGCGAGCGCTTCGCCTCCCGACCGGTCGACATGTTCTCGGCCTCGCCGTCGAGGACCGCGACGAGGTGTTCGACGGCGTTCGCGAAGGCGTTTCGGTAGTCGACGTCCCAGGACCAGGCGCCCTCGATGCCGGGCAACTCCGCCTCGACGTGGGTGCCGTCCTCCAGGTCCCAGTAGCGCCACTCGCCGTCGTCGTTGTTGAGGTAGAGCTTGCCCTCCGAGCCGATGAACTGGTAGGACATCGAGGAGTCGGCGCGCGGGATGGTGCAGTCGACGGTGACGAACGTGCCGTCGTCCATGACCACGAAGCCGCCGCCGCCGGAGTCGTCGACCCGCCGGTCCGCCTCGAGAGCGTCGACCGCCTCGTTCTCGCCGGTGATGTGGCCCGCAACCGTGTCGGCGCGGGCGTCCAGCAGGTAGACCAGGCTGTCCAGCAGGTGGGTGGAGTTGCGCATCAGTTCCATCCGGAACATCGTCGAGACGGAGTGGACGTCCCCGAGGATGTCCTCTTCGCGCACCAGCTCGTGGAGGCGCTGGAGTTTGTCGGTGAACCGGAACGAGTGGTTGACGAGGAGTTCGGTCCCCTCGGCGTCGCAGGCCTCGATCATCTCCTCGGCCTCCTGGACGCTCGCCGCGATGGGCTTCTCACACCAGACCAAATCGACGTGCGGCGCCGCGTCGATCACCGGGTCGTGGTGGAACAGCGACGGCGTCGCCACGGAGACGACGTCGAGGTCCTCGGTCTCCAGCATCTCCTGGTGGTCGGTGTATCGATGGGGGTCCGCGACGTCCCAGGCGTCGCAGAACGTGTTCAGCTTCTCCTCGTCGATGTCCGAGACTGCGACGAGTTCGATGCCCTCGGTCGCGTCGTAGCCGCCGGCGTGGCTGGCCCGGAACTTCTGCTTCCCGATGTCCGCCTCGTCGTGCATCCCGAGGATGCCCATCCCGGCGATGCCGCCGGCGCCGACGATGCCCGCGCGGTAGGTCATTCGTAGACCCTCCCGCCGGTCTTGTTGGCCTCGATGTAGTCCCAGTCGTACGCGACGCCCAGGCCCGGGCCGTCCGGCACCGGGACGGTGCCGTCCGCCACGTCGTCCATCAGGTCGCTGTAGTCGCCCTCGTAGACGGGGGGCTGGGTGTTCTCACACTCGGGGTGGACCAGCGCGAGTTCGTAGTAGTTGGCGTTCCGCGTCGCGGCGATGCAGTGTCGCTGGGCCGGGCCCGGCGCGTGGAACTCGACGTCGAGACCGAAGCCCTCCGCGATCTTCGCTCGCTTCATCGCGCCGGTGATGCCGCCGTCGTACTCGGGGTCCGCGCGCACGAAGTCGGTGGCCTCCTCGGCGACGAAGTCGGTGAACGGCTCGAGGCCGCGGACGTGCTCGGTCTGGAGGATGGGCGTGTCGAGTTGCTGACGGAGTTTGCGGTGGCCGTGCTGGGAGATGCCGCCGTCGCGGTAGGGGTCCTCGTACCAGTAGAAGCCCTCCTCGTCGCAGGCCCGTCCCACGGTGAGCGCGTCGCCCCACGTCTCGTACTCGCAGGCGGGGTCGAGCATCAGGTCCATCTCGTCGCCGACGCGTTCTCCCACGGCGTGGACCGTCTCGACCTCCCGGTCGACGTCCCGGGAGGCGTCGGACCCGCCCCAGCCGTGGATCTTGAACCCGCCGAACCCCATGTCGCGGGCCTCCGCGGCGAAGTCGGCGAACGCTTCGGGGGAGTCGAGGCCCCCGTTCTCGTCGCCGTGGTAGGTCGAGGCGTAGGCCGGGAGCTCGGTCCGGTAGGTGCCCAGGAGTTCGTGGATGGGCGCGTCGTAGTGCTTTCCGGCGAGGTCCCAGAGCGCGATGTCGATGGGACCGATGCCCATCCGGTCGTACTTCCGGAGGGCTCGCTTGATCTCCGACCAGTGCTTCTCGCGCTTCAGCGCGTTCTTGCCGATCAGGTAGTCCGCGAACGTGTTGATCTGGGCGAACGCCGGCGAGTTCCCGCCCACGTACTCGCCCGTCACGCCCGCGTCCGTCTCTATCTTCAGCGCGAAAATCTTCCGGGTCGTCGTCTCGCCCGGGTCGTAGACGAGGTTGAACCCGTTCCCGTCGGTGCCCACGTCCTCCAGCGGGTACTGGAACTCGGTGGACTCGATGCGAGTTATCTCCAGTGACATACGGGAGTGGGCGCCGCCGCCGCTATTAAAGGTGTGCGAATCGAGCAGCCACCGGTGTTTTTCGGCCCGGGGCGCGTGGCTCCGTCCATGTCCGAGGACGCGCCCGCCGAGGCGAGCGACGACGCGGAGACGGTGGTCTACCTGCAGCGACTCGACCCCGACCGGGTCGAGGAGTACGTCGCGGCGCACGAGGACGTCCCCGAGGGCGTCACCGACGCGATGGCCCGCGGGGGCGTCCACGAGTTCGACCTCTTCGTCCGCGACGACCTCGCCGTCTGCGTGATGGAGGTCGAGGACCTCGACGCCTACCTCGAGGCGGTGGACGGCGACGAGGCGGTCGCGGAGTGGGAGCGCTACACCGGGCAGTTCAAGCGCGCCGGCGTCGACCCGGACGCGGCCCCCGAAGAGGGCATCCCCTTCATGGACCGCGTCTGGCGGTTCGAGGCGGGCGACCCCGAAGCGTAAAGGGACGGGGGTCCCCTCGTTGAGCCATGACCGACTTCGGCTACTTCGCGTCGCTGGAGGAGTTCTCCCCCGCCGACTGTCTCGACCAGGTCGTCCTCGCGGAGGACGCCGGCTTCGACTCCGTCTGGGTGAACGACCACTTCCACCCGTGGTTCGACCACCTCGAGGACGGGTCGCCGGCGCACGGCGGCAACTGCTGGTCGTGGATGCCGGCGGCGCTCGACCGAACCGACTCCATCGAGGTCGGGACCGGCGTGAGCGCCATCCTGGAGCGCTACCACCCCGCGAACGTGGCCCACCAGCTCGCGACGCTCTGCGAACTCTACCCCGACCGGGTCTTCCTCGGCCTCGGGACGGGCGAGGCGCTCAACGAGAGTCCGCTCGGCTTCGACCGGCCGCCCTACGTCGAGCGGGCCCGCCGCACCGCCGAGTCGATACGGATGATTCGCGCGCTCTTCGAGGACGAGTTCGTCGACTACGACGGCGACTTCTGGACGCTCGACGGGGCGAACCTGTACACCGGCCCGGACGAGGCCCCGCCCATCCACGTCGCCGGGAGCGGGCCGACCTCCGCTCGGATGGCCGGCGACCTCGGCGACGGATTCGTCACCGTCTACGAGGACCCCGAGAAGGTCGAGTCGGAACTGTTCCCCGCCGTCGACCGCGGGGTCGAGAAGTCCGAGCGGAACGACGACCCCGACGACGTCGAGCGGACGGTCCACATCCACGTCTCCTACGCGGAGACGGAAGCGGCGGCTCTCGAACCCTGCAAGCCGTGGCGGCTCACCCTCCTCCCCATGGTCTTCGACATCGACGTCGCCGACCCCCGCTACCTCCAGATGCACGGCGACCGGGTCGGCGTCGAGCAACTCAAGGACGCCTTCGTCATCACCGACGACCCCCAGGACCTCCTCGACGTGACCCAGACGTACGTCGACGCCGGGTTCGACCACGTCGTCTACCAGAGTTCCAGTCCCGACCAGGCGGCGTTCTGCGACGTCGTCGCCGAGGACGTCATGCCCTCCTTCTAGTCGTCCCGGACCGTCACCTCGCGGCCGGCCTCGGCGGACCGGTAGACCGCGTCGAGGACTCGCTGGACCGCCAGCGCCTCCTCGAGGCCGTTCACCGCCGGGGCGTGGCCCGCCGCGACGGCGTCACAGAACGTCGTCGTCATCCGCTCCCACCCGCCGGGGGCGTACTCTCCGGTGACCTCGCTCGTGCGGTAGTGGTCGACGCCCGCGGTGTCCGCCTCGTAGAGCGTCATCGCGTCGGCGTCGAGGTCGAACTCCGCGCCGGCCTCGGTCCCGTCGAGGCGCAGGCGCTCCCGGGGCGGCCGGTTCGACGCCCACGCGAGGTCAAGCGTGATGGTCGGCCCCTCGGTGCGGACGAGAGCGGTCGCGCCGTCCTCGACGCACTCGTCCGCCGGCCGCCCGCCCGCGCCGCCCCCGTCGTCGCCGCCCTCGCCCCACGCCGCGGCGAACCCGTCCGGGTCCGCGTACTCGGTCCGGGGCGTGTACGTCCGGCGTGTCGTGGCGCTCACCGACTCGACGGCCGGGAAGTCGGTCAGCCAGAGCGCGAGGTGCAGGACGTGGACGCCCACGTCGAGGACGACGCCGCCTCCGGCGAGTTCGGGAGAGTGGAACCACGAGTCCCGGCCCGGGAGGCCCCGGCGACGCACGAAGTCCGCCTCGACGTCGGTCACGTCGCCGAGTCGACCCGCGCGCTGGTAGGCCTTGGCCACGGCGGTCCCCGCGTGGAAGCGCTTGTTGAACCCCACGGTCACGGAGCCCTCGCTGTCCGCGGCGGCGGCAGCGACCGACTCCGCTGCCTCGAGGCTGTCGGCCAGTGGCTTCTCGCAGAGGACGTGACAGTCCACCGCGAGCGCCGCCCGGACTGCCGGGGCGTGGAGGGCGTTCGGCGTCGCGACGACCACGGCGTCGAGGTCGACGGCGTCGAGCATCGCCTCGTGGTCGGCGTACGTCCGGGCGCCGTGGGCGTCCGCGAACGCCTCGCGCGCGTCGGCCGAGACGTCCGCGCCGGCCACGACCGCGTGTCCGTGCGCCGCAGCGTTGTCTGCGTGTCGGCGGCCCATCCCGCCGAGGCCGACGACGCCGAGGCGAACCGTGTCGGGTGCCATGACCCACCCACCCGGGCCCGGGACTAACCCCTTTCGCCGGCGGCGGACTCTACTCCCGTTCGAACGCGTCGCGTCCGTAGGTCTCGACCTGCCGGAGGAACTGCTCGCGCTGACTCGCGACCCGGGGCGGCAACTCCTCGTAACCGTAGTCGAAGAGGTCCGCCGGGTCCGGTTCGATGCCCTCCGCCGCGTCGACGAGGTCGGCCACCTCGTCCTCGACCGAGGACTGGACGGCCGCCACGGCGTCGTCGTCGAGGAGCCCCCGGTCCCGGAGGTAGGCCTCGAAGCGCTGGATGGGGTCCCGCTCCCGCCAGCGCTCGACCTCCGCCTCGTCGCGGTAGGCCGTCGGGTCGTCGGCGGTCGTGTGGGCGCCGTACCGGTACTGGATCGCCTCGACGAGCGTGGGCCGCATCTCGCCCTCGGCCGGGTCGCGGGCCTTGCGCGCCGCCTCGCGCATGACCGCGTAGGAGGCCAGGGGGTCCATCCCGTCGACCTGGACGCCCTCGAAGCCGTAGGCCGCGGCCCGGCCGGCGATGGTCGGCGCGGCGGTCTGGTCCTCGCGGTGGACGGAGATTGCGTACTGGTTGTTGTTGCAGACGAAGACCACCGGCGCGTCGAAGACCCCGGCGAAGTTCAGCGCCTCGTGGAAGTCACCCTCCGAGGACGCCCCCTCGCCGAAGTGACAGACGACGACCGTGTCGTCGCCGGAGAGCTTCGACCCCATCGCCAGCCCCGTCGAGTGGGGCAGGTGGCCCGCGATGGAGATGCACATCGGGAAGACGTTCTTCTCGGCGAGGTAGGCGTTGCCGTCCTCGTAGCCCATCCAGTAGTGGAGGTACTCGGGTTCGAGGCCGCGGACGGCGAGGGCCCCGTGCTCGCGGTACTGGTACGTGAGGACGTCGTCGTCCCGGAGCGCGTGGGTCGACCCGACCTGTGACCCCTCCTGGCCGGCCGTCGGGGGGTAGGTCCCGATGCGACCCTGTCGCTGGAGGCTCACCGCTCGCTGGTCGAAGTGACGAGTGAGGACCATCTCGCGGTACATCTCCAGCAGTTCGTCGTCGTCGAGGTCCGGCACCGCTGCGCCGTCGACGACTGCTCCGTCCTCGTCGAGGACGCGAACCTGGTCGTCGGGTGCGCGGTCGAACAGCGAGTCGGCCATGGCACTCGCGTCGGCGGCGGGTGCCTTAGGGTTTCGCCTCCGGTCGTCGGGGCCCCCTCAGCGCTCGACGCGCCGGCCGGACTCGTCGGACTCGTAGACGGCCGCCATGACCTCCATGTCGACGACGCCGTCCGTGCCGTCCGGTTCGACGTCCGCGCCCGTGGCGACGGCGTGAGCCGCGTAGTCGAACAGTTCGGCGAGTTCGTTCACGTCGACGCCCGCGACCGTCTCGGTCCGCCCGTCGCGTTCGAGGACGACCCGCCGCGGGACGCCCGGTTCGAACGCGGGGTCCATGTGGACGCGGCCCTCCGTGCCCGTGATGGTCAGCGTGTTCTCGTCCGCGGCGTTGTAGCTCGCGCGGAACTGGGCCGACAGCCCGCTCGGGAACTCGAGCTGGAACGCGACGTGTTCGTCCAGGCCCGCGAAGGCCTCGCCGTTCGAGCGGTAGGTGCCGGAGACGGCCGACGGGTCCTCGTCGAGGACGAACCGGAGCGTGTTCAGCGGGTAGACGCCGATGTCGTAGAGCGCGCCGCCGCCGGCGAGGTCGGGGTCCAGGCGCCACTGGTCGGCGTCGCCGTCAGCGAGCAGGTCGAAGCCGAACGCGCCCGAGGCCTGCACGGGGTCGCCGACGAAGCCGTCTGCGACGAGTTCGCGCACGCGACGGACCGTCGGCGCGGCCTGCATCCGGTAGGCGGTCACGAGCGTCACGCCCGCCTCCTCGCAGGCCTCCCGGGCCGCACGCGCCCGCTCGACCGTCGCCTCGAGGGGTTTCTCGACGATGACGTCCTTGCCGTGTGCGGCGGCGGACTCGACGTACTCCAGGTGGGTGGCGTTGGGCGTGACGACGTACACCGCGTCGAAGGCGTCCACGCCCTCGCCGTCGTGGAACTGCTCGTAGGTGAGGACGGCGTCGACGTCGAACTCCGCGGCGACGGCCGCGTTCTCGTCGGGCGACCCCGTGACGAGCGCCGTCGCCTCGCAGTAGTCGGATTCAGCGATGGCCGGGAGCGCGAAGTCCGTCGCGAACCAGCCGACGCCGACGACGCCGATCCGCAGCGGTTCTGCGGTGCCTGTCTCCCAGTCGCGCGCCGTCATCGCGTCGCCGAACGGGTCTATCTGCATGGCAGACCGGCCGCCGGCCACCTACAAAAGTGTACCCGAGTCGACGCGTGCGCTACCCGAGGTCGAAGTGCTTCGCCGCCGTCTCCATGTCCTTGTCGCCCCGGCCGGAGAGGTTCACGAGGACGGTGTCGTGGCGGTCGGCCACCTGCTTCGCCATCGCGAGGCCGTGGGCCGTCTCCAGGGCCGGGATGATGCCCTCCATGCGCGAGAGGTCGTGGAACGCCTCGAGCGCCTCGTCGTCGGTGATGCCGTGGTACTCGACGCGGCCCGTCTCCCGGAAGTGGGCGTGCTCCGGGCCGACGCCGGGGTAGTCCAGTCCCGCGGAGACGGAGTGGACCTCCACGTCCTCGTCGATGACCCGGGTCTTCATGCCGTGGAGGACGTCGTCGCGACCTTTCTCCAGGGGCGCGGCGTGGCGCGTCGAGGCCGTGCCCTCGCCGCCGCCCTCGCCGCCGTAGAGGACGACGTCGTCGTCGCGGAAAGCGTGGAACAGGCCCATCGCGTTCGACCCGCCGCCGACGCAGGCCGTTGCGGCGTCGGGCAGGTGGCCCACCTCGTCGAGGAACTGCTGGCGGGCCTCCGCGCCGATGACCGAGTGGAACTCCCTGACCATCCGCGGGAAGGGGTCGGGGCCGACGACCGAACCGACGAGGTAGTGGGTGTCCTCGATGTTGTGCGCGAAGTCCTCGAGGGCGGCGTCAACCGCGTCCGCGAGGCCCTGGCCGCCGCGAGTGACTTCGTTGACCTCCGCGCCCATCAGGCGCATCCTGAAGACGTTCATCTTCTGGCGCTCGACGTCCTTCTTGCCCATGTATATCTCCGTGTCCATCCCGAAGAGGGCGCCCACCATCGCCGTCGCCGTGCCGTGCTGGCCGGCGCCCGTCTCTGCGATGAGGCGGGTCTTGCCCGCCTTGTCGGCCAAGAGCGCCTGGCCGACGGTGTTGTTTATCTTGTGGGCGCCGCCGTGGAGGAGGTCCTCGCGCTTGAGGTAGACGTCCGTCCCCCACGCCGCCGAGAGGTTCTCGGCGTGGTAGATGGGCGTCGGCCGCCCGGCGTAGTGTTCGAGGACGTCGCGGAACTCCGCCTGGAACGCCGCGGTCGGGACGATGTCGTCGAACGCCGCCGCCAGTTGCTCGAGCGGTTCTTCCAGGGGTTCGGGCACGTAGCGGCCGCCGTAGCCGCCGAACTCGCCTGCCGACTCGCCGTGTTCACTCATGTACCCGACTCTACGGACCAGTGGGCATAGGTGTAACGGGTCACACGCCGACGCACGGGTCCGTGCGTCGGTGGACGAGTCTCTACAGCGAGGGGCCGACCCGGGTGATGGCGAACTCGGTGAGGCCGTGTCGGTCTGCGGCAGACGGGTCGCCGTCCGCGACGCGCCGGACCGTCTCGCGGAGCGTGGCGGCGTCGGCCGCCGTCGCGTCGACGTCGATGTCGTCGGGCAGAGCCGCGACCGTGGACTCGTCGCCGGACACCTTCACGACTGGCGCGACGGGGTGGCCGGAGGGGATGCCGTCGGCCGTCACGTGGACGACGACCTGTGCGCCCGCCGCGACCAGGCCGGTCGCCGCCTCCTCGAAGCGCGAGGGGGCGTCGACGAGAGCGAGGCCCCGGTCGTGAGACGCGACGGCCCCGTAGGGCACCACGTCGCGGACGGGCAGTCCGCCCCAGGCACGGGTGACCGACTCGAAGGACGTCTCGGCGGCCTCGCGTCCCACGCGCGTGGTCCGGGCCGGGTACTGGGACTGCTCGTCGATGAGCGTCGCCAGGTCGTCGGCCGCGCCGTCGGTCGCCGCCTCGAGGGCGGCCTCCCGGTGGGGGACGACGCGCTCTGTCCCCGCGGCGAGGACGCGTCCGCCGGCGTCGACGACCGAGCGGACGAACTCCCCGACGAGCGGGTCGGCCGTCTCCACCGAGGTCGGGTCGGCGTCGCTCGTGACGACGCCGACCGTGAGGTCGCCGAGCGTCGCCGCGCGGCGCTGGGTCGTCTTCGCGTCCTCGATGAGGCCCTCCGCGAGCGCCACGCCCTCCGCCATGCACTCGTCGGTGCCGCCCGCGTCCTGGATGGCAGTCTCGCGCACCGGGACGCCCGTCTCGGTCATCAGCGCGGCGACCTCGTCGGACTGGACGTGCTCACAGCCCAGGCCGACGACGACGGTGCCCGCGACGTTCGGGTTCTGCGCCAGGCCGACGAACGTCCGCTCGGTCTGGTCGTTGTCGGCGCCGATCTGCGCACAGCCGTGGTCGTGGGGCGCGCTCACCGCGCCATCGACCCGGTCCGCGATGCGCTCGGCGACGATGTGCGAGCAGATGACCGAGGGGAGGACGAGGACGTTGTTCCGGACGCCAACGCCCCGATCGGAGCGCTCGTAGGCCTCGAACGTCTGGTCCGTTCCTTCCTCGCCGGCGGCGTCGACGCTCACGCCGACCCCTCCGTTGCGGCCAGGTCGCCGCGGCCGCGCTTGCTCTCGCAGTTGTGGGTGTGGACCCACTCGCCGACGGCGACCGCACCAGCGGCCGCGCCGATGACCTCGCCGTACTTGTACACGTCGTCGCCGTCCTCGTGGGCGACCAGCGCGACCTTGTGGCCGAACGGGACGTCCTCGACAAGTTCGACCGTCTCCGGGACCGCCGCACCGTTCCCCGGGTCGAGTGCCAGTTCCGTGAGGTCGAACGTCCGGCCGGCCTCGAGGTCGTCGATGGCCGTCGCGACGGTGTCGATGTCGCTCATCACGAGTGCGCCGTCGTCGAGTACTTGGCCCTTCATGCCCGACCCTCCAGTTCGCCGAGTTCGTTCGGCTGGATCTCGTTGATGGCGAACTCCTCCAGGCGGCGCCGCTCGGCCTCCGTGACCGCGCCGTTCGCGACGTCGAGGAGGTAGTCGTAGATGCGCTCGCCGACCTCGGGGAGGGTGTCCTCTCCGGTGACGATGGTTCCGGCGTTGACGTCCATGTTGTTTGCCATCTTCGCGTAGGTCTTCGGATTCCCGGTGACCTTGATGACCGGCGCGATGGGGTTGCCGGTCGTCGAGCCCCGGCCCGTGGTGAACGCGACGATCTGTGCGCCGCCGGCCACCTTGCCCACGACGCTCTCGACGTCGTACCCGGGCGTGTCCATGAGGACGAGACCGCCCCCGACGGGGAGGGGTTCGGCGTAGTCGACCATGCCCTCGACGGGCGTGGTGCCGCCCTTCGAGATGGCGCCCAGCGACTTCTCCTCGATGGTCGTCAGGCCGCCCTCCTGGTTGCCCGGAGAGGGCTGTGCGCCGCGGAGGTCGACGCCCATCAGGTTCGCCATGTTCTCCCGGCGCTCGACGCGGTCGAGGAGCTTCTGTCGGAGGTCCTCGTCGACGCAGCGGTCCGCGAGGATGTGTTCGGCGCCGATGAACTCCGGCGTCTCCGAGAAGCAGGCGGTGCCGCCGTCCTCGACGAGGCGGTCGCAGGCGTTCCCGACCGCCGGGTTGGCCGCGATGCCGCTGGTGGCGTCCGAGCCCCCACACTCGACGCCGAAGACCAGTTCGCTCGCGTCGGCCTCCTCGCGCCGGGCCGCCCCGACGTCGGCGTTGAGGTCGGTGACGGCACGGACGCCGGCGTCGACGGCCGCGCCCGCGCCACCGACCTCTCGGATGGCCAGCGTCTCCACGGGCCGACCGGCGTCCGCCACGGCGTCCGCGATGGCGTCGGCGTCGACGTCCTCGGTGCCGAGTTCGACCACCAGCGCCGCCCCCACGTTCGGGTTGGTAGCCACGCCGGAGAGCGTCCGCTCGGTCTGTTCGCGCGCCGTGTCGGGCATCGTGGTCCCCATCTGGTGGGGGGTCGCGCGCGCCCAGGGGCCGGCCTCCTCGGCCACGTGTTCTGCGACTGCGCTCGCGGCGACCGACGTCGGGACCACCGCGACGTGGTTGCGCACGCCGATGCGGCCGTCCGGACGACGGTAGCCGGTGAACGTTGCGTCCATAGCCCTACCGAACCTCCGAACGAAAATGAAGGTTACTACGCTACGGCGCCCACCGGGCGTCGTCGAGGGTCCGCTGGACGGCCTCGTGGCCGACCGCCTCCGCGAGGGCCCGGTAGGCCGCCCGCTCGCCGCCCTCGGCGCGCGCGAGCAGTCGCGAGACGATGAACTCCGGGGTCGACCGCCCCACCGTCCCGAACCGGGGCTGGTAGTCGACGAGTAGCGCCAGGTCCGCGTCGAGTCCCTCCGCGAAGATGCCGTCGACGCGGGCGGCCCCGGGGAGGGGTTCGAGGTCCGCGGCGAGGTGCGTGACGTAGACGCCGAGGGCCCCACGGTCGACCGTCAGCGTGACGAGGCCGTGGAGCAGGTCGGCCGCGCTGCCCGGTTCGGTGATGGCCTCGAACTCGTCGACGAGCATCAGAGTCCGGTCCGACTCGGCCAGCGGCGGCACCACCGAGCGGAGCGTCGACTCGAGGACGCCCGCGTTGAACGAGGCGTGTCGACGGTGGAACACCACGGAGTCGACGACGCCGACCACCGCGCGGTCCGCGGGGACGGGCAGTCCCATCTGGGCGAGTAGCGACACCTGGCAGAGCGTCTCCAGCAGGGTCGTCTTCCCGCCGCTGTTCGCCCCCGTGAGCACCGCGACGCGGTCGCCCGTCGGGGCCGAGAGGTCGTGCTCGCCGACCGCGTAGGTCACCGGCTGGACGTCCGTCCCGGACGCCAGCAGCGAGAGGTTCCGCGCTCCCTCGACGGCGAGGCCGTCCGCCGCGAAGGTCGGACGGGTCAGGTCGTAGGCGTCTGCGAATCGGGCGAGCGACACTTCGACCGCGAGGCGCTCGATGGCCGTCCGCGCCGCGTCGACGTCCGCCCGGGCCCGCTCGACCGCCGCCTCGCGGTCCTCGCGGACCGCGCGCTCGTGCTCCGCGGCCCGCGCCGCGTACTCGTCTGCGAGCGCCCGCAGCGTCTCGGAGACGAAGGCCGCGGCGTCGTGGGCCTCCTCGGGCATCGCCGCCGCGAGGTCGGCGGCGTCGACGGCCGTCTCGTCGGTGACGTAGCGCCGGAAGGCCTCGCGGAACTCGCCGGTCCCCCGGGCGCCCGCCCCGACGGCGTCGACCACCTCGCCCGGCGCGGCCGCGAGGTCGGCCACGTCGTCGCGGGCGGCCCGCAGACCGTCGAGGGTCGCGTCCGCGCCGTCGCGCACGCCGTCCGCGGTCAGGTCGCCCAGCGCCGTCGCCGCCTCGTCGAGGGCCGCGGCGTCGAGGGTCGAGAGCGGCGCGAACACCCCCTCGTCGAGGCCGGCGTCGAGCAGCGACGCCGCCACGTCGGCGGCCGCGCGGTCGTCGTCCGTCCGGTCGTCGTACCGCTCGAACAGGGCCAGCGCCGTCTCTCGATCCGCGTCGTCGAGTGCGGTCCAGGAGGCCCGGGCGTCCGCCACGTCGTCGAGTCGCTCCGCCATCGCCTCGACGTCCGGGAGCGGGGTCAGCACCCGGATGCGATCCGCCGCGTCCCGGGTGACGGCGTGGCCGGCCGCCAGCGAGAGCAGGTCCTTGTACACCGCCCGAGCGTCGGGCGTTGCGAGCAGGCCGAGGCGCTCGCCACCGTGTGCGCGCCGGAGAATCCTAGTCGCTCGCCCGCGCGGCACCCCCGCGTCGACCAGCGCGCGCACGTCACTGGCCTCGATGGCGGCGACGGCCGCCTCGCCCCCCAGTTCGGTCTCGAGGAGCGTGGCCGTCTTCGGCCCGACCCCCCAGTAGTCCTCCAGTCGCATCGACGAACACTGGGCGGGGGCCGACACAAAGCCTTACGGGGCGACGCGGTGGAGGAGGGCGGCCGCCCGCTCGAGGACGCCCCGGCGGCCGTCACTCGCGTCCTCGGCCCACGTCTTCCGGACCCGGCGGCCCGGGAACGCGACGAACGGGTCGCCGGTGCCGCCCACCGCCGCGTACCGTTCGACGGCCGCGACGAGGTTGCCGCGGGCCTGGGCCTCGACGTGGCCGAGTCCCGAACAGCCCGTCTCGGCGTCCTCCGCGACCCAGACGGGACGCTGGAGGCCGTACAGCGGAGGCTCGGCGTGCGTGACCGTCGCCCGGTCGAGGACCGTCTCGGCGTCCATCCACGTAGGTAGGGGAGCCGTCCCCATATGCGTTAGTGGGCGCGCCGGAGGTAGCCCGCCCACCCGAGGACCGCGCCGACCGG
>JBDGTT010000019.1:0-32699 GCA_042216525.1 Halobacteriaceae archaeon
GAACGTGACGGCGAGTGCGACGGAGACGACACCACGGCGGCGGAGCAGGGGGAGACGGCCTGAGAGGACGCGTCAGGCCGGGTCGACGAGTTCGATCGGGTGGCGCGTCGGCCGCGAGAGCAGGGCGTCGAGCTGGTCCAGACAGGAGGTCCCCGAGGCGACGACCGGGAGGTCCCGGGTCCGGTCGGTACTGAACTGCTCCTGCAGGCGTTCGCCGACGTCCATGCTCAGTTCGTAGTACTCGGTCTTGTAGCCGAAGCTCCCGGCCATCCCGCAGCACTCCACGTCCGAGGTGACCGCGTCGACGCCACAGCGGTCGAGGACGGCCTCCGTGTAGCCCTCCAGTCCGAGCGTGCGCTGCTGGCAGTGGCTGTGGTAGGCCACGCGAGAGGTCCCGGGCGACCCGAGGACCGACGGGTCGGCCCCGTTCTCCAGCAGGCCGTAGACGTACTCCATGATCTCGTAGGCGTTCTCGGCGAGGCGCTCGTAGGATGCCTCGGGGAGCAGGCGCTCGTACTCCCGGCGGAACATCGCCACGTCCGAGGGCTCGACCACCACGACGTCGCGGCCGTCGTCGACGTACTCGACGAGAGCGCCGTGGACGCGACTCGCGTGTGCGTCCGCGGTGGCGATCATCCCCTGCGAGAGGGGCGCCCGACCGCTCTCCATCGGCGGTGCGAGTTCGACGTCCGCACCGAGCGCCTCGAGGACGCGCACGGCGGCCTTCCCGCGCTCGACCTGCACGTAGTTGGTGTAGACGTCCGGGAAGAGCACGACCGAACGGTCGCCGGTCCCGGCGTTCGGGTGGGGCCGGTGGTCGGCGTACCAGTCGGCCAGGGTCTCGCGCTGGAACGCGGGCAGGTCCCGCCGGCGGTCGATGCCGAGGAACCGCTCCATCAGGCGTCGGGAGATGTCGAGGTCTGCCACCCAGTTCGAGAGCGGAGCCGTCGCGCTCCCGAGTTTCGCGAGCGTCTCGAAGTTGCCGAAGAACCGCTTCTGGAGGTCGACCCCGCCGGGCTCCTCGTCGGGGGTCAACCCTTCGACGAGGAAGTCGAGGTCGCTCTCGTCGGCGCCCCGGTTGAGGCGGTCGCGGACGACCGTGTTGATCCAGGGGATGTCTATCTTCACCGGGCAGGCGTTGACGCAGCGCGAACACCCGGTACAGAGGTCGTTGAAGTCGGCGGCCGAGTCGATGCCGTGGACGCCGGTCTCCCACCCGGTGGCGATGCCGCCGGTATAGGTCTCCCCGCCGAAGGCGTGGCCGCCGACCGACTGGAAGTTCGCACAGGAGTTCGCACACGCCCCACAGCGGATGCAGTAGAGCGTCTCGCGCAGGTCGTCGTCGTGACGCATGTCCATCCGGCCGTTGTCGAGCAACACGAGGTGGAAGTCGCGCTCACCGTCCGCCGCCGAGAGCGGTTCGTCCGCGCCCGGACCCTCGAAGTCCAGCGTCGGCGAGTCCGTCGGCGGGGTGAACACCGAGAGGTACTGCGGCACGTCCTGTCCGGTCGCCGCGCGGGCGATGAGGTCGACGAACGTCCCGAGTTCGTCGACGGATGGCAACAACTTCTCGACGCCGGCGACGGCGACGTGGGTGTCGGGCGTCACCGCCACCCTCCGAGCGTTGCCCTCGTTGGTGACGAGGACGAGGCTCCCGCTCTCGGCGAGGACGAAGTTCGCCCCGGTCACGCCCACGTCGGCCTCGCGGATGCGGTCGCCGAGGAAGTCGCGGGCGAAGGTTGTCATCTCCGCCGGCGTCTCCAGCGGCGGGTCGGGGTCGAACGTCTCGTTGAGCAGGTCCGCGATCTCCTCGCGGGACTTGTGCAGCGAGGGACCGACGATGTGCGACGGCCCCTCCTCGGCGAGCTGGACGACGAACTCCCCGAGGTCGGTCTCCCACACCTCGTAGCCCTCGTCGGCGAGGTGCTCGTTGAAGTCGACCTCCTCGGTCGTCATCGACTTGGACTTGACGACGGACTCGGCGTCCGCCTCGGCCATGACGGAGGCGACGTACTCGTTAGCGTCGGCGGCGTCCTCCGCGACGTACACCGATCCGCCGTTGGCCTCGACGGCCTCGGTGACCGTCTCGATCAGTTCGGGGAGCCGCGAGATGGCGTCCTCCTTCAGGTCGCGAGCGCGCTGCCGCAGGTCGTCGGCGCCGCCCGCCCGCTCGTAGGCCTCGTAGCGCTCCTCGTTGAGGTGCGTGATGTTGTGCTCGATGGCCTCGCTCTCGGTCTCCAGCAGGTGGCGTATCTTCGCGGCCTTCGCCTCGCGGGAGTCGCTGCTCACGCCGATCCCTCCTCGAGGACGAGGACGTGGACCTCGCGCGGCCCGTGGACGCCGTAGACCAACTCGCCCATGTCGCCGGTCGAACTCGGTCCGGTTGCGAAGACGTAGGTCGTGCGGCCGGCGTCGAACTCCCCGGAGAGCCAGGCCGTCGCCGCGCTCATGTCCGCGACGAGGTCACTCGACCGCACGACGGCGACGTGGCGCTCCGGGTAGAGGCTCACGGGTTCGGTGCCCGCGCTGTCCGAGGGGACAGCCAGCGTCCCGTGGGCCGCGACGCCACAGGCCGCGTGTCCGACGCCGGTCGTCGCCTCGCGCAACTCGGTTGGGGTCGGGTCGACGGTCACCGGGCCGTCCTCGAGCGACACGCCGTCGAAGGGTATCTCCGCGCCCACGGCGGGCGGTCGAACCACGTCGGCCACGGCGTCCGCGAATCCCTCCGGGTCGGTCCGCGAGGTCGTGACCCCGATGTCGTCGAGGGCGGACTCGAACTCCAACGCGAGGTCTGCTGACATGGACCGTTGTTACCGAAGCAGGCAATTAACCCTTGCCTTACTCACGCGGGTCGACCCCACCGATGGCGGCGAGTCAGACCGGTTACTCCGTCGGGTCGAGGGCGTCGGCGTTCACCGTCGACTCGGGGAGGCCTCCCTCGTACACCGTGCGGACGTTCTCGGCTGCGCCGAGGGCCATCCGCCGCATCGCAGCGTCCGTCGCGCCCGCGACGTGGGGGGTGGTGACGACGTTCCGGAACGCGAGGAGCGGGTCGTCGTCGGCGGGCGGTTCGGACGCGAAGACGTCGAGTCCGGCGCCCGCCACCTCGCCCGCCCGGAGGGCCGCGACGAGGGCCTCCTCGTCGACGACGCCGCCCCGCGCCGTGTTGACGACCACGCCCCCGTCGAGGGCGCGGAGTTCGGCCCGACCGATGGCGCCGCGAGTCTCCTCGGTCAGCGGCGTGTGGACGCTCACGGCGTCGGCCCGGTCGAACAGCGACCGCGTCGCAGTCACGCGCTCGGCCCCGGCTGGGATGTCCGACTCGGCGAGGTAGGGGTCGTAGACGAGGACGTCCATCCCGAGCCCCCGGGCCATCTCCGAGACGGCGGTGCCGATGTCGCCACACCCGAACAGGCCGAGGACGTCGCCCGCCACCTCGTGGGCGTCGTACCGGCCGCGGTCCCACTCGCCGTCGTGGACGTCGATGTCGGCCGGACGGACCGACTTCTGGACCGCCAGGAGGAGCGTGACGGTGTGCTCTGCCACGCTCCGCGCGTTCACGCCCGGCGTGTTCGCGACGACCACGCCCCGTTCGGAGGCGGCCGGGATGTCCACGTTGTCGAGGCCGGCGCCGTGCTTGGCCACGACGCGCAGGTTCGTCGCCGCCTCGAGGAAGGCGCGGTCGACCTCCCAGGTGCGGACGACGACGGCGTCGTAGCGCTCGGCGTCCTCGACGACGGCCGCGCGGTCGGCGTACGTCGAGACCAGGGTGCAGGAGGCGAAGTCGGCTATCGCGTCGGGCCCGGCGTCGTCTATCGGTCCGTCGACGAGTACCTGCCACTCGCTCATGGCCCTCCCTGTGCCCCCGGCCGACATAAACCCGGGCGAAGGCTTTTGCGCTCCCCGCGTCCCCTCGGTCCCATGGCAGCAGTGACCGTCATCGGCGCGGGCGACATGGGTTCGGGATTCGCGGTCCAGTTCGTCCGCACGGGACAGCGCGTGACGCTCGTCGACCACCGGCAGTCGAACCTCGACGAGGCCCGCGAGCGCATCCGCGAGGCCGCCGCCTTCCTCCACGACCGGGGGAGCCTCGACGCGACGGCCGACGAGGTGGTCGACGCCGTCGACTACACCCTCGACCGGGACGCCGGCGTCGCGGACGCCGACGTGGTCCTCGAGACGGTGTCGGAGGACCTCGAGGTCAAGCGGGAGGTGTTCCGGGCGGTGGCCGACGCCGCACCCGACGACGCCGTCCTCGCCTCGAACACCTCCGGCATCCCCATCACCGACATCGCAGAGGGACTGGACGCCGCCGACCGCATCGCAGGCTGTCACTGGTGGTATCCGCCCTACTTGCTCGAACCGGTCGAGGTGGTCCGCGGCGAACAGACCGCCGAGGAGACGATGGACCGCCTGTCTGCCTTCGTCGAGTCGGTCGACCGCAACCCCGTCCGGGTCGAGAAGGACGTGCCGGGGTTCCTCTGGAACCGCGTCCAGATGGCCGTGTTCCGCGAGTGCTGTCACCTCGTCGAGTCCGGGGTGGCGAGCGCCGAAGACGTGAACGCGGCCATACGCGACGGCTACGCGACCCGGACGGCCGCTATCGGTCCCTTCGAGACCATCGACATCGCGGGACTGGACCTCGTCCGCGAGGTGCTGGGGAACGTCAGCCCCCACCTCGACGACAGCGACGACCCGAGCCCGCTGTTCGACGAGTTCCTCGGCGAGGGGCGCTCGGGCATCGAGGCCGGCGCCGGGTTCTTCGAGTACGACCGGCCGGCCGACGCGGTGCGGACGCGCCGCGACCGGCGGGTGGCCGCCGTCCGGGACGCACTCGGCGCCGAGGAGGACTAGGTCTCGGGCGCGCGAACCGCCACGGCGACGCCGGCGGCCCCGAGAACCGCCGCGAGCACGAAGACGGCCACGTAGGCGCCCGTCGCCTCGATGAGCCACCCCGCGACGACGGGTGCGAGGAACGCGCCGAAGGAACTCGCCCCGGTCACCAGCGAGACGGCGGTGCCGGCGACCGACGGATCGACCACCTCGCGGGCGTAGGCGAAAAAGGACCCCATGCCCAGTTGCACGAAGAAGCCCGCGACCACCAGGAGCGCCAGGACGGCGGGCACGGCCGTCGTCAGGCCGATGGCGGCCGCCGCGGGCGCACCGACGAGAAAGGAGAGGACGGCCACCGGACGCCGCCGGGAGTCGAACACCCGGTCGGAGACGACGCCGCCACCGGACCGCGAGAGGACGCCCACGGCGGGGAACAGCGCCACGACGAGGCCGCCGGTCGCCTCAGGGACTCCCAGGGACTCGGTCAGGTAGGTCGGGAGCCACGAGTTCAGGAGGACGAACAGCGAGAAGGCGAGGAAGGCCATCCCCGAGACGAGGAGGACCCGCGCGTCGGCGACGACGCGGCCGAACTCGGTCCGGGTCGGCGGCGACGCAGCGCCGCCCCCGAGGGTCGTCCCCGCGCTGGACGTCCAGAACGCCGCGAACGGCACGAGGGCGAGGGCGCCCGGAACGACGAAGACGTAGGACCACCCCAGTTCGGTGGCGACGACGGGGCCGCCCACCTGGGTCAGCGCGAACCCGGCGGGAGCGCCGGCCGTGAAGACGCCGACGGCGGTCCCCCGCGAGGACCGGTCGAAGAGCGCCCCGATGACCGTGACGCCCGCCGTCCAGACGACGACGCTCGCCGTGCCCCCGAGGAGGCGGGACGCGACGAGAGAGACCACGTCGCCCCGGAGGGCCGCGACCGTCCCCCACGCCCCGGCGACGGCGAGCGCCAGCGCCGCGCCAGCGACGACCCGGCGCGGGTCGCGACTGTCGACGAGGACGCCGGCGGGGAGACTCGCGACGATCTGGACGCCGAACGTGACGCTCGCGACGAGTCCGGCGGTCGACGGACCGACCGAGAGCCCCGCCATCAGCGACGGCATGACGCCGGCCGGCGCGATCATGTACGCGTTCGACAGCGCCGAACACGCGAGCAGCCCCCCGACGACGCCCCAGCGACGGTACACGGCGGTGGGGTCGGCGGCCCCCTATTTAGGCGCTGCCCTCTGGAGCGCTCCGGCGGAAGCCACCGCGCGCCGGGCCCGTCACTCGTAGACGCGCCCGCCGGTCTTGTTGGCCTCGATGTAGTCCCAGTCGTACTCGACGCCCAGACCCGGGCCGTCCGGTACGGGCACGTACCCGTCGTCGACGTCTCGGCGGTAGTCCGAGTAGTCGCCGGCGTAGACGGGCGCGATGGGGTTCTCGAGTTTCGGGTGGACGAGGGCCATCTCGTAGTAGTTGGTGTTCCGGATGGCGGCCATGCAGTGTCGCTGCGCCGGGCCCGGCGCGTGAATCTCGACGTCGAGACCGAAGCCTTCCGCGACGCGGGCGATCTTCATCGCGCCGGTGATGCCGGCGTCGTACTCGGGGTCCGCGCGAACGAAGTCGGTCGACTCGTTCTCGATGAAGTCGGTGTGCGGTTCGAGTCCCCGAACGTGCTCGGTCTGGAGGATGGGGGTGTCGAGCATCTGACGGAGTTTGCGGTGGCCGTGCTGGGAGATGCCGCCGTCGCGGTAGGGGTCCTCGTACCAGAAGAATCCCTCCTCGTCGCAGGCACGGCCGACTGTGAGGGCGTCGCCCCACGTCTCGTACTGGCATGCGGGGTCGAGCATCAGGTCCATGTCGTCGCCGACGCGCTCTCCCACGGCGTGGACCGTCTCGACCTCCCGGGTGATGTCGCGCCACTCGTCGGAGCCCCAGACGTGGATCTTGAACCCGGGGAAGCCCTCGTCACGACACTGTTCGGCGAAGTCGGCGTAGGCCTCGGCGTCGTGGAGACCGCCGTTCCGGTCGGCCTCGTAGGTCGAGGCGTAGCAGGGCAACTCGGTCCGGTAGGTGCCCAGGAGTTCGTGGATCGGCGCGTCGTAGTACTTCCCGGCGAGGTCCCAGAGGGCGATGTCGATGGGGCCCATCCCCATCCGGTCGTACTTGCGGAGGGCGCGCTTGATCTCCGACCAGTGCTTCTCGCGCTTCAGCGCGTTCTTGCCGATCAGGTAGTCCGCGAACGTGTTGATCTGGGCGAACGCCGGCGAGTTCCCGCCCACGTACTCGCCCGTCACGCCCTCGTCGGTGTGGATCTGCAGGCCGAACTGCTTGCGGTGGGTCGTCGTGCCCGGTTCGTAGACGAGGCTGAACCCGTCGGGGTTGTGCCCCGTGTCCTCCAGCGGGAACGAGAACTCGGTGCTCTCGATGCGCGTGATGGTCGGCGCCATGTCCGCACCACATCGGGGGCCCGGATAAGTGTGGCCCCACCCGGGCCGCAGTCAGTCGTGGCGCGTGCGGCGGGTCGCGTTCGCCTCGATGAAGTCCCAGTCGTACTCGACCCCTAGTCCCGGCCCGTCGGGCACCGGGTACCGGCCGTCCTCGGCGGCCGAGAGCGCGTCGGTGTACTCGTCGTAGACCGGGGGCTCGGAGTGGGGCACGAGACAGTCGGGCGCGACCAGGCCGAGTTCGTAGTAGTTGGTGTTCCGTGTCGCGGCCATGCAGTGGCGGGTTGCGGGCGAGGCGAGGTGGTACTCGACGTCGAGGCCGAACGCCTCCGCGACTCTAGCTATCTTCATCGCGCCGGTGATGCCGCCGTCCCAGTCGGGGTCCGCGCGAACGAACTCGGTGGCGTCGGCGGCGATGGCGTCGGCGTGGGGTTCGACCCACCGGGACTGCTCGGTCAGCAGGATGGGCGTGTCGAGCATCTCCGCGAGTTTGCGGTGGCTGTGCTGGGAGATGCTCCCGTCGCTGTAGGGGTCTTCGTACCAGTAGTAGCCCTGCCTGTCGAGTTCCCGGCCGACGGTCAGCGCGTCGCCGAAGGTCTCGTACTCGCAGACCGGGTCGTGCATCAGGTCCATCTCCGCGCCCACGCGCTCGCCGACGGCCCTGACCGTCGCCACCTCCCGGTCGACGTCCACCTCGTCGTAGCCCCGCCACGTGTGGAGCTTGTAGGCCGGAAAGCCCATGTCCCGCACCTCGGCCGCGAAGTCGGCGTAGGCCGCCGGGCCGTCGAGGCCGCCAGTGAGGCTCCCGGAGTACGTAGAGACGTAGGCCGGCAACTCGGTGCGGTAGGTCCCGAGGAGTTCGTGGATGGGGCTGTCGTGGTAGGTGCCCGCGAGGTCCCAGAGCGCGATGTCCAGCGGACCGATGCCGGTGCCGTCGTACTTCCGGAGGGTCCGCTTGAGGTCGTACCAGATGTCCTCCCGCGCGAGGGCGTCCCGGCCGACGAGCATGTCCGCACACGTCCGGGCCTGGGTCATGCCGGGCGGCGACCCGCCGACGTACTCGCCGGTCACGCCGGCGTCCGTCTCGATGCGGACGGCGTGGGTCGTTCGCTCGGTCTCCGCGCCTGGTTCGTACATCAACTCGACGCCGAGCGGATTTC
This sequence comes from Halobacteriaceae archaeon, assembly GCA_042216525.1. Classification (GTDB taxonomy): domain Archaea; phylum Halobacteriota; class Halobacteria; order Halobacteriales; family Halobacteriaceae; genus JBDGTT01. The sequence continues at coordinate 8,429 of JBDGTT010000019.1, forward strand.
GCGTCACGTCCTCGAGGACGTGCGTGAAGGTCACCGTCTCGACCGCCGTGATGGTCGGTCCCATGCCCCGGTCGTCGCCGGGGGGTGGGATAAAACTACAGCGTGTAGGTGGCCCGCGCCTCGTCGCTCACGCGGTAGCCGTGGCCGGGCCGGTCGGGGAGCGTGAGCGTCCCGCCATCGACGGGCGGTGCGCCGTCGAGGACGGCGCCGGCGTCGTACTCGGGGATGTACTCGACGAGCCACCCCGTCCGGGCGGCGCTGACGACGTGTCCGCTCACCGCGTGGTGGATGTGCGGGGCCAGCGGCAGGTCGTGGCGAGCGGCGAGGTGAGCGGCGTCGACGAGCCCCGAGACGCCGCCGCCCCGTATCAGGTCCGGTTGGACAACGTCCACCGTGCCCGCTTCGACGAGGGCCGCCAGTCGCTCGAGGCGGTAGACCATCTCACCGGAGGCGACGGGCACGTCCGTCCCGCGAGAGACGCGTTCGTACCCCTGGCGGTTCCACGGTGCGACGGGTTCCTCGAACCAGCCGACGTCGGACGCGTCGAAGCGCTCGGCCGCGCGGAGGGCAGTCGCGGGCGTGTATGTCTGGTTCGCGTCGACGAATAGCTCGGCGTCCGGACCGACGGCCTCGCGCACGGCGGCGACCCGCGCGGCGTCCTCGTCGAGCGATCGGTTGCCGACCTTGGTCTTGAACCGCGTGAAGCCCTCGTCGGCGAACTCGCCGTGGAAGGCCGCGAGCGTCGCCTCGTCGCGGCCGGCGTCCATCCCGGAGACGTAGACCGGGACCTCGCGGTCGGCGCCACCGAGGAGGCGAAAGAGGGGAACGCCCGCGTCCTGGGCCTTGAGGTCCCACAGCGCCACGTCGATGGCGCTCCGGGGATGGGCGGAGAAGCCGACCTCGCCCGGGTAGTAGAGCGTCTGCTCGCGGAGGGCCTCGCGCACCGCCGCCGTCTCGTGTGGGTCCCGCCCAACGACCGTCGCCGCCAGGTCGGCGAGGTAGCGCTCGAACAGCTCCGGGACGCGCCACGTGGCCAGCCACCCGGTGCCGACGTGGCCCGCGTCCGTCTCCAGTTCGACCACGATCCAGAACCGCTCGTCGACGCTCGCACGCGCGTCGCCGAACGGCCCCTCGATGGGGACGCGGAGCGCGTACGTCTCGGCGTCCGTGACTTCCATGCCCACCGTGGACCGGGACGCGACTTCAGCGTTGCCCGCACAGAGTTAAGTCCGGGCCCGAACATTCCGCGCCATGGAAGTCACCGACGTGCGCGCGGTGCCGCTCTCAGACCCCGTGCCCGACGAGCGTCAGCACCGGACCGACCTGGGAACGAAGGTCAAGACCGACAGCGTCCTGGTCCTTGTCGAGGCCGACGACGGCACGACCGGGATGGGGGCGTCGCTCGGCCAGCCCTCGGCCGTGGCAGCCATCGTCGAGGAGTCGCTCGCACCCCTCGTCGAGGGCGAGGACCCCCGGGACACGACGCGGTGCTGGGAGAAGATGTACGACGGGTCGCGGTGGCCCCCCTCCATCGAGCGCGGCTACTCCCAGCCTCGCGAGGACCGTCGCGGGTTGACGCTGGAGGCCATCTCCGGCGTGGACATCGCGCTCCACGACCTGGCGGCGAAGTCGGTCGGCCTCCCGCTCTACCGGTACCTCGGCGCGGTCAGACACGACGTCCGCGCGTACGCCTCCGGGGGGTGGGCCGCGGGCGAGGCCGCCGAGGACGAACTCCGGGGCTACGTCGAACAGGGCTTCGACGCGGCGAAGATGCGGGTCGTCGGCGAGGAGTCGTCGGCGACCTTCGACGTCGACGCAACCGTCGAGCGCGTCCGCGCGGCCCGGCGAGGGGTGGGCGACGCCGAGTTGATGGTCGACGCCCACGGCAGCCTCGACGTCTCGACGGCCATCCGCCTCGCGGAGCGACTCGAACAGTTCGACCTCGCCTGGTTCGAGGAACCCGTCTCCCCGGACGACCACGCGGGCCTCGCCGAGGTGCGCGAGGCGACGTCCATCCCCATCGCCACCGGCGAACGGGAGTTCACCCGCTTCGACTTCCACTCGCTGTTCGAGGCGGGCGCCTGCGACATCGCGCAGCCGGACATCGCCCGCGCCGGCGGCATCACCGAACTGGAGCGCATCGCCGCCATGGCCTCCGCACGCGGCCTCCGCGTCGCCCCCCACGCGTGGGGGAGCGGCGTCCTTTTTGCGGCCTCCATCCACTTCGCCCTCTCGACGCCGAACTGCCACGTGTTAGAGGTGTCGCAGGGCTACATGCCGATGCTGTTCGACCTCTTCGAAGAGGAGTTCGACGTCAGCGACGGCCGCGTCTCTCCCCCTGACCGACCGGGTCTCGGGTTCACCCTCCGCGACGACTACCGGGAGCGCTTCGAGTACGAACCCGGGCCGGAGTACGTGTTCTGATCACCCGGGGCCGCTCACGACGGTCACGGGGCGGTCGGCGTTCAGCACGACCGACTGGGCGACGCTCCCGAGCACGGCTTTCCGGGCCGGCGAGCGCTTCCGCCCGGCGACGACTATCTCGTCGACGTCCTCGTCCGCAGCGACCTCGAGGACGCCATCGGCGGGCGGCGAGCGCAGTTCCGTGCGTTCGACCTCGGCGACGCCGTCTTCGAGGACGCCGCCGAACCGGGAGAGCGAACGGGCCTCGCCGGAGTCCGACGACGCCGACGAGTCCGGGTCGGCGACCCGCCCGACGCCCGTTTGGACGCCGGTGTCTCCCTGTTCTTCCGTCACCGCGTGGCCGGCGGTCACGCGGACCTCGTCGGCCGCGCACGGCAGGCCGCACACGTAGTCGACCTGCTCCCGGGCCCGGTCCGTGTCGGCGTCGACGAGCATCGCGACGTGATACATGTGCCACCGATTGGCACACGGTCGGGAAAAGCGTTGTCACCGCCCCGGGCCGGTCAGCGGGCGCGGTCGGGTGCCCGTCCCCGGGTCACTCGTACACCCGGCCGCCGAGGGCGTTGGCCTCGACGTACTCCCGGTCGTACTCGACGCCCAGCCCCGGGCCGTCCGGCACGCCGACCGTCCCGTCGTCGTCGACGGCGTCGAGGCTGTCGCGGTAGTCGCCGGCGTAGACCGGCGGGGTCGTGTTCGCGCACTTCGGACCGACCAGCGCCATCTCGTAGTAGTTGGTGTTCCGGACGGCGGCGATGCAGTGACGGTGGGCCGGGCCCGGCGCGTGGAACTCGACGTCGAGACCGAAGCCCTCTGCGATCTTCGCGCGCTTCATCGCGCCGGTGATGCCGCCGTCGTACTCGGGGTCCGCGCGCACGAAGTCGGTGGCCTCCTCGGCGACGAAGTCGGTGAACGGCTCGAGGCCGCGGACGTGCTCGGTCTGGAGGATGGGCGTGTCGAGCATCTGACGGAGTTTGCGGTGGCTGTGCTGGCTGATGCCGCCGTCGCGGTAGGGGTCCTCGTACCAGAAAAAGCCGGCCTCGTCGCAGGCACGACCGATCTCCAGAGCGTCGGCCCAGGTCTCGGGTTCGCAGGCCGGGTCGAGCATCAGGTCCATCTCGTCGCCGACGCGGTCGCCAACCGCGAGGACGGCGTCGACGACGTCCTGCGTGGAGCGCCAGTCGCCGCCCCAGACGTGTAGCTTGAACCCGGGATAGCCCATCTCCAGGCACTCCTCGGCGAAGTCGGCGTACGCCTCGGGGGAGTCGAGGCCCCCGTTCCGGTCGCCCTGGTAGGTCGAGGCGTAGACCGGCATCCGCTCTCGGTAGGTGCCCAGGAGTTCGTGGATCGGCGCGTCGTAGTGCTTTCCGGCGAGGTCCCAGAGCGCGATGTCGATGGGACCGATGCCCATCCGGTCGTACTTCCGGAGGGCTCGCTTGATCTCCGACCAGTGCTTCTCGCGCTTCAGCGCGTTCTTGCCGATCAGGTAGTCCGCGAACGTGTTGATCTGGGCGAACGCCGGCGAGTTCCCGCCCACGTACTCGCCCGTCACGCCCGCGTCGGTCTCTATCCGGACGTGGAACAGCTTCCGCTCGACGGTGTTGCCGGGTTCGTAGACGAGGCTAAAGCCCGTGGGCGAGTAGCCCAGGTCCGCGAGCGGGTAGGCGAACTCGGTCGTCTCGATGCGCGTTATCTCCATGGGGAGGGGGCGCCCGACAGGGAGAAAGGTGTTGCGCCGGGACCGAGTATCACCGTCGATAGGCGGAGGGGAACCGTTACCTGCGAGGCGGTCCAAGGCAGAGTATGCCGACGGCGGTGAACCACCGTGCGGGCCGTGCTCGCCGGGCAGCCGCGTGGCCGGCCCGGGTCGCGAGACGGTTCTACGCGCTCTGGGCCCTCGCCGCCGTCACCTACTGCTTCGGGGACATCGTCACCACGTTCGCCCTCCTCGGACGTCCCGGCGTCTACGAGGCCAACCCGCTGATGTGGGGCGTCGTGACCCAGGCGGGGCCGGCGGGTCTGGCCGCGGTGAAGTTCGGCGTGGTCGTTCTGGGGGTGCTCCTCTCCGTGTGGGCCGCGCGCACGGACGGCCGCCTCGGCCTGTACGGTCCGCCCGTCGTCCTCGGCCTGTTGGGCACCGCGCTGACCGTGCACAACGTCCTCGTCGCCCTCGCCTGACGCGCACGCCGGTCGATCCGCTCCCGACGCCGTCGACGTGCGTCAGGCGTCGGGGAACATCGACCCGCCGTCGAAGAGGTGCTCGCGAGCGACGTCCTCGTCCAGTTCGACGCCGAGACCGGGCGATTCGGGCACCTCGACGTAGCCGTCCTCGATTATCGTCTCGGGCGTGGAGACGAGGTCGGACCACCAGTCCACGTCGAGGGCGTGGTACTCCAGCGTCGAGAAGTTCGGGATGGCCGCGCAGAGGTGGACGCAGGCCATCGTCCCGACGGGGCCACAGACGTTGTGCGGCGAGAAGGCGATGTAGTTCTCCTCGGCGCGGTTGGCGATGGCCTTCGACTCGGCGAGTCCGCCACAGGTCGTCGGGTCGGGCGTGACGATGTCGACGCCGAAGTCGTACAGCAGCGACTTGAACTCGTGGACGCGGAAGCGGTTCTCGCCCGTGGCGAGAGGCGTGCTCGTCGACCGGGCGACCTCCCGCTGTGCCTCCATGTTCTCCGGAGGAACGGGGTCCTCGAGCCACATCAGGTCGTAGGGCTCCAGGGCCCGCGCGACCCGCTTGGCGGAGTCCAGCGAGTAGTCCCAGTGGATGTCGAACGCGAGGTCGATGTCGTAGCCCACCCGGTCGCGGATCGCCTCCACGATCTCGACCTTCTTGTTGAGCGCGGCGTTCGAGATGCGCCCGTTGTACGGGTCCGGGTGGTTGTCGATGGGCATGTCGAGGTCGAACTTCAGCGCCGTGAACCCGAGGTCGGCGACGCGTTCGGCCTCGTCGGCGTAGGCCGCCGGTTCGTAGGCGTCCGGGTTCGCCGGGTCGACGTAGCCGTCCTCGACGCGGAAGGCCTCGCCGGCGTGACAGTCGGCGTACAGGCGGACGTCGTCGCGGTATTTCCCGCCGAGCAGTTGGTAGACCGGCAGGTCGAACACCTTGCCCGCGATGTCCCACAGCGCGATTTCGATGCCCGAGGCCGCCGTGACGACCTTCCCGGTCGTGCCGCTGTGGCCCGACGTCTCCTGGACCATCCGGCGGAACAGGCGCTCGACGTCGAGGGGGTTCTCCCCGACGAGGAACCGCTTCATGTACTCCATGATGTCGGTGGCCTTCCCGCCGCGGTAGGACTCCCCGATGCCGGTCACGCCGGCGTCTGTGTGGACCTTGACGTAGTTCCACTCGAAGTTGCCCTTGATGACGCAGGTCTCGACGTCGGTGATCTCGATGTCTCGGTCGGCGGCGCGGTTCTCCGGTACCTGTGTGTAGTCTCTCATAGTCGGAAGTCCTCCAGTGCGTCGCGGTCGAGTTCGATGCCGTGGCCGTGTCTGTCGGCGAGGTGGATGAAGCCCTCGTCGTCGGGTTCGACCGGGTTCACGAGGACGTCGTCGAAGGCCTTGACGTCGGAGTCGCGGTAGAAGTACTCCGCCCAGAGGCCGTTCTCGATGGCCCCGAGCAACTGGACGTGGAGGTCCCAGTTGTAGTGGGGCGCGACGGGGATGTCGTGGGCGGCGGCGAGGTGCGCGACCTTCAACCACTCCGTGACGCCGCCGACCACGGTGGCGTCCGGCTGGACGATCTCGACGGCGTTCTCCCGGAGGAGGTCCGCGAAGCCGTAGCGGTTGAACTCGAGTTCGCCCGCGGCCACCGGGTAGTCGAGGGCGGCGTTGACCTCACGCATCAGGTCGAGCGAGTCCGGCATCACCGGCTCCTCGATGAAGTAGGGGTCGTACTCGCCGAACGCGCGGCAGGCCCGGACGGCCTCCTGTTTGTTCTGCCACTTGCCGTTGGCGTCCATCAGCAGCGTGCGGTGGGGCCCGATGGTCTCCCTGACCGCCTCGACGCGTTCCACCTCCGTCGCGAGGTCCTCGCGACCCACCTTCATCTTCACGACGTCGTGGCCGCGGTCGACGTAGGTCTGCATCTCCTTGCGGAGGCCCTGCAGGCCCTTCTCCTCGCGGTAGTAGCCGCCGCTGGCGTAGGCGGGGACCTTCTCCGTCGAGCCACCCAGGAGCTTGTACAGGGGCATCCCCGCGGCCTTGGCCTTGACGTCCCAGAGCGCGATGTCGACGATGGAGATGGCCCGCACCATCACGCCCTTCCGGCCGACCTGGACGGTCCCGTCGAACATCTCCCGCCAGAGGCGCTCTGTGTCTCGAGGGTCCTCCCCCACGATCATCTCGGAGAGGACGTCGGAGACGGCGTCCGCCACGAGCTGGGCGCCGCCGTACCCAAGCGTGTAGCCGACCCCCTCGGTGCCGTCCTCGGTGCGGACGTACACGATGGCGTGGTCGCGCTCCTCGACCACTCGCGTGGCGAACGCCACCGGCTCCTCGAGTGGTATCGAGACCGCGAAACTCTCGACTTCGGCGATTTCCATGGTTCACGTGGCCCGTCAGCGGCCCCCGTGATAACAGTTGCCGTTTGGGCAACCCCCTGCCCTCGGAGACGGGGCTCAGGCGCCAGTCGTCCCGGTTCGCGAGCGGTTGGTCAGCACGTCGTGCATCCGCGTGAGGAGGTCGCCCGAGACGTTGCCCCGGTTCCGGGTGGCGATAGAGCGCGCGACCCGTCGCTGTGCGTCGTGGAGGTCCGCCCGGATGGCGCGCGCACGGCGCCGCTCCGCGGGGTCGCCGTGCCGGAGCGTCTCGTTCAGCAGTCGGTTCGTGTCGTCGCTCACGGCGACCGCACTCCGGGCGTGCGAGGCGATGCGGGCGCTGCTGTTCTGCTCCCACGCTATCTCGACGGCCGTCTCGTTCACCACGTCGACGATGAACGCGGCCTTCTGGAGGCGCACCTGGTCCTGGTCGACGCCCGGCGCGTCGCCGCGGGCGTCGAAGCCGACGAGGACCACCTTCTCGGCGGGGTTGTAGGCCGACGACGGGTAGGCCGCCCCGCCGACGCCGAGCAACCCCACCACGAGGCCGACCACGAGGAAGACGCTGAGGAAGACCCGCGGCGCGCCCCGGATCGGCGTGGGTTCGAGGAACGGGTGGAAGCGGGACGGCTCCATCGTGAGGCCGAATCGCTCCTCGAGGAGGTCGGCCAGGTCCCGAGAGCGCTCCGAGGCACCGGTGACGAGGACGCGACCGGCGCCGGTGACACGGAGGAAGGAGTTGTGGAAGCCCGCGTGCGTGACAGTCAGGCCGTCGCCCTCGGGGAACTCGTCGCGCTTCACGTCGTCGTAGCCCTCGGTATCCTCGACGGCGGCAGTGACGTCGTCGAGCAGAGCCTCGCGCTCACCGATGGACTCTTCGGAAAGCAACAGACTCCCGCGCTCGAAGCTGTAGCCGCCGCGGCCCTCCCACCACTCCCGGGCGTTGTGCCACCAGAGCTTCGCGTGCGCACCGAGCACTGGGATCGCCATGACGGCCACGGCGAGGACCGCCGGGCCGAGGAACGGCAGGTAGCCCCGCTCCGGGCCGTAGTGGAGAGCGGCCCACGCGGTGACGAGCAGCAGCGTCGACCCGCCGCCGCGGGCGACGAGGCGGAGTTTGTTGACCACGGTCAGCGTCCGAACAGCGACCGCTTTATCTTGCCGACGATGCCGACCCGCCGCGACTTGCTCTCGGCCCGCATGACCGGTTCGAGCTTGCGCTCGAGGTCCTCGCGGTCCTCGAACTTGTCGAAGTCGACGTCTAGCAGGAGTTCGGAGAGCATGATCATGTTCCCGCGTTCGTCGATTTCGATGTTCTCGAGGGGGAACTTCCGCTCGAGTCGCGAGACGGTGACCGGGTAGGAGAGGCCCGCCTCCTCGACGAGTTCCGCGACCGCCTCGGGGCCGTGCGTCATACTCCCTCTGTCCGTGACAGACAGGTATAAACCTTACACGACGGAGACACCGCGCGGCGACCTCGGGACGGCGGTCAGACGACGCGGTTCTCGACGTCGGCGTAGTCGCCGGACTCGTCGACGCGTCGAAGGTTCGACGCGACGATGTCCGCGAGACGTGGGTAGTACTCGGGAGTGTGCCCCGAGTTGTGCGGGGTGACGAGGACGTTTTCCATGGTCCAGAGGTCGTGGCCCTCGGGCAGCGGTTCGGGGTCGGTCACGTCGAGCGCCGCCCCGCGGATCACGTTGCCCTTGATGGCGTCCACGAGGGCGTCCGTGTCGACGATGGGGCCGCGGCCGACGTTGACGAGGACGGCGTCGCGTGGCATCGTGACGAACGCCGCCTCGTCGACGAGGCCCCGCGTCGTCTCCGTCAGCGGACACGCGAGGACGAGGTAGTCGGTCCGCGCGAGGGCGTCGTGGAAGTCGGCGCCGTCGAAGCCGACGACCTCGTCGGTCGGCCCGCCCTTCGAGGGGGTGTAGCGGACGCCGACGGTGTGGACGTCGAAGGGGTCGAGTCGCTCGACGATGGCCTGCCCGATGGACCCGAGGCCGACCACCGTGACCGTCGAACCCTTGAGTTCGCGGGCCTGGTGGTGGCGCCACTCGCCGCGCTCCTTGCGCCGCCACGACTCGTGGAGGTCGCGGGTGAACACCAGGACGTTCCCGAGGACGTACTCGGCGATGTTCGGCCCGTGGACGCCGGAGGCGTTCGTCACGACGACGCCCTTGTCTTCGAGTTCCGCCTGTGGGAGGTGGCCGACCCCCGCGGAGGCACAGGCGAACAGTCGGAGGTCCGCGGCGGCCTCGAGGAGGTCGCTGCGCAGGTCGTGGCCGACGACGACCGGCGCATGCTCGATCAGGCGCTCCTCCTCGTCGGGCGTCCCCGCCCGGACGACGTCGCGGTCGGGGAGACGCTCACGGAGGGCATCCGCGAGCAGTTCCGTACTCATCCCGTGAGCGGCGCGGCGCAGGACGAGGACGTCCGGCGCGTCGCTCATCGCAGATCACGTCCGCCGTCGGTGACAGTCTGGCGCATGGAGACTCGATAGAGTCCCCGGGGTCTAAATCTGTGGGTCCGCCGGGCAGGACTTAAGCCCGGCGCGCACCCGAGCAGAGGTATGCCGGTCGAATTCCCCACGGACCAAGACGTGGCCGAGTTGCTTCCGCCCGTCGAGTTTCCCACCCTCTACGAGGTGCGACAGGAACCCGAGGCGCCGACGGTCGACGACCCCGAGGCAATCGCCCGGGAGGAGGTGGGGCGACTCCCCCTCGACGAATTGGACGCCGGCGCGACGGTGGCCGTCGGCCTCGGGAGTCGGGGCATCACCGACGTCGTCGCCGTCGCGCAGGGCGTCGTAAGCGAACTGCAGGACCGTGGCTTCGAGGTTGTCGCGATGCCCGCGATGGGCAGTCACGGCGGGGCGTCCGCGGAGGGACAGCGCGAGACGCTGGCCGCACTCGGGATGGACGAGGAGACACTGGACTGTCCCGTCGACGCCCGGATGGAGACGTCCGTCCTCGGGACGAGCGAGTTGGGCAACGAGGTCCACTTCGCCGACGCCGCCCTCGAGGCAGACGCCGTCCTCGTCGTCAACCGGGTGAAGGCCCACACCAACTTCTCGGGCACCTTCGAGTCGGGACTGACCAAGATGTCCTGCATCGGCCTGGGCAAGCAGAGCGGCGCGCAGGCCATCCACGAGCGCTCCATCGTCGACGGCTACGAGGAGACGCTCCGTGCCACCTTCGAGGTCATCCGCGAGCACGTCGACCACCTCGGCGGCGTCGCCATCGTCGAGAACTTCTACGACGAGACGGCCGAGATACGGGCCATCCCGGTCGAGGACCTCCCGGACGGCGAGGGACCGCTCCTCGAACGCTCCTACGAGTACATGCCCACCCTGCCCTACGACGAGATAGACGTCCTCGTCGTCGACGAACTCGGCAAGGACGTCTCCGGTGCGGGCATGGACCCAAACGTCGTCGGGCGGTTCAACCTCATCAACATGGAGGACCCCGAGTACCCCGACGTCAAGCGAATCTACGTCCGGGGGCTGACCGAGGCGACCCACGGGAACGGCATGGGCATCGGCAACGCCGACGTGACGACGGTCGACGTGGCCGAGTCCATCGACTACCAGCAGGTGTACGCGAACGCCATCACCTCGGGGTCTATCGAGAAGGCCGCGATTCCCATGGCCGTCGAGACGGAAGAACTCGCCTTCGCGGTGGCTATCTCCACGATGGGGGCGTGGGACCCGGAGACGGTCCGGATGGCGTGGATAGAGAACACCGGCCACCTCGCGGACCTGACCGTCTCCGAGGCCCTGGCCGAGGAGGCCCGCGACCGGGACGACCTCGTGGTCGGCCGGGCGCTCTCCCTCGGATTCGACGACGACGGCGACCCCGTCCTCGAACAGGCCGACTGACGCCGCTTGCCCAGTCGCCAACGCTTTTTACCCTCCTGGTCGGAGTCGCGGGTGTCATGGAGTCACAGATTGCGGGTGACGCCGCGCTCGTCACAGCATCGTCCTCCGGACTCGGGAAGGCCTCCGCGAAGGCCCTCGCCGCCCGAGGCGCGGACGTCGTCGTGAACGGCCGCGACGAGGACCGCCTCGCCGAGGCCGCCGAGGAGGTTCGCGAGTACTGTGCCGACGGCGTCACCGTCGTCGAGTGCGCCGCCGACCTGACCGAGTACGACGACATCCGGACCCTCGTGGACACCACCGTCGAGGAACTCGGCGGCATCGACCACCTCGTCACCAGCGCCGGGGGCCCGCCCTCGGGCGCGTTCCTCGAGACGACGGACGAGGACTGGTACCAGGCCTTCGACCTGCTGGTGATGAGCGTCGTGCGCCTCGTCCGGGAGTCCGCCGAGCACCTGCAGGCCGGCGACGGCGGCACCATCGTCAACATCACCTCGCGGTCGGTCAAGGAGGCCATCGACTCGCTCGTGCTCTCGAACTCGGTGCGGATGAGCGTCATCGGCCTCGAGAAGACGCTCTCGAAGGAACTCGGTCCCGAGGTGCGGGCCAACGCCGTCCTCCCGGGGAGCCACGAGACGGCCCGCATCGTGGAGTTGACCGAGGCCGCCGTCGACCGCGGCGAGTACGAGTCCTACGAGGCGGGCCTCGCTGCCCGGGCCGAGGAGGTTCCCCTCGACCGCATCGGCGACCCGATGGAACTGGGCGAACTCGTCGCCTTCCTCTCCTCGCCGCGCTCCGGGTTCGTCAACGGCGCCGCCGTCCCCATCGACGGGGGCGCGGGTGCCTCGAACCTGTAGGTTCAAGGCGCGGCCCGGAGAAGGGCCGCCCGTCATGCGAGCAGTTCGCTCCGAGGACGCCGAATCGTACGAACCGGAAGAGGGCTGGCGCCGCGTCGAGATGGCCGGCTCCGACGCCTTCTCCTTCGAGTACTTCGAGAAGCCCCCGGAACACTCCTCGCCGATGCACGACCACGAGAACGAGCAGGTCTGTATCGTCCTAGAGGGCGAACTCACCATCTACACCGAGGACGACGAGGTGACGCTCTACGAGAACGACAGCGCCCACCTCGAGGGCGACGAGGCCCACCGCGTCGAGAACACGGGCGAGGAACGCGCCGTGGGCATCGACGTGTTCGCGCCCGGCCGGTCCTTCGACTTCTGGCTCGACCGCGAGGACTGACCGATGCGCTATCTCGCCCGGACGGCCACCGGCGACGCGCTGCTCGGTGACGACGAGGGCTTCGTCCCCCTCTCGTCGGCCGACCCCTCGATGGAGTCGATCGGGGACGCCCTCCGCGCCGCGCCGGACGGCCTGCCCGACCCCGACGAGGCCACCGCGAGTCGCGTCCCACGGGACCACCTCGCCCTCGACGCGCCGCTCACTCGGCCGGGGAAACTGTTCGGCATCGGGCTGAACTACGCCGACCACGCCGAGGACTTAGACGAGGTCCGGCCCGACGAACCGGCCTCCTTTTTCAAGCCGGCGACGGCGCTGACCGGACCGGGGGGCCCCATCCGCCTGCCCCCGACCGACGTCTCGGAGCGGGTCACCGCAGAGGGCGAACTCGCCGTGGTCATCGGCCGCCGCTGCAAGGACGTCGCACCCGAGGACGTCGACGACGTCGTCGCCGGCTACGTCCCCGTCATCGACATGACCGCCGAGGACGTCCTCCAGCGGAACCCCCGCTTTCTGACGCGGGCGAAGTCCTTCGACTCCTTTCTCGTCGTGGGGCCACACGTCGCCGTCCCGGAGGAACCGATGGACCTGACCGCCCTCACGGTCCGGACCGTCGTGAACGGGGAGGTGCGCTCTGAGAACACCGTCGAGCGGATGCTGTTCAAGCCGCGGGAACTCGTCTCGTTCCACTCCTCGGTGATGACCCTCGAACCGGGCGACGTCATCTCGACGGGCACGCCCGGCGCGTTCCCCATCTCGCCCGGCGACCGGGCGCGCGCCGTCGTCGAGGACGTCGGCTCCGTCGCCGCCGACGTCGTCAGGTGAGGCCGGCGTCGGCTACCCCGACGGGCGCGTGGTCGTCGTCGGGGCGGCAGTCGCCGTCGTGTTCTCGCCGGGTGCGAACCCGGGATCGCCCACGACGGTCAGGCCGGTGTCGTTGGCGGTGACCCGGGTCGCCCGTATCGTCGTGGTCGTCGTCCCGTTCGACGGCGTCCTCGTCTCGTTCCACGAGGGCGTCGGGACCATCAGCGACTGGACGCAGTCGTCGCCGAGTTTGCCCGTCGAGGGCGCGCCGGCCTCCGAGAGCAGTCGCTCGGCGGCGCGACGCGTCCACTCGCTGGTCACGGGCCGGCCCGAGACGTCGTACGCCTGGACGGCGAAGGTGTAGCGGCCCCACTGCGCGTAGCGCGTGTAGTCTCGCGCCTGCCGGCGGGCCGTGCCGGCCGCGATGACCGCGTTCGCCCACTCGTCTATCTGGACCCGGTACGCGGGGCCCTTCGGACTCCGGTAGCGGACGACGTGGCGCGCGTCCGGGTTGTACCGGGTCTCCGCGGCGCCCGGCCCCCGGAAGTCGGTGACGTTCACCGCGGAGACGATGCGCCAGCCCTCGAGTCCGTGCGCGCTCGCGACGTCGACGACGGCCGGTCGCAACTTCCGCGGCGGGACGTCCGTGGGCGCTGGCGGACACACCGTCGGCAGGCGAACGGCGGTGGTCGTGGTCCGGGAGCGCTCCCGGTCGTAGAGCGGGACCGTCGCAGCGCGCGTCGTGGTCGTCGTGTCGGCGGCGGGGTCCGCGGCCGTCGGTCCGGGTGACAGCGTCATCGCCGACTGGCCCGCGGCGACTGCGGAGACGACCAGGAGCGCGGCGACGACGACTGCCGTCGGCGGGACGTTCTCCAGTGCCGACCACGGGTCGCGGACCCGGGGCGAGTGCCCGAAGTGACGCCTGGTGAGGTCCGCGAGCGTGTCGCGGTCGACGGCGTAGAGGGCCATCCGGTGGAGGGCCGCCGCGTCGACCAGTTTCGCCCCCCGGTCGTCGGCGAGTCGACGGGTCGCCTCGTCGGCGAGGCCACCGAGGACGACGACGTCCGTCGGGCCGTCGGTCTCGGGGACGGTCGGCGCCCCGAACCGCCGCGCGGCGACCGGCAGAATCCGCACCGTGTGGCCGTCCCGGGTCGCGAAGAGGGTCGCGCCCTCGCGCCGGACGCTGTAGCCGCGCGCCTCCCAGAGGTCTGCGACGAAGGCGCTGACGGCCTCGCGGTCGAGGCGACGACACCAGCGGACGAACGTGCGGCGGGGGACTGGGCGGGTGTCCATGTGGTGGTGACTCGGTCGCTTGCCGAACGGGAGACGGGGCCGACGCGTCTGCGTCGAGGTGGTCGGTGGTCTGGTAGCGAGTCGTGTCGCCGGTCAGGCCCGCTGTTCGACGGCTGCGACGTCGGTCGTCGCCGCCTCGACGCCGTGGGTGATGGCCTCCTCGGTCTGACGGTCGAACAGGAGGAGGTCGTCCTCGTCGAAGGTCAGCCGGATGACGTCGCCCATCTCGGGTTCGATGTTCGAGGGGGTGCGCACGCGGCCCTCCTCACCGCCGACGTCGAGGTAGATGAAGTTGTCCGAGCCGATGACCTCGACGACGTCCACCGGCGACTCGAAGGACTTCGCGGGATCGGCGTTCTCGTCGACGACGATGTTCTCGGGGCGGATGCCGGCGGTCAGTTCGGTCGCGCCCGACTCGTCGACGAGACCCAGGACGTCCGCGGAGATCCGGTACTCGAACCCGCCGCTCTCGTGGACGAGCGTCGCGGTGCCGTCGTCGTTCCGCTCGAGGGTGACGTCGAAGAAGTTCATCGAGGGCGAGCCGATGAAGTCCGCGACGAAGAGGTTCGCGGGCCGGTAGTAGACCTCCTTGGGGGTCCCGACCTGCTGGAGGCGGCCGTCGTTGAGGATGACGATGCGGTCGGCCATCGTCATGGCCTCCTCTTGGTCGTGGGTGACGTAGATGGTGGTGATCTGGAGTTCGGAGTGGATGCGGGCGAGTTCCGTCCGCATGTGCTGGCGGAGCTTCGCGTCGAGGTTCGACAGCGGCTCGTCGAACAGGAAGACCGCGGGCTCGCGGACGATGGCGCGGCCGGTCGCCACG
This sequence comes from Halobacteriaceae archaeon, assembly GCA_042216525.1. Lineage (GTDB taxonomy): Archaea > Halobacteriota > Halobacteria > Halobacteriales > Halobacteriaceae > JBDGTT01. The sequence goes on from JBDGTT010000019.1 coordinate 23,430, forward strand.
CGCTGTTGCTGACCGCCCGAGAGGTTGCCCGGCGTCTTCTCGAGGAGGTCCTCGATGTTCATCATCGCGGCCGCCTCCTCGACGCGACGGTTGATCTCCTCGTCCGAGAGGTCCGTGCTCAACCGGAGCCCGTACGCCATGTTCTCCCGCACCGTCTTGTGCGGATAGAGGGCGTAGGACTGGAACACCATCGCGATGTCACGGTCCTTGGGCGCTTTCTCGTTGATGCGCTCCCCGTCCAGTCGGATCTCACCGTCCGTGATGGTCTCGAGGCCTGCCAGCATCCGCAGCGTGGTCGACTTCCCACACCCGGACGGGCCGACGAACACGACGAACTCGCCGTCGTCGATCTCGAGATCCAGTTCCTCTACCGCGACGATTGTCCCCGAAGAGTCGTCGAAGACTTTCGTGATCTTGTCGAATTCGACGCTTGCCATGGTGCGCTCTCCTATGGCCATTTGAACTAATGTTATATATGATTATCTGTCCCACGGTGACACGGCACACTGAAAACGGGTGGCGTCGCCCGGGGGGTCCGCGCCCCCGGGAAGAACGAGGCGGACGAACGAGAGGGGTGGCCGGTCAGGCCGCGCCGCCGCCGAGGCCCTCCCCGACGTAGCGCTGGGAGAGGCCGTAGAAGATGACCGGCGGTGCGACCAGGAGGACGACCGAGGCCATCAGGATGTTCCACTCGCGGAGCACGTCGCTCCCGAGGATGTAGTGGATGGCGACCGTCGCCGTCCGGACCTCCTCGTCACTGGTGAGGATGAACACCCAGAGGAAGTTGTTCCACGCGGTGAGGAACGAGAACAGGGCGGCCGCGCCGACCGCGGGCGCCGAGAGGGGCAGGACGATGCGCAGGAACGCCCCGATCTCGGAGAGGCCGTCGATCTGTGCGGCCTCCTCGATGTTCGGGGGGATGCCCTGCCTGAAGAAGCCCTGCAGGAGCCAGATGTTCTGTGGCAGGATGAAGATGGCGAGCGCGACGATGAGACCCGGGATGGTGTTCACGAGACCGATGGTGAGGAACACCTCGTACACCGGGATGGTGAGGACGATCCACGGGAACATGATGGTGAACACCGCGGTGTAGAACAGCAACTGCCGTCCCGGGAAGTCCAGGCGCGCGAACGCGTAGGCGCCCGGGATCGAGAAGAACAGCGAGATGACCGTGCTCACCAGCGCCACGATGATGCTGTTCCCGAAGAACAGCGCGAACGGGTACCGGTTCCAGACCTCGGTGTACGCCCCGCCCGAGAACGCGTTGATCGGGAGGTATCCCGTGGCCGGGTCGATGGATGCGAATCCGGACAACAGGGAGGTGCGAATCACCCAGTAGTAGGGGAGTGCGGCGAACACCGCGAACGCGGCGATGCCGAGGTAGAGCAGGTAGCGCGACCGTCGAGTTTCGTTTATCATTCGTAAGTCACCTCACACGTAGAGGTCCTCTTCCTCTTTGATCGCCGTCACGTAGATGACGGCCGCCGACATCGAGATGAGGATCATCACCATGCCGACGGTGTACGCCCGCGCGAACTGGAGACTCACGAAGGCGGTCTTGTACGTCAGGATGCTCAGCAGCGTCGTCCGCGTGCCCGGACCGCCGCCGGTCAGTTCGTACGGCTGGGCGAACTCCGCGATGTTCCACGCGGTGCGCAGCGCCAGGATGACGATGGTCGGGATGAGCAGGTGGGGCAGCGTCACGTCGCGGAAGCGACGGAGCCGACCCGCGCCGGCGAGGGCCGCCGCCTCGTACTGGTCGCTCGGGATGGAGACCAGCGCCGCCGAGTAGATGATACCCGAGTAGGCGTAGTCGTGCCACGTCTGGGCGACGATGATCGAGATGAACGGCCAGACGCCCGACGACAGGAACGACGGGACGTTCGCCATCCCGAGGTCGCTCAACAGTCGGGGGACGAACCCGAAGTCCGGGTTCAGGAACCAGAACCACAGGACACCGCCCGCGAGCGGTGCGGAGAAGTACGGCGCGAACACCACCGCACTCATCCACTCGCGCGCGCCTTTCCGGAGTTCGTTCAACAGCGTCGCAGTGACGAGTCCGAGCAAGAGTTGGGTCGCCGTCGTGCCGAACACGAAGATGAGCGTCCACCCGAACGCGTAGATGAAGAGGTCGTTCGTGATCAGCCACTGGTAGTTCGCCAGGCCGACGAAGCTGTACCCGGTTCCGCCCAGGGCGGCGTTCGTGAACGTCAGGTAGATGCCCCGGACGATGGGGTAGTAGAACAGCAGGGTGAACATGGCGAAGGTCGGCACGATGAAGACGTAGCCGGCCCAGTTCTCCCGCATCCGATCCAGCAGGGTTCGGTCTGTGAGCCCGTACTTCTCTCGTATTTGTTCGTTGGATAGTTCTTGTGCCACGGTGTGATTGGGTGTGCCGTAGATTCATATAAAACCTTCCCCTTCTTTTGCGCTAGATTCTCGGGACAGCAGTCGCTCACGGGGGTTCGAAGAAGGGAGGAGTGTGTCGTGGGAAACCGCGGCGCGTGTGGTTTCCGGGTGGCTACGCGACTCCGTTCAGATGTGCTTGCGGATCCGCTCGCGGACCAGGCCGGGCGTCTCCTCGATGCCGTGCTGGCCGGCGATGGTCTGGCTGATCGTCTCGTTGATGTCCCGCCAGCGGATCTGGTCGGTCTGGTCCAGGTCCCAGGCCGCACCCGTGGTGAGGTACTGCTTGGGGTAGTCCTTGACGTTCTGGATAGCCTTCACGTGGCTCTGGGGCATCGAGTCGCCGATCTGGGACAGGACGTAGTCGTTGCTCGGGTTGTACATCGCGATGGACCCGTACGCCTTGCCCCACGCCTCGACGGAGAACTTCTTGTCCTTGTAGGTGAAGGCCATCAGGTCCCACGCCGCCTGCTTCTCCTGGTCGGGGTGGTTGGCGAAGATGGTGTGCGCCTGCTCAAGGGTCCACACGTGGCCGCCGTGCTCGCCCGAGATGCCCTCAAGGTCCGAGATGCCGATGTTCCCACCGAACTCGGAGTCGACCTTCGGGTGCGGGAGGAGCATGTAGTCGCCGTTGCCGCCGTCCCAGCCGATGGTCGCGTCGGACTTCGCGGCGTACCAGCGCGAGGCCGTCGGCGTCGCGTAGTTGAACGACGCGACGCGGCCCGTCAGCAATAGGGCCGGAATCGCCTCGTCACCGCGCGAGGCGGTCTTGTCCGAGGAGAACTCCTTGGCGAGCGTCGGGCACGCCTTGATCATGCCGTCCGTGTTGGGACGGTCCTCGTGACCGTCGTTGTTCACGACGACCGTCGTGTTGTCGGGCGAGTCCCGGATCCACGGGTCCTTGCCGCCGGTGTAGGCCGTGCGCGCGTAGCCCCAGTAGGACTCAAGGTCGTTGTAGACACCCGTCTCCTCGTAGGGGATGGTGTCGATGTCGCTGTCGGCGATGTCGTTGAAGGCCTGGTACACCTGCGACCAGGTGTTCAGGTCTTCCTCGGGGTTCTCGATGCCGACCTGGCTGAAGATCTTCGGCCGGAAGCCGAAGTTCGACGTCGTCGCGCGCGGGGAGCCGGCCGAGGCCCACTCGCCGCGGTACTGCATCGACCCCTTGTCCGCCTCGTTGAGGTTGTCGGGCATGCCCTCCTCGGCCTCGATGTACGGGCCGTGGTTGGGCACCTTGCCGTTGAGGAAGTAGTTGAGGCCGGCGGACCCGGACTCGGCGAGCGTCGGCGGGTTGCCCGCGGAGACGGTCGAACTCAGCTTGTTCTTGATGTCCCCGTAGGACGCCGTCGAGAGCTTGACCGTGTTGCCGGACTGCTCCTCCCAGCGGCTGATGAGGGTGTCCTTGTAGACCTTGTTGATCTGGGAGTTCTCCGCTGCCTGGGCCGACAGGAAGCTGATGGTGACGCCTTCGCTGCCGCCACCGCCGGAGCCGCCCGAGTCGCCCGAGGACCCGCCGGAGTCGCCCGACGAACCGCCGGAGGAGCCGCCGGAGGAGCCGCCGGAGGAGCCGCCGGAGGAACCGCCGGAGGAGCCGCCGGAGGAACCGCCGGAGGAGCCGCCGGAGCCGCCCGATCCGCCGTCACCGCCACCGGAACAGCCGGCCAGTGCGCCGAGTGCTCCCGCTGCTGTTGCCGCGCCGGTACCCTTCAGAAACGTCCGTCTGCTAGTGTCTTTTTCCGTCATCGTCTCACGCACGTCACCGCTGTTATCCCGTGACATGCTATGAAAGCAGTCAGGCATCGTTTGTATTAAACTTTACCCAAGATACCCGTGGCAACGTACGGCACACGTCGGTGCGCCGGGAGGTGATTTGACGTCACGGTGACGGAGCGAACGGCCCTCAGGCCCCGCGGGAACTGGTCTCGCGGTCCACCCGGTCCGGTGGGCATTTACGTACTCGATGATCATGCACACCCATGGCAAACGAGGCGACAGGGGACCAGACGGCCGCCGCGGACGTCACCGGCGGCGCGGCTGCCGTCTGCGATCTCGTCCGGTCCACCCTGGGTCCGTTCGGGGCGAACAAACTGCTCGTCACTGAGGGCGGGAACGTCGTGACGACGTCGTCCGGGTCGGAACTCGTCGACCAGCTCGACGTGGAACATCCGACGGTCTCGCTCGTCGAGACCGCCGCCTCCGGGTTCCACGGCACGCACGCGGACGGGGCGGGACGGGTCGTCACGCTCGCGGGGGCGCTCCTCGACGAGGCGGAGTCGCTCGCGGCACAGGGCCTCCACCCGACGACCATCGAGCGCGGCTACGACGCCGCCCTCGAGGTGGCCCGGAACGAAGTCGACGCCGCCGCCCGACCGCTCTCCGAGGCCGGCGCGGACGCCGTCGCGCGCACCGCCTTGACCGACACCCGCGACCCGGGCGTGCGCGACCGCGTCGGGGCGTTCCTCGTCGACGTCGCGGCCGAACTGCCCGAGGCGCCCTCGGGGGTGTTCTACGACCGCAAGCAGGTCAAGATCCAGTCCCGCTACGGCGGGACCCAGTCGGAGACGGAACTCGTCCGCGGCATCGTCCTCGACCACGAACCGCTCCACGAGGGGATGCCCCGCGACGTCTCGGGCGGCGTCGCCGTCGTCTCCGACACGGTCGACCTGCCCCGCTTCTTCGAGGGGACCGGCGACGAGGGAGAGCACCGGGAGAAGTCGGTCTCGATGACGCTCGACTCCTTCGAGGACCGGGACGCGCTCTCGAAGAAGGAGCGCGAGACGTTCGAGTCCGCGGTCCGTGACGCCGTCGACGCCGGCTGTCGGGTCGTCGTCACGAGCAGGGGCATCAACGACCGCGTCCACACCATCCTGTCGAACCACGGCATCCTCGCGGTCCACCAGATCGACGAGGAGGACGTCGCGCGCATCGCACGGGCGACCGGCACGCAGGTCGTCCCCGGGTTCGGGCAGGTGACCGCCGACACCCTGGGATCCGGCGACGCCGGCGTCCGCCGCGTCTCCGGGCGGGACATGACCGTCGTGGAGAGCGACGCCGGCGAACCCGTCTACACGCTGTTCGTGCGCGCCCCCGACCCGCGGACGGTCGAGGCCTTCGAGCGCTCGGTTCGGGGCGCGCTCGCGGACGTGCTCTCCGCGCGCCACACCGACACCGTCGTCCCGGGCGGCGGAGCCGTCGAGGTCCGCGCGGCCCGCGCCGTGCGAGCGCACGCGCGGACGATCTCGGGGGCGGAACAGCTCGCCGCCGAGGCGTTCGCGGACGCGCTCCTCGTCGTCCCCCGGGCGCTGTCGGCGAACGCCGGCATCGACGCGTGGGACGGGGTCATCGACCTCCTCGTCGCCCACGAAGCGGGGCGGGACGCCACCTGCGTCGACTGCCTCGCCGGGACCACCGCTGACGCCTTCGAGGAGGGCATCGTCGAGCCGACGGCCCTCGTCCGCGACGTGCTGGCCGCGTCGACCGACCTCGCGACCCAGATCCTCCGCATCGACGAACAGGTGCCGGCGCGGAAGCTCTCGCCGGAGATCGAGGCAAAAGAGCGCGGCCCGCCCAACCCCGACAACCGCCGGGGCCCGACGCCCGAACACCTCAAAGGGTTCCGGGAGTCCTACGGGTCCTAGGTCCGCTCCGGCCGGGGCGTGAGCGTTCCGAGGTCAACGTTCGGGTAGAGGACGGCGTCGACGGTCGTCAGGTGTTCGGCCGCGGCCCGCGCCGTCTCGACCGCCTGCGAGAACACGCGGCGCGGTTCGACGACCCCGGTTTCGTAGGCGTCGACGACGTCGCCCTCGACCGAGAGACCGAGGGACGCGGGCCGCGTCCCTGCGTTCGCGTGTGCGGCACGGAGGTCCGCCGCCGCCGTCAGCGGGTCCGCGCCCGCGTTCTGCCCGAGTTGCCCCACGAGGTCCTCGAGGGCCCCCGCGAACGCCTCTATCGCGAGCTGTTCCTTCTCGGGAATCGTCGACGCGTAGTCCCGGAGGTCCGCGGCGACCGCTGCCGCCGGGGCGCCCGCGCCCGGCAGCACCTGTCCGTCGACGGCGGCCACGGCCGTGACCTGGAGCGCGTCCTCGACCAGGCGTTCGGTCAGCGCCGCCTCGGATGCCGTTCGCGCGCGCGCAACAATCTCGCGAGCGGGCCCGTCGCAGCCGTCGAAAACGGTCCAGGTCTCGTCGTCGTGTCGCTCCTGGTGGACGCGACCGGCCCGGCCGAGCACGTCGGACGTCAGGTCGTCGGGCCCGGGGACCACCTCGCCGCCGGTCGCCCGGGCGAGGCGGTAGACGTCGCTCCGGGGATAGCGCGCCTGTTCGACGACCAGGACGTCACGGCGCTCGAGGGCCGCGTGGAACCGGTCGTCGATCTCGTTCTGCGCGACGAACACGTCCACGCCGAGGTCGGCGACGGCGTCGGCGGCCGACGCGATGCGTCGCTGGAGTCCCGTCGTGTAGGCCGCGACGTCCTCGGCCTCCAGGCGGACGCCCGACTCGAACTGCTCGCCGAACGAGCTAGCGGTCTCCTCGAAGTCGACCTCGCGGTCGACGATGGCCACCGTCGCGTCCTCGAAGACGCGGTCGGTCGCCGTCAGGTCGGCGTCTGCGTCGTACTCCTCGTCCTCGTCGCCCCCGCGGACGACCTGCCGGACGATGGGGCCGTCGTAGAAGCGGTCCTCGACGTCCGTGCGGGACTTGACGCCGATCTCGTCGGTGTCGACCATGCCTCCGTCCGCCGTGACCGCCTGGACGGCCGTCGCGACGAGGTCCGCGTACTGCTCGCGGCGGGCCGCGGGGACGTCGGCGGTCATCGACGTGGCGGCGACACGCCGCAGGGTCTCGTGGTCGCCGTCGACGGGCCGGGCGAGGTCGTCGAGCGTCTCGCCGGCCCGGCCCGCGGCCATCGCGTAGCCCACGACGAGGTGGCCCGGGTGGAGGCCCTCGTCGATCAGGTCGAACCCGCGGTCGACCAGGGAGGCCGTGAGCAGGACCGCGGTGGAGGTCCCGTCGCCGAGGCCGCCCTGCATCGAGTTCACGTTGTCGACCAGCACCGCGGCGACGGGGTGGCGGAACATCTGTCCCCGCTCGACGGCGTCGAGTAACTCCCCGGCGTCGCTCGTCCGCACGATCTCGGGGTCGCCCTTCGTGTCCTGTGTCTTGACGAGTTTCTCCATGCCCCGCGGTCCGAACGTCGTCCGGACCAGGCCGGCGACGCCCTTGGTCCCCTCGCGGACGTACGCACGAGCGTCAGCGTCGCGGACCGACCACTCCTCCGGTCGAACGTCTGCGAGGTCGGCGTCGGCACCGAAGCCGAGGCCAGGACCCTCGTTCCCGACTGCCATACCCTCGCTTATGGAGTGGGGCTTAAAAACCCTGTCTCACAGTTTCGCGTACGCGTCAAGGCCGTCGAACGCGAGCCCGTGACCGGGTCGGTCCGGCGGACGGAAGGCCCCGTTTTCGGGGAGGACCGGATCCGCGAGCACGGTGTCGAGCACCGTCGAGTGGTGCTCGATGTAGGGAACGTTGTCCGCCGCCGCGGCGAGGTGGACGTGTATCGGTTCGACGTAGTGGGGCGAGACGTCGACGCTCCACGCGCTCGCCATGTCCGCGACGGCCATCCACGGCGTGATGCCGCCGACGCGACAGACGTCGGGCTGGAGGACGTCGAGGGCGTCCATCGCGAGCGCCTGCTTGAACTCCGTCGCGTCGTAGGCGTTCTCGCCGGACGCGAGCGGGACCTCCACCAGGCGGCGGAGGTCGGCGTGGGCCGCGTGGTCGTGCTTCGGGAGCGGCTCCTCGAGCCACGCGATGGGCACGTCGAGGTGCTCGCAGAACCGCCGGGCCTCCGCGACCGAGAACGAGCAGTTCGCGTCGACCATCAGATCCATCGACTCGGGCAGGGCCTCCCGCACCGCGGCGATTCTGCGCGCGTCCTCGGCGTGCCCGCGCCCGACCTTCATCTTCATCCCGTGGAAGCCGGCGTCGGCGGCCTCCCGGGCGTTCTCGACGAGGGTCTCGCGGTCGTACTGGATCCACCCGCCGTTGGTCTCGTAGCCCGGCACCGCCTCGCGGGTGCCCCCGAGCAACTCGTAGAGGGGCGCCCCGAGGCCCTTCCCGAGGGCGTCCCAGGCGGCGATGTCGACGGCGGCGAGCGCGAGTTCCGAGACGCCCTCCCGGCCCACGAAGGTGGTCGCGCCGCGGAGGTCGCTGCGCAACCGACGCGGCGCGACGTCGGCGCGGTCGAGTTCGGGCGCGAGCGTCTCCGCGAGGAACGACTCGACGGACGCGCCCCCCTCGCCGATGGTGTAGGTGAAGCCCACGCCCGTGACGCCGTCGCTCGTCGTCAACTCGACGGTCACGAGTTCGAGTTCGTCGAAGGACTGGGTCGCGTCGTCGAGTGACTCCTCGTTCGGGATCCCGTACAGCCCGGTCTGCACGTCGGTGATGGTGGCCATCGGTGACGACTCGCGGGCCCCGGGCTAAAGCGTTCGGCTCACGCGCCCAGCAGCCACCGCACCCGCTCGCCCGCGAGTCCGTAGTGGCCGACCACGAGGGCGCCGAAGACGACGGCGGCGACGGTGGCGCCCGCGGCCCAGAGCAGCGACGCCGCCGCGGCGAACAGCACCACCTCGAGGGCGAGTCTGACCGGTCCCGGGACCGCCACCGGCGCGTCCCCGGGGTCACCGGGCACGCGGAAGACGGCCCAGACGGCGGCCACGGCGACGGGCGCTCCCACCGCCCAGGCGACGCGCGCGCTCCCGGCGTGCGTCGTCCAGCCCCAGTACCCGAACGCGACGAGCGCCGCGACTTCGAGGACGGCGCGGAGCGCGAGGTTCGTCCGGTCGACGGTCACGTCCATCGG
>JBDGTT010000021.1:0-29714 GCA_042216525.1 Halobacteriaceae archaeon
CTACCCACTCGCCGGTGGGTAGCTGGCTCCGTTCTTGCGTTTTCGCGTCGGTTGTTTGGAACCGTGTCGGGAGACCAGTTGAGAGAGATTCTGTGAGATGAAGTTTCAGGCCGGCCTGATCGTCGCCGGTTGCTGCGTAGACATCGGTGGCATCTTCGTACAGTGAGACGATGGTCGCGTCGGCAATGAGAACGTCTCGAAATCGTTCGAGACGGCCGTTCAAGTCGGCTCGTCCGGTATCGAGATTCTCGATGGCGTCATCGAGAATCTCTCGAAGGAGGGCAACGAACGTCGGCTCAAACCACTCGTGGAACGCCGCGTAGGAGAGGTCGTCACAGTCAGCCATCTCGACGTAGCGCTCGAGAAACGCTTGGAGAGAGCGGTCTGATCCAGCAGCGAAGCCGAACGAAAGCGTGTAGAACAACGCCACCACGTCGAACTTCCGCTCTCGTTCGACAAGGGACGTTGCGCGAGCGCGCTCGCGCAACTCATCAGAGGGAAACGCTCTTTGAATCCGACCAACCACTACCGAATCCGGTGGGGAGTATGGCATAACTCCCACCGGGTTTCTGTTACCGGTAGTTCCGGCGATATCCAATCAACAGATAGCGGTCGGTCGTCGCGTTAAACTAGAACGCATGGTCCCCGTGGTAAAAGTCCACCTGTCCGTCACGCCGACTCGACGGTGTAGCCGCCCGCCTCGTATCCGTTGAGGAACAGCGTCCCCTCCACGACGCCGACCGGTCGCTCGCCGTCGCCCCCTTCCGGGGCCTGCTGGCTGAAGACGCGTTCGCCGTTCGAGCGGTCGAAGGCGTAGAGGGTCCCCACGTCGTCGGACACCCATAGGCGTGCGTCTGTGACTGCGACGTAGCGAACGCCCGTTTCGACCCGGGCGCTCCACCGTTCGCTACCGTCCCCGGTCGCTACCGCGTAGACGTGGCCCGTCTCGGTGCCGAAGTGGAGCGTCTGCTCGTCTGCTACGATGGGACTGTATATCGACTCGGGCAGGGACGTCTCCCAGGTGCGTTCGCCCGACGAGAGGTCGAGTGCCCCGACGGAGTCGACGCCGCCGTAGAACGTCGCTCCATCGATCGTTCCGTCACGGCGATCGACCGGGAAGTCGAACTCCCGCGTGATCGACCCCGTTCCGGGGTCGAGGAAGAACGCGCTCCGAAAGCTGTCCACCAGCACCTGGCCCTCGTACCCGTGTGTCCGGTGGAAGTCGGTGCCCGGTGGGAACGAATCCAGTCTCCAACGCATCTCCCCGGAGGTCGCAGCCAACCCGTAGAGGACCGGGCTCTGGTCGTCCGCCTGCCCGCTCCGGTTGACCGGCGCGACGACGAGGTCGCCCACCTTCGCCAGATAGCCCGGGTTGAAGAGGCCGTCCTCGGCTCGCACCGTCCACCGTTCGCTCCCGTCGGTGCGGGAGACGGCGACCACTCGGGAGGGGCTCCGCTCCCCGTTCGACGTCTGGGGTCCGAAGGTCACCGCGTACGCCGTGTCGCCGTCGAGGGCAACTGACACGGGCCAGCCCACGTCGGCGAATGCGTCGGGCGCCGTCCACCGCACCGACCCGTCCGTGGTCGCCTCCCGGAGGCTCCCCTGGTGGTCGTACACGAACGAGTCCGCGGTGGGCCACACCCGGTTGCCGTAGGCGTCGTCGGTCCACGCGGACACGAGCGTGATGGCGTTCGCCGTCGTCGACGTAGTCGTCTCGGTCGTCGTCACTGGTTCGGTCGTCTCACCGCCGTCGCCAGCACTCGCAGTCGTGGTGGTCGACGTCCCACCTCCGCTGGGCGTGCCGCCCGCGCCGTCGCGCCCGGCCTCACCATCTGTCTCCGACCGGGTCAACCGGAGACAGCCAGTCCCCCATGTCAGTGCGCTCCCCACCGTGGCGAGCGCCGTGCGCCGTCGCATACGCCGATGTCAGACGCCGGGGTGTTATGTACTTCGTCACGACTGTCTCCCTAGCTGTCACGCGTCGATGCGCGGTCGTCCTCGACAGACGGTCACGCCGCCACGTCGCCGGGGTCACCCACCGTCGTCCTCGTCCGCCCGCGTCACGAACTCGTAGAGGCTGTCGGCGTCGACGTCCAGCCCCTGCCGCTGGAAGTAGGACGCGACGTTCCGGCAGTCCCGCCGGAGGAACTCGTCGGCGTTCTGGTGGTGGACGGTGACCGCCTGCCCGACGTCGATGACGACGAGTTCCCCCCCGTGGACGACGACGTTGTACTCCGAGAGGTCGCCGTGGACGAGACCGGCGTCGTTGAGGCGGCGCATGTACTCCCGGACCACCTCGTAGGCGGTCCGCGGGTTCTCGACGTGGACCTCTTCGAGGCGGGGCGCCGGGGCGTCCTCCTCGCCGATGAGTTCCATCACGAGGACGTTCCGCTGGACCGCCAGCGGTTCGGGGACGCGCACGCCCGCCTCTCGCGCCCGCCGGAGGTTGGCGAACTCCTTGCGCGTCCACGCGAGGACGACGGCCTTCTTGTCGCCCCGGATCTCCTCGAACCGGGGGTCGCCCTCGAGGTACTCCCGCATCTGCCGGAAGTTCGACGCGTTGATGCGGTATATCTTCACGGCCACGTCGCCCTCGGGGCCCAGGGCCTCGAAGACGTGAGCTTCCTTGCCCGTCGAGATGGGGCCGCCGAACGCGTCGAGGTGGCCGTCCTGCACCAGCTTGTAGATGGCCGCGTAGGTGGCGTCGTCGAAGACGGCGCCCTCCACCTTGAACTGGTCGGCGTCTTTGAGGCGCTTGCGGAACTCGTCGAAGTCCTTGTCCTGTCGGCGCGCGATGCGGTCGGCCTCGTCGTCGCTGACGTCGAGGCCCTCCCAGACGTCGCCGGGGGTCTCGCCTGTCCGTTCGACGAGCCCGAAATCCTCCGCCATTCGACCACCCGTAGGGCGTCAGGACGTAAAAGGACTAGTCGATGTGGCCTTCGTCGCGGAGCTGGTCGGCCTCGGCCTTCTCGTAGCGCCAGGTGATGTCGGCCTTCTCGTCCTGCCAGTCCCACGGTTCGACGAGGACCACGTCGTCCTCGCGGATCCAGATGCGCTTTTGCATCCGCCCGGGGATGCGGGCCGTGCGCTCCGTGCCGTCCGCACACCTGACGCGGACGCGGTTCGCGCCGAGCATGTCCTCGACGACGGCGAACACCTCGTCCTCGTCGGGCATCCGGAGGTCCGTGCGTCCCGAGTCGTCGCTCATGGACGAGAGAAAGCGAGGAAGGCGTTTAAATCCCGTGTACTCGGACGAAATCGGACGGTGCGCGGCGCGACCGGGCGGACCGGACGGGCCACCGCCGTCGGGCCGTGGCCGCCGACGCCGTCGAGGGGTGGCTCTAGGACCGGAGCTCCCGGAGCGTCCGCCGACCGGGCGCGACCAGGTCGTCGAGTTCGCTCGCGAGCGTCTCCTTGGCGTCCTGCGGGTGGAGGTCCCCCGACTCCAGCGCGTCGGCGAGGTCCTCGTACGAGGCGTAGGTCACGTCGCCGCCGTACTTCTCGGGTCGTTCGACGGTGACCGCGTCGACCCTGGGGAAGACGTGGTAGCGGAAGAGCTGCAACACCGGGTTCTCGCGGTCGCGCCCCTCGTCGTCGGGGTCGGGCGCTCGCGTCGGCGGGCAGTAGGCGTTCATCACCTTCTCGTGGATGTCCTCGGTGGCGTCCTCCAGCGAGATGGAGACGCCCTCGCTGGTCGACATCTTCCCGACGCCGGTCGCGAGGTCCGCGATGAGCGGGGTGTGCAGGCACGTCGGCGCGTCGTAGCCCAGCGCGGGGAGCGTGTCGCGGGCCAGCATGTGGACCTTGCGCTGTTCCATCCCGCCGACCGCGAGGTCGACGTCCAGCGAGACGATGTCGAGCGCCTGCATCAGCGGGTAGACGACGTGGGAGACCCGGGACGTCTCGTCGCCGGCGATGGCCGCCATGGCCCGCTCGGCCCGCGAGAGGGACGTCTCCAGTTCGAGCGCGTGGAGGTCCAGCACGTAGTCCTCCGCGAGCTGGAACTCCGAGCCGTAGACGAACTCGGTCGCGGACTCGTCGAGGCCGTACGCGAGGAACTGCTCGCGCATCCGCTCGGCCGTCTCGCGGATGTCGTCGAAGGAGCCCTTGCCGTTGAGGTAGGCGTGGACGTCCGCGAGCAGGACGACCACCTCGAACCCGGCGTCCTGTAAGTCCATCAGCTTCGTCGCCGTGAGCAGGTGACCGAGGTGGAGCACGCCCGAGGGCTCGTACCCGACGTACGCCCGCTTGCCCTCGGGGTCGTCGGCCATCGCCCGGAGTTCGTCCTCGGTGACGACCTCCGCGGCGTTGCGGGTCAGCCGCTCGTAGGTGTCCATGTGACTCGACAAACGGGGCCCCGGGAAATGCGTTCTGATGCGGGTCAGTTCGACCCGACCTGCCCCTCGCCGGAGCGCCGCGCGCCGCGGCTCTCGGCGCGGTGCTCGCTGATGAGCTGGTCCACCATCTCGGCCTTCCGGGCCTTCCGGCGCTGTTCGGCGCGGTCAGCCCAGTCCTCGACGACGGCCTCGACCTCTGACTCCCGGGCGACCGCGAGTTCGTCCACCTCGCGGACGGTCACGTCGTCGGCCGGGCCCACCGGCACCGCCGCCTCGAACAGCACCTCGTCGGCCACCTCCGAGAGACCGCCGCGCTTGAGGACGACCCGCGGGTCGACCGACGCGAGTTTCTCGGCGGTCGATCGGCCTGCCCCCGACGCGTCGCGCAGGAGGAGGACGTCGTCCGTCGCGAGACCGTAGGCCTCGTCGGCCGCTTCGATGGCCGCCGTCGTGAACTGCTCGATTGGCTTGACGACGACCAGCCCCCGGTCCTCGCCGCCCACGTCGTCGAAGTTGGAGTGGTCGAGCTTCCAGAGGGCCTTCAGGCGCTCGAGCTTGTCCGCGAGTTCGTCTGCGCGCTCCCGTTCGGTCTCGAGTTCGCGCTCGAGACGGTCGTTCTCGCGCTCGAGACGGGCCACGTCTCGCCGCTGGCGGGCCTCCCTGCGCTCCTCCCGGCGGGCCGCCGACAGCTCTTCTTCGTACTCCTCGATGCGCGCCTCCTTGTCTTCGAGTTCCTCGGTGAGGTCGTCGACGTGGGCGTCCAGTCGCTCGACCTGGGCCTCCAGGTCCCGGATGCGGCGCTCCTCGGGCGTCAGTTCACGGGCCGTGTGCTCGGTGTCGCCCTCCTCGGCCTCCTCGTCCTCGGTCAGGGCGTCGACCGCCGCCTCGACCGACCGGCCCCCCGAGAGGACGCGCCCGAGCACCTCGCCCCGGTCGACCGCGGGCGGGACCTTCCGGACGACCCGCCGGAACTGGTCGGCGTGGGCGTCGTGGGCGAACAGCGCCGCGGCCAGCGCGTCACGCTGGTGGTCGTCGTCGTAGGCCGCGTCGCGGGTGCGGTGTTGCTTCTCGTCGACGGGCAGGTCGGCGTCGGGCGTCCACGCCGCGGCGTCGAAGCTCCGGCGGATCTTCTCGACCGTCTCGGGCATCGGCGTGACGTCCGCGGCCACCAGCACCGGCCGCCCGTGCTCGATGATCCACTCGATGACGTCCGCCGTGTCTGCCGTCCGCGTGGACCAGACGTCGAGCACCGACCCCCCGAGGTCGGCGAGGGCCACCGCCGTCGTGGTCCCGGGGTCGACGCCGACGACGACGAGGTCCCGCCGGGTCACCAGCGGTTCGAAGCTGATGCCGTCGCGGCGCACCGGATCGACCTCGACGCGGACGTCGCCGGAGCGCCGCGCCGCGACGGGGACGTCCTCGCGCCTGGCCTCGACGGTGAAGACGGCGTTCTGGAAGCCGCCGTACTTCTCGGTCACCTCCCGCTCGTAGTCGAGAGCGGCGTCGTCGAGTTCCTCGCCCACGTCGCGGGCGGTCCGCTTGACGGCGCCGTGGATGCGGCGCGTGTAGCGGTCCTCGCTCCAGCCGCCCTTGCCGGTCGAGCGACCCGGCGAGACTTTCACCCGCGTGCGGTCGGCGAAGGCCGACACCTCGTAGCCGACGTTCTTGGCGGCGAGGCGGGCGGCGGCCTCGGCCTCCTTCATCGGGCGCTTCGCGTAGGGGACGCCGTGGCGGGAGGCCACCCGGGAGAGGGGTTCGGGCTGTTCGTCGCCGGTCACCTGCACGAGTTTGGTCTCCGCTGGCAGTCCGCGCAGGAGGTGGACGAGGGCGTCCTTGTCGGCGGCCAGTTCGTACATGTTGTCCGTGGCGAGGATGGCCGGGTCCTCGTCGTCGACGAGGCGGAGGAGCTTCCGCCGGGAGACCACGTCGCGAGACACCGACGGCCCGTCGCCGTCGTCCGCGCGGCCGTCGACGCGGACCAGTGCGTAGGAGGGCGCGTCGCCGCGCACGTCCCCGCTCTGTACGTCCACCCCGAACACGAGTGCGTCGAGGACGCTCGTCCGAGTGCTCACGGACGGTCGTAGGGGCGTCCCGACCATAAAGACACGGCGGCGACGCCCGGTCGGCCTAGTCGCGCGCGACCGAGAGGTTCTGCGTGGGGCCGCCACAGACGGAACAGGGGCCGACGCTCACGTCGCTCTCCGTCCGGTGTCCGCAGTCGGTGCATTCGAGTACCATGGTGCGTGTTGACGCGCCACGAGGAGATAAGGGTCTCGCCGCGGGCGGCCCGTCAGCCGTCGTCGGGATAGGGAACCTCGAGTTCCTGGCCGTCGCTGGCGACGACGGCCTCGCCGGCGAACGCGTCGCGGAGTTCTCGCTCCAGCGGCGAGGGGTCGCCGGCGTACCGCGAGGAGACGTGCGTCAGCGCGAGGCGCTTCGCGTCCGCCTCGCGGGCGACGCGGGCCGCCTCCCGGACCGTCGAGTGGGCCGTCTGACGCGCCCGCTCCGCCGCGTCCTCGGTGAAGGTGCCGTCGTGGACGAGGAGGTCCGCGTCCGCGGCGGCGCGCACCACCGAGTGACAGGGTCGGGTGTCGCCCGTGTAGACGACTTTCCGGCCGGGGCGCGGTGGGCCGACGACCTGGTCCGGGTCGACGACCGTGCCGTCCGCGAGTTCCACGGGGTTGCCCGCGTGCAGTTCCGAGAACTTCGGGCCGACGGGCACGCCGAGGGCCTCGGCCCGGTCCCGGTCGAAGCGGCCCTTCCGATCGTCCTCGACGAGGGCGTAACCCACCGCCGCGACGCGGTGGTCGACCGGTACCGTCTCGACGCGGTAGTCCTCGCGCTCGAACGCCGTCTCGCCGGGAGACACTCCGACGACCTCCAGCGGGTAGTTCGGCGTCGCGCCAAGTGCGTGGGCCAGGTCGCGCACCTCCTCGACGGCGGCCTGCGGGGCGTAGACGGTGACCGGCGCGTCGCGGCCGTTGAAGTTCCACGTCTGGACCAGGCCCGGCAGGCCGAGGACGTGGTCGCCGTGGGCGTGCGTGAGGAAGACCGCGTCGACGGCGAAGCCGGTGCCGTAGCGCATCATCTGGCGCTGGGTCCCCTCCGCGACGTCGAACAGCAACTGGTCGCCCTCCCGGTTGACGAACAGGGCGCTGGGGTTGCGTTCGACCGTCGGCACGGCCCCACTGGTCCCGAGGAACGTCACCCGCAGCGTCATCGGTCCCTCTCGTGGTCGGGGAGGGAAAGCGGTGTCGGACTTAAGTCGCTCGCCGCCCTCGACCGGACCGTGACGCTCCTCGACGTCCGGGGACTCCGGGTGACCGTGCCGGGCGATCCCCCCGCGACAGTGGTCGACGGCGTCGACCTCTCCGTCGACGCGGGCGAGGCCGTCTGCCTCGTCGGGGAGAGCGGGAGCGGCAAGACCGTCGCCGTCGAGTCGCTGACGGACCTGGTCCGCGGCGCGCGCGTCGAGGGCGAGGTCCGGGTCCGGGGCGAGCGACTGGACGCGGCCGACCGGCGGGACCTCCGCGGGGGGACGGTCGGGTACGTCCTGCAGGACGGGGGCGACGCACTCGACCCGGTCCGTCGCGTCCGGGCGCAGGTCCGGGCCGCGGTCGCTCGCCACCACGACGTCTCGCGGGGCGACGCCGACGACCAGGCCGCCGACCGCCTCGCGGCGGTCGGCCTCTCGGGACTCGGCGACCGGTATCCCCACGAACTGTCGGGGGGCCAGCGGCAGCGTGTCGCCGTCGCCCTCGCCCTGGCCGGCGATCCGGACCTCCTCGTCGCGGACGAACCGACGAGCGACCTCGACCCGCCGACGCGGGCGGCCGTCCTCGAGGTGCTGGCAGAGCGCCGGCGGACCAGCGGCATGGGCCTCCTCCTCGTGACCCACGACCTCGGCGTCGTGGCCGCCGCCGGTGACCGCGCGGTGGTCGTCTACGCCGGCGAGATCGTCGAGCGGGGCCCGGTGGCGCGACTGTTCGACCGGCCGGCACACCCCTACACGGCGGCGCTGCTCGCGGCGCGGCCGGACGGTCCCGGCGGCGGCCTGCCCGGGTCGGTCCCGGATCCCGCCGACCCGCCCGACGGCTGCCGGTTCCACCCCCGGTGTCCCCACGCCGTGGCCGCGTGTCGGGACGGCGACGGACCGGCGGTCAACGACGCGCCGGGCGGGGGACGGGTCGCCTGCGTCCACCACGGGCCCGAAGGCGACCCGTCCGTCCTCGACCGGCCGCCGAAGCCACGGGACGGCGACGGACGGGAGGTGGCCGACCGGTGAGCGCGTCGCTGCTCGCTCTCCGAGAGGTGGTGGTCGACCAGGGGGACGTCCGGGCCGTCGACGGCGTGAGTCTCGCGGTCGACGCGGGCGAGGCGGTGGGCCTCGTCGGGGAGAGCGGCGCCGGCAAGACCACGGCGGCGCGGGCGGCCCTCGGACTCGTGGCGCCGACGGCCGGCACCGTGACGTTCGACGGACGGGACGTCGCGACGGCCGCCGGCGAGCGGGCGGTCCGGCGCCGGGCGGCGATGGTGTTCCAGGCGGCGGGGACGAGCCTCGACCCGCGGATGCGGGCCGTCGAGTCGGTGGCCGAACCGCTCGCCATCCGCGGGGTCGACCGGACCGAGCGACGACGGCGGGCCCGGGACCTGCTCGACAGGGTCGGCCTGCCCGACGCCGCCGACCGACACCCGGGCGCGCTCAGCGGCGGCGAGCGCCAGCGGGTCGCCGTCGCGCGAGCGCTGGTCGGCGACCCGGACCTCCTCGTCGCGGACGAACCGACGACGGGGCTGGACGCGTCGGTGCAGGCGGGTCTCGTCGAGTTGCTCGCGGCCCTCCGGCGGGAGCGCGACCTCGCGCTGGTCCTCGTGAGCCACGACGTCCGGGCGGTCAGGGCGACCTGTGACCGCGTCGCCGTGTTGCACGCGGGCCGGGTCGTCGAGCGCGGCGGCGCGGCGGCCGTCCTCGACGACCCGGCCCACCCCTACACCGAGGCGCTCGTCGAGGCGGTCCCCCGTCCGGACCCAACTGCCCCGACTCCCCGTCCACTCGACGGCCGCGCGCCCGACGTCGCCGACCCGCCCGACGGCTGCCGGTTCCACCCCCGGTGTCCGGCTGTCATCGAACCCGAGGATGGGCCCGAGGGCGAGGCGTGGCGCGCCGTCGTCCAGTTCCGCGCCCACCTCGCGCGTGGGGGGACGGTCCCCGGGGACCCCGCGGCCGTGCGGGCGGCGTTCGACCTCCCGTCCGGCGCCGAGGAGGCCGTCCGCGCCGCCGCGGCGGGCGACCGGGCGCGGGCCGTCGCGGCCGTCGACGCCGCGTTCCCCTCGCCCTGCACGACCGAGACGCCCGCGGAGCGGGCCGCCGAGGGGCGGTCGGTGGCCTGTCACCTCCACGGACCGACCGATTCTTAGCGGGCCGACCCCTAGGTGGCGCAGATGGAGCCCCCGCTGTGGACGGAGCGGTACGCGCCCTCGGTCGCTGAGTTGCCACAGGAGGACGTGCGGACGTACCTCGGGCGGGCCGCCGAGGAGCCGATCAACCTCGTCGTCCACGGGCCGGCGGGCGTCGGGAAGACGGCGGCGGTGCGAGCGCTGGCCCGGGAGGCCCACGCCGACCCGGAGAACGACCTCGTCACCATCAACGTCTCCGACTTCTTCGGGATGACCAAAAAGGAGTTGAGCGAGGACCCGCGCTTCGAGGCGTTCGTCACGCCGAAGCGCCGGCGGAACTCCTCGAAGGCGGCGCTGATAAACCACGTCCTGAAGGAACTCGCCGCCTACCCGCCGGTCTCCGGGACGTACAAGACCGTCCTGCTTGACAACGCCGAGGCCATCCGCGAGGACTTCCAGCAGGCCCTCCGGCGCGTGATGGAGCGCCACCACGAGGCGACGCAGTTCGTCCTCACGACCAGGCAGCCCTCGAAGCTCATCCCCGCCATTCGCTCGCGCTGTTTCCCGGTCCCGATGCGCGCGCCGACGCCGGAGGAGACGGTGGCCGTCCTCGAGCGCGTCGTCGAGGCGGAGGGCGTCGCCTACGACGCCGACGGCCTGGAGTACGTCGCGGGCTACGCGGACGGGAACCTCCGGACGGCCGTCCTCGCCGCACAGGCCACCGCGACGGCCGCCGGGGAGGTGACGATGCAGTCCGCCTACGAGCGCCTCGCCGACGTGGGCGTCCGGGACCGGGTCGACGAGATGCTCGACGACGCCGAGGCCGGCGAGTTCCGCGACGCTCGCAAGACACTCGACGACCTGCTCGTCGAGGAGGGCTACGACGGCACGGAGGTGCTCGAGGAGGTGCTCGCGGCGGGTCGGTCCCGGTACGCGGGGGCGTCGCTCGCCGAACTGCACCGCCTGGCCGGCGAGGTGGACATGGACCTCGCGACGGGGACGAGCGACCGCATCCACCTCGCCCACCTGCTCGCGGACCTCCGGACGGAGACCGCTGCGTCCGACTGAGGCGGACGGCCCCGCTCACCCGACCGGCCCGGGGGCGTCGTCCGCCGGCGCGAGGACGTGGACGTGTCGCGTCAGCGACCGGTGGACCGGCCGGTCGAACGCGGCATCGACGCGCCACCCGGCGTCGGCGGCCGCCCGGTCGAGGCGGCGGTCCGCGACGACCACCGCGCGTGCGGCCACGCGGCGCGCCTCCGCGAGCGCGCTGCCCACGAGGTCCGGGAGCAGGTGGTTGGCGACCTTCGACTGGCGACCGTAGGGCGCGTCGAAGACGACGGCGTCGACGCCGCCGTCGCGGACGGGCAGGCGGGTCGCGTCGCCGCGACCGACCGCCCAGTCGCCGTCGAGGAACGCGCGGAGGTTCTCGCGCGTCCCCCGGACCATCTTCCGCTGGGCGTCGAGGCCGAGCGGCCGGGCGCCGACGAGACCGGCCTCGATGAGGACGCCGCCGGTGCCACACATCGGGTCGAGCAGGCGCTCGCCCGGCGCGGCCCGCGCGAGGTTCACGAGCGCGCGAGCGAGTTGTGGCGCCATGCTCCCCGGCTGGAAGAACGGGCGGTCCGTGGGGCGGCGGGCGCCGTAGCCGCGGACGCCCACGGCGTGGAGCCATCCGAGGTGACAGCGCTCGCCGGCGAACAGCGCCCGGAGTTCGTGATCCGGGTCCTCGAGGTCGACCGCGTACCCCCGGTCGACGAGAACGTCGCCGAGCGCTCGCTCGGCGGCCCGCGTGTCGACGCCGGTCGTGCCGCGAACGTCGCGGGCGCGGACGGCGACCGACCCCGAGCGGTCGAGGGCAGCCGCGGACAGGGCGGTGCGCGCGGCCTCGACGGCGGCCTCGCTCGACGCGACCCGCAGGTCGACGCGCCGCGTGAACGCGAGCGAGCGCGCCCTGTCCGCGTCGACGGCGGCGGCGGCGCCCACGCCGGGCCCGAGCACGGACGCGTCGGGGGCGGCGGCGCCCGCCTCCGCCGCGGCGAACCGGTCGTCCTCGCCCGCGAACTCCAGCAGATACACGTCCGGGCGTCGGGCCGGCACCGCAATAAACGGCGTGTTCAAAAAGGGAGCGCGCGCGACGCGTCCGCACACCGCCAACCTTTATAAACCTTAAATACGAGTTTTAAGCCGACCATGGCAGACCCGAAGGAAACCATCAACATTGAAAACGTGGTCGCCTCCACGGGCATCGGGCAGGAACTCGACCTCCAGAGCGTCGCGATGGACCTCGAGGGGGCGGACTACGACCCCGAGCAGTTCCCGGGCCTCGTCTACCGCACACAGAACCCGAAGTCGGCGGCGCTCATCTTCCGCTCCGGGAAGATCGTCTGCACCGGCGCGAAGAGCACGGCGGACGTCCACAAGAGCCTCCGCATCGTCTTCGACAAGCTCCGGGAGCTGAACATCGAGGTCGAGGAGGAGCCCGATATCGTCGTCCAGAACATCGTCACGAGCGCCGACCTCGGCCGGCAGTTGAACCTCAACGCCATCGCCATCGGCCTCGGCCTCGAGAACATCGAGTACGAACCCGAGCAGTTCCCGGGCCTCGTCTACCGCCTCGACGACCCGGAAGTCGTCGCGCTCCTGTTCGGCTCCGGCAAACTCGTCATCACCGGCGGCAAGAAGCCCGAGGACGCCGAGCGCGCGGTCGACAAGATCGTCTCCCGCCTCGAGGACCTCGGCCTCCTCGAATAGAACAACTCAAGCGGTGACGGCCGCGAACGTCGGCATGGTCGGGCCCGCCCTCGTCGTCGCACCGACTGCCGGCAGCCCCATCGCGTTCGCCGGCACCTTCCTCGTCACCGCCGTCTTCTTCTCGCTCACCGGTCACGTGGCCGCGCGCTACGTCCTCGGGGACGTCCCGGCGACGCGAGCCCTCGCGCTGGGGGTGCCCCTCGCCGTCGTGGCCGTCGCGCTCGTCCGCCGGCACCCGCTGGTCGTCCTCGCCGTCGCCGCCGCCGTCGACCTGGGGGCCGCCCACCTCGCCTACCGCCTGCGCTTCCGCACGGCGGCGCTGGTCGTCGTCGTCCACGTCACCGTCACGGTCCTGTCCAGTCTGGTGCTCGCCTGGGTGCTGGCCGTCCTGCGGACCGCGCCGGTCTGAGCTACTCGACGAGGCGCTCTATCTCGGTGACGAGGATGCCGGTCGCGCCGACGCCCTTGAGCGCCGCGATGGTCTCGAAGACGTCGGCCTCGTCGACGACGGCGTGCACCGCGACGTCGTCGTCGCCGGCGACGTCCATCACGGTCGGTCCGTCGAGACCCGGGAGGACGTCCTCGACCTCGTCGAGGCGCTCCGCCGGCGCGTTCAACATCAGGTAGCGCTTGCCCTCCGCGTCGAGGACCGACCGGAGCGCCGTCTGCACCTGCTCGACCTTCGGGTCGTCGAGGACGTCCTCGCGGGCGAACAGGCGGGCCGAACTCGCGAGGACCTCCTCGACGACCGCGAGGCGGTTGACCCGCAGCGTCGTCCCCGTCGAGGTGATGTCGACGATGGCGTCCGCCATCTCGACGTGGGGCGTGAGTTCGGTCGCGCCCGACACCTCGACCACCTCGACGTCGACGCCGCGCTCGCGGAAGAACTCGCGGGTGACCGTCGGGAACTCCGTGGCGACCGTCTTGCCGGCGAGGTCCGCGACCGACTCGACGGCGTCGTCCTCGGGCGCGGCGAGGACCAGCCGACAGTGCCCGAACCCGAGGTCGAGCAGGTCGACGAGGGAGTCCGCACCCGCCTCGCGGACCTGGTCGTAGCCGGTCACGCCGAGGTCCGCGGCCCCGTCCGCGACGTACTCGGGGACGTCCGCGGCCCGCGCGAACAGGAGCGTGATGTCCGGGTCCCGCGTCTGGGCGTAGAGCTGTCTGTCGGTCCCGTCGACGACGGAGAGGCCCGCGCGGTCGAGCAACGAGAGCGCCGGGTCGTGCAGGCGGCCCTTGTTGGGCACGGCGATGCGCATACCCGACGTGCGCGGCCGCCGGACTACTGCTTTGTGGACGGCGCTTGCGAGGCGGAAGGTTGACGCAGGCGCGCGCGCACCCACCGGGCATGCGCCTCTGTATCGCCGGCGGCCGGGTCCTCCGACCAGACCTGTCCGTCGACCGCGCGGACGTGGCTGTCGACACCGACTCGGGGACCGTCGAGGCGGTCGAACCGGACCTGACGGGCGACGCGGAACTCGACGCCCGGGGCTGTCTCGTGATGCCGGGGCTGGTGAACGCCCACACCCACCTCGCGATGACGCTGTTCAGGGGCTACGCGGACGACAAGGCGCTCGACCGGTGGCTCCGGGAGGACATCTGGCCGGCCGAGGCGGAACTGACCGCCGCGGACGTCCGCGCCGGGACCGAACTGGCGCTGGTCGAGGCCATCCAGGCCGGCACGACCGCCGTCGGGGACATGTACTTCTTCGAGGAGGAGGTTGCCGACGCCGTCGCGGCGGCGGGGGTCCGGGCGCGCCTCGGCTACGGCGTCGTCACCGTCGGCAAGGACGACGAGGCCGCCCGCGAGGAGGCGGCGACGGGCCTCGAGGTGGCCGCCGACCTCGACGGCCGCGCCGACGGCCGCGTCCGCACGGCGTTCATGCCCCACAGCCTCACCACCGTGAGCGAGTCCGTCTACCGGGAGTTCGTCCCGCGGGCCCGGGAAGCGGGCGTCCCCGTCCACTTCCACGCGAACGAGACGCGCGGGGAGGTCGACCCGATCGTCGAGGACCGGGGCGAGCGCCCGCTGTCCTACGCCGACGACCTGGGACTGCTCGGCGGGTCGGACTTCCTCGCCCACGGCGTCCACCTCGACGACGCCGAGGTCGCGTTGCTGGCCGAGCGTGGCACCGGCGTCGTCCACTGCCCGGCCTCGAACATGAAACTCGCCTCCGGTCTCGCCGAGGTCCAGCGACTGCGGGACGCGGGCGTCCCGGTCGCACTCGGCACCGATGGCGCCGCGTCGAACAACGACCTCGACCTCTTCGACGAGATGCGCGACGCCGCGATGGTCGGGAAGGTGGCAGCCGACGACGCCAGCGCCGTCCCGGCAGCGGCCGTCGTCGAGATGGCGACGCGGGACGGCGCGGCGGTCCTCGGGGTCGAGGGCGGTCGCGTCGAGGCGGGCGCGCCCGCGGACCTCGCGGTGGTCGACCTCGAAGCCGCCCACCTCACCCCGCACCACGACCTGGTCTCGCACCTCGCGTACGCGGCGCGGGGCAGCGACGTCCGCCACACTGTCTGTGACGGGCAGGTGCTGATGCGCGACCGCGAGGTCCAGACGCTCGACGAGCGCGCGGTCCGCGAGCGGGCCGAGCGACGCGCCGCGGCCCTGGTCGAGCGCGCGACCGACTGACCGGTCTCGCGACCCGTCCGGAGGGAATCCGACGACGTCGGCGGGATCAATCCGACTTAATTCGGCTGAAACGTCCGCAATCGGAGACCAGGGTAGTCCCCTTTTTTCGCCCTCGCCGATCCAGAACCGAACGCGATGACAGTCCAGCACCCGAACCGCGCGCTCGCCGTGGCCCTCCTGGTCGTGGCCGCCACCGTCGTCGGGACGGTCGGCGCCGCGACGGCCGCGAGCGAGAGCCCGCTGACGCTCTCCGCCAGTCAGGACCGCACGACTGGCCAGGGGACGGTCACGGTGACGAGCGACGGGACACCGGTGGCGAACGCCACCGTGACCGTCGACGCCCCCGACGCCACCTACGACGGCGAAGGGACCTACGTGACCGACGCGAACGGCAGCGTCACCCTGCCGGAACCGAACGAGACGGTCACCGTCGAGGTGACCGCGACCGAAGGGAACCGCACGACGACGGCGACCGGGACGCTCGTCCCGCTCGAGCAGTCCCTGTCCGTCGCCGTCGACCAGTCGGCCGACCACACCGCGACGGTCACCGTCACCCAGTACGACGCGGCCGTCGAGGGCGCGACCGTGAACGTCTCGGTGACCGACCCCGCGAACGAGTCCTACGGCGGGACCGGGACGTACGCCACCGACGCGAACGGCACGGCGTCGCTCCCGGCTCCCGCGTCGAACGTCACCGTCGACGTGGCCGCCACCGACGGGACGCTCTCGGCCGCGACCACCGCGACCCTCGTCGCGGCCGAGACGCCGACGCTCGCCGTCGCCGTCGACCAGACCGCACCCGGCGCAGACGCCACCGTGACGGTCGCGAACGAGTCGGGCGCCCCCGTCGCCGGGGCGAACGTCACCGTCGACAGCGACGCCACCTACGCCGGCACGGGGGGCTACGTCACCGACGCGAACGGGACCGCGTCGCTGCCGGCGCCCGCGCCGAACACCACGGTCACCGTCGAGGTGACCGCGACGGCCGACGACGCGACCGGGACGACGACCGCGACCCTCGAGGGCGCCGCCGCGAACGCCACGCGCTACCGGAACTTCGGTCAGCGCTTGCGGGCGTTCGTCCACGCGCTGATGAGCCAGCGAGAGGACGGCGAGGGTCTCGGCCGGATCGTCGCCGCCTTCGCGACGGCGAACAACCCGGGCAACGCGCCCGACCACGCCGGCCCGCCCGACCACGCCGGTCCGCCCGACGGTGAGGACGACCACGGGCGTCCCGACCACGCCGGCCCGGACGACAAGCACTCTGCCCGCGGGAACGACGACGGCGAACACGAGTCCGGCAGACCGTCGTGGGCCGGCCCGTCCGACGACGAGGGGAACACGACGGCGACGGCCGACGGCGGCCACCAGCCCACCACCACGGCCCCGGACGACCACGCTGACGACGACCAGGAGGACGGCGACCACCCGGGCAACGGTCACGGCCGGGGCCACGGTCGCGGCCACGAGTGAGGAGACCGCCCGACGGTCCCCCTGACGCAGGCCCCCCGCTCGAATCGGGCATCCGGTAGGCCTTTGCGTGGTCTGCCCGAGCATCGGATATGACGACGGCACCCACCGTCACGGCGACGCTCGAGGCCCCCGACGCTGCTCGGTCCGAGGGGCGCAAGAAGATCGACTGGGCCCGCGAGCACATGGACATCCTCCCCTCGATAGAGGCGGAGTTCGTCGCGGACCGCCCGCTCGAGGGCCACGTCGTCGGGATGGCGATGCACGTCGAGGCGAAGACGGCCGTGCTCGTCGAGGTGCTGGCCGCCGGCGGCGCGGAGGTGGCCATCACCGGCTGTAACCCGCTCTCGACCCAGGACGACGTCAGCGCGGCGCTCGACGCGCGCGACGGCGTCACGAGTTACGCCCGGCGCGGCGTTGACGGGGACGCGTACTACGCCGCCATCGAGGCGGTCATCGGCCACGAACCGACCATCACCGTCGACGACGGCATGGACCTCGTGGCCGCCATCCACGAGGACTACCCGCACCTCCTCGACGGCGTGGTCGGTGGGTGCGAGGAGACGACGACGGGCGTCCACCGCCTGCGAGCGATGGACGACGACGGGGCACTCCGCTATCCGGTGTTCGCGGTCAATGACACGCCGATGAAGCGCCTCTTCGACAACGTCCACGGCACCGGGGAGTCGGCGCTCGCGAACGTCGTGATGACGACGAACCTCTCGCTCGCGGGCAAGACGGTCGTCGTCGGCGGCTACGGTCACTGCGGGCGGGGCGTGGCGAAGAAGGCCGCCGGACAGAACGCCCACGTCGTGGTCACCGAAGTCGACCCCAGGCGGGCCCTGGAGGCCCACATGGAGGGCTACGAGGTCATGCCGATGCGTGAGGCGGCCGCCGAGGGCGACCTCTTCGTGACGACGACGGGCAACCGCGACGTGATCGACCGGGAGGACTTCGAGCGGATGGCCGACGGGGCCGTCCTCGCCAACGCCGGCCACTTCGACGTCGAGATCAACCTCGACGACCTCGCGGGGATGGCCGAGTCGGTCGCTGAGGTCCGGGACGGCGTCCGCGAGTACCGCCTGCCGGACGGCCGACGGCTGAACGTCCTCGCGGAGGGCCGCCTCGTCAACCTCGCCAGCCCCATCGCGATGGGCCACGCCGTCGAGGTGATGGACCAGTCCTTCGGCGTGCAGGCGGTCGCGGTGCGCGAACTCGCCGCGAACGGCGACGCCTACGACCCGGGCGTCCACGACGTGCCCGACGACCTCGACCGGCAGGTCGCCGAGACCAAACTCGACGCCGAGGGCGTCGCGCACGACGCGCTGACCGACGCGCAGGCCGACTACCTCGACTCCTGGCAGCACGGGACGTGACGGCGGGACCGCCGGAGACCGCAACCCGTATCGGCGTCCGCCCCCGTCGTCGGGCATGAACCGCCTCGGGTACGCCGCGGCCGCGGTGGGCCTGTTCGCCGCCGCGGGAGCCCTCTACGCGCTCGACGGGGGTAGCCAGGCGGCGACGTACCTGGCGCTCGGCATCGGTCTCTTCGGCCTCGAACTCGCGCTCCGGGCGCGCGAGGCGTGAGGGTTTTGCCGCCACCCGCGCTAGGAGAGGTATGCGCTGGAGGGGAGGTCATGTCGTCGAACCGGAAGGGTGACCGGCGAGAGCGCGAACTCGTGAACCGTCTCGACGAGGCGGGGTTCGCGGTGATGCGCGCGCCCGCCTCGGGGAGTGCGACCGACCGGGAACTGCCGGACGCCCTCGCGGGGAACGGCGACGTCTTCTACGCCATCGAGGCGAAAGCGTCCGCGGGCGACCCCATCTACCTCACGGGCGAGGAGGTGGAGGCGCTGGTCTACTTCGCGCGGAACTTCGGCGCGAAACCGCGCGTCGGCGTTCGCTTCGACCGCGAGGACTGGTACTTCTTCCACCCGGCCGACCTGCACACGACCGACGGCGGGAACTACCGCGTGAAGAAGGAGACGGCGCTGGCCGACGGCGCGGACCTCGCGGAACTCGCGGGCGAGTCGGTCCAGGCCCGCCTCGGCAACGCGGAGGAGTGACTCAGTCGCCATTCCCGTCCGCGTCCACGGGCCGCAGGCGTGACGCGGGGAACGAGTAGACGCGCAGCGACCCGGGGTGGGCGCCGCCCTCGGTCACCGACACCGGGAGGTAGACAGCCGCGACCACCGGGTCGTCGTCGGGGTAGGCGCGGTTCGTGGGGTGTGCTGCGACGGCGTGGTCCGTCCCGGGGACGCGGACGTCGGCGGCGGCGGTCGCCGAGACGGCGACGACGAGGACGCGGTCGTCCGTCTCCCGGTCGCGTGCCGTCGTGCCGACGGCCAGGCGGTGCCGGTCGCAGAAGTGCGGGCCTGTGGCGTCCTCGGCGACGAACGTCTCGGCGCCACAGACGGCGCAGTCGGCGCGTTGTTCGCCGGGAGGTGGGACGAGACCGGCGGTCACCGCGAGGGCGACGCGCCGGAGGTGCTTGCAGCGGGCGCCGCGGTGGCGGTGGTCGGGACAGGTGCACGTCGACGCGGGGAGGGAGACGGTGTAGACGTGGTGGTCCCCGGTGACCACGTCGTAGCGCCCGCCGCCGACCGGGAGGACGGCCATCGGCTCCCGGCGCGCGCGCCCGGCACGGCTGTCCGGGTCGGGACCGGTGCCGTCGGCGTCGCCGCCCGAGAGCGTCGTGAGCGGCGGACTGGCGGGCTGACTCATCACTACGACGTTGGCGCGCCACGGGGGTGAGGATTCCGCCGACGGGTGCGGAGACGGGCGCTATCCGCCGAATCGGGGCTTCGACACGCTTTAGTCCGGGCCGGGAAAACCGGCGAGCATGGAGCGGGAGACGGTCGTGGAAGTCGGCCTCGCAATCGCCGCCGTCGTGCTGTTCATCGCGGTCGTACTCGCCGTCGGGGCGACGTTCGGCGGCCAGAGACTCTCCGTGACCGGCGGACAGGCGCTGGTGGGAGCCATCGTCTTCTTCATCGTGGTGATGGCCGCCACCGGGTTCTGGCTCTCCACGCAGAAGTTCTAGTCGTCCTCGTCGCGGTCCCGCCAGTCGTCGAGCGCGTCCTCGTCCGCGTCGTCGAGTTTCGCCTCGTAGTAGGCGAGCGGATGGGCGATGTGGTCACAGAGGTCGTCCTTGTTCACGCAGTCGCCGTACGACTGCATCGTCGCACAGGACGGCGGGGTGTACTCGGTGGGGCTGGTGTCGCCCCGGATGTGATCGGTCTGGTAGCGCGTCATCTCCTCGCCGAAGCCCGGGTTGACGCGGTATATGTCGATTATCTCGTCGGTCGAGAGGCCGATGGTCGTCAGAAACGACGTGATGGCGAACCGGGAGTGGTGTTCGAGGTGGTCGCCGTCCCGGACGCGCTGGAGGAGGTGTTGCATGCACGGCGGGAACAGTTCCGGGACCACGGCGTCGATCTCGCGCGCGAGGTCCTGGTCGGCGACGGCCTCGCGGACGCGGTCGACCGGACCGGCGAGGGCCGCCGCCACTGCGTCGGGGACGTCGAGGGGCAGGCCCGCGGCCACGCGCTCGTGGACCGCCTGCTCGAGGAGGCGAGAGAGGTCCTCGCGGGGGACGGTCACCCACCCGTCCGCGAGCGGGCGATTGACGAGGCGCCACCGGTCTCCCCGGACGTCGGCGGCGAGGCGGAGGTAGACCGGGACGGCCACGTCGAAGGCACTCGCCTCCGCCGTCGGCCCCCCGCGCGGCCGGACGTCGCCGTCGAGGTCGAACTCCGCGAGGAGCGCCGACAGCGTGAGGCGGCGCGTCTCGACGCTCCGGAGGTCGGCGTCGCCCGCGGAGAACTCGGCCGTGAATCGCTCGTGGGCGGTCGCCGCCTCGGCGTGGGCGTACCGCCGCGTCAGGACGTGCTCGTCGACGAGCGACACGAGGACGCGCGCCACGGGGTAGGAGACGAGTTCGACCCGGGCCTCCCGGTGGGGGTCGCCCACCGTGCCGTCCTCGAGCGCGCGCACGACCCGGTCGAGCGCCCGTTCCACCTCGGGGCCGCCGCCCTCCACCACCGACGCGAGGTCCACGCCCGCCTCCTGGACCGCCTCGCGGGCGCTCGACAGGAACGGGTAGCGGGCGTGGAGCGGGTCCATGGGAGCGCGGTTCGGCGCGTACGCGGATAAATCGCCCGCCCGCCGAATCTACTGTGACGTACATAGCGTTATGGAGCCGGCGGTCCAATCGCCCTCCCGCCATGGCCGTCGGCCACGGCCGGCTTCGACGCGCGCTCTCGACGGTCGACTACCGGCACCGGGCGCTGGCGCTCTGTGCGGCCGCCTACTTCGGCACGCGCCTGGGGCAGGTGGCCGTCGGGCCGCTGGTGCCGGCGATGCGCGACGCGTTCGGCGTCTCGACGGGGGCCGTCGGCGCGGCGACGACCGGCATGTGGATCGCCTACGCGCTCGTGCAGGTCCCGAGCGGCGTCCTCGCGGCCCGCTTCGGGGGACGCCGGGTGGTCCTGGCGGCGCTTGCGTGTGCGGGCGTCGCCAGCGCCGCCCTCGCCGTCGCGCCCACCTTCGCGGTGGTCGCCGTCGTCGTCGTGGGCCTCGGAGCGGGGGCGGGCCTGTACTACAACGCCGGGACGGCGCTGCTCGACCGGGAGTTCGACGCGGTCGGACCCGCCATCGGTCTCCACCGCGTCGGCGGGCAGGCCGCCGGACTGCTCGCGCCCGCGCTCGTCGGTCTGGCCGTCGCTGTGGGCGGGTGGCGAGCCGGGCTGTCCGTCGGCGCGGCGGCCACCGTACCGGTCGCGGCCGTGGCCGCCGTCGGGCTCCGCCGGACGCCCCCGGCGGGCGGTCGATCCACGACGGTCGCCGCCCGGGTCGGGCCGGCGCTGGACCGCCTCCGCCGTCCCCCGCTCCGACGGGTAGTCGCCGTCGCCACGGTGGGGGAGTTCGTCGGCGTGGCCGCCCGGACGTTCCTGCCCGCCTACCTCCTCGCGACGCGGTCGCTCGGCCCGGGTGCCGTCGGCGCGCTGTTCGCCGGCTACTTCCTCGCCGTCGGCGGCGTCCAACCGCTCGCGGGGTGGGTGACGGAGCGGCGGTCGGCCGCGACGGCGGCCGCGCTCGCGCTGGGCGCGGGCGCCGTCGGCGTCGGCCTCCTCGTCAGGGGACCGACGCTCGCGACGGCGGCCGGCGTGGCGCTGGTGGGAGCCGCGAGCGGGGTGGCGACGCCGATGCAGACCGCCGCGCTGTCGCGGGTGCCCGACGACGACCGGGCGGTCGGGTTCGGGGCGTTCCGGACCGTCTACGTGCTGCTCGGCGCGAGCGGGAGCCTCGTCTGCGGTGTGCTGGTCGACCTGGCGGGGTGGGACGCGGCGTTCGCGGCGCTCGGGGCGACACTCTGCGTCGGCGTGCTCGTCCTGGGGGGCGGGCGGGGGGCCTGACCGGTCAGTCGCTCTGGATGCGGGGGGCCAGCATGTAGGTGACGTTGCCGTCGCCCTCGGCGAAGGCGAAGTGGAGTTTGACCGGGAACTCCTCGCCCAGTTCGACCGTGACCTCGCCGTCCTTCGGGATGGCCTTGTTCATGTCCTTGAGGTAGTCCAGGGAGAACAGCGAGTGGGCCGGGCCCGGGGTGAGGTCGATGAGGTCGTCGACGCCGAGTTCGAGGTGGACGTCGTCGGTGTCGCCCTCCGCGTCGACGTAGAACAGTTCCGCGGCGTCGTCGACGCCCAGCGCGATGTGGTCCGAGACCATGTCCGCGGCGCGGACCGCGCGGTCGATGTCGGCGCCCTCGACGACGATGGTCGCCGGCAGGTCGAGGTCCGGGATGTCGGGTTCCTGTCGGATGGAGTCGGGATCGATGAGCGCGAGCGTGTACTCCAGGCCGTCGATCTGGATGTGGAGTTTGCGCGTCTCCTCGTCGAGTTCGAGGTCGACGAGTTGGCCGCTGTCGGCCATGCTGGCGATGTCTTCGAGTCGGGAGAGGTTGACGCCGATGACGCCGCCGTCGGCCTCGTAGGACTCGAAGGCAGCGGCGTCGAGCGAGAGGTCGACCATCCCCACGTTCGCCGGGTCGACGGCCCGTATGGCGAGACCGTCCTCTTCGAGGCGGATCTTGCACTCGTCGACCAGCACGCTGATGGAGTCCAACGTCGCCTGCAGCGTGTCGGCGCTCACGATCGCCTTGAACATCTTGGGCGTGGGTTAGTGGGCACCCTATAAAAACTCCGGTGTTGCGCGCCCGCGCGCGAACCGGGCGACGGGGCCGGAGTGGTCGGCCCGCGGGCGCGCCACGGCCGCTAGACTTTCGGTCGTCGGCGACGAACTCCCGACAGGATGAGCGACCCGCGTCCGAGTGACGGCACGCTGCGGACGATACTCGTCGTCCTCGCCGTCGTCCTCCTGGCACCGATGCTGCTGATGGTCGTGGCGTTCCCGCTACTGGGGATGATGGGCTACTGGGGCGGGATGATGGGCGGCTACGACGGCGCACACGGTCTCTCGCCGCTCGGGGGCCTCGGCGCGATGCTCGTCCCCCTGGTCGTCCTGGTGGGGGTCGGGTACCTGCTCTACCGGGGAGTCGCCGGGAGCGGTCGGGCGGCGCACGCAGACCCCGCGCTGGCGGAACTCCGGCAGGCCTACGCGCGCGGGGACCTGACGGACGAGGAGTACGAGACGCGCCACGAGACGCTCGAACGCGACCGCGACGGGGAGTGAGAGCGGTCGAGCGGCGCCCGGGACGGGCGGCGCGACAGACCGGGAGAACCCACTTGCGGGCCGAGCCCCTACCACCGTCGATGACGGACGACACGGACGGACCGACGGCACTGCCGGCGGGGACGCGGGTCGGTCGCGTCGCGTTGACGGTGGGCGACCTCGACCGCGTGCTCCCCGTCTACCGCGACGCGCTCGGGTTCGACGTCGACCGCGAGGGGCACCGCTGCCGACTCGACGCCGGGGGCCGACCGCTGGTGGTGCTCGTCGAGGCACCGGACGCGCCCGAGCGACCGCCGGACGCGGCCGGGCTCTTCCACGTGGCGGTCCGGGTCCCGACCCGTGCGGCCCTGGCCGACGCCCTCGCCAGCCTCCGCGAGCACGGAGCGACCCTCACCGGAGCGTCCGATCACCTCGTGAGCGAGGCGCTCTACCTCCGCGACCCCGAGGGGAACGGCGTCGAGGTCTACCGGGACCGCCCCCGGAGCGAGTGGCCGCGGACGGCGAACGGCGGCGTCGAGATGGACACGCTGCCGCTGGACCTCGAGGACCTGTCGACGGCCGCGACGGGCGACCCGACGCTCCCCGCGGGGACCGACGTCGGCCACGTCCACCTGGAGGTGACCGACCTGGCCGCCGCGGAGTCGTTCTACGTCGACGCCCTCGGCCTCCGCGTGCAGGCCCGGTACGGTGACGGGGCGACGTTCCTCGCCGCGGGCGACTACCACCACCACGTCGGGCTGAACGTCTGGAACGGCCGCTCCGCGCCGGCCACCGGGGGGCGGGGGTTGCGGTGGTTCGAACTCGTCCTCCCCGACGAGGACGCGGTCGAGGCGGCGCGGCGTCGCCTGGCCGCCGTCACCGAGGTGACGACACGGGGCGGCGTCGTGCGGGTCGCGGACCCGGACGGAACGGCGGTCCGCCTCACGAGCGGCGACGGCGCGACGTGAGCGCCGGCGTTCGCCCCAGCTGCGCACCCGCTCGAACCGGGGCCGCCGGCGCGTCGGCGGCGGGAGTTATGTCGGTGGCCGGAGTAGGTGCCGGAGCCACCCATGAACACCAGGTTCGACGGACAGACAGCGGTCGTGACGGGCGCGGGATCAGGGATCGGACGCGCGACGGCCGAGCGGTTCGCCGAGGAGGGGGCGAGCGTCGTCGCGGACGTCGACGAGGCGAGCGGTCGCGAGACGGTCGACCGCATCGCGGAGGCGGGCGGCGACGCGACGTTCGTCGAGGTCGACGTCTCCGACGCCGCGTCGGTCGAGGACATGGTCGACGTGGCCGTCGACACCTACGGGAGCCTCGACGTCGCGCACAACAACGCGGGCATCCTGACCGGGTTCGAGGAGACGACCGACATCACGGACGAGCGCTGGGACCGGCTGCTGGGCGTCAACCTGAAGGGCGTCTGGGCGTGCATGAAGGCCGAACTGCCGGTCATGGAAGCCCAGGGGAGCGGCGCCATCGTCAACACGGCCTCCGAGGCCGGACTGGTCGGGATGGGCGGGCTCTCGAGTTACACGGCCAGCAAGCACGGCGTCGTCGGCCTGACGAAGGCGGTCGCCCTGGAGTACGCGAACCGGGGGATCAGGGTCAACGCCATCGCCCCCGGCCCGACGAAGACGAACATCCAGGCCCACACGGAGGGGGCACAGACGGACCCCTCGGCGTTGCCCTTCGACACGTCCGCGATGTCGGCGGTGCCGATGGGACGTCCCGCGGAGCCGGAGGAGATGGCCGGCGTCGTCGCGTTCCTCTGCTCGGCGGACGCCTCGTTCGTGACGGGTCACACGCTCCCCGTCGACGGCGGCCAGGCCGCGGACTGACCTACGCCGCCTCGAGTTCGTCGAAGAGGTCCCGGACGCGCCGCGCTATCTCGTCGCGGATTCGCGCCACCTCGGCGGGCGACCGCCCGTGCGGGTCGTCCAGGTCCCAGTCGCGGCTCTCGCCCGCCCACCCGGCGGGGCAGACGTCGTCCGCGGAACAGCCCATCGTGATGACGTAGTCGCTCCGCCGGGTCTCCTCGAACGTGACCTCCCGCGGGACCCGCTCCGAGATGTCGACCCCCGCGTCTCGCATCGCGTCCACGACCCCGGGGTGGACGTGGTCGGCCGGGTCGGTGCCGCCCGTGAGGAGTTCGACCGCGTCGTCGAGGTTCCGGACGGCGCGTTCGCGTTCCGCGAAGGCGTAGGCCATCTGCGACCGGCCCGCATTCTGCACGCAGACGAAGGCGACGGTGGTCACGCAGTGACCTCCTCGCCGGCGTGCAGTGCACGCGGCGCCGCAGGTGACGCCCTGTTCTGCACGCAGACGAAGGCGACGGTGGTTCGCTCCGTCATGGTCAGTCGGTCGTCGCGTAGGTCGGCGTCGAGGCCGCTCCGCCGAAGAGGCGATCCTTCGTCGCGAGGGCGACCCGGACGAGCGCGAGCATCACCGGCACCTCGATGAGGGGGCCGACGACCGTCGCGAGCGCGACGTTGCTGCCGATGCCGAACACCGCGACTGCGACGGCGATGGCGAGTTCGAAGTTGTTCGACGCCGCGGTGAAGGCGACGCTGATGCTCTCGGTGTAGGCGAACCCGAGCAGGGCGCTGACGCCGTAGGCGATGCCCCACAGCACCGTGAAGAAGATCAACAGCGGGACGGCGATGAGGAGGATCTGCTCCGGGTTGGAGACGATGAAGTCCCCCTTCAGCGCGAACATCACCACGACCGTGAAGAGCAGACCGAGCAGGCCGAGGGGGCTGATCCGGGGGACGACTCGACGGTAGTAGGTCTCGCGCCCGACCGTCCGGAACGCGACCCGCTGCGTGAGGTAGCCGAGGAGGAGCGGGAGACCGAGGAACACGCCGACCGTCTGGGCGATCAACGCCGTGGAGACGGCGACGGTCGTGCTGTGGAGGACGGTGAGGAAGACGAAGGCGTAGGGGACGAAGAGCGCGATCTGGAGGAGGCTGTTGACGCCCACGCAGACCGCACACATCTCCTGGTTGCCGCCGGCGAGTTCGTTCCAGACGAGCACCATCGCGATGCAGGGCGCGATGCCGACGACGACGAGGCCGGTGACGTAGTCGGGGTAGCCGCCGAGGAAGGCCGTCGCGAGGCCGTACATGAAGAGGGGCGCGACGAGCCAGTTGAACGCCAGCGTCAGCCCGATCTCCCTGCGGGCGGTGCGGGTGACGCTGGGAATGTGGCCGTAGTCGATCTCGGCCATGATCGGGAAGATCATCACGAAGAGGCCGAGCGCGATGGGGAGACTCGTCCCGTGGAACGTGACGGCGTTCAGGGCGTCCGCGACGCCCGGGACGAACCGCCCGAGCGCGACGCCGAGGAGCATCGCGAGGCCGATCCAGAGGGTGAGATACCGGTCGAGGACGGGGAGTGATCCCCCCGTCGGTTCCTCGCCGCTCACGCCTCGGTCACCTCGCGGTCGGCGGTGGCGAAGAGCGACTCGGCGAGCGGCGTCGTGGAGTAGTACCGCCAGTTCCCCTCCTTGCGGCGGACGAGGAGACCGGCGTCCACGAGGTCGGCGAGCGCGTGACTGACGGCGCTCTCGCTGACGTCGACGAGGGGTTCGAGTTCGCAGACGCAGAGTTCGCCGTCGGCGACCGACAGCGCCCGAGCGAGACGGTACCGCGTTTCGTTGCCGAGGGCGGCGAAGACCGGTCTGACCGCGTCGTCGTCGACGGCGTCCGCCAGCGAGCGGAGGTCCTCGATACGGCGGTCGACGTCGGCGTCACAGCACGCGCCGAGGTCCTCCCGGAGGCGCCTCCGGAGCCGGGACGTGGGCTCGGACATGGGGTCTCGTTCGGGAACGATCCGAATAAGCGTTCCCATCTGAACGCCTGTTCAGATAGTGTCTCGGGCGCAGGGGCGACGACGCCGGATTCCGGTCGGCGCGTCGGACCCGCGAGAGGGACCCGCTTCGGGTGCAGACGCGACGGTCCGAGGAAGGGGGCCCGGCCGCTTCGGCGTGTCGGCCGGGTCGGGGTCACCGCAGGAACGACCAGAGGAGGAAGACCAGTCCGATTCCGATGGTCACCGATTCGACGACGTGGACCTGTCCGAGCGTGAGCGAGGTTAGCTGGAACAGCCCTCCCTCGATCAACACACCCAGCGTGATGACGCCGAACCCGATCGTCGCGTTCCGCAGATAGGTCGTGGTCTCGCGGCGGTACGCTCGGTAGCTGACGAAAGTCGTCGCGACGCCCAGCAGCAGGAGAGCGACCCGAGCGGCGATCAGCACCACGAACCACAGGTCGATCACGCCGAACCGCCCCCGCCGTTCCGCACGCGCGGCGCCCCTCCGTACAGCGAATAGAGGACGGCGAGCATCCCGGCGGCCACGATGGTCGTCTGGATGGTCCCCGCGAGGAAGATCGACAACCCGACGATCTCGTAGAGTGCGCCTTCGAGGACTGCGCCGACGCTGATAAGGAAGAACCCGAGGGCGACGTACCGCATCGGTTCGCTCCCGTGCGTTCGATAGCCGCGGTAGGCTTGATACGCGATGAGGAATCCGAGCCCCATCGTGATCAGTTTCGCTACGACCAGTCCCTGGTGCATCGGTGGTTAGGTTCCTCGAATGTCGTCCCAGATGCGCGTGAACCGCTGGGCTGGCGACTCGCGCACGTGCAGTTCGACCGAGATCTCGCCCGCGTCGATGTCGATTTCGACGTGGTCGACGTTCGCCTCGTAGAGGCTGTGGTGGCTGCCGTCGCTGACGATCTGTGTCCGCTCGACGAGGATGTCGCGTTCGACCAGTTCGTTGACGTGCCGGTAGATCGTCGAGACGTCCGCGTCGAGCGCGGTACTGAGTTGCTTCGCAGACATGGGTTCGCGGCTCGTCGCGGCCAGGATCGCCTGTGCGTACTCGTCGCCCAGCACACCGAGCAGATCGCTCCCATCGTCAGATACTGTATCTGGCACACGTTTCGCTGTGAGAGGAGAGTGCGCTACCCGCCCACTTATAAATGATCGCTCTTTTGCGGAGCAGACGAAACAGGTTCGCGTTATACCGCGTCTCGGTGCGTGTCTCCACGTGTGAGGTGACCGAGAGTGACTGACGACACGCGTTCCCGACGGTCCGTCCTCGGGGCGGCAGGGTCCATGGCGGTGCTGGCGCTCGCGGGGTGTACGACGTCGGCGTCCTCTGACGGCGGTGGGGGACAGACGACGACCCAGACCAGCAGCGACAGCGGCGGCGAAGCAGAGCACTTCGCCAGCGAGGCGGAGGTCCGACAGATCTCGGACGGCCCGGCCGAGGAGGCGACCGTCGAGATGACGATGCTGTCGGAGGAGGACCCGGTGTTCGCGCCGGAAGTGGCGTGGGTCAAGCCGGGCGGAAGCGTGACGTGGAAGAACGTCGACGAGGAGGAACACACCGCCACCGCCTACGCGGCGGCGAACGACGACCCACAGCGCATCCCCGACGGCGCGAGCGCGTGGGACAGCGGGCGCCTGGAGACCGACGCCACGTACACGCAGACGTTCGACACCGAGGGCGTCTACGACTACTACTGCGTCCCGCACGAGGGACTCGGGATGGTCGGCGTCGTCATCGTCGGCAACCCCGACCTGTCCGGGCAGCCGGCGATGGCCTCGCTCCAGGAGGACATCCCCAAGAAGGCGCGCGATCAGTTGTCCGACCTCCACGAGAGGGTCCGCTCGCAGCTCTCCGGGTAGGCGGCGTCGGCGACACCGAGCCCGTCTCCGATGGAACCGCGCGCGACGGTGACGCGCCACGGGCAGCGGCCGGGTGTGGCGCGACCGTCGACACGGACGCGACGACGCTACCGAGCGTCGCGCCCGCAGTCGCATCGAGGACGGATATCGCGAAGGAGAGAGTCGTGGACGAGTTCCGTCGCCGCGAACGGCACGACGACCTCGCTCGGGACGTAGTGGAGGATGAACGCCGTCTCCAGCGCCACGTACAGGAACACCGCGACGAACCCGTATTGTGCGATGACGTGGGAACGGCGCCGACGAGCCCCTGAAACACGTGATTTTCGTTCGGTCGAGGGTACCATCGTCGGTCATATCGACCTGTGTCTCACGGGCGACGCCCGTTGCTCCGGATCCATCGGTTCGAACGGGTCACTGGAACACTCGATGCCGCCCACCGCCAGTCCGCACCATTCTTTTCCGCCAGCAGTCGAACAGCTATCTATGGCACGCGTCGATGCGACCGATCTGCTGCCGGCAGAACCCATCAGCGAGGCCGTTCTGGCGGGCGACGTCACGCAGCTCCACCGGGGCGACCGACACGCGGAGGAAGGAGACGTCTTCGAGATCAACGGCACGGAATTCGACGTGGTCGAAGTCACGACCGAGCGACTCGGCGACCTGACCGACGAGGATGCTCGTGCCGAGGGCTCGCCCGACCTTGACGCGTACAAACGTCGCATCGAACAGACCCACGACCTCGAGTGGGA
>JBDGTT010000017.1:0-29706 GCA_042216525.1 Halobacteriaceae archaeon
GCATCCTCGACGGCCTGTTCCCCATCGCGAAGGGCGGGACGGCCGCGATTCCGGGCCCCTTCGGCTCCGGGAAGACGGTCACCCAGCACCAGCTCGCCAAGTGGGCCGACGCCGACATCGTCGTCTACGTCGGCTGTGGCGAGCGCGGCAACGAGATGACCGAGGTCATCGAGGACTTCCCCGAACTGGAGGACCCGATGACCGGCTACCCGCTGATGAGCCGCACCTGCCTCATCGCGAACACGTCGAACATGCCCGTCGCGGCCCGCGAGTCCTGCGTGTACACGGGCATCACCATCGCGGAGTACTTCCGCGACATGGGCTACGACGTCGCGCTGATGGCCGACTCCACCTCGCGGTGGGCCGAGGCCATGCGCGAGATCTCCTCCCGGCTGGAGGAGATGCCCGGCGAGGAGGGCTACCCGGCCTACCTCGCGGCCCGGCTCTCGGAGTTCTACGAGCGCGCGGGCAAGTTCCAGAACATCAACGGCACCGAGGGCTCCGTGTCGGTCATCGGCGCGGTTTCGCCCCCGGGCGGCGACTTCTCCGAGCCGGTCACCCAGAACACGCTGCGCATCGTCAAGACGTTCTGGGCGCTGGACGCCGACCTGGCCGAGCGCCGCCACTTCCCGGCCATCAACTGGAACGAGTCCTACTCGCTGTACACCCAGCAGCTGGACCCGTGGTACCGGGAGAACGTCGCGGAGGACTACCCCGAGTTGCGGCAGTGGGCGGTCGACTTGCTCGACGAGGAGGACGAACTCCAGGAGATCGTCCAGCTCGTCGGGAAGGACGCCCTCCCCGAGGACCAGCAGCTCACGCTGGAGGTCGCCCGCTACATCCGCGAGGCGTGGCTCCAGCAGAACGCCTTCCACGACGTGGACACCTACTGTGAACCGGAGAAGACCTACCTGATGCTCGGGGCCATCCGGACCTTCCACGACGAGGCCTTCGAGGCACTCGACGCCGGCGTCCCGGTCGACGAGATCCAGGACGTCGACGCGGCCCCCCGGCTCAACCGCATGGGGACCGCCGAGGACTACGAGACCTTCATCGAGGACCTGGAGACCGACCTCGCCGAGCAACTGGAGGCACTCTACTGATGAAAGAGTACCAGACAATCACCGAGATCAGCGGTCCGCTCGTGTTCGCGGAAGTCGACGAACCCGTCGGGTACGACGAGATCGTCGAGATCGAACTCGCCGACGGCGACACCCGCCGTGGCCAGGTGCTCGAGTCCCAGTCGGGGCTCGTCGCCATCCAGGTCTTCGAGGGCACCGACGGCATCGACCGCAACGCCTCCGTCCGCTTCCTGGGCGAGACGCTGCAGATGCCGGTCACCGAGGACCTCCTCGGTCGCGTCCTCGACGGCTCCGGCAACCCCATCGACGGGGGGCCCGAGATCGTCCCCGAGGACCGTCGCCCCATCGTCGGCGCGGCCATCAACCCGACCGCCCGCGAGTACCCCGAGGAGTTCATCCAGACCGGCGTCTCCTCGATCGACGGCATGAACACCCTCGTTCGCGGTCAGAAGCTCCCCCTCTTCTCGGGCTCGGGCCTGCCGCACAACGACCTGGCGCTCCAGATCGCCCGGCAGGCGACCGTGCCCGAGGAGGCGGAGGGCGACGAGGGGGACGGCACCGAGTTCGCCGTCATCTTCGGCGCGATGGGCATCACCGCCGAGGAGGCCAACGAGTTCATGGAGGACTTCGAGCGGACGGGCGCCCTCGAGCGCTCGGTCGTCTTCATGAACCTCGCGGACGACCCCGCGGTCGAGCGGACGGTCACGCCGCGGCTGGCGCTGACCACCGCGGAGTACCTCGCCTTCGACAAGGACTACCACGTCCTCGTCATCCTGACGGACATGACCAACTACTGCGAGGCGCTCCGCGAGATCGGTGCGGCCCGCGAGGAGGTCCCGGGTCGCCGGGGCTATCCCGGGTACATGTACACCGACCTCGCCCAGCTCTACGAGCGCGCCGGCCGCATCGACGGCCGGGACGGGTCGGTCACCCAGATCCCCATCCTGACGATGCCGGGCGACGACGACACCCACCCCATCCCGGACCTCACCGGCTACATCACCGAGGGGCAGATCTACGTCGACCGCGACCTCAACTCGCAGGGCGTCGAACCGCCCATCTACGTGCTGCCTTCGCTGTCCCGGCTGATGGACGACGGCATCGGCGAGGGGCTGACCCGCGAGGACCACGCCGACGTCTCGGACCAGCTCTACGCCGCGTACGCGGAGGGCGAGGACCTCCGCGACCTGGTGAACATCGTCGGCCGCGAGGCGCTCTCGGAGCGCGACAACCTCTACCTCGACTTCGCTGACCGCTTCGAGGAGGAGTTCGTCCAGCAGGGATTCGAGAACGCCCGCTCCATCGAGGAGACGCTGGACCTGGGCTGGGAGCTGCTCTCGATGTTCCCCACCGAGGAGCTCAACCGCATCGACGAGGAGTTCATCGAGCGGTACTACGTCGGCGAGGACGCCGACGGCGCGGCCGAGGAAGAGGCGACCGCGGACTGACCCGTCCAGGTCCGTCCTCTCCCGTTCCGTCCAGGTCCGTCCTCTCCCGTTCCGTCCCGCTGAACGCTCTGTCTCCCCCACGGAGCCGCGGCGACCCGTCCGAAAACGAAACGTTATCGGGCTGGCACCACAAGGACTCGCCACGATGGCCGAGGACATCAAACCGACCCGGAAGAACCTGATGGAGATCGAGGACCGGATCGAACTCTCCGAGCGGGGCCACGACACGCTCGAACAGAAGCGTGACGGCCTCATCATGGAGTTCATGGACATCCTCGAGCAGTCCCGGGACGTCCGGTCGAACCTCGAGGACGCCTACGACGACGCCCAGAAGACCATCGACATGGCCCGGGCGATGGAGGGCGACATCGCGGTGCGGAGCGCGGCCGCCGCCCTCAAGGAACACCCGGAGATCACGCTGGAGTCCAAGAACATCATGGGCGTGGTCGTCCCGCAGATCGAGTCCACGAAAGTCCAGAAGAGCCTCGACGAGCGCGGCTACGGCGTCCTCGGCACGAGCGCCCGCATCGACGAGGTGGCCGAGGCCTACGAGGACCTCCTCGAGCAGGTCATCCTCGCCGCCGAGGTCGAGACGGCCATGAAGAAGATGCTCGAGGAGATCGAGACCACCAAGCGCCGGGTCAACGCGCTCGAGTTCAAGCTCCTGCCCGACCTCCGCGAGAACCAGGAGTTCATCGAGCAGAAGCTCGAGGAGCAGGAGCGCGAGGAGATCTTCCGCATGAAGAAGATCAAGGCCAAGAAAGAAGAGGAAGAGAAGGCCGCCCGCGAGGCCGCCGAGACCGAGACCGAACCGGCGGAGACGGTCACCGCCGACGACTGACACCGCACTACCCGTCCCTCGGCCCGTGTCCTGTCCCGACTGCGGCGCGTCCGTCGTCGCGTTCACGCTTCCCGACGCCCTCGACGGCGTCCTGCCGGACGATCGACCGGCGGCCGCGCTGTGCACCCGGTGTCTCCGCGTCGCGCCCCTGGAGTCGCCGCCTACAGCCCCGCCGGCGTTCGGTGCCGTCAGCGACGCGTTCCCCGCCGACCCCGAGGCGGGGGCCGCCGCCGCGGCGATGCTGGCCCTGCTCGACTCGCCGGGGCTCTACCGCGCCGAACTCCGGGCGCTCGTCGAGTACCTCGAAGTCGCGGGCGACGACCCCTTCCTCCTGCTCTCGCGACTCGCCGACGACCCGGACCTCGACCCGGCGGTCGACCTCTCGCGGCGGTCCCGACAGCTAGAACAGTTGCTCTGAGGCGCGCCTCACACGCCCGTCGAGTACCGGAGCAGGCCGGCGACGCCGCCGAAGGCGTTCAGCAGTTGCTGGCCCTTCTCGAAGTCGGTCGAGACGAACTTCGTCTCGGTGCCGCGCTGGTCTGCGATGTCCATGAGGTGGTCGATGAGGTCCTCGCGCTCGCCCTCCGCGACCGACTCCCCACATCCCTCGCACTCGTGAGTGGGGGTCTCCGAGCGCTGGTCGATCACCTCGCGCTCCTCGTGGCCGTTCTGGCACTCGTAGGTGACGACGTCCTTCCGGAGGTCCTCGCTGATGAGGAGGCGGTCGACCGACCCCATCACGAGGTTGCGCCGCGTCGGCTCGAACCCGTAGGTCGCCAGGTCGCCGTCGTGGAGTTCCTCGAAGAACTCGTCCATCAGGCGCCGGTCCTCCATCAACTCTGCGTCCGCGAGCGTCTCCTGTGCGGCGTCGACGAGGTCGTACAGCCCCGACTCGTCGGTGTATGCCACGTCGAACTTGCCCAGCACCTTCTGCTGGATCTCGTGGTGGAGGTAGTCGCCGTCGAGGAACTCGTCCTTGGTCGGGGAGGGCCCGCCGACGAGGACCCCGTCGAGGTCGCCCCGCTCGGGGACGAACAGGTCGTTCGCCATCTCGGCGACCTCCTGGTAGAACTTGTCGATGGCCTCGAGGCGGAGGCGGTGGAACCGCTGGGCGGACTGTCCGCCCTTGCGCTGCTTCCCCGGGACGAGCGAGGTGGTCGACTTCACCGGCACGACGCGCTTGCCCTTCAGCCAGCCGACGTTCGCCTCGC
This sequence comes from Halobacteriaceae archaeon, assembly GCA_042216525.1. Lineage (GTDB taxonomy): Archaea > Halobacteriota > Halobacteria > Halobacteriales > Halobacteriaceae > JBDGTT01. Next base: position 4,583 of record JBDGTT010000017.1, read on the forward strand.
GGCGGTCGAGGACGACGAGGCCGTAGAGGCCCTTGTCCGTGAGCATCTCCTCCAGCGGTTCGGTGAGGAACGCCGAGTCGCAGTGATAGCGGAACGACTGGATGGGTTCGGGCGGCTGCTCCAGCGTCCGCGTGATCATGTCCGTCTGGCCGCCGCCGGCGTCGACGGCCCCGGAGAAGAGGACGATGCCGTTCTCGGGCGGGTAGGTGTCGTAGTACTTGAGCCGGGCCTTGATGGAGGAGAGCGCGTCCTGCACGTTCGTCCGCGTCTGCTTGGACTTGATGTTGGAGGCCTCGCTGTGTTCCTGGGTGATGTGGGCGACGACGTCGGAGATCTGCATGTCGTCCGGGACGTAGATGGTGACGAGCTGGGTTCCCGAGCCCTCGTACTCCCGGAGCTCCTCGATGAGCTTCTGGAACTCGTACTTGTGCTTGTCGTCGGTCGCTTCGCCCTCGGATGCGCTCATTGTCGATTTTAGGCCCGCGAGTGGGTATGAAACCTTTGACCGGGCCCGCCAGCGACGGGGCCTTTTAATACGCTGGGGTTACGATTGCAGACAACATGACCTCGGGGACCGTGCTCGCCATCGGTGGCGGGAAGGGCGGTGTCGGAAAGACGACGACGGCAATCGCGCTCGGCGCCTGCGCGGCGGCGGCGGGACGACGGACAGTCGTCGTCGACGCGGACCTGGGCATGGCGGACCTCGGGACGTTCCTCGACGTGTCCGACGGCGCGACGGTCCACGAGGTCCTCGCCGGCCGGGCCGACCTCGAGGCGGGCCTCCGTTCGGTGCCCGGCGGGTTCGACGTCCTCCCGGGGAGCGTCGACCTGGAGGACTACGCGGCCGCCGACCCCGCGGCGCTCAGCGACCTCCTCGAGGACCTCCGGTCGCGCTACGACGTGGTCGTCGTCGACACCGGCGCCGGCCTGAGCCACGACACCGTCCTCCCGCTGGGCGTCGCGGACGAGGTGGTCCTCGTCACCTCGGCGGAGACGACGGCGGTCGGCAACACCGCGAAGACGGCCGACCTGGTCGCGACGGTCGGCGGCGAGGTCCGGGGCGTCGTCGTCACGCTCTCGACCGACGCCGACGCCGAGGAGGTGGCCGACCGCGTCGGCGCGCCGGTCCTGGGTGCCATCCCGCCCGACGAGACGGTCCGGGCGGCCGCCGACGCGCGAGCGGCCCTCCCGGTGTTCGCCCCCGAGGCCCCCTCGACGCTGGCCTACGCCGACGTCGCCGCCGCCCTGTTCGACGTCCGGGTCACCGACTTCGACTTCGGCGCCGAACCCGCACCCGTGGACGAGGCCGCCGCCGAGGCGGCGGACGGGGCCGGGGGCGGGACCGCCGCGGCCGAGGGGGCTGTGCCGTTCGCGGACGCCCCCGACGCCGGGTCAGAGGGGGGCGTGGCCGTCATCGACGAGGCCGAACCGCTCGCCGTCGGCACCCCGGAGGGCGGCGCGGCCGCTGCCGCCGACGACGGGGCGGCCGACGCGGACGCGGACGACGGCCCGGAGCGGGAACCCGCGACCGGGGACGGCGACGACGGGGGCGCCGACCGGACCGGCGAGGGCGGAGCCACGGACGGCGACCCGGACGACCCGGACCGTGCGGACGGCGACGCCGAAGACCAGGGCGGCGACGACGGCGGCCGGTCCCTCCTCTCGCGACTGACGGGCGGGCTGTTCGGCTGAGGCGCAATACCTATAGGCGAGGCTCGTGGAGTTCGCCACATGGCGATGGCCGAAGACGTAGACACCTCAGTTCCGTGGACCTGGATCCTGCTGTTCGTGGTGCTGGCACTCGGCGTCGGCGCGATGGCCGTCTTCTTCGTCGGCGGACAGCTCATCGCGCCCCCGGCCTGAGCGGGGTCACATCGACTCGGGCGCCTCGATGCCGAGGACGCCGAGCGCGTTCGCCAGCGTGTCGCGGGCGGCGGCCGTCAGCGCGAGGCGGGCCGCGCGCACCTCGGGGTCGGCGTCGAGGACCGGACACTCGCGGTAGAAGGTGTTGAACGCGTCGGCGAACTGGCGACCGAACGTCGCGACGGTGTGGGGTTCGAGTTCCGCGGCCGCGGACTCGACGACGGCCGGATAGCGTGCGACCGCACGGAGGAGCGCGCGCTCGGCGTCGCCGTCGAGGAGGTCGGCGTCGACGTCGCCCGCCGGGACGCCGTCGGCCGCGCCGAGGATGCCACAGGTCCTGGCGTGGGCGTACTGGATGTAGGGCGCGCTCTGGGCGTCGAAGTCGAGGGCCTCCTCCCACCGGAAGGTGATGGCCTTGGAGGGCTGCTTCGAGACGATGTCGTAGCGGACCGCCCCCACGCCCACCTGCCGGGCGATGCGCTCGACGTCCCCCTCGTCGAGGTCGTCGTCGCGGGCCCGGGTGTCGAGGCGCGCCTCGACCTCCTCGCGGGCGCGGGCGACCGCCTCGTCCAGCAGGTCGTCGAGGTCGACGGCCGTCCCGGCCCGCGTGCTCATCTTCCCCTCCGGGAGGTTGACGTAGGAGTAGAAGACGTCGGTCAGGCGGTCGGCGTCGTGCCCGAGGCGCTCCAGCGTCGCCTGTAGCTGGTCGGCCTGGAGTTTGTGGTCCTCCCCGAGGACCGTCACGGCGCGGTCGTAGGTGGCGAACTTCCACTCGTGGTGGGCGAGGTCACGGGTCGAGTAGAGGCTGGTGCCGTCCGAGCGCAGGAAGACGAACTTCTTCTCGAACCCCTCGAGGTCGAGTTGCCACGCGCCCTCTTCGAGGACCGCGCCGTCGAGGTCCTTGAGGCGGTCGACCACGCCGTCGGTCGACCCGTCGCGGATGAACCGGGTCTCCTTGACGAACTCGTCGAACTCGGCGGGCAGGCGCGCCAGCGACCGGCGCATCCCCGAGAGCACGCGGTCGACGACGGTCGAGACCCGCTCGTAGGTCTCCTCGTCGCCCGCCTCGAGGCCCTGCAGGATGGCCTGGATCTCCGCTTCGGCGGCCTCGACGTCCTCGGGGTCGCCCTCTTCGAGGAACGCGTTGCCCTTCCGGTAGTAGCGCACGAGTTCGTAGTCGGGGCGGTCCCGCTCCGGGTCGGGCAACTCGGACTCGTCGAACGTCTCGTAGGCCCAGGTGAAGACGGCCATCTGCCGGCCGGCGTCGTTGACGTAGTAGTGCGCGTCGACGTCGTAGCCCGCGGCGTCCAGCAGTCGGACGATGGCGTCGCCGATGATGGGGTTGCGCGCCCGACCGACGTGGACCGGGCCCGTCGGGTTGGCGCTCGTGTGCTCGACGACGACCGACTCCTCCCGGGACGGGAGGTGACCCCACGTCCCGTCGACGGCGGCAAGCGTGTCGGCGTAGTAGGCCGCGGTCGGCGCGAAGTTGACGTAGGGGCCCTGTGCCGTCACCTCGCCGACGTAGTCGTAGTCCTCCACGTCGACGGCGTCGGCCAGGTCGGCGGCGATGGCCGCCGGCGGCCGCTCGGCAACGCTGGCGAGGCGGAACGCGACGCTCGACGCGAGGACGGCGTCGACCTCCCCGGGGGGCTCCTCGATGCCGAGGTCGTCGGCCGGCAGTTCGCGGGCGGCGAGCGCTCCCGCCATCGCGTCCTCGACTTCGGCGCGGAGCGTGCGGTACATACCCGCCGTTGCTCCGGGGCGATGAAAGGCGTTCCGTCTGGCGTCGACGGTCCCCGCCGTCGCCGAGTCCCGGGAGCGGGACCCGGCCGGCACGCGGGCCCCTGGCGAACGGTTACGTGCCCGGCCGGTCAACAGCCAGGGTGACCACGAGATGACGCCCGACGGCGAACCCCGGGGCCCCGGAGTCCCGCCGGCGGGGTCGATGGCACACGTCTACGACGCCGCCTACGCGGGCGTCCCGAACTGGGACGTCGGCCGTCCACAGCGCGCGTTCGTCACGTTCGAGGAGGCCGGGTACGTCGAGAGCCCGGTCCTCGACGTCGGCTGTGGGACCGGCGAACTCTCGCTGTACCTCGCGCGGCGGGGCCACGACGTCCTGGGCGTCGACATCTCCGCCGTGGCCATCCGGCAGGCCCGCGCGAAGGCGCGCTGGCGCCGGATTCCGGCGCAGTTCCTGGTCTGGGACGCCCTCCGCCTCGACGGTCTGGCCGAGGCGGGCCTCCGCGTCCGGACCGTCGTCGACTGCGCGATGTTCCACGTCCTCGGCGACCGGGAGCGGGACCGGTTCGTCGACGTCCTGGGCGACGTCGTCGTCTCCGGCGGCCGCTACCTCGTCCTGGGGGACGCCCGCACCGACGACCGTCGCACGTACGGCATCACCCCGGCCGAACTCCGCCGTCGCTTCGAGTCGGCCGGCGGGTGGCGGGTCGCCGCCGTTCACGAGTCGGTCTTCGAGCGCCGCTGGAGCGCGACGCCGGCGTACGTCGCCTGCGTCGAGCGACGGTGAGCGCCCGCTGGACGGCGTGGCCCGGGGGAGGCGCCGCAAGGGAAGCTTGTTTCACGCTCCGGGCCCCAGGGCGAGACATGAGCGACTCGGGCGGACCGAAGCAGGTGGACGCCCCCGACTACCACCACGAGAACCACACCGCGGCCCAGACCTGCGGGTGGACCGCCAACGCCCTCCGCGGCGAGGGGACCTGTTACAAGTACGCCTTCTACGGCATCCGCTCGCACCGGTGCATCCAGATGACGCCCGTCGTCCGGTGCAACGAGCGCTGCGTGTTCTGCTGGCGCGACCACGCCGGCCACGCCTACGAACTCGACGGCGTCGAGTGGGACGACCCGGAGGCGGTCGTCGACGCCTCGATTCGCCTCCAGAAGAAACTGCTGTCGGGCTTCGGCGGCAACGACGCCGTCCCCGAGGAGCGATTCGAGGAGGCGATGGAGCCCCGCCACGTCGCCATCAGCCTCGACGGCGAGCCGACGCTCTACCCCTACCTGCCCGAACTCGTCGAGGCCTTCCACGACCGGGGCCTGACGACCTTCCTCGTCTCGAACGGCACCCGTCCGGACGTCATCCGGGAGTGCGACCCGACGCAACTGTACGTCAGCGTGGACGCCCCCCACCGCGGGACCTTCGACCGGACGGTCCACGCGCTGGAGGACGACGCCTGGGAGAAGCTGGTCGAGACGCTGGACGTCCTCTACGACCACGACGCGCGGACCGTCCTCCGGACGACGCTCGTCGCCGGCGAGAACGACCACGACCCGGACTGGTACGCCGGCCTGTTCCGTCGGGCGGACCCGGACTTCGTCGAACTGAAGGGCTACATGCACGTCGGCCACTCCCGGGGGCGCCTCGACCGGTCGGCGATGCCCGACCACGCCGACGTCCGCGGGTTCGCCGAGCGGGTCCAGACCCACATGCCCGACCACGGCGTCCTGAAAGAACAGCCGGTGTCGAACGTCGCCCTCCTCGCCCGGGACGAGGACACCTGGGTGCCCGAACTCCGCGCAGACGGCGAGTTCTGGGACGGCGATTAACGATTGTGGGACTCGTCTCACGTCCGGAATTCTTATCCCGGCGGCGCGGGTAGGTCGGCGTATGGCAGGTCAGGCCCTCGCCGTCGGGTACGACGAACTCGCGGCGCTGAAGCAACTCGCGCTGGCGGGCGCGCTCCACGGGGAGACCAAGGTGTCGTGTACCGCCCTCGGCGACGACCTGGGCGTCTCGACGCAGACGGCCTCTCGCCGCCTCCAGGCGCTCGAGGACGCGGGCTACGTCGAGCGGGAACGCGCCGGCGACGGCCAGTGGGTGGCCGTCACCGACGACGGCGAGCGCGCCCTCGAGACGGAGTACCAGGACTACCGGAGCCTGTTCGAGGGCGAGGTGTCCGTCACGCTCCGCGGCGTCGTCACCAGCGGCATGGGCGAGGGGCGCCACTACATCTCCCTGCCGGGGTACATGTCGCAGTTCACGGAGCGCCTCGGCTACGAGCCGTTCCCGGGCACGCTGAACGTCGAACTCACGGACCGCTCGCGCCGGGAGCGCTCCGCGCTCGCGGCCGTCGACCCCGTCCCCATCGACGGCTGGGAGGACGACGAGCGGACCTACGGCCCGGCGGTCTGTTTCCCGGCGACGGTGTCCGCCGCCGGGGGCGACTACGAGGGCGCTCACGTCATCGCGCCCGACCGCACGCACCACGACGAGGACCAACTCGAGGTCATCGCGCCCGACCGGCTCCGCGACGCCCTCGGACTCGAGGACGGCGACGAGGTGGAGGTCCATGTCACGGACCGGTGAGGCGGCCGTCGAGGCCGCCCTCGACCGCGCCGTCGCCGCCTTCCGGGCGGGCGACCCCGTGCTCGTCCACGACTTCGACGACCGGGAGGCCGAGACCGACCTCATCTACCCGGCGGGGGCAGTCAGAGCCGCCGACGTCGCGCGGATGCGCACCGACGCCGGCGGCCTGGTCTGTGTCGCCCTCGGGGCGGAGGTGGCCGACGCCTTCGAGTTGCCCTTCCTCGCGGAGACCATCGACCACCCCGCGGCGGAGGGGCACGGCGACGTCGGCTACGACGACCGCTCCTCGTTCTCGTTGCCGGTGAACCACCGCGACACGTACACGGGCGTCACCGACCGCGACCGGGCGCTGACCATCCGCGAACTCGCGGCCGCCGCGGGCGCTCCCGGCGAGACGGACTTCGCCGCCGAGTTCCGCGCACCCGGGCACGTCAACCTCCTCCGGGCGGCCCCTTCGTTCGCGGAGCGCCGGGGCCACACGGAACTCGGCGTCGCTCTCGCGCGGGCCGCGGGCCGTGAACCCGCGGTCGTCGTCACCGAGATGCTCGACGCGGCGACCGGCGAGGCGCGCACGAAGGCCGACGCCCGGGCCTACGCGCGCCGGCACGACCTGGTGTTTCTGGAGGGCGCGGACGTCGTCGACGGCCTCGGGGCCGACGGGGAATACTCATAACGAAGGCCCCCATTTGGCGGCACATGGGCTTCGACGAGATGGACGTGGACACCATCTGGATGGACGGTGAGTTCGTCGACTGGGACGACGCCGAGGTGCACGTCCTCACACACGGCCTCCACTACGGGAGCGGCGTCTTCGAGGGCGTCCGCTGCTACGAGACGGAGGCCGGCCCGGCCATCTTCCGCTGGGACGAACACGTCGACCGCTTGTTCAACTCCGCGAAACCGCTCGGCCTCGACATCGAGTTCTCCCGCGAGGAACTGACCGAGGCGACGACCGAACTCGTCCGCCGGCAGGACCTCTCCTCGTGTTACATCCGGCCGGTCGCCTTCTACGGCTACGACTCGCTCGGCGTCTCCCCGAAGGAGTGTCCGACCCGCGTGGCCATCGCGACGTGGCCGTGGGGGGCCTATCTCGGCGAGGACGCCATCGAGAACGGCGTCGACGTCTCGGTCTCCTCCTGGCGCAAGCACGCCTCCAGCCAGATCCCCACGACGGCCAAGATAACGGGCCTCTACGTCAACAGTCTGCTCGCCACCGAGGAGGCCAAGGGTAACGGCTACACCGAGGCCATCGTCCTCAACAAGGAGGGCAACGTCGCGGAGGGTCCCGGCGAGAACCTCTTCCTCGTCCGCGACGGCGAGATATACACGCCCGGCCTCGCTGAGAGCATCCTCGACGGCATCACCCGGAAGTCCGTGGTCACGCTGGCCCGCGACCTCGGCTACACCGTCCACGAGGACACCGCCGTCAGTCGCGGCGAACTGTACAACGCCGACGAACTGTTCTTCTCGGGCACGGCCGCCGAGGTGACGCCCATCCGGTCCGTCGACGACGTGCAGGTCGGCCCGGGCACCCGCGGCCCCGTCACCGAGGAGATCCAGCAGCACTTCTTCGACGTCGTGAGCCGCCGGGTGGACGCCCACCCCGAGTGGTTCACCTACGTCGAGTAGCCCCCGACTGCGGTCGCTGAGCGGGTGGTTATATGCCCTCGACGGTCGTAGCGTCGACCATGTACCGGACGATCCTCGTCCCGACCGACGGGAGCGACGGCGCACAGCGCGCGATCCAGGAGGCGGTGTCGCTCGCGGACCTGACCGGTGCGACCGTCCACGGCCTCTACGTCGTCGACACCAGGGACTACAACACGCTCCCCGAGTCGAAGTGGGTCTCCCTGCAGGACGAACTCCGCGCCGAGGGCGAACGCGCCCTCGACGCCGTCCAGGCGGCGGCCGAGGACGCAGACGTCGCCGTCGAGACGGCCGTCGTCCGGGGCGTCCCGCACGAGGAGATCCTGGACTACGCCGCCGACCACGACGCCGACCTCCTCGTCATGGGCACGCACGGCCGCACGGGCTTCGACCACTTCCTGCTGGGGAGCGTCACGGAGAAGGTCGTCCGGCGGTCGCCGGTCCCGGTCCACGTCGTCAGACTCGACGACTAGGCCAGGAGGCTCGCGACGCCCCACGCCAGGCCGAGGGCGACGCCGGCGCCGACGAGGTTTCCGACGGCGTTGGCGACCGCCCGCACCCGCTCCCCCGTCTCCCAGAGGCGCACCGTCTCGACGGAGAAGGAGGAGAACGTCGTGAACGACCCGCAGGCCCCGGTGCCGAGGAGGAGGGCCGTCGTGTCCCCGAGGTGGAGGAACGTGACGAGGCCCAGCGCGAAGCTCCCGACGACGTTGACCGTGAACGTCCCCGTGGGGAACTCTTCGACGTCCACCCGCCGGCTCACGACCGTCCGCAGCACCGCCCCGATGGCGCCGCCGGTCCCGACGACGTGTGCCGGGTCGAGGGTCACCACGACGACCACCGTCCCTCGACGCGTCTGGCGAGCGACCGCCCGACGAGGACGCCCGTGAACCCGAGCGCGTAGTTGGCGAGGACGTTGCCCACCAGCACCGGCGGGGCGGCCCCGGCCGACTGCAGGGCGAACGTGCTGTAGGTGGTAAACGAGGAGAGAAAGCCCGTGGATACGACGGCCCGGGTCTCGCTCGCGAGGACGCCGGAGTACAGCGTCTCGTAGAGGACGAACCCGAGGGCCGCGCTCCCGAAGGCGTTCGCCGCGAGCGTCCCGCCCAACCCGGGCAGCAGCAGGCCCGCGAAGTACCGCAGGTTCGACCCGGCGAACCCGCCGATGGCGATCAACACCAGCGATTCGACCCGAACGAGTGGGTGTGTCTCGGTCTCTGACATGCGTGTCCCCCGTGAGAAGGAGTCATCAGCCGCCGGACGCGGCGGTTGGGTCGGGCGGACTCCATCGCCCGTTCGGTGCGACCCACGGGGAGGGCATACAAGTCAGCACCGGAACACCCTCGCGCCGTGGGTGGCGGCTACTCGTCGGCCTGCCCGTCCGGCGCGACTTCCTCGGCGACGTGCGAGACGTCGATGGGGACGCCCCGGTCGTCGTTCCGCTCGCCGAACCCGGCCGAGAGGATGCGCGTCAGCGCGTCCTCGACGCGCTCGTCCGTCTCGACGAGGCGCTCGGGCTCCACCTCGACGACGAAGCCCGTGGTGATGTTCGGCGCCGTCGGCAAGAAGAGGACCTCGCGGCCGTCGGCGGTGGTCTGTCCGGTCTTGAACGCGGTCATCCGGAGCCCCTCCCAGGTCTCCAGTTTCACCGGCTTCTGGAGGTCGTCGGTGCCCTGGAGCGCCGTCTCGATTGCCATCTTCGAGGCGTTGTAGACGACGCGGAGGCCGGGCAGGCGGTTCATCACGTCGTCGATGGCCGCCTCGACGATGCTCCCGAGGGCCGTCCGCATCAGGTAGCCGATGGCGAACACCAGCAGGACGAACACGACCAGGGTCAGCGCGACCCGGAGCACCGGCGGTTCGATGTTCTGGAGGAAGGGCAGCGCCGCGATGGCGAGGTAGAGCCACGCGACCACGTAGGCGGTGACGAGCAGGGGGATGAGGACGACCAGTCCCGAGGCGGCGTCACGCTTCCACGAGGACATTACCGGGGCGTCGGGGCCGACGGGGCATCAAACTGTTTATCCGCGCAACACCGCGCGGAGCGCGAAGGCGAGGTTCTCGCGCCGCTCCGCCACGCGCCGGCCGAAGTAGGCCAGCCACGCCGGGCCGTAGGGCACGTACTGCCAGACCGGCCGGTCGCGAGCGAGGGCGTACTGGGCGTCCTCGCGCACCCCCATCAGCATCTGCACCTCGTAGGGCGTCCCGTACCGCTCGTGGAGCTGTTCGGCCAGCGAGAGCATCCGGGGGTCGTGGCTCCCGACGGCAATGGAGCCCTCGAACGCCCGGAACGCGTAGGCGAGACACGTCCGGTAGTTGCGGTCCACGGCCGCCCGGTCGCGGTGGGCCAGTGCCGGCGGTTCGTCGTAGGCGCCCTTCACGAGGCGGACCTTGCCGGGGAGGCCCGCGAGGCGCTCCAGGTCCGCCCGCGTCCGCCGGAGGTTGGCCTGCACGCAGACGCCGACGCCGCCGCCGTGCCGTCGCGCCAGGCGCTCGTAGGCGTCGAGGGTGGCGTCGGTCGACTCGTGGCCCTCCATGTCGAGCCACAGGAACACGCCCGCGTCGGCCGCCGCCGCGGCCACGTCGTCGACGAGTTCGTGGAACGTCGCCTCGTCGACGGCGAGGCCCACCTGCGAGGGCTTCACCGAGACGCAGACCGGCAGGTCGGTCGTGGCGGCGTCCCGGACGAGCGTCCGGTAGGCCGCGGCGTCGGCGTCGGCGCTGGCCCGGTCGCGGTAGTGTTCGCCCAGGCGGTTGATGATGGTGCCGACGCCCCGGCGGTCGTTGGCGGCGGCGCGTTCGAACGCCTCGGCGGCCGTCTCGCCGGCGACGAACCGCCGGGCGACGGGAGGGAGCACGGTCCGACTTGGACGCGTCGGACGATAAGTGCCACGCGGCCCGCCGGCGGGGAACCGAACGCCTTTGGGACGGCCGCCCGCAGCCGACGTATGGACCTCCTCGGGACAGTCGTGACCGCGGTGTGGGCGATGTTGCCCGCCTACGTCCCGAACAACGCCGCCGTCCTGTTCGGCGGCGGCCCGCCAATCGACGGTGGCCGGACGTGGCGGGGGCGGCGCCTCCTCGGGGACGGCAAGACGTGGCGGGGGACCGCCGCGGGCGTCCTCGCCGGCGCCGCGGTGGCGCTCGTCCTGAACGCGCTCCGCCCCGCCGCCGCGCCCCTCCTCCCGGGGTCGTTGCCGGCCTTCTCCGCCGGACCGACGCTCGCTCTCCCGGCCGGGGCGATGCTCGGCGACGTCGTCGCCTCCTTCCTGAAGCGCCGGACCGGGCGAGCGCGGGGGATGCCCGTTCCGGGGGTGGACCAACTGGACTTCGTCGCGGGCGCCCTCGTGCTGACGGCGCTGGCCGCGCCGGCGTGGACCCGGGCCACGTTCACGCTCCCCGTCCTCGCGGCCGTCGTCGTCCTCACGCCGCTGTTGCACCTCTCGACCAACGCCGGGGCCTACGCCCTCGGCCTCAAGGACGAGCCGTGGTGAGCCAGCCGAGTCCGGTGCCGAGGAGGCCGGGACCGAGCGCGGCCGCGGCCAGGACGGCCACCCACGCGAGCGCCGCGCCCGTCCCCCGGACCGGCCCGAACGCCACGAGACCGGCGAGGTCGGCGAACGCCGGCGCGGCCGCCAGCGCGCCCACGGGCCACGCGAGGACCGTCAGCGGGAGCGCCCGGACCGGCGGGAGGCCGGTGGCGGTGACGACCAGCCACTGCCCGAGGACGAGGGGGAGCGCGCCCAGGACGGCGGCGGCGAGGACGGTGGCCGCGGCGACGGTCAGGACCGCCAGCGGGTCGCCGGTCGTCACCACCCACCCCTGAATCCCCGCGAGGAGGGCGCCCCCGCCGAGGAGGGCGTCCCCGAACCCCGCGCGGAAGGAGCCGGCGCGGTAGCCGAGGGCGACGCTGGCGAGGGTCACGGGGACCGAGAGCGCACAGACGAGGGTTCCGCCGGTCCCGACGGCGGCCCACGTGTCGACCATGGCGTGGCGAAGGCGGCCCGCCCACAAGGGCGTTCCCCCGCTCCGAAGGGGTTATGCGTCTCCCCGCCGCCACCTCGGACGATGAGCGACCCCCTCGTCGCGGCGCTTCGCGACGCCGACGCGGTCCGGTTCGGTGAGTTCGAACTCTCGCACGGCGGCACGTCGAACTACTACGTCGACAAGTACCTCTTCGAGACGGACCCTCGCTCGCTGAACCTCGTGGCCGAGCGGTTCGCGGAGCGGACCGGCGACGCGAAACTCGCGGGCGTGGCGCTCGGGGCCGTCCCCCTGGTGGCGGTCACGAGCGCGAAGTCCGGCGCGCCCTACGTCATCGTCCGCAAGGAGCGCAAGGAGTACGGCACCGGCAACCGCATCGAGGGCCGCCTCGAGGCGGGCGAGCGGGTGGTCGTCCTCGAGGACGTGGCGACCACGGGGAAGAGCGCCCTCGACGCCGTCGAGGCCCTCCGGGCGGCCGGTGCCGTCGTCGACCGGGTCGTCGTCGTCGTCGACCGCCAGGAGGGCGCCCGCGAACTCCTGGCCGAGCACGGCGTCGAACTGGAGTCGCTGCTGACCGCAGAGGACCTGCTGGCGGACCGCGACCCCGGCGCGTAGGCGAAACCCCGCCATCGGCTCCCTCGATCGGACGTCGCGTCGAGTCCCGGGCGACGAGTCGCACACGCGCTCATCCGAGGGCGACGAAGACGGCCCCACGCATCCCGATGTCGTGATGGGGCTCGCAGAGGTACGTGTAGACGGCGGGTTCTTCGAACCGGAACGTGAACGTCTGGTTCTCCCCGGCGACCGGGTCACCGCTGTCGTAGGCTCCCCGCTCGGCGACCACGTTGTGTGCGCCGCCCTTCCCCGTCCACCGCCAGACGACCTCCGTGCCGGGCGAGACGGCGACGGCGGGTGGACCGAACTTGTAGTACCCGACGTCCCCGGCGACGCCGACCCGAACGACCACCGTCGACTCGGACCGGTAGTCCCGCGTCCCCCGGTAGTTACTCACGCCGTCGAACCACCCACGGTAGTTCGGTTCGTCGGTGAGGAGGGGGTGTCCCTCGTCGTCCTCGGACTGTCCCTGACACCCCGCGAAACCGCTCCCGGCGACCACCGCACCCACGGCACCGAGGTACTGGCGCCGGGGCAGTTGCATAGCCGGAACGAGGGACGATCGCTCCTTTAGTATGCCATCCCTATCGGGGGTCGAGACGTTCGTGGTCGCGCGGGCAGCGACTCTCGCCGAGCACGTGTTTCGATAATGGCCGATTTAGCGAGTATCTCCCGCATTACTATCTCTCCGCGTGTCCCCTCCCATCTATGGCCTCGACCACTCGCCGGGCGGACTCCGGGGTGACGGTCGACACGGCGTCGTTGACCGGCCTCCACTGGCTCGCAATCGCGCTCGCGGCGGTGACGGGGGCCGTCCACCTGTACCTGTACCTGCTCGAAGACTGGCTCCCGTTCCTGCTCGCCGGTCTCGGCTTCTTCGGAGCGATAGTCCTGCTGATCGTCCTCCCCCGGTACCGACGCTCCCTCTACCCGGTAGGCGTCCTCTACGTCCTCGCACAGATCGTCGGCTACGTGCTCTTGCCGCTCGGACCGGCCTGGCTCGGCTATCTGGACAAGGCAGTCCAGGTCCTCCTCGTCCTCGTTCTCGTCCAGCTCTACCGGACCTCCTGACCGCCCGGCACGGTCGGTCTCTCCGTCTCCCCTGACCCGAACGCCTCCTCTCTCCCCGGCCTCGCGCAGACGTCGTCAGCGAACCCTTCTTGGTCGGGGCGGCCCCCCCTGGGCCCATGAACCGCGTCGAGACGGTCCGCCTCCAGTTGCGGGCCGTCGCCGCCCTCCGGGTGCTCAAGCGCACCCGGACCTACGAGGAACTGGCCGCCGACACCGGCCTCCCGGCGGGCGACTGCAACCGGTACGTCAACGGGCACGTCCTGCCGGGCGTCGAGCGCGCCCGCGCGGTCCTCGACGAGGTGACCCTGCCCGCCCTCCGCGAGGAACTCCGGGCACGGGTCCGCGTCGACGACGCCGGCTACGTCGACACCTCGCGCGTCGTCTTCGACCAGCCACTCCTCGGGCTGGTGGCGCCCGCCGCGGCCGAGGCCCACGCCTTCGACCCGCCGGACGCGGTGCTGACCGCGGCCACCGACGGCATCACCGTCGGCGCGGCCCTCGCGGCCCACTACGACGCGCGGTGTGTCTACGCCAAGGAGAAAAAAGAGACGGCAGTCGCGGCCTTCCACGAAGCGCGCCACACGCTCGAGTCGGGCATCGACCTCACGTACTACCTCCCCGAGAGCGCACTCGAGGCGGGGGACCGCGTCCTCGTCGCCGACGACCTCATCCGGTCGGGCGAGACCCAGGAACTCCTCCTCGAGTTGGCGGACGCGGCGGGCGCGACGGTCAGCGGCGTCTTCACGCTCATCGCCGTGGGTGACGTCGGCGTCGACCGCGCCCGGGCGCGGACCGACGCGCCGGTCCGGGCGCTGCTCTCGGTCGAGTGACCGTGGATGGCAACGACTAAATCCCACGGGACAGTCTGCCCGGCCGTAGTATGTCAACAGGTGACACTCTCGGGGGATACTTCGGGCTCGACGAACACGACACGACGCTCAGACGTGAACTCGTCGCGGGAGTGACGACGTTCCTGACGATGAGCTACATCATCGCGGTGAACCCGCTCGTGCTGAGCGGGGCCATCACCGACGCCAAACTGGGGACGCCGGAGGGGCGGGCCATCCAGTTGCTCACGGTGGCGACCATCCTCGCCGCCGTCGTCGCGATGCTGGTGATGGCGTTCTACGCCAATCGGCCGTTCGGCCTCGCCTCGGGCATGGGACTGAACGCCTTCTTCGTCGTCGTCGTCACGCAGATGGGCGTGGCGTGGCAGACGGCGCTCGCGGCGGTGTTCGTCGAAGGCGTCGTCTTCATCGCGCTCACGGCCGTGGGGGCGCGGGAGTACATCATCGGCCTCTTCCCTGAACCCGTCAAGCGGGCCGTCGGCCCGGGCATCGGGTTGTTCCTCGCGCTCATCGGGTTGAACTTCATGCACGTCATCGCCGCCGACGCCGGCGACATCACGTCGCTCAACCCGTACCTCGCCCAGGACCCGGTCGCCGTGCTCTCGCTGTTCGGCATCTTCCTGACGTTCGTCCTCTACGCGCGGCGCGTCCGGGGCGCCATCGTCCTCTCCATCCTCGCGACGAGCGTCGCCGCCTACGCCGCCAGCGCCGCCGGCGTCACGCAGTTCGGCGGCGAACTCCCCGACGGCATCAATCTGGCGTTCGTCACGTTCGCACCGGGGTTCCAGAGCGTCACCTACAGCCCCGCCGCGTACAACATCGCCCCGCTCTTCGGCGCCTTCGTCGACGGCCTCGCGAACGCGGACCCACTCTCCTTCCTCGTCGTGGTGTTCACGTTCTTCTTCGTGGACTTCTTCGACACCGCCGGCACGGTCACCGGTCTCGGCCAGGCCGCGGGCTTCCTCGACGAGGACGGCAACCTAGTCGACATGGACAAGCCGCTGATGGCCGACGCCGTCGGCACCACCGTGGGCGCCGTCCTCGGCACCTCGACGGTGACGACGTTCATCGAGTCCTCGACGGGCATCGAAGAGGGCGGTCGCACCGGGATGGTCCCGCTGGTGGTGGCCGTCCTCTTTCTCGTCTCGCTGGTCTTCGTCCCGCTGCTGTCGGCCATCCCCTCCTTCGCTCCCTACGTCGCGTTCCTGGCCGTCGCCGTCTTCATGTTCCAGAACATCTTCGAGATCGCGTGGTCGCAGGTCCACCACGCCGTCCCGGCGACGCTGACCATCGCGATGATGCCGCTGACCAACTCCATCTCGAACGGCATCGCCTTCGGCATCGTCGCCTACCCCATCGTCGCCGTCGCCGCCGGCGAACGCGAGGACACCCGCCCCGGCCACTGGGTGCTCGCCGCGGCGTTCGTCCTCTACTTCGTCGTCCGGTACGGCGGCTTCGTCCGCTGACCGGAGTCGCCACGAATCCCCGCCGCTTCCCGCGCCTTCTTTGTCGACGAACGCCTACGACCGGCCATGTCGACCCTCGAACTGTACGTCCTCCCGGGCTGTCCGTTCTGCGCGAAGGTGACGCGCAAACTCGACGAACTCGGTCTCGACTACGAGACGCACAGCGTTCCGCGGGCCCACGGCGACCGCACGGAGGTCGAGGCGGTCAGCGGGCAGACCGGCGTGCCGGTGCTGGTCGACCCCGACCACGACGTCGAGGGGATGCCCGAGTCCGACGACATCGTCAGCCACCTCGAGGAGACCTACGGCGGGTAGTCAGGCGCCGAGTCGCCACGTGCCGGCCCACCGGACGAGGAGTTCGAGGAGGGCCAGTCCCGCGACGACGCCGACGCCGAAGCCGGCGTACAGGAGCGCGGCGAAGCCCGCCCGCACCGGCCCGACGCCGGTCCGGACGCCGGTCACGAGCCAGAACGTCGCGTACAGGCCGAGTCCGACCAGCGGTGCGACCAGGCCGCGCCACCGGTAGGCGACCACCGGGCCGCCGACGAGGAGAGCGGTCGTCGCGGCCATCCACGGCAGCAACGGCCCGACGAGTTCGTCCGTGGCCGCGCCGCCGACGTCGGCGAGTCGCCAGACGCCGGTCAGGAGGCCGGCGACGAACAGGACGAGGAGCGTGCCGGCCCAGACCACGAGGCCGTCCCGGAGGGCGGTCCGGAGGTCGACGGGGGACATGGGACTCGCGGCTGCATTCGACCGCGGCGGAGAAAGGCGTTCGGGACCGTCAGGCCTCGTTGGCCGCGCGCTCCCGGACGAGTTTCCGCAACTCGGCGGTGTCGGATATCTCCTCGACCTCGTCGCGTTCGACGATGGCGGTGCCCTCGATGGACTCGCGGCGGGACCGCTCGACGACGTAGACCGACGGCGACCGGGTGATGCGACCGACCGACCCCATGATGCGGGCGCGCTTGACGCCCGCCTCGGTGAGTTCGGAGTGGCCGGTGAGGAACTTCTCCTCGTCGTCGGCCTCGCTGACCGTCTTGAACGGGGCACGGACCGTCGGGTGGACGTCGAAGCCCGCGCGAGTGAGGACCGTCACCACCTCGCGGTCCTCGCCCTCCGCGTCCGGGTCGTCGGGCGTGGGTTCCTCGTCGCGGACGTCGCTCGCGCCCTCCATCACGTCGACCGGACCGGTCAGCGGAGCGTCGAAGAGGTCCTCGAGTTTGACGGCCACCTCGACGCTGGCGTTCATGCCGTCCTCGTACTTCGAGACGGTGCGCCGGGAGACGCCGAGTTCGCTCGCGAGTCGGCCGAGACTCCACCCGCGCTCCTGTCGCTTGTCGGCCAGTAGCTCCCCGTCGAGGTTGATGTAGAGACCGCCCGGGGCCGCGTAGATCATGGGCGGCACGCCCTCGACGAAGAGGTCCATCGCCGTCTCCGGGTGGATGGCCGGGACGCCGTGCCGGAAGTAGACGACCTGCGGTTTCAGGTCTTCGTCCCTCGTTCGGAGGCCGACGACCATCGGCGTCGCCTCCAGGTAGGTGCCGAGGCGGCGCATCTCGCGGCCGGTCGGCGCGTCGAAGGCGTCGATGTTGCCGAGCACCTTCAGGAGGACGAGTTCCTCGCCCCGGCGGGCCGCGACGTCGAAGCTCTTCGGACGCACGGAACACCGATCGCTGACGGCGAACCCCGCGTCCGCGAGCATCGCGGTCACGTTCCCGATGAGTGCTGCCCGGGACATCTGTTATCCGGGTGTAAGTCGTGCGCGATATATAGTCGTTGTGCCGCGTCGAACGGCCGCTCCCGGTGCCGTCGGCGGGTGTCGCGCCCGCGTGGCGAAAGCGCTACCTCCCCCGGCAGGCTACCGCCGGTGTGACTGTCGTCGCCCTCGACGACACCGACTCCCGCGAACGCGGGATGTGCACGACGTACGCGGCGGCGCGGGTCGCCGACCGCCTCCGGGAGCGCGGCGGCCGCGTCGACCGCCTCCTCCTCGTCAGGTGCAACCCCGCGGTGCCCCACAAGACCCGCGGGAACGCCGCGCTCGCGGTGCACACCGACGCGGCCCCCCCGACGGCGATGGCGGTGGCCCGCGACGTCGTGGACGGCGCGGCGGCGACGGCCGACCCCGAGACGAACCCCGGGGTCGTCGTCGCGCCGGGCGATCCGGCGGCCGTGCCCGACGCCGTGCGGACGTTCGCGCTGGCGGCAGTCCGGGACCACCTGACCGTCGCGGACGCCGAGCGCCGCATCGACCGGGCCGGCTACGACGCGGCCGCCTGGGGCAACGGACGGGGCCGCATCGGCGCCCTCGCCGCGGTGGGGGCGTGGGCGGCCCTCGACGAGTGGACCTACGAGCACATCGCGTACCGCCGCCGCGACCGGTGGGGGACGGCGCGGGCCGTCGACGCCGAGAGCGTCCGCGCCGCCGCGTCCGACGCCTACCCCCGGGCGTGGGACACGGTCGACCGCGCCACCGGCGACGTGGTCTGCGTCCCGCACACGCCGGGCCCGGTCCTCTATGGCATCCGCGGCGACGACCCCGCCGCCGTCCGTGCCGTGGCCGACCGCGTCGAGAGCGAACCGGTCGCCGGGTCCGCGCTGTTCGTCACCAACCAGGGGACGGACGCTCACCTCCGTCCGGCGCCTCTCGGGGCGGTCCGCGACGGCCGGGCCTACCGCGTCACCGGGCGCGTCCTCGCCGCGCCCGAGACGCACCCCGGCGGCCACGTGTTCGCGACGCTGGCCGACGGCGACCGGCGCCTGCGGGTCGCCGCGTTCGAACCGACCAAGCGGTTCCGCGACGACGTGCGGGCCCTCCGCGTCGGGGACCGCGTCACCGCCTGCGGCGAGGTGGCGCGCGGGACGCTCAAACTCGAGAAGTTCGCGGTCCGCTCGCTCGTGCGCACCGAACCCGCCGTGCCGGACTGCCCGTCGTGCGGGACGCGCATGGAGAGCGCGGGCGCGGACCAGGGCTACCGCTGTCGCGACTGCGCCGAGACGGCGCCCGGCCGGGTCACCCGTCCCGTCGAACGGGCCATCGAACCGGGGTGGTACGAGGTGCCCCCGGTCGCGCGCCGGCACGTCGCGAAGCCGCTGGTCCGCGGCGGGTTCGACGCACCGGTCCACCCCGCCCGCTGACCGCCCGCGTCAGGCCTTGAGGCCGTGGCCTGTCAGGCCGACGACCACGTCCGCGCTCGCGTCGAGCGTCCCCGCCGCCCGGAAGGCCGGCAGGCCGGCGACGGCGACGGCGCTCGTCGGTTCGACGTAGAACCCCGACCGGTGGAGCGTCTCGAGGGCCGCCTCCGTCGCGTCGGCGTCGACGGCGCGGACGTCACCGTCCGCGTCGCGAATCGCCGCCTCGACCTGTGCCCGCCGGGCCGGCCGCGCTATCTGGACGCCGTCGGCCACGTCGTTGTCGCCGTCGGCGTCGTGGCCGAACGCCGCGGCGAACGGCGCACACCCGGCGGCCTGCGCGCACAGCACCCGGGGCACGCGGTCGGTCCAGCCGGCGTCGGCCATGCGCCGGAACCCGCGGCACGCACCGAGGACGAGCGTCCCGTGGCCGAGGGGCAGGACCACCGCGTCGGGAACCGACCAGCCCCGTTGCGCGGCGAGTTCGTACGCGAAGGTCTCGGTGCCGGCGTAGAAGGCCGGGTTCCACGCGTGGCTCGCGTACCAGCCCTCGCCCGCCTCGACGGCGTCGACGCAGGCGTCCGTCACGGACGCTCGCGAGCCCCCGACGCGCACCGCGGTCGCCCCCGACCGCTCGATGGCGCGGAGTTTGGCCGGCTTCGCGTCCGCGGGGACGTAGATCTCGGCGTCGAGGCCCGCCCGCGCCGCGTACTGGGCGACGGCCGCGCCGGCGTTGCCCGAGGAGTCCTCGAGGACCCGGTCGACCCCGAGTTCGACGGCGCGCGAGAGCAGCGTCGTCGCTCCGCGGTCCTTGTAACTGCCCGAGGGACACAGGTAGTCGAGTTTGACCGCGGCGTCGAGTTCCGGCGCGTCGACCAGCGGCGTCCACCCCTCGCCCAGCGACGCCCGCTCGGACACCGGCAGGCAGTCCGCGAAGGCCCAGAGACCGCGGTCCCGGTCGGACGAGGGCGGCGCGTCGGGCAGCGGCGCGCGCCCGTCGACGTCGAGGGCGTGGCCACACGCACACCGCCACGGTTCGTCGGGGCCCGCCGCGTAGGTCCGCCCGCAGGACCGGCAGACGAGTCCGCCCATCAGTAGGTGTCGACGTCGGTGCCGACCGAGCAGACGTACTCGCCGGTGGCGACCTGGGGCAGGCGCCGGGCGCGCCAGAGGATGCCGTCGTGGTCGGCCCGGACCGCGGCCTTGCGCTCCCCGAAGACGGTGGTCACCTCGTAGAGCAGGTCGCCGGCCGTGACGCGCGCGCCCAGGTCGGCGTGGAAGCGGACCAGGCCGCCCCGCGGCGCGCCGTGCCGGTCGAAGCCCGTCGCGCGCGTCTGTCGCTCCGTGGCCGACTCGCCGTCGAGGAAGTCGTAGTGCCGGAGGACGTTCAGCACGCCCTGGACGCCGAGTTCCACGCTCTCCTCGTCCCAGCCCACCGCCCCGCCGAGTTCGGGGTCGATGGTCGGGACGCCCTCGTCCGGGGCGGCGCGCGCGAGTTGCCCCTCCGGGCCCCGCTGGTCGAGGACGTGTCCGATGCCGAACACCTTCGCGAGTCGGAGGCACTCGCCGTGGCGGCGGTGGCGACGCCCACACCGTACCCGAACCTCGTCGATCATCCGGGAGGTCGACCCCTGGTGGAGGTCGAGAATCAGGTCGGCGTCGGTCGCCGCCTGGAAGGTGGCGTGTGCGATTCGCTCGCTGGAGGACCCGTTCGGGTCGCCGGGGTAGGTGCGGTTGAGTTTCGTGTCGTCGACGGGGTTGCGGTGCTGGGCGACCTGGAAGGCGTGGTAGTTGACGACGCCGACGACCACGACCGCACCCGAGAGCTCAGCGGGGTCGATCTGTGGGACGACCCGCTGGACGACGCCGACGCCGTTGAGTTCGTCGCCGTCGCTGGCGGCCTGCACGTAGAGGGTCTTCCCCTCGTCGGCGCCGTTGACGACGGTGACCGGGAGGCCGACGGCGGACCCGTCGCGCGTCTCGCCCACCTGGAGCCGTCCCACCGCTCGCTCTCCGGGGGCGGCACGCGCCGAACCGAGCGACTTCATTACCAACTGACCGGCGCCCGTCCCCCTTGATACGTTCGGTCCGCGCCGGGGGGCGGTCCCCGGACCGACGCGACTTTGCCCGTCCCGACCGAACGCCCCCCATGGACGCGGAGGCGGGGTCGCTGGTCGGCGCACTCGAGGTCCGTCGACAGGCGCTCAGGGGAACGGTCGTCGGCGTCGCGGTCAGCCTCGCCCTGTTCGGCTTCTTCGTCGTGCTGCCCGGCGCCACCCGCACGGCGCCGGTCTACTACGTGGCGCTCGGGTTCGTCCTCGCCGCGTCGCTGTCGGCGCTCGTGACGGCCGTCCTCCTGGCGGTCGAACTCGTGCGCCTCGGCCGGACGCTCTGAGACTGGACGAACGTCCACCGAACCGAGAGACTGGGCAGTCCCGGCGGGGAACGGTAACCCTTTTCCCCGCGGATTGCAAATCAGCGCGGTATGTCACAGGAGGTCAAGCGGGGTCTCGAAGGGGTCGTCGTGGCCGAGTCCTCGCTCTCGACTATCGACGGGGACGCGGGCAAACTCAGCTACCGGGGGTACGACATCGCTGACCTCGCCCAGGGCGCCACCTACGAGGAGGTCCTCTATCTGCTCTGGTTCGGGGAGCTCCCGGACGAGGCGTCGCTCGCGACGTTCTCCGAGCGGATGGCCGAGGAGCGCACGCTCTCCCCGGACGTGTCCGAGACCATCCGACAGCTCGCCGCCGCGGACGAGGTCCCGATGGCCGCGCTCCGGACCGTCGTCTCGGAACTGTCGGCGTTCGACCCCGACGCCGACGCGGACGCGGACCCGCAGGACGAGTCGGCCAACCTCCGGAAGGCGCGCCGCATCACCGCGAAGGTGCCGACGGCGCTCGCCGCCTTCCAGCGCCTCCGTGAGGGAGACGACCCCGTCGCCCCGCGCGAGGACCTCGGGCACGCCGCGAACTTCCTCTACATGCTGAACGGCGAGGCGCCCGACGAGGTGGCCGCCGACGTCTTCGACCAGGCCCTGGTCCTCCACGCGGACCACGGGCTGAACGCCTCGACGTTCGCCGCGATGGTCACCACCTCGACGCTCGCGGACCTCCACTCGGGGGTCACGTCCGCGGTGGGAACTCTGGGCGGGTCGCTCCACGGCGGCGCGAACGCCAACGTCATGCGGATGCTCCTCGAGGTGGACCGGAGCGACCTCGGGCCCGTCGAGTGGGTCGAGCAGGCACTGGCGGAGGACCGCCGCATCCCCGGGTTCGGCCACCGCGTCTACAACGTCAAGGACCCGCGGGCGAAGATCCTTGGCGACCGCTCGGAGGAACTCGGCGAGGCGACCGGCGACCGGACGTGGTACGAGTACAGCGTCGCCATCGAGGAGTACATGGCCGAGGAGGTCGGCATCGCGCCCAACGTCGACTTCTACTCCGCCTCGACGTACTACCAGATGGGCATCCCGGTGGACATCTACACGCCCATCTTCGCGATGTCGCGGGTCGGGGGCTGGATCGCCCACGTCCTCGAACAGTACGAGGACAACCGCCTCATCCGCCCGCGGGCGAAGTACGTCGGCCCCACCGACCAGTCGTTCGTCCCCGTCACCGAGCGGTAGGCGCCGGTCGCCGGCGCGTCAGTCGCTCTCTCCCTCGTCCTCCTCGACGACCCGCAGACCGCGGCTGTTCACCGCGTCGGGGTCGAGGTCGACCTCGTAGAAGAACTGCCGGTACTCCCGCTCGCAAGCCTCCGCGTCTTTCTGCCGTTCGCTCGCCCGCTGACAGAGGTCCGGCAGGGCCTCCGGCACGTCGTTCGTGTGGACGATCCAGTGGTTGACGAGGTCGCTCATCCGCCGGATGGGCGAGGTGAAGTGGCCGTATATCTCGAAGTTGAGCGCGTGGTGGCCGCCGAAGGGGTCGCTCATGTACTTCGCGCGCGGCATCACCTTCATCACCGCGCGCTGGATCTTGCCCAGCTGGTGCTCGGGGGCCTCCTCTAGGGTCGCGTTGACGGCCTTCCGGGGGTCGTCCCACGTGTCAGCCGGGATGGAGACGCCCTCCAGTTCCTCGATCTCGCGGAGCGCGTCGCCCCACTGGTCCGGGGTGGGCTGGGGATGGACGCGGTAGACCGCTTCGACCCCCCGGTTCCACATGAGTTCGTGGGTGACCGCCTTGTTCGCCTTCAGCATCGACTCTTCGATGATGGTGTGTGCGCGGTCGCGCCGGGGGTTGAGCACGAGCGAGCCGTCCGCCTTGCGCTGCTCGTGCATCTGATCGGCCAACTCGAAGACCAGGGCGATCTCGTCGTGGAGGTCGGCGTCGGGGTCGTCGAGACGGCGCTCGCACTGGGTGTAGGTCAGTCGCTCGTCGGAGTTGATGACGGACTTGTAGATGTCGATGGTCTCGTAGGAGAGCGTCTCCTTGTCGAGGTGCATCTCGACGGTGTGGGCCAGGCGGTCCTCCTGCGGGACGAGCGAGCAGACCGTCTCGGCCAGGACCGGCGGGAGCATGTGGACGGTGTAGGCCGGCAGGTAGACCGTGTTCCCGCGCTGGAGCGCCTCCTCCCACATCTCGGTGTCGGGCGCGACGTAGTGGGTCACGTCCGCGATGTGGACCCAGAGGACGTACTCGTCGTCTCGCTCTGCGACGCTGACGGCGTCGTCGAAGTCCTGCGCGTCGACGGGATCTGTCGTCCAGGTCGTCATCTCGCGGAGGTCGCGGCGCTCGTCGACCTCCGCCCGAATCTCGGCCTGCACGTCCTCCGTGCGGCGCTCGGCCTCCTCGACGACCGCGTCGGGGAAGCCGTCGCGGATTTCGAACTTCTCGAAGAGTTCCGCCCGCTTGCGCTCGAGGCGGTCGGCCACCTCGGGGCTGACCTCGACGGGGCCCTGCCCCTCGGCCGTCCCCGCGCGGGCCTGCTCTGACTCTGGCATGCCCCGGGATAGGAGAGTCCGGCAGTTAGTCGTGTCGCCGCGCCCGTCACTCGTCCTGTCGCGTCGTCTCGACTGCGTCGACGTACCGGTGGAGGAACTCCTCGCGGGAGACGCGACCGGCCTCGATGGAGACGAGGAGGTCCTCGAGACCGGCCCGTCCGCACTTCGCGAGGTCCCGGAAGCACGGTTTGCAGAGGTACTCGAACTCCTTGCCCTCGCGCTCCCAGCGGTTCCCGTGCTTGTCGTACTCGCGGGCGTGTTCGCGCTCGACGCGGGTCCCACAGGCGATGCAGGACACCTCCCGTGACCCGCCGGCAGGCCACATGGGTACAGAGTGGACTGCTGCCCACTTAGCCGTTCGGTCCGGGCGATTTATCCCCGGGCCCGTCCACCTCCCGGTATGCACGTCTCCTCCCGCCACCACCTGCGGAGTGACGAGGTCCGCGACCTCGAAGCGACGCTCGCGGACGCCTTCGGCGTCGACCTCGACGCCGACGCCTACGAACTGGTCGAACTCGAGGACACCGACTTCGACCTGGTCCTCGTCGACGGGGCCCCCCTCGTCTGCTACGTCGACGGCGAGGTCTGCCTGACTGTCCGCGGCGCCAACGCGACGTCGCCCTCCCGGGGGCGGGTCGTGGTCGACGCCGGGGCCATCTCCTTCGTCAGCGACGGCGCGGACGTGATGCGGCCGGGCATCGTCGAGGTCGACGAGGGCGTCGCCGCCGAGGACCTCGTCCTCGTCGTCGAAGAGACCCACGGCAAGGCGCTCGCGGTCGGTCGAGCGCTGGTCGACGGCGCCGAGATGACCGGGAACGAGGGCCGCGTCGTCTCCTCGCTCCACCACGTCGGCGACGACCTCTACGAACTCGACGTCTAAATTCGTCTGACGTAAGAACTAAGCGGAATCACGACCCCTCGTTGTGGCATGGGATTCATGAACCGCATCCTCGGCGACGCGAACCGCAGCACCGAGGACTACGTCGAACTCGACCTCGACGACGTCCAGGCGGGTGCGTCGAACGCCGCGATGCAGGTCTTCATCGCGGAGATCGGCGGCCAACAGGAGGTCATGGACATCAAAGACGCCGTCTACGACGGCGACATGGTCATCGCGGACATCACGACCCTCCGCACGAAGGACCGACAGACAGAACACGTCATCGACGAACTCCGGCAGGTCGCCCGCGAGGTCGACGGCGACATCGTCCAGAAGGGCGACGACC
>JBDGTT010000018.1:0-27493 GCA_042216525.1 Halobacteriaceae archaeon
CTCCAGAGATGTAAGTACTTTGTTCACACACTATAAATGCAGAACCGCGTCATCTGATCGCGCACGGCATCTCGACCGCCAGCCGGGGTCGCCCGCACTGGTTCTCCCCGCTCGGTTCTCAGCGGTGGCGAGTCGAGGCTGTGGTCGGCGCTCCGAAACGTCTAATCCCCCGGGGTGACCTCCCTAGACCGTGTTCGCGACCGCCCCGGATCTCCTTCGTCTGCTCGCCGTCCCCGTCTTCGGGTGGGCGGCGTACCGCGACCTCCGGACGAGACGGGTGCCCAACCGGACGTGGTATCCGCTCGTGGCGGTGGGCCTCGCCTGTCTCGCGTGGGACGCCTGGTCCGTCGCGGGGGCCGTGGCGGTCCGGCAGCGACTCTTCGCGGTCCACCTCGCCGTCAGCCTGGGCATCGTCGTGCCGATGGCGTACGGCTTCTGGCGGTTCGGCGGCTTCGGCGGCGCCGACGCGAAGGCGTTCATGGTCCTCGCGCTCCTGTTTCCGGAGTACCCCGCCTACTACCTCGCGACGGCCGCCCTCCCGCTCGTCCGGACCACCCTCGGCGTCTTCTCGCTGACCGTCGTCACCAACGCCGTCCTCGTCGGCGCGGCCTACCCGCTCGCGCTCGGCGCCCGGAACGCCCTCGCGGGTCACCGCCGGGTCCGGGCGCTCGTCGGGCGACCCGTCCGGTGGGACGACCTCGAGCGGACCCACGGCCGCCTGCTCGAGGACCGCGACGGCTTCACCCGGGCCGGCCTGGACCTCGACGCCCTCCGGATGTACCTCCGGTGGCGCGACACCACCCTGGCCGCCCTCCGCGAGGACCCCGGACTCGCGGACCCGGCGACGGTGCCCGAGGAGACCGGAGACCCGACCGACGGCGCACTCGCGGACGGGGGCGTCGACGCCGCGCCCCCCGCGGCGACCCCGGCCGCCCGAGACGCGGCGGCCGACGCCGGGGACGGCGACCGCTGGGGTGCGGCGGCGTTCTGCGACGCCGTCGACGGCGCCTACGGGACGACGCCCGCCCAACTCCGCGCCGGCCTCGACGTCGTGACGGACCGCGACGCGGTGTGGGTCTCGCCCGGCATCCCGTTCGTCGTCCCGCTGTTCGCCGGCCTGCTCGTCGCCCTCGTCTACGGCGACCTGCTGTTCGCGGCGCTCCGCGCCGTCGCCCTGGCCTGACGCCACGCTTTTGCGTCCGGTCCGCGAGGTCAGTGCCGTGATGGACCGTGACACCGGTCGCTGGGTCGCGGGCGGCGCCGCGGGGGCAATCGCCACCGTCGCCGTCGCGTGGGGGCTCGCCGTCTCGGTCGACCTCGCCGGGACGCTCGGGGTGGTCGTCGGCGCGTACGTCTGGGTCGCCGTGGGCTACCCCGCCGCGACGCGCCTGCACTTCCGCACGCTGGCGGGGCCGGACCGGTGGCTGGCCGGGGTGGCCCTGCTAGTGGTCGCCGCGGCGCTGGCCGCCGTCTCCCGCGCTCCGCTCCCCTGGCCCGTCTCGGCCGTCCTGTTCGTGGACGTGCTGCTGACGTCGGTGGTCCTCGTGTCGCTGGGTGCGCTCGTCGGGGTCCGGGGCGGCCTCTCCCGGGCGTGACGCCGGCCCGTGGGTACCGGTCCCACGACGAAACGGTTACCCGGGTGGCTCCCCTCCGGCCGGTATGACCGACGGCGTTGACGTCGACTTCGGCGACGACGGCCTCGTGCCGGCCGTCGCCCAGGACGCCGCGTCCGGCGAGGTGCTGATGCTCGCGTACGTCGACAGCGAGGCGCTCGCGCGGACCCGGGAGACGGGCTACGCCCACTACTACTCCCGCTCGCGGGACGAACTCTGGAAGAAGGGCGCGTCCAGCGGCCACGTGCAGTCCGTCCGGGAGGTGCGCGTCGACTGCGACGGCGACGCGCTGCTCTACCGGGTCGTCCAGGAGGGCGGCGCCTGCCACACGGGCTTCCGCTCGTGTTTCTACCGCACCGCCGACGGCGACGTGGTCGGCGAACGGGTGTTCGACCCCGACGACGTGTATGAGTGAGGACGACCCGGTCGCGGCGCTGCGGGCGGCGGCCGAGGACCTGGCCGACGTCCGCGAGGCCATCTCGTCGCGGGGGGCCGCCGACGTCGAGCGCGTCGCCGCGGCCCACCGGACCGTGACGGACCTCCTCGACCGCTACGAGGAGCGCGCGACCGACTGGGACGACGCGGAGGGCTACTTCGAGTTCCGGGACGCCCTCGCGGACGCTGTCTCGGACCTGCCCGCGGACCTCCCCGAGCGGGCCGCCTTCGAGGCCGTCGAGGCCGACCTCCGGACGGGGAGCCTGACTCAGACGCTCTCGGCCGCGGACTTCGACGCCGCCCGGGAGACGCTCGACCCCGCTGCCGAGTACGCCCGCCTCGAGCGCCGCCGCGAGACGGCGCTGGCGGCCTACCGGGAGGCGCGCAGCGACGCCGTCCGGCGGCGCGACGAACTGCGCGAGCGCCTGGACGCCCTCGACGGGGTGTTGCGGTTCGCGGACGCCGACCTCGACGCGGACGCGACGCCGCTCCGGGCACCCATCGAGGCCTACAACGGTGCCGTCCGCGAGGCGTTCGGAACCCGCCAGCGGGCAGTGCCCGCACGGCAGTTCCTCGAGGAGGTGGCTCGCGCCGCGGCCTTCCCCCTCACGGGACTGGCCCGACCGCCCGCGGACCTCCGCGAGTACCTCGCCGACGCCGACGTGGGGACCGAGCCCCTCTCGACGGTCCGCTCGTACGCCGAGTACAGTCCGTCGAAGCTCGACCACTACGTCGCGGACGCCGAGGCGTTTCGCCGCCACGTCGGCGCGAACCGCGGCTACCTCTCCGGTCTCGACGCCGACCCGCTCACGGTGTCGTGGCCGCCGCCGCCGGCCGACCGCCTGCGACGGCGCGCGCGGGAACTGGAGCGCGGCGTCCGGCGATTCGACGGGCCGGTCGAGCCGTGTCGTCGCCTCCGCGCGCTCTCGCGAACCGATGACTACCCCCGCCGACGGATGGCCGCGGTGGCCCGCGACGAACTCGACGAGACAGACCGGCGGCGCCTGCGCGACGGGTCGGTCCGGGAGGAGCGCGAGCAGGTCGCGGCGGCCCTCTCGCGGGTCCGGGCGGCCCTCGACGAGCACCCGCCCGTCTAGGCGGCGTCGCGGAGGCGGCGGACCATCTCGTCTGCGAGCGCCGCGGCGCGGGACGCGTCCGCGGCCTCCGCGTAGACGCGGACCACGGGTTCGGTCCCCGAGGGGCGGACGAGCACCCACGCGTCGCCGACGTCGAGCCGGTAGCCGTCGGTGGTGGTCACCTCGACCTCGCCGCTCGCCGCCCTGTCTTCGGCGTCGGCCGCCGCGGCCTCGAGCATGCGCTCGCGCGCCGCCTCGCTCTCGCACTCGACGTTCCGGCGGACGAACCGGTAGTCGCGGTGGGGGGCGAGCACCTCGCTCGCGGACGCGCCGTCGGCGAGCAACTCGACGAACCGCGCGGCGGTGTAGGCGCCGTCCCGCGCGATTCGGTAGTCGGGCACGATGACCCCGCCGTTGGCCTCGCCCGCCACGGCGACGCGCTCGCCGTCCGCGCGCAGTTCCCGGATGCGGCTGACGATGCGGGTGCTCCCGATGGGGGTGAGTTCGAGGCGCGCGTCCGCCGCCCGCACGACGTCGACCACCCGCTGGGAGACGTTCACCGCAGACACCACGACGTCGCCCGCGTCGACGGTGGCCGCCACGAGCGCGGCGAACGAGGCCGCACCGTCCACCGCCGTGCCCGTCTCGTCGACGAAGATGGCCCGGTCGCCGTCGCCGTCGTGGGCGACGCCGAGGTCCGCGTCCGTCGCCGCGACGAGGTCCCGGAGCGCCTCGAGATTCGCCGCCGTCGGCTCGGGGTCCCGACCGGGGAAGTGCCCGTCCGGCTGGGCGTTGACGGTCACCACCTCGCAGCCGAGGCGCCGGAACACCTCGGGGGAGGTGAGCGCCCCCGCGCCGTGCCCCGGGTCGAGCGCGACCCGCAGGTCCGCATCGGCCACGGCCGACCGGTCGACGGCGTCGACGACGCCCGCGACGTACCGCTCGACGGCGTCGGTCACGCGCCTGCTCTCCCCGACGGCGTCGTAGCCGACCCGGTCAACGTCCGTCGCCAGCGCGTCCTCGACGCGCTCGAGGGTTGACAGGGCGCACTCCACCCCGTCGGGGCCGACGAGTTTCACCCCGTTGTACGGGGCGGGGTTGTGGGACGCGGTGACGACCACGGCCGGAACGCCCGCCGCCGCGGCGTGTGCCTGCACGCCCGGCGTCGGCACGACGCCGAGGCGGTCGACGTTCGCGCCGACGCTCGCGAGCCCCGCTGCGGCGGCGTCGGCGAGCATCCGGCCGGTCGTGCGCGTGTCCCGTCCGACGGCGACCCGGTCGGCGCCGAAGGTCGCGCCGGCCGCCGCCGCGACCCGGGAGACGAACTCCGGTCCGAGGTCCGTCCCGACCCGACCTCGAACACCGCTCGACCCGAAGACGTCCATGGCCGTCGGTCGGCCGCGTCTGCGTAAAGAGGTTCCGCAAGGTGTTTGCGCGACCGTCACCGCTCTCCCGCATGGACATCGCGGAAAAGCGCGTCTACGCGGAGCGAACCGGGCCGACGCTGGCGTTCGTCGCCAGCGAGGTGGGCCTCGTCCGCGTCGCGGTCTCCGACGACCTGGTCGGCGAGTTCGGCGTCGTCCACCGCACGCCGGTCCGTGACGTCGCGGCCGGGGACGGGCGCCTGGCGGTGGCGACGGCCGAGGACGTCCTCCTCGCGAGCGACGACGGGGCGGGCCCGGACCTGACTACGACGGCGTTCGGCCCGGCCGTCGCCGTCGGCTTCGAGGGCGACCGCCTCGTCGCGGCGGCCCCTCCGACCGACGGCGACGGCGGGCGCGTCGCCCGATGGGACGGGACGACGTGGACCACGCTGGGAACCGCCGACGTGCGCGCGGCCGACGGGGACCTGCTCGCCACCGCCGACGGCGTCCGGCGCGTCCGCCCCGGGCTCCCGGACGTCGGCCTCGACGACGTCCGCGACGTCGCGGCCGCCGGTCCCGGGGCCGCGACGGCGGCCGGCCTGTTCGCCCTCGGCAACGGCTGGCTCCGGGGGCGCGAGGGAGACGCCGAGGTGGTGACCGCGAGCCGCGACGGCGCCCGCGCCCACGCCGTGGTCGACGGGACGCTCCTCGCCCGCGAGGACGGGACGTGGGCCCCCTGTTCGCTCCCCGTGGACGGGCGGGTCGTCGACGTCGCGTACGCGCCGGCGTCGACACACCTCGTCACCGCGGACGGGACCCTCCTCGTCGACGCGGGCGAGGGCTGGCGACACCGCCGCCTCGGCGTCCCGGACGTCCGGGCCGTCGCCGTGCCGACCGCCCGCGCGCCCGACGAGACGGACTGACCCCGTCCGCACGGGGCGGACAGAAACGGACATAAGGCCGGCACCGCCACGCTTCGGCATGATACTCCCCGGCGCCGCGTCGCAGGCGCTCGCGGCGGACCTGGCGGCGGCCCTGGACGAACCGCTCGGCCGCGTCGAGTACGGACGGTTCCCCGACGGCGAACTCGTCGTCCGGACGCCGGCCGACGTCGGCGACCGGGCCGTGGTCGTCGCCTCGACGGTCACGAGCGACGCCCACGTCCAGGTCCTCCAGCTGCAGGACGCCGCCCGCGAGGCCGGTGCCAGCGAGGTGGTGACGGTCCTCCCCTACATGGGCTACGCCCGGCAGGACCGCGCATTCGAGGCGGGCGAACCCGTCTCGGCGCGGGCCGTCGCCCGCGCCATCTCGGCGGGGACCGACCGCGTGCTGACGGTCACGCCACACGAGGAGCGGGTCTGTGACTACTTCGACGTGCCCGCGACGCCGGTGGACGCCGCGCCCCTCCTCGCGGACCCGCTCCCGGACCTCGCGGACCCGCTCTTCCTCTCGCCCGACGCCGGGGCCGTCGACGTCGCCACGTCGGTCCGTGACGGCTACGGGACGGGGACGGTCGATCACTTCGAGAAGGAGCGCCGCTCCGCGACCGAGGTGCAGGTGACGCCCGGCGACGTGCGCGTCGCGGGCCGGGACGTCGTCGTCGTCGACGACGTCGTCGCGACGGGGTCGACGCTGAGCGAGGCCATCGCGGCCCTCCGCGACCGCGACCCCGCCCGGGTGTTCGTCGCGGTGGTCCACCCGCTGCTCGCCGCGAACGCCCGGACGAAACTGGAGCGGGCCGGCGTCGACGCCGTCTACGGCACCGACACCATCGAACGGGACGTCAGCGCCGTGACCGTCGCCCCGGCGGTGGCCGACGCCCTCTAGGCCCGCGCCCCGGGGACGGGCCGGACCGCGATGCGGACGTCGACGCCCTCTATCTCGAACTCCTCGACGAGGTCGGCTTCGCCCTCGTCGAGTTCCGTGAGCGCGTTCGCGCGGACCTCTTCCGCGACGAGGTCCTCGCGCCGGGCGACGAGTTCGCCCACCCGGTCGTCGAAGACCAGCACGTCGACGTCGATGCGCTCGTCCATGTCGAGGTCGAGTTCCTTGCGCATCTCCTGGACGCGCCGGACGATTTCGCGGGCGTACCCCTCGCTCTCGATGTCCGGGGTGAGTTCGGTGTCGACGTAG
This sequence comes from Halobacteriaceae archaeon, assembly GCA_042216525.1. Taxonomy (GTDB): domain Archaea; phylum Halobacteriota; class Halobacteria; order Halobacteriales; family Halobacteriaceae; genus JBDGTT01. The sequence goes on from JBDGTT010000018.1 coordinate 6,622, forward strand.
ACGCTCCCGCCGTCGAAGTCGGCGGCGGCGACGTGCTCGGGCGTCGCCTCGACGAACTCGACCATCTCCGGTTCGAGGTCGACCGGTTCGTCGAGGTCCGCGGCGACCGCCGCCTCCAGCGCCGCGAGGTCCCGTTCGGGGACGCGGGCCGCGTTCAGGGCGTCCATCACCTCGCGGGCGCGGTCGCCGAACGCCGGGCCGAGTTCGCTCATGTCGGCGCGCGCCCCGTACGCCAGTTCGCCCCACGTCGCGTCGTGGCCCACGAGTTCGACCGCGCGGGCGTTGAGTCGCTCGGCCAGCAGGTCGCGGTGGGCCTCGACCGCCGCCTCGACGCTGGCGTCGTCGGCGTCGACGACGACCCGCCGGACCGGCCACCGGAGCTTCCGGCCGCCCTGCTGGCGGGCGTGCGAGCCCGCCTCCTCGATGTCGCGGGCGACGGAGATCTCGCGCTCGAGGTCGGCGTCGCGGAACCGCTCGTCCACGGTCGGCCAGTCGCACGCGTGGACGGTGTCGAAGCCGTCCTCGCCGGTGAGGTGCTGGTAGACTCGCTCCGAAACGAGGGGCGCGAACGGCGCGAGCAGGGCCGTCGTCTCACGGAGGACGTGATAGAGCGTCGCGTAGGCGGCCCGCTTGCTCCCGGTGTCGGCCTCCTCCCACATCCGCTCGCGGACGAGTTGCACGTAGTACCGGGAGGTGTCCTCGACGACGAACTCGACGAGGGCGTCGACAGCGTGGTGTTGCTCGAAGTCGTCGAGGGCCTCGGTCGTCGCCTCGACGGTCGACTGCAGGCGGGCGAGTAGCCACCGGTCGGCCGTCTCCAACTCGACGTCCTCGATGGTCGTCTCCGCGGGGTCGAACCCGTCCATCCGCATGTAGGGCAGGGGGAACCGGAAGACGTTCCAGAGGATGTTGAGGTCACGTTGCATCGTCGCCATCTCGTCCCAGGAGAAGCGCATGTCCTCGCCTTGCGGGTCCTGGGAGAGCAAGAAGAGGCGCATCGGGTCCGCGCCGTGGCGCTCGATGGCCTCCTCCGGCGCGACGATGTTGCCCAGGGACTTCGACATCTTCCGGCCGTCCTCGGCGAGCGCCCACCCGTGCATCAGGACCGTCTCGTAGGGTATCTCGCCGAGGGCGGCCGTCCCCATGCCGAGTTGCGACCAGAACCAGCCACGGGTCTGGTCGTGGGCCTCGACGATGAGGTCCGCCGGCCACAACTCCTCGAAGGCCTCTGCCTCGCTCGGGTAGTCGAGCGTGCCCCACGACGCCACCGAGGAGTCCAGCCAGACGTCGAAGACGTCGGGGACGCGCGTGTAGGTGGTGCCGTCCTCGGTTATCGTGAGGTCGTCGACCGTGGGCCGGTGGAGGTCGACCGACTCGGGGTCGACGTCCTGGTCGACCCGCTCTGCGAGTTCCTCGCGAGTGCCGACGACGACGACGTCCTCCATCGACCGGTCGTCGGGCGCCTCGGCGTCCCAGTCCTCGGGCGTCCAGATGGGGATGGGGATGCCCCAGTAGCGCTGGCGGGAGACGTTCCAGTCCGGCGAGTCCTCGACGAAGTTTCGGAAGCGGTTGTCCCTGGCCTCGGGCGGGAACCACTCGCTGTCGTCGATGTTGTCGAGGAGTTCCTCCTTGATGTCGGTGACCGTGATGAACCACTGGTCGGTGACGATGCGGACGATGTCGGTGTCACACCGCCAGCACTGCCCCTCGCGGACGGTGTGGCCCGACTCGCTCGCGAGCAACAGCCCCCGCTCCTCCAGGTCGGCGATGACCGCGTCGTTGGCGTCGCGGACGAACGTCCCGGCGTACTCGCCCGCCGCCTCGGTGTAGACGCCGTCCGGTCCGACGGGGCAGAACACCTCCAGCCCGAGTTCCGTGCCGCGCTCGAAGTCCTCCTCGCCGTGTCCGGGCGCGGAGTGGACCATCCCGGTGCGGTCTGCCTCGACGTAGTCGGCGGCGTACACCTGCAGTGCGCCCTCGCCGGCGGGGTGGTCGGGCACGGCGTCGTCGAGGGGGTGGTCGTACGCCCAGCCGACGAGGTCCTCGCCCGCGAACTCCGCCTCGACCTCGTAGTCCTCGTACCGACCCGCCTTGAGGACGTCCTCGACGCAGTCCGCGGCCACGTACAGCACGTCCTCCTCGTCTCGCGGCTCGTCGCCGCTCGACTGGCCCGAGGCGCGTAGCGCCTCGCTCTCGCCGCCTTTCGTCGCCCGCACCTTCTGGTAGGTCAACTCGGCGTCGACCGCGACGAACGTGTTCGCGACGATGGTCCACGGGGTCGTCGTCCAGACGACGAGGCTGCCCTCCCGGTCGCGCAGGGGGAACTTCACGTAGATGGAGGGCTTGCCGACGTCGTGGTACTCGACCTCGTTGTTGGCGATGGCCGTCTCGCAGCGGGGACACTGGTTGATGGAGCGCTTGCCCCGTTCGACGAGGCCGCGTTCGTGGGCCCGCTGGAAGCCCCACCACGCCGCCTCCATGTACTCCGGGGTGACCGTCTTGTAGGGGTCGTCCCAGTCCATCCAGACGCCGAAGGACTCGAAGTCCTTCTGGAGGCCCTCGAGTTGCTCGTCCGCGAAGGACTTGCACTCCTCGATGAAGTTCTCCATCCCGAAGGCCTCGATGTCCTTCTTGTTCTCGAAGCCGAGGCGCTCCTCGACCTTCGTCTCGATGGGCAGGCCGTGCATGTCGTAGCCCGGCCGGTCGGTGACGTCGTAGCCACACATCCGCAGGTAGCGGATGTAGCAGTCCTTGAGCGTCTTGTTCCACGTCGTCCCCATGTGGGCGGCGCCGGAGGTGTACGGCGGCCCGTCGACGAAGAAGAAGTCCTCGCCGTCCGCCCGGCGCTCCGTGGCCTTCTCGTAGGCGTCGACGTCGTCCCAGTAGGAGAACGCCCAGTCCTCGACGGCGTGTGGGTCGTACTGGTCGTCGACTTCCGCGAACCGGTCCATACCGGCCCGTATCGCGCCGCGCTAAAAGGATAATCGGTTAGGTCGTTGCCCCTCAGTCCGTCCGCGGCGGCTCGACGGTCGTGTCAGCACCCGAGACAGGCGAAAAACATAACTATTGTACATGCCATTAGTTACCATGGGAACACCTGGCGCGGGTGGGGCGTCGGACGCCGACAGGGCTCTCCGCCTCCTCGCCCACGCGGACCGGCGCACCGTCCTCAGGGCCGTCGCGGAGCGACCGGCGGCCGACCTCTCTCTGGACGCCCTCGCCGCCCGCGTCGCTCGCGAGGGCGAGCGCTCCGAGTCGGACCGCGATGCGGTCCGCGTCGCCCTGCATCATCGCCACCTGCCGATGCTCGACGAGGCGGGACTGGTCGCGTACGACCACCGGGCGAACGTGGTCCGCTGTGGGTCGCCCGCCTGCGTCGAGGCGCTCCTCTCGCTGGTGTCGACGGTCCCCGGCGACCCCGGGACGGCGGACGGGCCGCCGACGGTCGACCGCGACGACGCGGAGGGCTGAGACCGACAGTCAGGCCCGGGCGGACCGGAAGGCCGTCCGTCCGGCGAGGAGACCGCCGTAGAGGGCGATGGCGCCGAAGACGAGGAGCCACAGCGTCAGCGCCGACGTCTCGCCGGCGAGTGCGTGTTCCAGGCCGGTGACCTCCGCGACGGACCCGACGCCCGCCAGCGCCGCCCCGCCCACCGTGTACCGGAGTACCGGCCCGACTTCGAGCAGTGTCTCGAGCATGGCCGTCCGGACTCGCCCGACACGGATGACTCTTGCGTGAGCGTCCGGGTAACCTTCTTTGTCCGCGGCCGCGAGGACTCGCGCATGTCCGAGGACTGCATCTTCTGTGCCATCGCCGCCGGCGACGTGCCCGGCCGCATCGTCTCCGAGGACGACGACGTCGTCGCCTTCCTCGACGCGAACCCGCTGGCTCCCGGTCACACCCTCGTCGTGCCGCGGACCCACCGCGAGCGACTGAACGACGTGTCCGCCGACGAGGCGCGTCCGCTCTACGCGGCGCTGCACGCACTCGTGCCCGCCATCGAGGACGCCGTCGACGCTGACGGCTCCACCGTCGCGTTCAACAACGGGCCGGCCGCCGGCCAGGAGGTCGACCACGTCCACGGCCACGTCATCCCGCGGTTCGAGGGCGACGGCGGCGCCCCCATCCACGCCGTGGCCGGCGAGCGGCCGGACCTGGACGACGACGACCTCGACCGGATCGCCGCGGCCATCCGCGACCGGCGGTAGGCGGCTCAGGGGGTCCAGAGGCGGGCGAACGCGTCGAAGAACTCCTCGTCGGTGTCTACCCGGGAGTGGAAGGCGCCGACCTGGCGGGCGCGGTCTGCCACGGCGTCGACGTGGGCCGACAGGCGCTCCTGGTAGCGTCGCCGCGACCGGGGGCTGACCCACGTGCGGAACTCCTCGTCGGACTCCACGCCGCGGAACCGGGTGTCGCCCTGCCCGGGGAGGTCCCGCTCCTCGTGGGCGACGACGTGGCCGAGCACGAGGTGGTTGTCCGCCAGGGCCAGCAGGCCGTCGGCCACCGCCTCGGGGTCCGCGAGGAAGTCGCTCAGGACGACGACGAGCGACCGCGAGTGTATCCGGGCCGCGTACTGCTCGAGGGAGGCCGCGAGGTCGCCCGCCCCGTCCGGGGTGACGTCGTTCAGTCGCTCCACGAGGAGGAGGACCTCGCCGCGGTTCGAGCGGTCGCCGTCAAGGCGCTCCGGCGGCGGGCCGAGCGTCGACAGTTGGAACCGCCCGTGGGCCCGAGCGGTCATGTAGGCGTAGCCGAGTCCGAGTCGCGCCGCCGTCTCGAACTTCGAGGGGTCGCCGAACCCCATCGAGGCGCTGTCGTCGACGAGGACGTGGACGGTGAGCGAGCGCTCCTCCTCGTACTGGGTGACGTAGAACTCCTCCGTCCGGGCGTACAGGCGCCAGTCGATCCGCCGGGTGTCGTCGCCCGGCGCGTACCGGCGGTGGTCGCTGTAGGTCAGTCCCTCGCCCACGGCCGGCGCGTCCTGTTCCCCGCGCCGTCGGGCCGTCGTCCGGCGGTGGAGGCGGGGGTCGAACCGGTCGAGTTCCTCGAGGAACGCCGGCGTGAGCGTCATAGCAGGTCCGCGACGACGTCCGCCGGCGTGAGGCCCTCCCGCTCGGCGCGGAAGTCCAGCGCGATGCGGTGCTGCAGGACGGGCACGGCCGTCGCCTCGACGTCCTCGCGGCGCACGTAGGCCCGCTCCTCCAGGAACGCGCGGGCCTTCGCCGCCCGGACGAGGGCCATGCTCGCCCGCGGCGAGGCCCCCAGGTCCAGCGTCTCCGTCTCTCTGGTCGCGCGGACCAGGTCGATGGCCGCGTCGCGGACGTCGTCGGCGATGGGCACCTGCCGGACGAGGTCCTGGGCGGCGAGCAGTCGCTCCCGGTCGAGGACGCGGTCGACCGGAATCTCCGCGGCACGGCTCGCGTACCGCTCCACGATGTCTATCTCCTCGTCCCGGTTCGGGTAGTTCATCACCACCTTCAGCATGAACCGGTCGGTCTGGGCCTCGGGGAGCGGGTAGGTCCCCTCCTGCTCGATGGGGTTCTGCGTCGCCAAGAGGAAGAAGGGAGAGGGGAGGCGGTACGTCTCGCCCGCCGCCGTCACCTGCTTCTCCTGCATCGCTTCGAGCAGGGCGGCCTGGGTCTTCGGCGTCGCGCGGTTTATCTCGTCCGCGAGGACGACGTTCGCGAAGACGGGTCCCTGCTCGAAGACGAACTCGCGTTGGCCCTCGCCCTCGCGGATGATCTCGGTCCCGGTGATGTCCGAGGGCATCAGGTCGGGCGTGTTCTGGATGCGCGAGTAGGACAGGTCGGTCGCGTCGGCCACGGTCCGCACGAGCGTCGTCTTCCCCAGGCCGGGCACGCTCTCGAGGAGGGCGTTGCCGTCACAGAGCAGACAGACGAGCAGCGCCTCGACGGCCTCGTGCTGGCCGACGATGCGCCGGTGGACCGCCTCCCGGAGGCGCGCGATGTCGGCCTGCACGGCCTCGGGGTCGAGGTCCCCCGGCGCGTCGAGGTCGGCCGCCTCCGTCGCGTCCGCCTCCGGGTCGGGGTCGGCGTCGCTCATCGGGACCCCTCCTCCGTCTCGCGGATGCGGAGGTTGTACTCCCGGATGAGGTCGGCGTCCGGCCCGCTGGCCTCGAGGCCCACGCCGCGCGCGGCCTCCGCCGTCGGCAGTTCGCCCGCGCCGCCGCCGCTCGGCGCTCCGTAGGCCCCCCGGTCGCTCCGCCGGTCGCTGCCGGTCCCGGGGCTGGTCTCCACCTCCGCGGTGAGGTTCTCGGACCCGCTGGTGACGTTCGACTCCTCGCCCAGGATGCCCTCACCGTCCTTCAGACCCGTGAACTCGTCGTCGCTCACGGGCGAGCCGCTCCCACCGCCCCCCGTTCCGCCGGCGTTCGCGCCGGGCGGCCCCCCGCCCGTCGGTGCGGCCAGGTGGACGCCGCCGGCCGTGAGAAACACCGAGGCGACCGCCAGCGCCACCACGGCCGTCACCGTCCCGAGGAGACGGCGGCCGTCGAGCATGCCAGCCGTCGACGTGTCGCGCAGTTGCGCGAGCACGTCGCGGTAGAGGCGGCGGGCCATCGGCGTGTCGGCGTCGTCCTCGAGGAGTTCGGCGGCGGTGTGCAGCGCCTCGTGGAGGTCGGGGTTCGCGGCCTCGAACCGCCGCACGAGCGGACGGTGCAACAGCCACGCCGCCTCCCCCAGGCCGACCGCCAGGCCGACGACGACGGCGGCCACCGTCGCGACGGTCACCGACCGAACCGGGACGCCGAGGGCGGCCGCCACGCCCGGCGGCGGCACCCCGACGCGGTCGGCGCCGGTCACCACGCCGACGACGACGCCGGCGGCGAGTGCCGCGGCCGTCCCGTCGACGGCCGCGTAGATGGCTGCGACTTTCTGTCCCTCGCGGCGGACCTCGCGAATGGCCGCCGCGACCTCCTCTCGTCCCGGTGTCGTGTCTGTGTCGTCGGTCATTGGGTGGTCGTCTGCTGGCTCTCTAGCTGGTCGATGCGGCGCTGGAGGCGGTCTATCTCGGCCTGCAGATCGTCGTTCTGGTTCCGGAGGTCGTCGACCCGGTTCGAGAGCTGTCGGTTCTCGCTCCGGAGGTCGTCGTTCTCGCTCTCCAGGTCGTCGACCTGGCCCTGCAGGCCGTCGACCCGGTCGTTCAGGTCGTTCACCTGGTTCCGGAGGTCGGTTCGCTGTCGCTGCAGGTCGTTCACCTGGGTCTGCAGGGCGTCGCGGCGCTGCTGTAACTGCCCCACCTCGTCGGCGAGCGACTCGGCGCGGCGCTGGCTCTCCGCGAGTTCCTCGCGCTTCTGGGAGAGGGCGTCCTCGGTGGACTGGAGTTCCGCCCGCGTCTCCGAGAGCCGGTCCTCCGTCTGGTTGAGCCGCTGGGCCACCGTCTGGACGTCGCCCCGCGTCGTGTTGAGGTAGGACGACAGCGTCTCGACCCGCTGTCTCGCACGGGACAGGTTCCCTTCGGTCGCCGTCAGGTCGGCGCGGAGGTCGGCGTTCTCGGCGCGGAGGTCGGCGTTCTCCGCGCGGAGGTCCGTGGCGGACTCCCGGTAGTACAGCGTCGCGCTCCCGACGCCGACGGCGGCGAGGACGACGAGCAGCGCGAGGACGGCGTTGACGCCGTTGCCGACGTAGCTCACGGCAGGCCACCTCCCGTCGGGGCGACGCCGCGGACGACGAGTATCCGCCGGACGAGCACCTCGCTCACGAACACCGCGAGGGCCGCGACCAGCAGGTACGGCGCGAGGTCTGTCCGCGTCTCCCGGACCTGGCGGGCGCTGTCGGCCGCCGCGGCCGCGATGGCCGCACCCTCGCTCGCGTCGAAGAGCCGGCCGCCGGTAGCTGCCACCGCCCGGTCGAGCGCGTCCGACCGGCCGAAGGCGGCGTACTCGGCGGGGTAGTCGGCGGCGTAGGTGGCGTTGAGCACGTCGTGGAATCCGGCCGACGAGGGGGTGACCGTCGCCTCGTACCGGCCGGGTTCGGTCGGCTGGAACCGCAGACCCTCGACCGCCGGCGGCCGCTGACCGCGGTAGACGACGGTGGTCGACTCGCCCACGCGGGTGTCCGGGAGGCTCGTGACGCCGGTGGCCTTCCGCCCGGGGTCGCCGACGGCCCAGTTGACCCCGCGGGCGAGGACCGCGCTGTCGGGCTCGTCGAGGAGGCCGTCGAGCGAGCCGTCCGGGTCGTAGGCGGTCACGCTGACGACCCGACCGAGGCCGAACTGCCAGGCGGCGATCGCCGGCCGGCCCCCGTCGTCCGCGACGAGGAACGACGCGCCCGGCTTGACCGACACCTGGTTCGTCCGGGCGGGGTCGGCGGTCAACCGGGCGCCGCGCGTGATGAAGTGGCTCCCGTCGACGACCGCCAGCCCCTCCCCCTCGTAGCGGCGGTCCGGCCCGCCGAACAGCACGCGGAGGCGGTTGGTCTCGTCGGCCCGGAAGTACGTCCCGCCGGAGAGGGCGGCCACCCGCTGGAGGAGCGACTCGTCGGCGGCGCCGACGGCGACGGAGACCACGCGGATGCCGCGGTCCCCCAGCGCTGCGGCGGCCCGCTCGGTCGGCGCGGCGTCGTCGCGGCCGTCCGAGAGGAGGATGACCGTCCCGCCGCCCTGCCCGAGCATCTGGGCGGCGCCGTAGAGGCCGGCCGCGACGTCGGTCTGCCCGCCGCCCTGGAGGCGTCGCACGTTCCGCTCGACGTCCGCCCGGTGGTCGCCGAGGGGGCGGATGTCCGCGATGCGGTAGGCGTCGTCGTTGAAGGCGACGACGCCGACGCGGTTGCTGTCGCCCAGCTGGTCGAGGACGTCCAGGGCGAGGGCCTGCTGGACCCGCATCCCCTGCCGGGCGCTCCCGGAGACGTCGACGGCGATGACGACGTTCGACGTCTGACCGGTGCGGTTGCCCACCTGCACCGGGAGGAGTGTCCCGACGCCGCGCTGCGTGTAGTTGCCCTGGTCGTAGGCGTGGGGCCCGCCGACGACGACGGCGCCGTTGCCCTCGACGACGAACCGGTAGAGCGCGCTCACGTTGCCCAGGTCCGCGGCGGCGAGGTCCTGCACGACGACGCCGTAGTACTGCGAGAGGTTCGCCGGGATGCGGTCCGCCCTGGTCAGGTCGTAGCGCTCGGCCAGGCGGTCCCCGAGGGGGTACTCGCCGCCGGCGACGTAGAGCAGCGACGGCGGTTCGACCACCGACACCGTTGCGCGGGAGACGTCGTTCTCGTCTATCACGTCGGCGGCGTCGAACGTCGCGACGACGCGGTGTTCGCCCGTCTCGTTGAACCGGCGGGACAGCGAGACCGTCCGCCCCGGTTCGACCGTCTCATCGAGCGCCGTCTCGCCGTCGACCGTGACGGTCAGGCGCGCGGCCGGGCCGGTGCCGCCGACCCGGACGGCGATGCGGTTCTCGGCCCCGCGGGCGCTCGTCGCCGGCGCCTCGACGCTCACGTGGGCCTCGGGTCGCACCCCCGGCAGGCGGACCGCGTGGAGGGTGACGTTGGCCTCCCGCGCGGCCGTCGCGGCCGCCGAGAGCGACCGGCCGTCGGTCACCCGCCCGTCGGAGACGAGGACGAGCGTCCCGTTGGCCGCGAGGTTGGCCGCGACGGCGTCCCCGACGCGGGACTCGGTGCCCGTCGCCACCGTGGTCTGCTCGACGGGGACGCCCGCCGCCTCGACGTCGCGCACGAGGTCGTCGGTCACGTTGTCCGTGACGCGCGTGCTCCCCGAGCGGTCGACGAGGAGCGTCACGTGCGGGTCGCCCGGCGTCTCCTGGGCGGACACGACGTAGGGCTGGGCGGCGGCGCCGACCAGGAGGACGACGACGACCACGCGGGCAGCCAGGAGCGCCCACCGCGTGCGTCGGCGGGCGGCCCCCCGGCCCCGGACCACGAGGTACCACGCGAGGCCGACCCCGACGGGGAGCGCGAGGAACGCGACGAGGTACTCGACGCCGACGACGCTCCCGCCGACGGTGGTGGCCGGCATCAGAGCTCACCCCTGCGCCTGAGGTAGGCGAGTTCGCCGAGGACGACCGCCAGCGCGCCGCCGGCGACCAGCGGCGTCAGCTCCTGCAGGACCGGCTCGACCTCGTGGGACTGGCGTATCGGCGGGTCGTCGCTCCCGGCCGCGTCGAGGTCGGGCGCCGCCACGTCCGACTCGGTGGGGCTCAACAGCGAGGCCCCGACGCGCTGGCGGGTGGTGGCGTAGAAGCCCGCCTGCGCCAGCGCGACGCTCGCGGTGGTGGCGGTCCCGGTCGGCGTCTCCACCCGGGACTGCCCGTCGAGGTTCCACGTCTCGCCGGTCCGCCGGGTGAGTTCGTCAGGCGGCGCCCGGTCCGCGAGGTAGTAGGTGGCCCGGCGCCAGAACACCGGGTACGTGTAGGTGAAGGGGAAGGCCGAGGCGTTGTGCAGGTAGCCGACGTACAGTTGCTGGCCGCCGTCGACGCTCGCCGTCGCGACGAGCGGCGTCCCGTCGGTCGACGCCACCTGCGTCTCGCCCCGACGGAGCGACCCCGAGGGCGCCCGGTCCGGCGCGGGGAAGTCGAGTCCCTCGGTGAGGCGGGTGCGCGCCGTCGTCTCGACGCCACGGACGTCGACGGTGTCGCCCGTCTCGACCGGCGAGAGACCGGCGTACGGGGCGTCGCGCAGCCCCGGTCGCGCGAGGACGGCCACGCCGCCTCCGTCTGCGACGGTCGCTCGCGCCGCCTCGACGGTGCCGGCGAGCACCCGGTCCGGCGTCGCGTTGGCGAAGACCACGAGGTCGTAGCGCCGGTCGACCGCCGTCGGGGGCTCGGCCACGGTCACCGACGTGGCATCGAGGACGCGCAGCGCCGTCAGCAGGTACCGGTCCGACTCGGGGTCGTTGGTCAGCACCAGCGTGTCGACCGTCGGGTCGGCCGGCGCGCCGACGTAGGCCGCGTCGTCCGTCGCGAAGGCGTCGCCGGGGGAGAGGCGGACCGTCCCGCCGCCCGAGGGGAGGGGCAACGACACCGTCGTCCCCTCCTCTGCGTCCAGCGTGACCGTCTCCGTGGCGTCGCCCAGCGACACCGTCCGCTCGACGCGCTCCGGGCCGAAGTTCCGGACCGTCGCGGTCACGTCGTCGCCGCCGGCGCGGAGGTCGGTGATGCCGACGTTCGGGGGACGCCCGCCGACCTGCCGGAGGACGACCTCGTGCCCGCGGGCGCGGGCGGCGCGGACGGCCGTCCGCCAGTCCGTCGCGTCCGCGAAGTCCGAAGCGACGACGATGCGTGCGCCGGGACCGGCGACGGTCGTGGCGCGGCGGACGGCGCTCCGCAGGTCGCCCGCGACGTCACGAACCTCGACGTCCGCGAGTGCGGACCGCGTCGTCTGTGGCGGCGTCCGGAGGGCGACCGTCGCTGGCGTCTCGGCCGCCGCCACGACCGTCGTGGTGTCCGCGACGTCCCCGTCGACGGCGGCGCGGGCGGCGTCGAGGCGCGTCCCGCCGCCGGTGGCCGTCGCCATGCTGGCGCTGGCGTCCACGACGAGGACCGCCTCGCCGGTCGCCTGGCGGGCGGGCAGCGTCACCGCCGGACCCGCGAGCGCCACCGCGAGGAGGGCGACCACGAGCAACTGGACGAGCAACAGGAGGTTGCGCCGGAGACGCCCGAGCCACCCGCCCTGGCGACCCCGCTTGCCCTCGTCCGAGAGGAACGCGAGCGTCGGGAGCGACATCTCCCGAGGCGACGCGCTCACCAGGTAGAGGACGACGATGGGGACGGCGGCGACCGCCGCGAGCAGTCCGAGCTGTCGCACGAACTCGGCCGCGCTCATTCCCACCGGGTCGCGGCGCTCGCCAGGCGACGCACCCCGTCGTGTTTCGTCCAGCCGTCCGTGGGGACCATACTCCCCGGTAAGGCGACGCGGCGGGAAAAGTGTGCAGGTGGCTCAGACCCTCGGTTGTGTCACTCGCCGGCGCGCGCACCGGTCATCCGGTGTCGTCCTCGGCCGCCGCCCGCGCTCGGGACAGGCCCGCGAACGTCTCGGCCGCGAGCGAGCGGTCCATCGGCCTGACGACCACGTCGGTCGCACCGAGTGCCACGAGTTCGGCGAGGTCCTCGGCCACCTCCTCGGGGGCGCCGACGAGCGGCCACGTCGCGTCGGCGGGCCACCCCCGATAGCCGTCCGCGAGGAGCGTCCGAGCACGCGCCCGGGCGTCGTCGCCGTCCTCGAGGACGAGGGCGTCTCGGCGCACGACCAGGTCTCCGCCGCCGGCCCCGTCGAACCACCGCCGCTTGCACTCGACGTCGGCCGCCGTCTCCGTCGGCGCGGCCACCCACGCGTCGCCCAGGCGGCCAGCGCGCTCGACTGCCGGTCTCGCGCCCCCGCCAACGACGACCCGCTCCGGGTCCGCGCCCGGGGCGACGCGGACGTCAGCGACCGGGCGGTACGGGTCGTCGAGGGCGACCGGCTCTTCGCGCCAGAGTCGCCGGACGGCTTCGAGGTTCGCCTCGAAGACGGCGGCCCGCTCCCCCCACGGCGTCCCGAAGACGTCGTAGGCGTGCTCGCGCCAGCCCAGCGCGAACCACGGCTCGAAGTCGGTCAGCGCGGCGAGCGTCCCGGTCCGTTCGGCCAGCTCGACGGGGTCGTACAGCGGCAGCAGGAACATCGCGGCGACGCGGTCGAAGACGCCGGCGAGGCGCGCCGCCAGCGGGACGTTCGCGAGGTAGCCCCCCTCGTCGACGACGTGGTGGTCCCCGACCTGCACGTAGTCGAAGCCGGCGTCGCGGGCGGCCCCGGCACGGGCGAGGACGCCCTCGGCGGCGTCGGTCGCGTCCCCGTCGAACGCCGAGGTCACGGAGTGTCCCAGTTGGAGTGCCACGACACCACCGAGGTCGCCCGGGGACTTCGCCCTTCGGGCGGTGGCGGTGGTTTTAGGGCGGGCCCGAACGGACCCGACGACGATGCCCGCACGGACTGTCGCCGTCGTCGGCGCCGCCGGCGGCGTCGGCGCCACCCGACTGACGGTCGAGATGGGGGCGACGCTGGCCCGCGCCGGGTCGTCGGTCGCGCTCTTCGACGCCGCGTTCGCCACGCAGGGACTCGCTCGCCACGTCGAGGGCCGACTCGACCCGGACGCGACGGCGGTCCTCGCCGACGACGCGGCACTGGAGGCCGCCCTCGTCGACCACGCGGCCGCCGCCGACCTCCCGGGGTCGCTCGCGGTCGCCCCGGCGCACGCGCCGTTCGGCCGCGTCGCCATGGCGCTCGCGCCGTCGGCCGGCGAGCGGTTCTCGACGCTGCTCGCAGACCACGACTTCGACGCCGCCGTCGTCGACGTCCCGCCGGTCGCCTCGAACCCGGCGGTGGCCGCGGTCACCGCGGCCGACCGCGTGGTCGTCGTGACGACGGCCGACGGCCGCGGACTCGACGCCCTCCAGCAACAGCGGGGCCGCCTCGCGGACGTGGGGGCAGCCTGTGACGTGGTCGTCGCGAACCGCGAGTCGGGCGAGACCCCGCCCGACGCCGACCACGCCGTCCCGACGAGCGACGTCACGGCCGCGGCTGACGCGCCGGCAGTCCTCGACGACCGCGCGTTCGCCCGCGCCGTCGCGGACGTGACCGCCGCGGCGTTCGACGTCGATGCCGACATCGGCCCGGACGGGTCGCTGCTCGACGACGCGTGGGACCGCCTGTCCTGACGCCCGCTACAGCAGTTCGCCCACGTCGCTCATCGTCTCCCCGAGGTGGTCGCGCTTGCGGACCATCGCGTCGCCGTCCGGACCGGTCGCCTCCTGGACGGCCTCGCGCGCACCGGGGATCGCCTCGTGGGTCTCGACGTACGCCGCGAGCGCGAACTCCGCGTCGCTCGCGCCCGTCAGCGTCAGCGCTTCCGTCCGCGTGAGGTCGGCGCGGAGCCAGTCCCGGACCACCTCTCGCCCCGTCGGGGACAGCGGCGAGACGCCGTCGAAGCCGAGGCGGAAGAGCGCCTTCGCGGCGGTCACCGGTGCGACGTCGGCCCCGCGGGCCGCGTCGCCCACGCTCGCGCCGGCGACGAACGCCTCGACGACGCCCGCCGCCGCAGCGGCCGTACACGGCAGGGCCGACTCGAAGGCCGCGAGGCGCTCCGCGAGTGCGGCGTCGGTGGCGTCGACGGCCGCGACGCCCCTGTCGCGTTGCGCCGTCGTCGTCTCGATGCCGGCCGCGATGTCCGAGAGCCCCATCTGTGTCGAACTGGCGGCGCCCCGTCCCTTAAACGTTCTGTGCGTCAGACAGGTCAGGCGACCGCCAACGTTCCCGTCGGCCGGCCAACCGACCGGTTACCGGTCGGTTCGAACCGCTCGAACCGGCGCGCCGTCGGGCGTTCGGGAGGCGTTTAAATGGGGCGTCCGGTCCAAGTTCCGGACGTGATGAGTCAGGCACGCTCGACCTGTCCCGAATGCAGCGGCTCGCTCGAACGCACCCGCGACGAGACCGTCTGTGCGGACTGCGGCCTCGTCGTCGCCGCGGACCGCCTCGACCGGGGGCCGGAGTGGCGTCACTTCGCGGACGACGACCGCTCGCGCGAGCGGACGGGGGCGCCGCTCACGCGCTCTCGGCACGACCGGGGGCTCTCGACCGAGATCGGCCGCGACTCCCGGCTGACCGGCCGGAAGCGACGCCGCCTCGCCAGGATGCGCCGCCAGCACAACCGGGCGCGCATCTCCACCAAGCGCGAGCGCAACCAGGTCTACGGCTTCTCGGAGATCCGCCGCCTCGTCGGCGCGCTCTCGCTCCCGCGGGACGTCCGCGAACAGGCCTGCGTGCTCTTCGAGTCGGCGCAGCGCGAGGACCTCCTCCGCGGTCGCTCGCTGGAGGGGTTCGCCGCCGCGGCGGTCTACGCCGTCTGTCGGACCCGCGGCATCTCCCGCGCCGTCAGCGAGGTTGTCGACGACGCGCGGGCCACAGAGAGCGAACTCCGGGCGGCCTACGACGCGATGAACCGCGACCTCGGACTCCCGACCGGCCCCGTCGACCCGGCGGAGTACGTCCCCCGGTTCGCCGCGCGCCTCGACCTCCCGGACGCCGTCAGGCGTCGCGCCCGCGAGCACTGCGCGCGGGCCGCAGACCGCGGCCTCGTCGCCGGTCGCAACCCCTGTGGCGTCGCGGCGGCCTGCCTCTACACCGCGGCCCGCGAGCGCGACGCGGACCTGACGCAGGCCGAGGCCGCCGACGTCGCGGACGTCGCGCCGGTCACCGTCCGCAGCACCTACGCCGACCTGCAGGACTGAACGGCGTCGGCCAGTTCGTCGAACCGCTCGACGGCCGCGCTCTCCGGTGCCACGTGTGCGACCGGCACGCCGGTCGCCTGCGCACGGGCGATCCGGTCGTCCTCGGGCACCGTCACGACCGGCGCTCCGAAGGCCGTCCGGAGGCGCTCCGTCGGCGGGGCCGCCCCCGCCCGGTTGCAGACCACGCCCAGGAGACCGGCGTCGAAGGTCACCGCGAGTTCTCGCGTCCGCAGCGCGTCCGTCACCGCCGGGTGTGTGGCCGTCGTCACCGGCAGACAGGCGTCCGCGGCGTACAGCGGCAGGCCGGCGTCGGCGCCCATGCCTGCCGGGCAGTCGACGACCACGTGACCGTAGGCGGTCGCCACCCGGCGGAGGACGTCGACGAGTGCCGCGGGGTCGGCAGCGCGCGCACCCGCCAGCGACCGACCGCAGGGCAACAGGTCGACGCTCCCGCCCTCGCGGACCGCCTCGACCGCCGTCGCTCGCCCGGCGAGGACGTCGTGGAGGTCCGGACCGCGCGCCGTCGGCAGGTCGGCCATCGTCAGGTCGGCGTCGACGACCACGCCGTCCAGCGCTGCGGCGAGGTTCAGCGCGACCGTCGACTTGCCGACCCCTCCTTTTCCACTGCAGACAGCGACGATCATCGCCGCACCGCGTCGCGGAGTCGCGCCACGCGCTCCCCGACCGTCTCGAGCGCCGCTCGGTCGCCGGTCTCGCCCGCGTCGACGCGACGGCGGACGTCGTCCAGCCACGCCGTCACGGGGTCCGGCGGGGTTCGGACCCGGTCCGCGGTCGCGACGGCGTCGCGCGGTGGCCGGGGGTCACCCAGGTCACGCAGGACGTCCGCGGGCCCCGTCTCGGTCGCCTCGGCCGGCCCGCTCCAGGCCAGTTCGGCCGGCGGGTCGGCCGGCGGTGCCGGCGTCGCGTAGCCGAGCGCCAGCGTCCCGTCGGCCGGGACGACGCCCCGATAGCCCGAGGCGTCCCACCCCGGGACCGGGCGGCCCCCTCGTCGCGGCGGGTGGACCGGTCCGTCCAGGCGGTTCGCGACGTGGACCCGTCGCGGGCGGTCGTCGCCGTGGACCACGCAGGTCACCAGCGTGACGCCGTCGCGGTGGTCCGTCTGACAGTCACAGTGCACGGCCGACGCTGGCCGCCCGATGCGGGGTAAATCACAGCACGATCGCCGGTCCCTCGACGGCCCGCGCGGCCGCGAGGCCGGGCCCCTCGACGACCACCGGGGCGTCGATGCTGGCCACGCGCGCGACTGCCAGCGCGGCGAGCGCAGGCGGCCCGCCGTACTCGCCCGGCGCCGCGACGGGCGCGCCCGGTACCGCCGCCGTCGCGGTCCGGAAGGCGCCGGCGACGGTCCCGACGAGGTGCTCGCGCGCGGCCGCCCGGAGGTTGTCGCGCCGGTCACGGAGGCTGAGTCGCCGCTCGCGGGCGTCCCGGCGCTCCCGGGCGGTCCGCCGCGCGCGGTCGAGTGACTGCTCGGCCGCGACCCGCTCGGTCTCTGCCTCCGAGAGTTCCCGCGTCGCGTCCGCCAGTTCGGCCTCGAGGGCCTCGACGTCCCCGCCGGCGGCCCGGCGCTCTTCGACGCGCCCCCCGAGGCGGGCGACCCGCTCTCGCAGCGCCGTCACGTCCGCGTCGGCCGCCGCCACGCGACGCCGCGCGGCGGTGAGGTCCGGCGGGTCGTCCGCGTCGTGGGCCGCGAGTCGCTTCCGGACCGCCGCGAGCGCGTCGGCCTGTGGCGCTCGCTCGCCCCGGCTCCGTGCCGCCGCCGCGAGCGCCCGCTCCAGCGAGAGGTCCATCCCCGAGCGCACGTGGCCGACGTGCCCGTGAACCGGTCCCGGAGGCGGGCACGCGACCCGCTGGTCGTCGGGGTCACGGACCGCCGCCACGACGGCGGCCCCCGCGAGGTCACACGCCCGGCAGTCCGCGAGTGGGTCCACCCGGGCGTCCCCGCAGAGGGACACTCTCATAGCTCGACGTCGCGGAGGTCGTCCGGGTCCGGATGCTCGGTGCCCGCGGCGAACTTCGCGTAGGGCGTGTTGGGGTGAGCCTCCGCCTCGTAGGCCCTCGCGGCGTCCCGGACTCCGTCGGGGACGTCCGCGAACTCGTTGAACGGCTCGGTCCGCTCGACCTGCACGTCGCCGCCGTGTTTCTCGCGGCACCGCACGGCGAGGAACGCGCCGAACCTCGTCTCGCGGAGGCAGACGGCGCGCCCGAACCGGCGCACGACGGACTCTGGGTGGGCGTTACAGACGTTCCGGAGCGTCTGCCGCCCCGCCTGCGTGTAGGCGATGACCAGCAGCACGCTCCCGGGTGCAGGCCGACGTGGCTAAAGCGTTGTGCTCAGTCGAGTCGCTCTACGTCGAGGGCGTCCTCGCCGGTGAGCGCGCGGATGCGCTCGCGGGCCGCCGCCCGGTCCGGCGCGACGACCACCGCGTCCGGCCCCTCCGCGCCGGCCGCCCGGAAGACGCCGTCCTCGCCCTCGAACTCGGTGGCGTAGGTCCGGAGCACCGTCAGCACCCGCTCCTCGGTGCGGGCGAGGTCGGCCTCCCCGGCCTCGAAGTCGGCGAGGGCGTCCTCGACGTTCCGGAGGGCGGCGATACGGTCCATCAGGTGGTCCGGAGATGCCCCTGGCTCGGCTCGTACACCTCGCCCTTCTGCTTGAGTTGCTCTATCTCGTGTTCGGCCTTCGAGCGGTCCATCCCCGTCTCTTCGGCGCGGGAGAGGATCTCCTCGACGGGGGCGCCCTCGTCGTACTCGTTTTCTATCTCCGCGATGAGGCCGCGCAGGTTCTTGATGCGGTCGCGCTGGCTCTTCGAAGTGCCCGTCTCGACCACGTCGGCGTCGAACTGCCCCGTCTCGGGGTCGACGCCGATGTCCCGCAGACACGAGCGCACGATGTCGATGACGCGGGTGGCGTCGGTCTCGGTCACCTCGTCGGCCAGGCGGACCCGGGCGGAGGCCTCCGCGAGGCGGACCAGCGCCTCGAGTTTCCGCGCGGTCACCGGGACCGGCGCGTCCTCGTCCTGGCCCTGCGCCCGGAGGTCGACGTAGAAGTTCCGGATCCGCTCGATGGCGTCCTCGGTCATCGTCGGGAAGCAGTTCCGCCGCGAGTAGGCGATGTACTTCCGGAGGAGTTCGGCCTCGATGTCGGGCGCCACCTCGTCGGTCACCGCCTCGACCTCCTCGGCGGAGACGTTCGACTGCGTCATCTGCGTCCGGTGGGTGTTCAACTCGCCCGCGTAGTTCGTCGTGAGGATGTGCTCGGCGAGTTCCTCGTCTTTCTCTGCGTCTGGCTGGTCGGTGACGGTGAAGATCAGGTCGAACCGCGAGATGAGCGCCGGTTCGAGGTCGATCTGCTCGCCGATGGGCTCGTACTGGTCGAACCGGCCGTACTTCGGGTTCGCCGCGCCCAGGAGCGAGCACCGCGACTTCAGCGTCGCGTTGATGCCGGCCTTGCTCACGCTGATCGATTGCTGTTCGAGCGCTTCGTGCATGGCCGAGCGGTCCTCGGAGTTGTGGACGACCATCCCGTTGGCGACGAAGTTGTGCGTGCCGGCGACGGTCAGGTCGTACACCTTCGGCCCGCCGAGTGCGTCCACCGCGTCGACGAGTCGCTCGGCCTCGCGCCGAATCGCCTCGAAGCGCTCCGTCGCGGCCGCCTCGACGTCTTCGTACCGGTCCGTCTCGACGACGCCACCGAACCACCGCGAGACCGTCGACTGGTCGACGTCGAGGTCGTCGGCCAGGCTCGTCATCGACACGCCGTGGCGGTCGAGTTCGTCTCGAAGGCCGTCCCAGGTCTCCGCCGTCGGCGGCTCCGAGAGGAGGTCTCGCGCGTGGTCGACGCTGTCCGCGACCGGACAGCCGAGCAGATCGGCCAACTCGCCACGCAACAGGGTCGCTTCGTCGGGGGAACCGTCCGGCGTCGTGGTCTCGACGGCGTCGACCCGCCGCCACTTCACGTCGCCGCGAACCAGGTTCCGGAGCGGATCGAGGTCCGTCTCGGCCACGGCCGCCACGACGTCCCGGAGGCGGTCAGCGACGACCTCCCGGAGGTCCTCGTCGCTTCCCCACTTCCGCGAGACTGACTGCTGGGTGTACTCGGTCCCGGCGGCGAGTTCGTTCTGCGAGACGTGGTATCGCGCTCTCGTCTCGGCGAGCGTCTCCCACGGACACCCGCCCGTCAGCGTTTCGAGGGTTCGCTCCGCGTCCCGGACCCGCGCCTCGAAGGCGTCCAGAATTCGCCGCCCCAGGCGGAGCGAGACGTTCGCGTTCCCGTTCTCGAACTCGCAGTACGTCGCGTCGTCGATGCCACAATCCGACTGGTGGAGGCGGAGCGACGACCGGCGGGTGGCCAGCAGGTCGCCACAGTTCGGGAGCACGTCGAGTATCGTTCGGTCGCCGGACGAGGCCTCGCAGACGCGGTCGAGGGCGAGTTGCTTCCGGTCGAGCGTGAACCCGACGTGGCGGTCGAACGCGGCGAGCGAGTCGGCGGCGGTGATGGCGAGCACGTAGAGGGTCCGCCCCTCGTCTCGCTCTCGCGTCTGGACTTGGCTCGTCACGCCGAACTCCAGGAGCACGCTCTTGACTCCGAGCAGCAACTCGTAACTGGACGAGTACAGTTTCACGTTGCCCGAGTCCGTGTCGACGGTCCCTTCGCTGTCAGCGAGCGCCCGGACGAACGCCGCCTTCACCTCCCTCGACGCTCGGGTGACCCCCTCGGGGAACGCTTTCCCGTCGTAAGTCTCGAGGTTCATCCCGGCGTCGAGGACCGCGTCGGCGTACTGGCGACCGCACATTCTGACCGTTTCGACGCCGTCCCCGCGCCGCTCGCTCGGCGGTCGCACCGGGTCGGCGTCGAACGCCGCCCGGCACGCCCGCTCGAAGTCGCTCAGCAACTCCTCCTCCCCGTTCGTGAATCGGACGCCGTAGACGCCAGCGTCACGGTCGTAGTAGACGTTCCCGTCGCCGGAGAGATAGCCCAGGACCGCCCCCATCGCGGGCGAGACGTCCGACTCGGTGGCGGTGCCCTCGCTCGGCCCCGCCTCCGACGCGGCGACGCCACCGTCCGACGCCGGCGGGGTCAGGTGACGCGGCACGTACACCCAGTCTCCCTGTTCCAGGTCCGCCGCCGGCCGTTCGACGCGGTCCCCGCCCTCGAACACGAAGTACGGGTGGTCCCGGGTCGACGTGAGGCGCTCGCCGGACTCCAGACGGACCCTCGTCACCGTCTCCGGCGCGTCGTACTCGTGGACGGCGGTGACCGGACGCGTCACGAGTCGGCCGTCGTCGGTCATCGTCCACGCGTCGACGTCGACGTCCCGGATGGTCCGCCCCTTCGGGAGTTCCTCGACCGTGCCGGACTCGGCCGCGCGCCTCGCGACGTTCCGGATGCGGGAGACCCGACCGTCACCGAGGTGGACGAGCGTGTCCCCCGTGACACAGCGCATCTTGTCCAGTTCGTCAACGGCCGCGATGCCGCGGTCCGCGAGGACGAGCGCCCCCGCCTCCAGCGTCCACTGCTGTCCGTCGCCGAAGTCGTCCCGGACGGCCGCCGCAGTCAACCCTGCCGCCGACGAGCCCTTGCCCGAGGTGTAGACCGACCGGGGTGCGATGTTGCGTATGTACTG
>JBDGTT010000032.1:0-26966 GCA_042216525.1 Halobacteriaceae archaeon
GCGCTCCGCGCGAGTACAGGACCGCTGACGCCTCCGACACAGCCACCCGGGACGGCAGGCGTGGTGCGCGACAGCGCACTCGCGAGCGGGCCGGGAACGGAGCCTGTCAGTACCGGCGACGTGCTTCCGCCAGGCCGCGCGCCTGGCGGTCCTCGGAGGACGGTCCGCGTCTTCCGGGACGCAGGAAAGCGCCGTCGGCGTTTTCGGACGGATACGACGGGCCGACGGCGGACGCCGCGTCCGTCGAGGTGCCGAGAGCGCGGAGCGATCCGGGGGACACGCTCCCGCGCGAGGGCGGAGTCTCGCGTTCGTCGAGGGACGCACCCCAATTGGGAGACGACGTCGCCGCCGGACAGACGCGTGTCGCGCCGGTCGGCACACCCGTCACTCCGGTGCCCGTTCGGACTGCGCCTCCGGGCGGACGGTGACGTCCGAGACGTCGACGCGCGCGCCCCCGCCGGCCGCGTCGGTGGTCGAGACAGTCCACCCGTGGGCCCGCGCTATCTCCCGGACGATGCTCAGCCCGTAGCCCGTGCCGTCCGGGGCCGTCGAGAACCCCGCGTCGAAGACGTCGTCCTCGGGGAAGCCGTCGCCGTCGTCCGCGACGAAGAACCCGTCGGCCGTTCCGCCCACGCGGACCTCGACCCGGCCGTCGCCGTCCGCGCCGTGTTCGACGGAGTTCCGGAAGAGGTTCTCGAGGAGCTGGCGGAGGCGGCTCGGGTCGGCGTCGACGACGACGTCCGACTCGATAGACAGCCTGGCGTCGTCCGTGACGACCTGGGACCAGCAGGCCCGGGCGGCGTCATCCAGGCGCACCGGTTCGAGTTCGACGACGGCCTCGCCCTGACGGGACAGCGAGAGCACGTCGCCGACGAGTTCGTCCATCCGGTCGTGGGCCGCCTCGACGGCGTCCAGGTGGTCGCGGAGGCCCTCGACGTCGCCCTCGTCCGCTCGTCCCCGCGCCAGGTTGAGTCGGGCGTTCGCGACCGAGAGCGGGTTGCGAAGGTCGTGGCTGACGACGCTGGCGAACTCGTCGAGTCGCTCGTTCTGTCGGCGGAGTTGTCGCTCGCGGCGCTTCCGGTCCGTGACGTCCCGGGTCGTCCCGAGGACCGACAGCACCTCGCCGTCGTCCCGGTGGGCGACCAGGCGGAGTTCCAGCGCGTCGATGTGCGCCGGCCGCTCCGGTTCGAGTTCGGTCCGGACGCCGTCGCGTTCCCCCCGATGACACGCCAGCACGAGCGATTCCACCCGGTCGACCTCCTCGGCCGAGAGCAGGCCGAGGTCGCTCAACACGCCGATCGGTTCGCCCAGCCACTGGTCGGCCGTCGTGTCCGTCGCGTCGGTCACGCGGTCGTTCACGAACTGGACGCGCGCGGACTCGTCGAAGAGGAAGACGCCCTCGTCCATGTTCTCGACGATGGCCGCGTACCGGCCGAACTCGCGGTCGGACACGTCGGTGACGAACCCCTCGAGGTGGCCGTCGTCGACGGCCTGACCGCGCTCCCAGACCCACCGGCGACCGCCGTCCCGGGTCTGGATGCGGTAGGTCGTCTCGTACGGTTCCCCGGCGTCGACGGCCGTCGTGACCGCCTCTCTGACCCGGTCCCGGTCGTCCGGGTGTATCAGGTCTCCCTCCCACGTCACGTCGCCCGCCTCGAGTTCGGCGGCCTGGTACCCGGTGAGCGCCTCGCACGCCCCATGTACGAGTGCCATCGGCCACCCCCGTTCCGTCCGACACCGGTAGACCACGCCGGGGAGGTTGTCCACGAGGGTCGCGAGACGCCGGGCCCGCTCCTCCCGGTCGGTCACGTCGCGCAGGTAGACGACGATGCCCTCGACGTCGTCGTCGTCCCGCAGGTCCCTGCCGCGCGCCTCCAGCCACCGCCGGTCGCCGTCCGGGTGGTCGTAGGGGAAGGTGACGCCGTCATCGCGGTCCGTCTCGGCCAGCGACTCGAACACCCGGTCGACGCCGACCGCTTCCCCGGCGGCGTCGCCACCGCCCTCGTCGGCGTCGACGAGTGCCCGCGGGGACCACCCGAGGACGTGGCGAGTCGCCGGGGTCGCGTACCGGACCCGACGGTCGGCGTCGACCACGAGTACCGCGTCGGCGGCCCCGGCCGCCAGCGCGCGGTGGAACCGCTCGGTCGCGCCGGCGGCACGTTCCGCCCGGCGCCGCTTCACCGCGTTTTCGATCCGCCGCACCAGGAGCGGCGCGGCGCCGTCGACGCGCCGACAGGAGTCGGTCGCCCCCCGGTCGAGCGCGTCGCTCGCGACGCCGGCCCCGCCGTCGGTGTACAGCACGACCGGCATGTCCGGGTGGGCCGCGCGAACGCGCTCGACGAGGTCGAGCCCCCCTCCCCCCTCGTCGACGACCACCGCGCAGTCGGCGGCCCCCGCCCGGTCGACTGCCGACCCGGGGTCGGTCTCCGACCGAATCGAGAGGGTCGCGCCCGCCCGGTCGAGGTCCCGACGCGTCGCCCGCGTCTCCTCGCCGTCCCGGCCGACGACGAGGACCGCCGTGCCGTCCGCTGGCGTCGCGGGCGACGGACGCACCGGCCCGGGCCTGTCCATACAGTCGCTGTCTCCCTCCTGCGAGATAAAGTTCCGCCTGACTGACGACTCGCCCGACGCGAACCGGTCGACGTGCGCTCCCGCGAGGGCCGGGTAGGCGACAGCGCCTCCCGCTCCCGTCGGTGTCCCCGACGACCACCCGCTCGGACGCGAGCGCGGCCGCGCGGGAGGGCCGGGGTGGCGCGACCGCCACCGGCGCGCACGCCCGGCAGCACCGCCCGGTCCACCGATAGTCGTCGCGAGGAGGTTCCGGTGCGGATATCGGGGCCTCCGTGCCTCGCGCGTCTGACGCCCGTGCGACTCGTTTCGACTGGAGACGGAACTCAGAGGCCGCTGAACTTGTCGCGGCGGAACAGGTCGAGTTCCTGGACCGTGTTGGGCGCCTCCTCGCTGGCCGCGTACGCGACGGCCGCTGCGACGTCTTCGGGTTCGCTCACCTCGCCCGGCGGGAGGCGCTCGGCGTTGGTCTCGGTGCGGTACTCCTTGCCGAACTCCGTGCGGACCTCCGAGGGGTTGACCACGGAGACGGCGACGCCCCGGTCGCCGTACGCCGCCGAGAGCGAGAGCGCGAACCCCCGCGTCCAGAACTTCGTCGCCGCGTACACCGGGCCGCCGGGCCGGGGGAACTTCCCGGCGAAACTACCCACGAACACCAGGGTCCCCGCCGTCTCGAGGAGGTGGGGGAGCGTCTCCCGCGCCGTGAAGAACGTCCCGTCGCAGTTGACGGCCATCACCTGCCGGTACTGGTCGGCCGGCAGTTCGTGGACCGCCAGGTCGTTGCT
The DNA here is from genome assembly GCA_042216525.1 of Halobacteriaceae archaeon. GTDB lineage: Archaea > Halobacteriota > Halobacteria > Halobacteriales > Halobacteriaceae > JBDGTT01. The sequence goes on from JBDGTT010000032.1 coordinate 3,354, forward strand.
CGTGCCGATGGCGGCGTTCGCGACCACCAGGTCGAGACCCCCGAGGGCGTCCGCGGCCGTCTCGACCATCGCCGTCACCTGCGCGGGTTCGGCCACGTCGGCCTGCACCGGCACCGCGGTGGCGCCGTACTCGTCGGTGAGTTCGACCGCGAGGTCCTCCAGTCGCTCCCGGCGCCGCGCGGCGACGGCGACGTCTGCGCCGTCGCGGGCGAGTGCCCGCGCCGTCTCTCTGCCGATGCCCGCGCTGGCGCCCGTCACCAGTGCGCGCCGCCCGTCGAGTGGTGTGCTGTCGTCGCTCACGCGTCGCTCCTCGTCGCCGGGCGGCCTCAAACTATCGGCGCCGATCCGGTCCGCGTCGCCGGGGACGGAACTGCCAAGGGTGGGCCGGTCGAACCCCGTCCGCATGTCCGGTGTGCGGACCCACGTCGGTAGCGCGCTCGCCGGCGTCCGCGGGGGCGGGCGGGGGTGGGTACTCGTCGCCGTCGCCTCCGGGTGGTTCTTCACGCTCGGCCTCCGCTTCGTCGTCCCGGCGTTCATCCCGCAACTCCGGGCGACGTTCCACGTCTCGAACGCCACCGCGGGCGCCGTCGTCACCGTGCTGTGGCTGACCTACGCCGCCATGCAGTTCCCCGCCGGCCTGCTCGTCGACCGCCTCGGCGCGCGGGCGGTCCTGACAGCGAGCCTCCTCCTCAGCGGCGGGGCCATCCTCGCCCTGGGGGTGGCTCCCGGGTTCGCCCTGTTCGTCGTCGCCACCGGCGCGTTCGGTCTCGCGTCCGGCCTCTACGGGACGTCCCGGGGGCTGGCGCTCGCCCGGACCTTCCGCGACAACCAGGGCGTCGCCTTCGGCGCGACCCTCGCCGCCGGGTCGCTCGGCGCTGCCAGCCTCCCCGTCCTCGGAACGGCGCTCGTCGACGCCCTCGGCTGGCAGGGCGTCCTCGCCGCCCTGGCCCCGCCGTTCCTGCTGGTCGCCGCGCTGGCCGCGCGGTTCGTCCCCGCGGGCGGCGAGGTGGAGCGCGCGTCCGTCCGCGAGAGCGTCGGCGCCGTCCGCTCGCCCGTCGTCGGTCTCGCCGTCGTCGGCGCCACCCTGATGCTGTTCGTCTTCCAGGGCGTGACCGCGTTCCTCCCCACCTACCTCCACGACGTCAAGGGCCTCCCCCAGTCCACGGCGGCGGCGCTGTACGGTCTGCTGTTCGTCTGCGGCGCGGGCTTCCAGGTCGGCATGGGCCGGGCGGCCGACCGCTTCGGCTACCCCCGCGTCCTGCTGGCCATCGGCGGCGTGAGCGTCCTCCCCCTGCTCGCGTTGCCCGTCGCCGCCGGCCTGCCCGTCCTGATGGTCGTCGTCGTGGGCGTGAGCCTCCGCCTCGCCGTCGGCCCCGTGAACAACGCCTACGTCGTCGGCGCGCTCCCCGAGGCGACGCAGGGCACGGCGTGGGGCCTGCTCCGCACTCTCTTCTTCGCCGTCGGGTCGCTCGGCTCGGTCGCCGTGGGCGCGCTGGCCGACCGGGGCTACTTCGACGGCGCCTTCTACGCGCTGGCCGCCCTCACCGCCATCGCCACCGCCGTCTACTACCTCCTCCTCCGGACGACGGGTGAATCGGCAGGTTGAAGCCCGGGCCGGCCGGCGCGCCGGGTAGTGTCTCTCCGCGCAGTCCTCGGAGAGGGAGCGGACGTCGTCGACGACGAGCGATTCCGCCTCCTGATGCTCGCGAACATCACCGCGCCGATGGGGCCGGCCCTCGTCGCGCCCCTGCTCGACTCGCTCACCGGGGTCTACGGCGTGAGCGGCGCCACCGTCGGCCTGATGGTCTCGGCCTATTCCGCGCCCGCCATCGTCCTCATCCCGCTCGCGGGCGTCGTCGCGGACCGCTACGGCCGGAAGCCCGTTCTCGTCGCCGGCCTGGTGCTGTTCGGCCTCGGCGGCGTCGCCATCGCGTTCACCACCGACTTCCGGGCGGTGCTGGCCTGCAGACTCCTGCAGGGCGTCGGCGGGTCCGGCATCGTCCCCATCGTCATCACGAGCCTCGGCGACGTCTACGCCGGCCCGCGGGAGGCCGCCGCGCAGGGCTTCCGCTTCACCGTCTCGGGACTCTCGCAGACGGTCTTCCCCGCCGTCGCCGGCTTCCTCGTCGTGCTGTCGTGGCGCTACCCCCTCGCGCTCTACGGCCTCGCCGTCCCGATCGCGGCCGTCGTCTGGCGCTACCTGCCCGAACCCCGCGACGCCCGGACCCCCGCCGAACCAGGGGCGGCCACCGCCGCCGAACCAGGGGCGGCCACCGCCGCCGAACCAGGGGCGGCCACCGCCGCCGAACCAGGGGCGGACGACGCTCGCGAGACAGACGCGGGCGGCGGCGTCCGCGAACTCGGCCGGTTCGCCGTCGGGCCGCGCGCCCTGCCGCTGTTGCTGGCCTACGGCCTGCCGGGCTTCCTCTACTTCGGCTTTCTCACCTACGTCTCCATCGTCGTCGGGCGCGTCGTCGGCGGGACGCCCGGCGAGGCGGGCCTGATCGTCGCCGTCGCCAGCCTCGCGTACGCCGCCTCCGCCTCCCAGACCGGTCGGGTGGCCGCGGCGTTCGACCGCGAGGCGGTGCCCCTCGTCGGCGCGAACCTCACCATGGCGGCCGGCTACGTGGCCGTCGCGTTCGCGCCCTCGGTGGCCGTCGTCGGCGTCGGCGCCGCGCTCCTGGGCGCCGGCTTCGGCATCGGGCAGTCGCTGTACCGCAGTCTCGTCACCGCCCTGGCGCCCGAGTCGCTCCGGGGCGGGTTCGTCAGCCTCGCGGAGTCGATGCTCCGCATCGGCATCACCGTCGCGCCCCCGGTGCTCGGCGCCGGGGTGGCACTCCTCGCCCCGTCGGTCGGTCCCGTCGGCGCCATCCGGTGGACGCTGCTCGTCGCGGGCGTCGTCGCCGCGGGCCTCGCCGTCGGACTCGTCCTCGCCGCGCCGACGTCCCGCTAGAGCGCCGACTCGCCGTCGAGGTAGGCGACCGCTCGCTCGGCCAGCGCCGGCACTCGCTCGCGCATCGGCGGATAGAGCGGGTCGTCGGCGTTCCCCTCGAGGTGACGCCGGAAGAACATCTCTCCGAGAGCGGCCATCTTGTAGGCGGCCAGGACCCGGTAGAACCGCTCGTGTGCGAACGCGCGACCGGTGCGCGCCTCGTAGCGGGCGACCAGGTCGTCCCTGGTCGGGTAGCCCTCGCGGGCAGTCAGCGTCGGCATCAGGTCCGGCATCGGCGGGTCGGGGTCGCCCGCCTCGTGCCAGAACAGCAACAGCCACCCGACGTCCGCCAGCGGGTCGCCCAGCGTCGACAGTTCCCAGTCGAAGACGCCCGCGAGGTCCGGTGGCGTCCCCGGCGCGAACAGCACGTTGTCGAGTTTGTAGTCGCCGTGGACCAGCGTCTCGTCGTGGCCGTCGGGGACGTGTGCGTCGAGCCACTCGCCGAGGCGGGCTATCTCGGGCACCTCGCGCTCGGCGGCGGTCACCTCGAACGCCCAGTCGAACTGGCGGTGCCAGCGCTCGACCTGCCGCTCGGTGTAGCCCGCTGGGCGCCCGAACTCGCCGAGGCCGACCGCCTCGTAGTCGACGGCGTGTATCTCCGCGAGCGCGTCGACGAGTTCCGTCCCGACTCGCTCGCGGTGGACGGGCGTCCCGAACCGCTCGGGTTCGACGTCCCGTATCACGTCGCCGGCGAGTCGCTCCATCACGTAGAAGTCCGCGCCCATGACGTCGTTGTCCTCGCAGGCCAGCACCGTCCGCGGAACCCTGACGTCCCCGCCCTGGAGGGCGTCGAGCACGCGGAACTCCCGGAGGACGTCGTGGGCGGTCTCGGCCGTCTCGCCCGTGGGGGGCCGCCGCACCACCAACTCGCGCTCGCCCCACGTGACGAACAGCGTCTCGTTGGAGTGGCCGGCGGGGTGTCGTTCCACCGCGAACCGGTCGGCCGGCCCCAGTTCTGCCGCGAGGTAGGCGGCGAGGGCGTCCGGGTCGACCAGCCCGGCCACGTAGTCGCTCACGGTCGCCACCGCGGCCCGGTGGCCGCGACCGGGGTGGCACTCGGGACTGCGCTCTGGTGCATGCCCCCCGGGACGCACCCCCGCAACGAATAGCTGACGGGGCGACCCCCCGCTGGTGCGGGAGACAGCTTTTCGCCCCCGGGGGTGTAGCGTCCCCTCATGGTCGAGTACCACGAGAGCGGGCGGGCCGCCGCGGTCCGCGACCGGGCGCGCGAGTTGATGGACGACGTGGTCGTCCCGGCGGAACGTGAACACGCCGGCGGGACGGTCCCGGACGGCGTCGTCGCGGAGTTGCGCGAGGCGGCCCGCGACCGGGACGTCTACGCGCCCCAGGTCCCCGAGCGATTCGGCGGCCTCGGCCTGGACTTCCGCGAGGCCCTCCCGGTCTTCGAGGAGGCGGGCCGGTCGCTGCTGGGGCCGCCCGCGATGCGCGTCGACGCCCCCGACCAGGGCAACATCGACACCATCCTCCTCGCGGGCACCGAGGCTCAGAAGGAGCGCTGGGTCCCCCCGCTCGTCGAGGGCGAGATGGCCAGCGGCTTCTCGATGACCGAACCGATGCAGGGCGCGGGGTCGGACCCCAAGATGATACGGACGACGGCCGAGAAGGGCGGCGACGAGTGGGTCCTCACCGGCCACAAGTGGTGGACGACCAACGGCGTCGAGGCCGACCTGCTGCTCGTCATGGCGCGCACGGACGAGGACAGACACCCGTACGCCGGCTGTTCTATCTTCCTCGTGCCCGCCGACGCCGACGGGGTCCACGTCGAGCGGAACGTCCCCCACCTCGGACCGACGCTCGTGCCGGAGACGCACGCGGAAATCGTCTACGACGGGGTGCGCGTCCCCGAGGAGAACCTGCTGGGCGAGTTGAACGACGGGTTCGCGCTCGCGCAGCGACGCCTCGGGCCGGCCCGCCTCACGCACTGCTTCCGCTTCACGGGGATGGCCCAGCGCTCGCTCGACGTCGCGAGCGCCTACCTCGCCGAGCGGGAGGCGTTCGGGTCCCCGCTGGCGGAGAAGACGGCGCTGCGCCACCGCCTCGCGGACGCCGCGACCGACCTCCACGCCGCGCGGACGATGGTCCGCCACGCCGCCGAGAAAGTCGCGGACGGCGAGGAGGCCCGCGTCGAGGTGTCGATGAGCAAGGTCTTCGCCGCCAACGTCTGCAACGAGGCCATCGACCTGGCGGTGCAGGTCTGTGGCGGGGCCGGCATCTCCCGGGACCTCCCGCTCGCGGACTTCTACGAGGCGGTGCGAGCGTTCCGCATCGTCGACGGCGCCGACGAGGTCCACCGCCGCGTCGTCGCCCGCGAGGTCCTCGGCGACCCCGACCCGGCGGAGCTGTCGAACCTGCCACGATTTTAAGCCACCCCCGGGCAAATCGCCGGCCGATGACCGAGTTCGACGTCACCGGGGTCAGCGCCCGCCAGATACTCGACTGTCGCCTGGAACCGACGCTCCGCGTCACCGTCGAGACGCCAGCCGGGACCGGCACGGCCGACGTGCCGGCGGGGCGCTCGACCGGCCGCCACGAGGCGGTCGAGTTGCGCGACGGCGGCCCCGGGTACGCCGGCAAGGGCGTCGAACGCGCCGTCGGCGCCGTCGAGGACGCCCTCGCGGACGCCGTCCGCGGCGTCGACGTCCGCGACCAGCGGGCACTCGACCGCCGCCTCGCCGCCCGCGCCGGCCCGCAGAAGGAGCGCCTCGGCGGCAACGCCACCACGGGCGTGTCGCTCGCGGCCCTCCGCGCCGCCGCGGCGGCCACGGACGCGCCCCTCTACCGGACCGTCGGCGGGGCGGGCGCCCACGTCCTGCCCGCGCCGGTCCTGGACTACGTGGAGGGCGGCGAACTCGCCGCGACCGAGTTGGCCTTCCAGGAGCACCAGGCCGTGCCCGTCGGTGCGGACTCCTTCGCCGAGGCCATCCGGTGGGGCGCGGAGGTCTACTACGAACTCGGCGACGTCGTCGCGGACCGGTGGGGCCGCGGTGCGCGCAACGTCGGCGTCGAGGGCGGGTACACGCCCGCTGGCGTCGACGACCCCCGCGACGCCTTCGACGCCATCCTCGCGGCCGTCGAGGAGTGTGGCTACGGCGGCGAGTTCGTCCTCTCCATCGACGCCGCAGCCACCCACTTCTACGACGCGGACGCCGACGCCTACCGCGTCGCCGGCGACGACCGCGACGCGGGCGAGTTGCTCGAGTTGTACGCGGACCTCGCGGCCGACTACCCCCTCGCCTCCATCGAGGACCCGTTCCACGAGGACGACTTCGAGGCGTTCGCCCGCGCGACGGACCGACTCGACTGTCAGATCGTCGGCGACGACCTGTTCGTCACGCAGGCCGACCGCGTGGCCCGCGGCGTCGAGGCCGGCGCCGCGACCGCCCTCCTCCTGAAGGTGAACCAGGCGGGCACCGTCACCGAGGCGCTGGACGCCGCGCGGACGGCGACCGAGGCGGGCTACGCCGTGCAGGTCTCGGAGCGCTCCGGACAGACGCCGGACACGTGGCTCGCGGACCTCGCCGTCGGCCTCGACGCCGGGCAGATCAAGACGGGGGTCAGCCGGGGCGAGCGCGTCGAGCAGTACAACCGCCTCCTCGCCATCGAGGCCGAGGCGGCCACCGCCTACGGCGGGGACGCTCTCGCCGGGTACGCGTGACCGTCTCGAACCGCTCGGCGCTGCTCGAGCGCGGCCAGACTGCCCTCCGCGAGGTGGCCCTCGACGTCGCCGACGGGGCCCTCGCGGCGATGCACCCCGACGCCCTCGTCCCGGCCCACCTCGCGCTGGACGGCGACGTGCTCCGCGCCGACGGCAGGACCTACGACCTCTCGGCGGTCGACCGCGTCCTCCTCCTCGCCGCGGGCAAGGGGTCGCTGGCCCTCGCCAGCGCCGTCCGCGAGGTCCTCGGGGACCGGATCGACGCCGGCGTCGTCGTCGAGAAGGCGGGCCAGGGCGGCGACCTGGCCGACTGGCCGGTTCACGAGGCGGGCCACCCCCTCCCGGACGAGGGAAGCGTGGCCGCCGCGGACGCCGTCCTCGCCGTCGCCGACGACGCCGGCCCGGACGACCTGGTGGTGGCCTGTGTCACCGGCGGCGCGTCGGCGCTCATCGCGGCGCCCGCCGGCGACCTGCGCCTCGCGGACCTCCGGACGACGACCGACCTGCTGTTGCGGGCCGGCGCGCCCATCCAGGACGTCAACGCCGTCCGCACGCACCTCTCGCGGCTGAAGGGCGGCCGCCTCGCCGACCGCATCGCGCCCGCCCGGTGTCTCACGCTCGTCGTCGTGGACGAGGTGGGCGGGGCGCCGTGGGGGCCGACCGTCCCCGACGAGGCGACGTTCGACGACGCGTGGGCGGCCCTCGACCGCCACGGTCTCCTCGACGCCGTCCCGGACCGGGTGCGCGCGCACCTCGCTCGGGGCCGGTCGACGCCGGCGACGGAGACGCCCGGTCCGGGGACGTTCGACGCCCCCGCCGAGGCGGTGGTCCTCGCAGACGCCCCGGCCCTGTGTGACGCCGCCGCCGCGGCCGCCGCCGACCGGGGCTACGACGCGCACGTCCTCTCCGCGTCCGTCGAGGGCGAGAGCCGCGAGGTGGCCCGCGCGTTCGGCGCCGTCGCCCGCGAGTGCGCCGACCGTGGCCGCCCGTTCGAGGCGCCGGCGGTCCTCGTCTCGGGCGGCGAGACCACGGTCACGCTCGGGGGCGAGGCGGGCGCGGGCGGCCCGAACCAGGAGTTCGCGCTCGCGTTCGCCCGGGAGATTCCGGACCGCGAGGTCTGCACCGTCGCGGTGGGCACCGACGGCACCGACGGGCCGACCGACCTCGCGGGGGGCGTCGCTGACGGGACGACGCTCTCGCGCGCCGCCGAGGCGGGCGTGGACGTCGACCGGGCCCTCCGCGAGCACGACGCGGCGACGGCGCTCCGCGACCTGGGGGACGCCGTGGTCACCGGCCCGACGGGGACGAACGTGATGGACCTCCGCGTGACCGTCCTCAGATAGTCCGGTAGTGGTCGGCCCACGGCCGGACGCGCTCGACGGCGGCGCCCGCGGCGAGGACGCGCCCCTCGCGGAACCGCGGCGCGGCGACCTGCAGGCCCACGGGCAGGCCGTCCGCCATGCCCGCCGGGACCGACGCGACGGGGTGGCCGGTCATGTTGTACGGGTAGGTGAGACACCAGCCGATGAGCGGGTCCACCGGTTCGCCGGCCACCTCGCTCGGGCCGACGGTTCGACCAGAGCCGTCGGTCCGGTTCTCGACGGGCAGGTCGGCCAGCGTCGCGGACACGAGCAGGTCGTACTCCGCGAAGACGTCCTCGACGGCGTCGACCGCCGCCGTCCGCACGACGTCGGCCTGCTTGTAGTCGACGGCGTCGTACTCGTAGCCGGCCTCGACCAACTCGACGAACTCCGGGGTGGCGACGTCCCGGTCCGCGCCGAGGTAGTCCACCTCGGGCTTGACGTTCTCGTTGAGGCTGGCGTAGCCCACCTCGAAGCCCGCCAGCCAGGCGTCCCGGAGCTGGTCGCGGCTGTGCCCGAAGTCGGGGTCGACACGGTCGACGGTGGCGCCGGCCGTCTCGAGGGCCGCCACGGCCTCGTCGACGGTGTCGCGGACCGGGTCCGCGAGCGGGAACACCCCGAGGTCGGGCGAGTAGGCCACGTCGAGGCCGTCGACGCCGCCGCGGGTCGCCGACACCGCCTCGAAGCCGTCGTCGGGCAGCGAGAGCGGGTCGCGGGGGTGCGGCCCGCTGACGGCGTCGAACAGGAGCGCGGCGTCCTCGACGGTCCGGGCGTGGGGACCGATCTGGGAGAACGGCGTGTGCGAGAAGGCGTCGGGCCGCTGGGGCCGGGCGACGCGGCGATAGGTGGCCTTCAGGCCGACGACGCCACACCACGCCGAGGGGATGCGGACGCTCCCCCCGCCGTCCGACCCGACGGCGAGGGCGGCCATCCCCGCCGCGACGGCCGCTGCCGACCCGCCGGAGGACCCGCCGGCGTTCCGCGACGGGTCGAATGGCGTCCCCGTCGGCCCGAACGGGACGTTGTCGGTCGTGCCCTTGTGCCCGAACTCGGGGGTGTTGGTCTTGCCGACGACGATGGCGCCGGCGTCCTCGAGGCGGTCGACGACGGGCGCGTTCTCGCTGGCGACGTCGTCCACGAACGGCTGTGACCCCGACGTGGTCGGCGTGCCCGCGACGTCCTCCAGGTCCTTCACGGCGACCGGGACGCCGTGGAGCGGGCCGAGCGGGTCCCCGCGCTGGACGGCGCGCTCCGCTTCGCGGGCCCGGTCCATCGCCCGGTCGTCGAGGCGGTGGACGAAGGCGTTCACCTCGTCGTCGAGTTCGTCGATGCGGTCGAGGTGCGCGCGGACCACCGCGACGGGCGAGCGCTCGCCGGCGCGGATCAGGCGGGCCTGATCGGTCGCCGACCGGAACACGATGTCGTCTGTCATGGCCGCCGACTCGGTGCCCCCCCGCTTAACTGTGTGCCCGGCAGGCCTTTGGCCGTCGGCGAGCACACCGTGGCCATGGCACTCGTCCGCACCGCCTCGTCGCTCGTCGCGAGCGTCGCCTCGGCTGTCGTCCTCGTCCTCACCGGCATCGTCGCGTTCTACGTCACCGTGTTCGTCGTCTCGACCGGCGCCGCGCTCGCGGGCTACGAGCCGAGCGGCGACTTCGTCGTCCTCGCGGCGGCCCTGCTGGTCGTCGCGGCGCTGCTCGCGGGCGGCGTCTCGGCCGCCGGGTCGTCCGCGGGGGCGCCGGTCCCCGAGACAGCGCGCGACGACACCGGGTTCCAGTGACTCACTTCTCCACGTCGAGGAGGGCCACTCGCTCGCAGACGAGCGCCGACAGCGACGCCGCGGTCGCCGCGCGCTCTCGCTCCGAGACGTCGAAGACCGCACGGACCGCCGCCTCGTCGGTCCGGTCGAGCGCCGACGCCGGGGTCAGTGCGCCCAGGTCGCGCACGGCCTGGGCCGCGGCGTCCTCGTCGCCGCCGTCCCCGGCCGCGTCCCCGTAGTGGCGCAGGGCGTCCACGACGACGACGGCGGGCGTCTCGCCCTCGCTGACGCCGAGTTCGAGCGCCCGGGTTATCTGTCGGCGGCCCGCCGCGTACAGGAGCACCTCGACCGCCGGGTCGCGGGCGACGTTCTCCCCGCGGACGAACGACCGCCGGGCGTGCTCGACGGCCGCCTCGAGGTGGTCCCGGCCGGCCACGAGGCGCGCGTCGAGGGCCTGCACGGCACAGCCGTGGTCGTCCCCGACGGCCTGCAGGGCGGCGACGAACGCGTCCGTGTCCGCGACGGACGCGACGCCCTCGACGAGTCTCATCCGAAATCACCCAGCGAGGTCTGGTCTCGACCGGCCGCGCCGTCCGTCCCGTCGGCCCGTCCCGCGTCCGGGGGCGCCGAGGCGTCCGGGTCGGCGTCCACGTCGGCCATCGACGGGTCCGCGCGGCCGGCGTTCTCGAGGATAGTCTCGGCGGTCCGGCGCCGCCCGTCGAGTGCGCCGAGCACGACCGGCTTCGGCGCCTCGCGGAGGGCCGCCCGCGTCTCGATGCCGGCGGCGTAGAGCTTCCGTGCGCGGACGCGGCCGACCTCCCGGACCCCCACGAGGTCCAGTAGCTCCTCGCGGACGCCGTGTTCGACCCGGAGGCGGGCGTTTCGGACGGCCGTCGTCGACGCCAGGCCGAGGTCGCCCGCCAGTCGCTCGGCGGCGCCGAGCAGCCACGACGCCGTCTCGACCTTGCCGTGGACGTCGCCCGGGCCGACGCCGTAGCGCTCGGTGACGCGGTCCTCGTCGAGTTCGTCGGCCCAGTCCTCGAGCAGTTTCGCCGTCTTGAGCGCCGCGAGCCAGTCCTCCCAGGACGCCTCGAACTCGGAGGGCGCCCGCCCCGGGAGTTCCGCCTCGCGCTCGTAGGCCAGTTCCGTGTACCGCTGCTCGTCGCCCGACCGGAGGTAGAGTTCGTACATGTCCGGCGTGCGCGAGACGAGGTGGTAGAGGCCCAGCGCCGTCGGCTCGCCCTCGACGGCGCGCAGACCGTCGACGAGTTCGGCCGCGCTCATCGGGTCGAGGTAGAGCCGCGAGACCAGTTCGCCGGTCCGGGTCGCCCGCAGTTTTTCGCCGTCGGCGCCGGACGCGTCGAGGAAGTCGTTCGCGAGGAGGTACTCGACGACGCGGTCGGTCACATCGGCCAGCCGTCCGGGGTCGTCGGTCTGGGTGGCGTACAGCGTGTCGTCGAGGAACCCCAGCAGGGCCTCGCGGGAGCGCGCGAACCCGGTGGCCACGGTGGCGAGGACGTGGGTCCGCAGCGCCGGTTCGGCCGCGAGTTTCGACCGCACGGGCTCCGGGTCGGCGTAGACGTACCGGTCGGTCAGCTCCGAGAGTTCGTCGTGGGAGTCCGCGAGGAGCAGCGCCTCGCCGTAGGGGTCGAGCCCCGGGCGGCCCGCGCGGCCGAACATCTGGTGGACCTCCAGCACGTCGAGGGGAACCATGCCCCCGGCGTCGCCGTCGTAGCGGCGCCAGTCGCGGACGACGACCCGCCGGGCGGGGGTGTTGACGCCCGCGGCGAGCGTCGGCGTGGCCGCCACGCACTTGACCGTCCGGTCGCGGAAGGCGTCCTCGACGATGGAGCGGTGCTCCCGGGCGAGGCCGGCGTGGTGGAACGCTGCGCCGCGCTCGACGGCCGCGGCCAGCGAGCGCGCCGTCTCGGTGTCGCCCACGGCCCGCACGTCGTCGGCCACGTCCGCGAGAGCCGCCCGCTCGGCGTCGTCGAGGGCCTCGCTCACGGCGTCCGCGAGGCGGTCGGCCGCCGCCTCCGCGTTCCGGCGCGAGTTGACGAACACCAGCGTCGATCCCCCGTCCGCGAGGGTGTCGCGGACGACGGCGGCGGTCTGGCTCTCGCCCGCCCGCACCGGCAGTTCGGCCTGGGCCCCGTCGTCGTAGTGGGCGGCGTTGCCGTAGTGGACGCCCAGTCGCAACTCGATGGGCCGCCACGTCGAGTCGACGAGTTCGGCGTCGAGCCAGTCGGCCACCTCCCCGGCGTTGCCCACGGTTGCCGAGAGCGCCACGACCTGCGGGTCGGCCCGCCGCCGGAGTTTCGCGAGCGTCACCTCCAGCGTGGGCCCGCGGTGCCTGTCGTCGACCAGGTGGACCTCGTCGGCGACGACGCAGGCCACGTCGTCGAGCCACGACGCGCCGTTGCGGAGCAGCGAGTCCACCTTCTCGGAGGTGGCGACGACGACGTCGCGCTCGCCCAGCCAGCCCTCCTCTGACTCGTAGTTACCCGTCGAGACGCCCACCGAGACGCCGAGGTCCTCGAATCGCTCGAAGGCCGCGGCCTTCTCGCTCGCCAGCGCCCGCAGGGGGACGACGTACAGCGCCGTGCCGCCGCGCTCGATGGCCGACAGCATCGCGAGTTCGGCGACGAGGGTCTTGCCCGAGGCGGTCGGGACGCTCGCGACGAGGTTCTCGCCGTCGAGGACGCCCGCCTCGACGGCCGCGGCCTGGGGCGGGTACAGCGACTCGACGCCGTCCGCGCGCAGCACCTCGGCGGTGCCCGCGGGCAGGCCGGTCAGGTCCCCGACGTTCATCGCCCCGGGGTAGGCGCGTGCCCCGGTTTACCCTTTCGGGCCGGAGCGGCGGGTCCGGGAGGGTTAACCCCGCTCGGTCGGTACCCCCGTCCATGCACGTCGAGTTCGACCGCGACACCTGCATCGGGATGTACCAGTGCGTCGCGGAGTGGCGCGCCTTCGAGAAGGACCTCGACGCCGGGAAGGCGACGCTGGTGGACGGCGAGGCGGTCGAGGGGGACACGTTCGCCCTCGAGGTGCCCGAGGGCGAGGAGTTCGACGCCGAGATGGCAGCCCGCACCTGCCCGGTCGACGCCATTCGCCTCTACGACGACGACGGAGAGCAGGTGGTCTGAGCCGTCACTCGATCTCCGCGTACTGGTCGGCGAGTTTCGCGGCGGCCTCCTCGAGCATCTCCTGTTCGTCGGCGGCGAGGTTCCACTCGACGACCTCCTCGACGCCGCCGGCGCCGAGTTTCACGGGGACGCCCACGGCGCCCTCCTCGATGCCGAACTCGCCGTCGAGGGCGACCGACCCCGGCAGGACCGCGCCGGTGTCCCGGAGGACCGCCTCGACCATGTGGGCGACGCCGCGCGCCGGTCCCCACTCGGTCGCGCCCTTGCGCTCGATGACGTTCATCGCGGACTCCTGGAGGTCCGAGAGGATCTCCTCCTTCTCCTCGTCGTCGAACGCGGGGTCGGCGCCGTCGACGCGGACCTTCGAGAAGACCGGCACCTGCGAGTCCCCGTGCTCCCCGAGGATGGTCGCCTCGACGTTCCGGACGGGGACGTCGAAGCGCTCCGAGAGGACGTAGCGGAACCGCGCGGAGTCGAGGCGACCGCCGAAGCCGATCACGTGCTCACGCGGCCGGTCGCCGGACTCGTAGAGGTGCCGGTTCAGCAGGTCGACCGGGTTCGAGGTGGTGATGGAGACGAAGTCGTCGGTGTGTTCGGCGAGCGAGGACTGGATGTCCGCCATGATGGGCGCGTTGTCGCCCGCCAGGTCGAGTCGAGTCTGTCCCGGCGACCGGGGGATGCCCGCCGTGATGACCACCACGTCGGACCCGGCGGTGGCGGCGTAGTCGCCCTGCCGGACCTCGGTGTTGGCGTCGTAGGCGATGCCGTGGTTGACGTCGGCGGCCTGCCCCACGGTGTCGTCTTCCTTCTCGGGGATGTCGACGAGGACCACCTCGTCGGCGACGTCCTTCAGCGCGATGTTGTACGCCGCGGCGGCGCCGACGGTCCCGGCGGCGCCGATGACACTGACCTTCGACATACCACGACATACCACCCGCACCGCCATTAAACGATTCGAAACGACCGGTTTTCGTCCGTCGAACGACGCGCTCGAGTTCGACGGTCGTCGACCGTTCCGACACGGGAGGTTTTTCGGCGGCGAGCGCCTTTCACCGGGCATGAGCGACTTCGACAAGGAGGCCGAGCGCGAGCGCCTCCGAGAGAAGTACGAGGCCGAACGGCAGGACCGCGCCGCGACACAGCGGATGTCGGAACTCCTGTTGAAGGGCGCGACGATGACGAACAAGCACTGCGACGAGTGCGGATCGCCCATCTTCCGCTACGACGGCCAGGCGTTCTGTCCGAACTGCCAGGCCGGGGCCCTGGACGGGACGGCCGACGGCGACGAGACGACGGCCGGAACGGCGACCACCGAGAGCGGCGCGGGGGCCGCTGCCGCCGAAGCGGGCGCGACCGACGCCGAACCCGGAGATGGGGCGGCCGCTGCCGCCGAATCAGGGGCGGCCGCTGCCGCCGAATCAGGGGCGGCCGCTGCTGCCGACCCGGGGGCGGCCGCTGCCGACACGGAGACGACCGGTGCGGCATCGGACGCGGAGTCCGGGACGTCCGACCCCGAGGCATCGGTCCCAGGGGCGAGCGGGCGAGGGACCGACGTCGGACGGGAACGCGCCGCGGGGCGGGCCGGCGGGGCGGCGGACCGGTCGGACGTGCCGTCGACCGACGGAGACCTCGCCGGGGCCCGCGAGGACCTCCGGCGCGCCCTCGCGACGCAGGCCCGGGCGGCGGCAGAGACGACCGACCCGCGGTCGGCGCGCGACCACCTCGAGGCCGCGCGCGAGGCGGCGGCCGCACTCGCCGCCCTCGACGACGTGCGGGCCTGACGGCGGCGTCTGCGCTCCTAGTGCCCCCAGCGCCGGTCGCCCTCGGCGTACCGGGCGTCGGTGATGCGGTCGTGCTGGGCGCTCGAGAGCGAGACGTCGACGGCGCCGGCGTTCTCCTCGAGTTGGGCGCGCGTCCTCGCGCCGACGATGGGGACGGTCGTGAACTCGTCGTGGTCCATCAGCCACCGGAGCGCCACCTGCGCGGGCGTCGCGTCCGCCTCGTCGGCCACCTCGCGGACGGCGTCGAGGACGTGCCAGGCCCGCTCGGAGACGTACCAGTCCTCGAACATCTCGTCGGTGTCGAGGCGCGACCCGGCCGGGCCCTCGACCTCGTAGCCGTCGTCGGTCTCGACCCGTTCGTACTTCCCGGTGAGGAAACCGCCGGCGAGCGGCGAGTACGGACAGACCGCGAGGTCCTGGTCCTGGCAGACCTCGAGGTAGTCCATCACGTCGTCGCGGTAGGCCGCGTGGAACAGGGGCTGGGCGACCTGGAACCGCTCGAAGTCCTCGACGTCGCTGGTCTTGAGCGCCTTCATCAGCTTCCACCCCGCCATGGTGGAGGCGCCGACGTAGTTGACCTTGCCCTCGCGGACGAGGTCGGAGAGCGTCGACAGCGTCTCCTCGATGGGCGTCGCCTCGTCCCACCGGTGGATGTAGTAGAGGTCGACGTAGTCGGTGTTCAGGCGGTCGAGGGTCCCCTCGATCTCCGCGCGGATGGTCTTGCGCGAGAGGTTCTCGGAGACCGGGCTCTCGACGGTCCAGTAGACCTTCGAGGCGAGGACGAACTCCTCGCGGTCGTGGCTCTCCAGCCACTCCCCGATCCACTGCTCGCTGCGCCCGTTCCCGTAGGTGTTGGCCGTGTCGATGAAGTTGATGCCGTTGTCGTGGGCGGCGTCGAGCAGTTCGTGGGCCTCCTCGCGGGTGGTCTCGAAGGACCCGTCGGCGGCTTCTTTGCCGAAGCGCCAGGTCCCGAAGCAGAGTCGGGAGACCTCCGTCCCGGTCGGGCCGAGTGTGGTGTACTCCATTGGCACCTACGTGGTGGACCATCCGACACAAAACTCTCCCGCTCCGCGTCGGCGCTACGTTTAACGGTCCCCCGGGTGAGGGTCCGGTATGCGGATACTCGTCCCCGTCGACGGCTCGGAGGTCAGCGTCCGAGCGCTCCGGTTCGCGGCCGACCTCGCCCGGGAGTTCGAGGGCACGGTCCACGTCGTCCACATCACCGACGTGGAGAACGACGCGACGGCGCGCATCCTCGACCGGGCCCGGACGGTCCTCGAGGAGGAGGGCATCGACGACGTCCCCGAGGTGACGACCGACGTCGAACTCGACCTCCGGCCCGCGACCCGGGTCGGGGAGGACATCCTCGAACTCGTGCGGGAGCGCAACTACGACCACGTGGTGATGGGCCACCACGGCGTGGGCCACGTCGACCGGTTCATCCTCGGGAGCGCCGCCGAGACGGTTCTCCGGTCCTGCGAGACGCCCGTGACGGTCATCCCGTAGGTCAGGCGTCGGGATAGTCGCTGGCGACGACCTCGCGGATGCGCCCGGCCGTCACCTCGCCGACGCCCGCGACCGCCAGGAGGGCCTCCTCGCTCGCGGTGAGCGTCGCCTCGACGCTCCCGAAGTGCTCGAGGAGCGACCGCGCCGTCACCGGGCCCACGTCCGCGATGCTGGAGACGACGTACTCCTGCTGCTCGGCGAGCGTCTTCGACGCCTTCTCGCCGTGGACGCTCACCTCGCGGTCGCTCGTGGTCTGTTCGCGCTCGGCGACGAGGGCGAGGAGGTCGGCGGTGTCCGCGGCGTCGCTCGTCCGGAGGACGCTCGCGCCGAAGTCGACCGCCAGCGACGCCAGCGCCCCGCGGACGGCGTTCGGGTGGACGTTGCGCTCGCCGTAGAGGTCCCCGCCCTCGACGACGACGACCGGCCGGGCGTAGTGGCGGGCCATCTCCCCGACCTGCTCGAAGACCGAGCGGTCGCCCCCGACCAGCGAGTCGAGGAAGTCCGCCGTGGTCTTGCGCTCGACGACCACCCGGTCCGAGAGCACGTAGTCGCCCACGTCGAGGGTCTCCAGGCGGACGTCCACCGCGTCGCGCTTCGAGAGGTCCCGCGCGATGGTCGAGTCGAGTTCGCGCTGGTCGACGACCACCTCGACCGCCTCGTCCTCGCCCCCGGCGCGGGCGCGCACCGCGTCGTCCGCTGCGTCGTCGTCCCCGTCTCCGCCGTCGTCGGCCACGTCGGCCGCGAAGTCGGTGAGTCCGACCTGTCCGCCGGCGCTCGACCCCTCGCCGTCGCCGCCCGCGTCGTCACCTCCGTCGTCGCTCGGGCCGGCGTCCACCTCCCCGTCGTCGCTCGGGTCGGTGGCGGCACTCGCCGCGCTGCCGGTTTCGTGGCCCGCCCCCTCCCCGTCGACGCTCGCCGGACCCTCCGCGCTCGCCCCGCCGCCGGTCGCCTGGTCGAGCGTCGCCTGGTCGAGTTCCCGCGAGAGGTCGTCGGCCATCGACTGCAACTCGCGCAGTTCCTCGCGCATCTCCGTCTCGCGGCGCCGCGATATCCAGAAGTAGGCCTCGTCGCGGGTGTCCTCCGCGAGGAGGACCACGACCCGCCCCTCGGACTGGCGCCCCGTGCGGCCCTTCCGCTGGACCGACCGGATGGCGGTCGGCACCGGTTCGTAGAACAGCACCAGGTCGACCTCGGGGACGTCCAGGCCCTCCTCGGCGACGCTGGTGGAGACCAGCACCTCGAACTCGCCGCTCCGGAAGGCCTCGAGCGTCTCCTTCTGTTGGGTCTGGGTCATCCCGTCGCTGCCCTCCCGGTCGCCCTGGCCGACGAACTTCCGCGTCTCGAAGTGCCCGCCGAGGAACGACGTGAGGGCCTCGGCGGTGTCGCGGGACTCCGTGAAGACGATGACCCGCTCCCCCCCGCGAATGCCGAGCGTCTCCGCCAGGAGCATCCGCGCCCGCCGGTACTTCGGGTGGAGGTCGTCGTACTCCTCGGCCAGTCGCATCGCACGCTTCACGTTCGGGTCCGAGACGAGGCGCTGGCTGGCCTTGGACGCGCCGGCGCCCGACGCGGCGTTTCGCTGGCGCTCGAAGTAGCGGCGCACCGACTCGACGCTCTGGGTCTCGACGTAGGTGACCGCCGTCCGCAGCTTCCGGACCTCGGCGTGGAGGCTCATCCCCTCGTAACCCGCGCTCTCGCCCTGGTCGATCAACTCGCGGAGCTTCGCCCCCATCTTCGCGAGGTCCGTCTCCGACATCTGGGGGTCGGTGGACCGCGTCACGCCGAGGTCCTGCAACCGCTCCAGTCGGTCGACGATGACCTCGTTGAGCGCGTCGCGTATCTCCCGGACTGCGTCGGGCAACTCCACCCGCTCCCACTCGACGTCCGTGGCGTAGGTGTGGGCGGCGACGTCGGCGTCCTCCTCGGTCTTGACGGCTATCTCCCGGACGCCGAGGTTCTCGCAGACCTGCAGTATCGCCTCGCGGTCGCCGCCGGGCGAGGCGCTCATCCCCGTCACGAGGGGGTCGGCGGCGTCCGCGTGGTAGCGCTCCGCGATGTAGGTGTAGGCGTAGTCGCCGGTCGCGCGGTGGCACTCGTCGAAGGTCAGGTGGACCACGTCCCGCAGGGAGATGCGCCCGCCGACGAGGTCGTTCTCGACGACCTGTGGCGTCGCGACGACGACGCGGGCGCCCTCCCACAGGTCCGCGCGGTCCTCGGGCCGGACCTCGCCGGTGAACACGACCACCTCGTCGTCGGGGACGGTGAACCACTCCCGGTAGTCGGCGGCGTGTTGCTCGACGAGGGGCTTGGTCGGCGCCAGCAGCAGCGCCCTCCCGCCGGCGTCCGCCGCCAGTCGGTCGGCGGTGACGAGGGCGCTCACCGCCGTCTTCCCGAGGCCGGTCGGCAGGCAGACCAGCGTGTGCGCCTCGCGCGCCGTCGCGGCGAGGTCCGTCTGGTAGGTCCGTCGCTCGATGACCCCGTCGGCCAGCATCGGGTGCTCGACGTATGCGGGGTCCTCCGTGGCGGCCATCGCCGTCGGATTGGGCGTCGTCGCGGTTAAGGCTTCGCGTGGCGGGGCGGACGCGTCTCGGTCGCCGTCACAGGACGGCGAGGGCGGCGGCCATCGCCGCCCCCGCGCCGATGGGGATGGTGAGGTTGTCGTCGATAACGTAGGTCCACAGGACGGGCTTGAGGCCGTCCGCGGCGGTGGCCACGGCCGCGCCCGCGACGGCGGCCACCGGGGCCACGAAGGGCAACGCGAGGCCGAGGCACACGGCGAACATCGCGGCCAGCACCGGCGCGCGCTTGGTCAGGCCGCCGCCCGAGAGCAGCCCCGAGATGGGGTCGCCCACCGTGAGCATCAGCATCGCCGGCACGGCCACCCGGGGGACGAACGCGAGCGCCGCGACCGTCATCCCGAACGCGTACAGCGCGTAGCCCGCGAGGTTGTCCTCCTCGTACTCGCGGGTGAGGCGGTCGAATATCGTCCAGTCGACGACGCCGCCGAGGCGGAGCACCTCGAGGCAGAGCGCCGCCGTCGACCCGGCGACGAGGAACGCCTGGACGTGGCCCCACCCGATGGCGTTCACGCCGAGGGCGCCGTCGAGGACGTAGGCGAGGGGAATCCCGGCGCCGGTCGCGTGCACCAGTCGGCGCCGCAACTCGCCCATCAGCCGCGGAGGTCCTCGAAGGCCCGGTCGCCGGCCCGCAGCGCCGTCAGCGTCTCCGCGAGGGCCGCGACGGGGACGCGGGTCTGCGCCGTCGAGTCCCGCTCCCGGACCGTGACGGTGTCGTCCTCGAGCGTGTCGTAGTCGACGGTGACACAGAAGGGCGTGCCGACCTCGTCCTGTCGGCGGTACCGCCGGCCGATGTTGCCCGAGTCGTCGTAGGCGACGGGCAGGCCGGTCTCGCGGAGGTCGCCGGCGACCTCGCGGGCACGCTCGCCCATCCCGTCGCGGTCCATCAGCGGGAACACGCCGACGAAGGTGGGCGCCATCTCCGGTTCGAGGCGGAGCACCCGGCGCTCTTCGCCGTCGATCTCGTCCTCGTCGTAGGCGTGGACCAGCACCGTGTAGACGGTGCGCCCGACGCCGAAGGAGGGTTCGACGACGTGCGGGGTCACGTGGTGGCCCGACTCGGTCTCCTCCGCGACGGCGAAGCCCGTCTTCTCGACGGGCACGGCGTAGGACTCGCCGTCGACGTCGACGGTCACCTCGTCACCGCCGAAGGCCGACCGGTCCCGCGCCGCGAGGTCTGCGAGGGCGTCGCGCACGTCGGCGGCGGCGCCGCCGAACTCCGGTCCGAGGTAGCTCATGTCGGGGTCGACCGTCGCCCGCTCGACGGTCCGTGGCTCGTCGTACTGCTCGAAGACGGTGAAGCCGTCGTCGGCGTGCTCGCCGTGCTTCGAGAGGTCGTAGTCCCCGCGGTAGGCGAAGCCGGCTATCTCGATCCAGTCGGGGTCCGCGCCCGGCGCGCTCACGTCCGCCTCGGCGTCCCAGCAGTCCGCGGCGTAGTGGGCGCGCTCGCCCGCCTGGTGCTGACGGAACCGGAACCGGTCCATGTCGACGCCGACGCGCTCGTACCACGTCCGCGCCCGGCCGAGGTAGTAGGCGATCCACGGGCTCTCGATGACGTCGCCGGCGGCCTCCCCGACGGACGTCGTGACGTGCTCGCCCTCGGGCCCCTGCTCGGCGGCCGGGTAGAGTTCGAGGTCGACGTCCGCGACGGCCGAGAGGTCGGGGGCGTCCGTGGCGGGGTCGAGGAACAGCTCGAGTTCGGCCTGTGTGAACTCCCGGACCCGGACGAGGGACTTCCGCGGCGAGATCTCGTTGCGGTAGGCCCGCCCGACCTGGGTGACGCCGAACGGGAGCTGCCCGCGGGCGTACTCCTTGAGCCGGGGGAACTCGACGAAGATGCCCTGTGCCGTCTCGGGCCGGAGGTAGCCCGGGGCCGACGACCCCGGGCCGATGTTCGTCTCGAACATCAGGTTGAACTCCTCGACCGGTTGGTCGACGAGGTGGGTCCCGCAGGCCGGGCAGACAAGGTCGTGTTCGGCGATGAGGTCGGCGATCTCCTCGGGCGAGTAGGACTCGGCCTCCTCGATGTGGGTGTGGTCCTCGACGAGGTGGTCCGCCCGGTGGCTCGCGCCGCACTCGGGGCACTCGACGAGCATGTCGTCGAAGCCGTCGAGGTGGCCCGACGCCTCGAACACCGGTTCGGGCATGATGGTCGGGGCGTCGATCTCGGTGTGGCCCTCCTTGACGGCGAAGCGGTCGCGCCACGCGTCCTCGACGTTGCGCTTCAGGGACGCGCCCGCCGGGCCGTAGGTGTAGAAGCCGGAGACGCCGCCGTACGCCTCGCTCGACTGGAAGAAGAAGCCACGCCGCTTGGCGAGTTCGGTCAGCGCTCTCATAGCAGCGCCCGCAACAGGTCCGTGTCGCGGACGATGGCGTCGAGTTCGTCCCCGCGCACGAGCGGCACCTGCTCGACGTCCGCGGTCACGAGCAGCTGGGCGACCTCCCGGGCGGTGCGCGAGGCGGTGACGGTCTGCACGTCCGCCGTCATGAACTCCTGGACCGGCCCGGCCGGAATCTCGACGTTCCGCGTCGGGAAGTAGCGGGTGCCGGTGCCCTTGATTCCCTCCCACATCCAGTCGTCGTCCTGGTCCGCGAAGGAGTCGCCCGTCTCGGCCTCGCCCTCGACGACGCGGGCGACGTCGATGACGTCGACCTCCGTGACGATGCCGGCCATGTCGCCCTCGTCCCCGAGGACGACGGCGTAGGGGACGTCCGCGAAGTAGAGTTCGCGCTCGACGACCGGGAGGGGCGTCTCGGTCCACGTCGTGTTGACCACGCGCTGTGCCAGGTCACCGACCGCCGTGTCGCCGTCGGCGTCGCCGTCGGCGATGGCCCGCACCACGTCGGTGACGGTGATGATGCCCACGAGTTCGCCGTCCTCGACGACGGGCACGCGTCTGGTCCCGTGGTCGGCGACGACCCGGGCGACGGCCTCGATGGGTTCGGTCTGCCCGACGGTCGGGACGTCCCGCATCAGCAACGCGAGCTGGTCCTCGTCGGGCTGTTCGATGAGGTCCTCGCGGGAGATGAGGCCGCGGTACACCTCTCGCCCGTCGTCGGTCTTCACGACGGGAACGGAGGAGAAGTGGTCCTCCTGCAGGTACCGCAGGACGTCGTCCCGCGTCCCCGGCAACGAGACCGTCACCACGTCGTCACGGGGAGTCATCGCCTCGGCGACGTTCATACGGGCGGGATATTACCTCCGCCCTATTGTACCCTGCGACCCGTCGTCGTCCGCGACGACGAGACGATGGGTTTATGTACAGTGTGAGCTATTGACACGCATGCCTCGCGAACGACCCCCCGATGCCGACGGACCGTGCGACGTGATGGCCGCAGTCGACGAGGGGTCCCTCGTCATCGCGGACGTGAACCGGGACGGCGCGTGGGTCTCGACGTCGCCGGGGCACGCCGCCCCCCTCAGCGAGTGGCGGTAGTCCGGCGGCGGTAGCTAGTTTTTTCCCGCTCAGCCCCGTCTCGGCGCACATGGACTACCGCGAGGTGACGGGCGGACGGGAGTTCCTGGCCCGCATGGACTACGGCGCCGACTGGCGCGACGAGGTGGTCGAACTCGCCACCGCGGAGGGCGTCGACGCCGCGGTGTTCACCGCCACCGGGAGCGTCCAGGACGCCGTCCTGCGCTACTGGGACCGCGCCGAGGCCGCCTTCCGCACCGCCGAGTTCAACGAACCGCTCGACGTCGCTGCCTGTCACGGCACGGTCGCCCACGGTCCCGGCGACGCAGACGCGGTGGACGCCGACGCCCTCCGCGCCGACGCCACCGTGGTCCTCTCCCGCCGGTCTGGGCAGGCCCTCGCGGGCCGCCTCGAGGCCGCCACCGTCCACGCCGGCGAACTCTACCTCCGCGAGTTCCAGGGCCGCCTCGAGCGCTCGGTCGACGACGTCACCGACCTGCCCCTCCTCGAGTTGTGATGCGCGAGGTCGACGAGCGCTACTTCGAGCGCATCGAGGACCGCCTCGACGAGGCCTTCGGGCGGGCCGAGGCCGCCCGGACGCGGGGTAGAGACCCCGAACCCGAGGTGGAGATTCCGGTGGCCGTGGACATGGCCGACCGCGTCGAGAACATCCTCGGCATCGCGGGCGTCGCCGACCGCGTCCGGGAACTCGAGGGGGAGATGAGCCGCGAGGAGGCCGCCCTCGAACTCGTCACGGACTTCGTCGAGGGGACCGTCGGCGACTACGACACCGACGCCGGCAAGGTCGAGGGCGCCGTCCGGACGGCGGTGGCCCTCCTCACCGAGGGCGTCGTCGCGGCGCCCATCGAGGGCATCGACCGCGTCGAGATACTGACCAACGACGACGGCACCGAGTTCGTCAACGTCTACTACGCCGGCCCCATCCGCTCGGCGGGCGGGACCGCCCAGGCCCTCTCGGTGCTGGTCGCGGACTACGCCAGGTCGCTGCTCGGCATCGACCGGTTCGCGCCCCGCAGCGACGAGATAGAGCGCTACGTCGAGGAGGTCTCCCTCTACGACGACGAGACCGGCCTCCAGTACTCCCCGAAGGACCCCGAGACGCGGTTCATCGCCGAGCACATGCCGATCATGCTCGACGGCGAGGCGACCGGCGACGAGGAGGTGTCGGGCTTCCGCGACCTCGAGCGGGTCGACACCAACTCCACGCGGGGCGGGATGTGTCTCGTCCTCGCGGAGGGCATCGCGCTGAAGGCGCCCAAGATCCAGCGCTACACGCGCAACCTCGAGGAGGTCGACTGGCCGTGGCTCCAGGACCTCATCGACGGCACGTACCACGACGACCACGGCGACGCGGCCGACGACGGCGACGCGACCGACGA
>JBDGTT010000028.1:0-22931 GCA_042216525.1 Halobacteriaceae archaeon
GGTGTGGGGGTCGACACGGGCGACCGGCATCGACCGTCTCGGACGAGAACGCCCCCGACTCCAGACGTCGGGCGGCGGTGGGGTCGCGTACCCGAGACGCGACGACGTCTGTTGGTGCCTCGTGGCTCCGGTCCGGTGCCGTGCGCCGTCTCGCAGCGTCAAAAACGTAGACCGCCGCCCTCCAGGACGGGGCGCCCGGCCCCGAAGCCACCGGTCAGAACGATAGGGGCGGTTCACACACGTCCGGTGCGTGGTTCCGCCGGGGGTGGTCAGTCGTCTGCACGCTCGCTCGTGCGTTCCATCCTGTCCGCGAACTCCGCTCGCACTTTCTCGACCTTCGGCCGGGCGTGGACCTGACAGTACGCGTCCGTCGGGTTCTTCGCGAAGTAGTCCTGGTGGTACTCCTCGGCTCGCCAGAAGGTCTCCAGCGGTTCGATCTCCGTCGCGACCGGGTCGTCGTAGCCGCCGGCCTCCTCGAGCGCCGCGACGTAGGACTCAGCGAGACGGCGCTGCTCCTCGTCGTGGGTGAGCACGATAGAGCGGTACTGCGAGCCCACGTCCGGGCCCTGCCGGTCGACCTGCGTCGGGTCGTGGACGGCGAAGAACACCTCCAGGAGGTCCTCGTAGTCGAGGACCGCCGGGTCGTACTCGACCTGGACTACCTCGGCGTGCCCCGTCTCGCCCGAGCAGACCTCCTCGTAGGTGGGGTCGCCGACGTGGCCGCCGGCGTAGCCGGAGGTGACCGACCGGACGCCCGGCAGTTCCTCGAGGGCCGCCTCGACGCACCAGAAGCACCCGCCGCCGAACGTCGCGGTCTGCGTGTCGGTCATGGGGTCCGGTAGCACGCCGGCGCGTATGTATCTGGCGCGGACAGCACTAAGCCCCGGCGCGGCGTGGGTGACGCGATGGCCGCTGACGACGACGCCGTCGAGCGCTACCGGCGGCACCGACAGGACGAGGTCGACAGCGCCACCGTCTACGAGGCGATGGCCGAGGCGGAGACCCGCGAGCAACTGGCCGCGGTCTACCGCCGACTCGCGGCGACCGAACGCGACCACGCCGCCGCGTGGGCGGCCCGACTCGCCGAGGCCGGCGCTCCCGTCCCGGACGTCTCGCCGTCGTGGCGGGCCCGCGTGCTCGCGTGGGTCGCCCGCCGCCTCGGCCCGGACGCCGTCGTGGCGACGATGCGGGCCGGGGAGGCATCCGGGGCCGACGCGTACGCCGGGCAGTCGACCGACCGGGCTGCGGCGATGGCCGCCGACGAGCGCTCCCACGACAGACTGCTCGCCGCCATCGACGCGGGTCCCGGACGCGGCGCGCAGGGGGGCGTCCTGGCCAGCCTCGAGGGCCGCCACCGCGCGACCAGCGGGAACGCCCTGCGGGCGGCGGTGCTGGGCGCCAACGACGGCCTCGTCTCGAACCTCAGCCTCGTCATGGGGGTCGCGGGCGCCGCACTCGGCGCGCGGACCATCCTCGTCACGGGCCTCGCGGGCCTGCTCGCCGGCGCCGGGTCGATGGCGATGGGGGAGTGGCTCTCCGTCCAGAGCTCTCGCGAACTCTACCAGCGTCAGATCGCCGTGGAGCGCGAGGAACTCGTCGCCTCGCCGGCGGCCGAGCGGGAGGAACTGGCCCTCATCTACGAGGCGAAGGGGCTGGGGCGGGACCAGGCCGAGCGGCTGGCGGACCGCCTGACGGCCGACGAGGCCACCGCCCTCGACACGCTCGCCCGGGAGGAACTCGGCGTCGACCCCGAGGAACTCGGCGGGTCGGCCTGGGAGGCCGCCGGGGCCTCGTTCGTCCTCTTCGCCGTCGGCGCGGTCGTCCCCGTGCTCCCCTTCGCCGCCCTGTCGGGACTGGCGGCCGTCGGGGCGAGTCTCCTCGCGAGCGCGCTCGCGCTCTTCGCCGTCGGGGCCGCCATCACGGTGCTGACCGGACGGAGCCTCCTCTACTCGGGAGCGCGACAGGTCGCCATCGGCCTCGCCGCCGCGGCGCTCACCTACGCCGTCGGGTCGCTCATCGGGGTGTCGCTCGCGGGGTAGGCGTGACGGCGCGGACCGCGTCCCGCCCCGCCGTCGTCGCGTCCGCGCAGGTCGTGGCCACGCCGAGGTGGCCGTCGGGCGCGAGGCGCAGAGACACCTCGGTCCGGTCCGCACTCGGACAGCGCGTCAGGCCCCACGACCGGAGCGGGTCGGCGGCGTTCGGTCGACGCACGACGTAGGCCACGGTCGCGTTCCGCGTCGCGTCGAGAGTGGTCCCGACCCCGCTGCCGGGCGCGAGGGTGTACTCGCGGGTGACCGGGTCGTCACCGAGTACCCGGACGTCGACCGCGTCCCGGGTGGCGTTCGGGGGGAGCGTGGGGCCGTACGTCCGTGCGGTGCCGTTCGCGTCCGTCACCTCGAAGCCGGTCACGCGGTCGACGACCGTGAACCGGACGGCGTAGACCTCGCTCGCCCCGTTCTGTGCGGAGAGCGCGACGGAGGTCGGTGCGGCGGTGGTGGTCGTCCGGTCCGTGCCCGACGGGACGACACAGCCTGCGAGGAGGGCGACGGCGAGGAGCGCGACGACGGGGTGCCAGCGGGAGGTCACGGCGAACATCGGACCGGCGCGGACAAGTCGCTATCGCGTCGGCGCTCCCGACACCTATAGGGCGCTGGCGCGCCTCTGAAACCCCGTGGACGCGGCTGACGCTCTCGCGGACGCTCGCGCGTCGGAGCGCGCGGCACGCCGGTTCGTCCTCCTGTTGCTCGGGAGCGTGCCGCTCGTCTACTTCGGGCTGACGGCCATCGCCCTCGGGCACCTGCGCGCGCCCGTCGTCGTCGCTGGCCTGCTGGCTGTCCTCCTCCCGTACGCGACCGTCCTGAACGTCTGGGGGATGAGCCTGGACGCCCGCGTGGAGTTCGGCATGCTCTGTGGCGTCCTGTTCGCGCAGGCGGCGGTCCTCGGCGCGGTGCTCGCGGCCGCGTTCGGCGCCACGACGCTGGTCGTCGTCGCGAACCCGCTGGTCCGCTTCTTCCAGGCGATCGTCGTCACCTCCGTCGGGGCGCTGGTCTTCGTGGTCCTCTCTTACGGCGTCGTCCTCGCTCGCCGGACCTACGTCCGCTCCGGGGAGGGGCCGCTCGTCGAGGAGGTCCCCGAGGACTCGGACTGACAACCTATTTCCGGTGCCCCGCTCCACTCCCGGTCATGCGCGCCGCGGCATTCACGGACCTCGTCGGACCGTCGGGCGTCGAGACGGTGGAGCTGCCCGACCCCGAACCCGGACCGGGCGAGGCCGTCGTCGAGATGCGGGCCTGCTCGCTCAACCACCACGACCTCTGGATACTCCGGGGCGGGTCGGTGATGGTCGACCCCTCCGACCTGCCGTTCGTCTCGGGGCTGGACCTCGCGGGCGTCGTCGACGAGGTGGGCCCGGACGTCACCGGCGTCGAACCGGGCGACCGCGTCCTCCTGTGCCCGAACGAGACCTGTGGCACCTGCCGGTACTGCCGGGAGGGACCAGAGAACCTGTGTGCGAACTACTCGCTCTACCACGGCGGGTTCGCCGAGCGCGCCGCCGTCGAGGCCGACCGCCTCGTCGCACTCCCGGACGGCGTCGACTTCGAGACGGCGGCGGCGCTCCCCACCGCCTACATGACCGCCTACCGGATGCTCGCCCGCGCCGACGTCGAACCCGGGGACACGGTGTTCGTCCCCGGGGCCGCCGGCGGCGTCGGCGTCGCGGCCGTGCAACTCGCCGCCGTCCTCGGCGCCGAGTCCATCGCCACGTCCTCGAAGGCCGCGAAGTGCGACCGCCTCGCCGGACTCGGCGCCGACCACGTCGTCGAGGCCGGGGACATCGAGGCCGTGCGCGAGGCCGTCGAGTCGGCGGGGCTCGTCCCCGACGCGGCCGTCAACCACCTCGGCGGGGAGTGGTCCGCGCTCTCTCTGGACCTCCTCGCCCGCGGCGGTCGGATGGTCGTCTGCGGGCGCACCGCGGGAGACGTCTCCGAGTTCGACGTCGCCCAACTGTTCCGCCAGCACCAGCACGTCCGCGGGTCGACGATGGGGACCCAGACCGACCTCGAACGCGTCGTGGACCTCGTCGACCGGGGGGCGTTCGACCCGCCCGTGGGCGGGACCTACCCGCTCGACGACGCCGACGAGGCGTTCGCGGCGATGCAGGAGCGCACCGCCTTCGGCAAACTCCTCCTCACGCGGCAGTAGCGGCGCTTGCCGACAGCCCGTGACTTTTCAGCGTGGCGAGAGACGTCGACCCATGGTCGACGTAGCAGTCGTCGGGGGCGGCCCCGCCGGCCTGAGTGCGGCACTGTTCACCGCGAAGAACGACCTCGACACCGCCGTCTTCGACACCGACGAGACGTGGCTGCACAAGGCCCACCTGTTCAACTACCTCGGCCACCGCTCCATCGGCGGCGACGAGTTCCTCGCCGTCGCTCGCGGGCAGACCGAAGACCGGGGCGCGGACCGCCACGACGAGGCCGTCACCGCCGTCGAGGCGACCGACGACGGCTTCCGGGTCGAGACCGAGTCTGACGCCTACGACGCGAGGTACGTCGTCTTCGCGACGGGCACCGACCGCGAGTTGGCCACCGACCTGGGCTGTGCGACGACCGACGAGGGGACGGTCGACGTGGACCTGGACATGGCCACCAGCGTCGACGGCGCCTACGCCACCGGCGCGATGGTCCGGGCCGAGAAGTGGCAGGCCGTCATCTCCGCCGGCGACGGCGCGGCGGCCGCCCTCGACATCCTCTCGACCGAGAAGGGCGAGCACTTCCACGACTTCGACGTTCCCTCGGACGTTCCCGACCTGTAGCGGGCCCGCCGCCGGGGCGGCGTCCCGCGAATCTCCACTCGAAATATCGGGGTTCGGTGGGCGTCAGACTGGCGGAAGACGCACGTCTGACGCCGGCGCCGTCTGCTGTTCGTCCGCGCCTCGAGGCGCCAGCCGGGGGACGTTTCGACTGGAGAATCATCATTGTTCTTCATGGTCACGCGCGGCGAGAGGACGTCGGGGCGACTCGTCGCACGCGTTCTCCGGCGGTTCTGAATCGTCTGCGCTTCCCTCGACCGCTCGTGAAAGGTACGCGACCCCCTGGGGAGACGGTGAAACGGAGTGAAACCACGGGAACCGTCGGCCCGATTAATGGCGGTCGCTCGCCAACGTAGGAGCGAGGATGTCGAACTCCGCCCACGACCCCGCCCCCGACGCCCCCAACCGCATCGCCTTCGACCCGGTGACCTTCCTCCGTCGACCGCTCGAGACGGTCGGCTTCTGGGCCGCCGTCGCCCTGCCGTTCCTCTACGTCCCGC
This sequence comes from Halobacteriaceae archaeon, assembly GCA_042216525.1. Lineage (GTDB taxonomy): Archaea > Halobacteriota > Halobacteria > Halobacteriales > Halobacteriaceae > JBDGTT01. The sequence continues at coordinate 5,314 of JBDGTT010000028.1, forward strand.
TGCTGGTCGCCGGGCCCGAGACTGACGCCGAACGCGTCGCCGTCTTCGCCCTCATCGCGGTCCACGCGGTGGCGCTCCTCCTCGGCCACGCCCACAACCGCGACTGACCGACCGGCGACAGGCATTTGCCACCGGGGCCCACAACCCTCCACATGGCCCCAGTCGGCCGTCGTCGCCTCCGGGAACTGTTCGACGAGTCACCGACGCCTCACATCGCCCACCCGCCCCGGACGCACCGTCGCGACTTCTACGTCGTCACCGACGGCTCCTTCGACGCGGACGGGAGCGGCCTCGGCGTCATCATCGAGTCCCGGACGGGCGAGCGAGTCGCCCGCCTCGCAGTCCCCGACGACGCGCCCGACAACAACGTGGCCGAGTACCGCGCCCTCCACCTCGGACTGGACGTCCTCGCCGCCCGGACCCCGCATTCGGCACACGTCGGCGTCCTCGTCGACCACGACGACATCGCGGCGAACGTCAACGCCACCGTCCTCGCCTGCCAGGACCGCGCCCGCGGCTTCGACGCGCTGACCCCCGTCTCCGTGCCGCCGGCCGCGCGCCACCACTGGCGGGGCATCCGCGCCCGCGTGGCCGGGTTCGCGGACCTCCGGGCCGCCCGCATCGACAGCGCCCACAACCCGGCACACCCGCTGGCGAACGCGCCCGACCGGTACGCACACGTCAACCGGGAGGCCCCGCGCTGCCTGCTGCCGGACGTCCCGGAGGAGGACTCGCAGATACCGCCGCCCTCGCGGGCGGACCGGCACGCCTCGGACTGAGCCTTACTCCTGGGCGTCGACGACGGCGACGCCGGCGAGGTTCACGATGTCCTGGACCTCGTCGCCGCGCTGGAGGACGTGGACGGGCTTGTCCATGCCGACGAGCATCGGCCCGATGGCCTCCGCGCCGCCGAGGCGCTGGAGCAGCTTGTAGCCGATGTTCCCCGACTCGAGGTTCGGGAACAGCAGGACGTTCGCCGGTTCGTCCAGGGTGGCGAAGTCGTAGGTGCCGTTGAGGATGTCCTCGACGAGGGCCGTGTCGGCCTGCATCTCGCCGTCCACGGGGAAGCTGACGTCGGGGTCCGCCCGGAGCAGCCGCACGGCCTCCCGGGGCTGGCGGGTCGCCTCGTTGTCGACGCTCCCGAAGTCGGAGTAGGACAGCATCGCCACCCGCGGTTCGACGTTGAACTCGCGGGCGAGGTCGGCGGTGTGGCGCGCGATCTCGGCGAGCACCTCCGAGTCGGGGTCGAAGTTCACCGTGCAGTCCGCACAGAAGATGACCCGGTTCTTGAACGTCAGCATGTAGACGCCGGCGGCGTAGTCGGTGTCCGGGGCTGTGCCGATGACCTGCAGGGGCGGGCGGAGCGCCGAGGGGTAGTGGTGGGTCAGGCCCGTCATCAGCGCGTCTGCGTCGCCCTGCTCGACCATCACGCTCCCGAGGTAGTTGGTGTCCTTCTCGATGAGTTCGGAGGCTTCGGAGCGGGTCACGCCCTTGCGCTTGCGGAGTTCGTGGAGGCGTCGGGCGTAGGCCTCGCGCTCCTCGGTCGACGGGTCGACGACCTCCGGGAGGTAGTCGAGCCCCAGTTCGTCGACGGTCTCGTCGATGGTGTCGCGGTCGCCGAGGAGGACCGGGTCCGCGATGCCCTCCTCGGCCATCTGGTAGGCGGCCCGGATCATCTTCTCGTCGTCGCCCTCCGCGAGCGCCACCCGCTTGGGGTCGTTCTTCGCCTTGTTGAGCACGATGCGCATCATCTCGCGGCTCTTGCCCAGGCGGGCCTCCAGGCGCTCGCGGTAGGCCGCCAGGTCGAGGTCCCGGCGCGCGGCGCCGCTCTCCATGGCCGCGCGGCCGACGGCGGGCGCCACCTCGAAGAGGACCCGCGGGTCGACGGGCTTGGGGATGATGTACTCCGGGCCGAACTGGAGGGGCTGGTCGCCGTAGGCGCGCACGACAGCGTCGGGGACGTCCTGTCGCGCGAGGTCCGCGAGCGCCTCCGCCGCGGCCACCTTCATCGCCTCGTTTATCTCGGTCGCGCGGACGTCGAGCGCGCCCCGGAAGATGAAGGGGAACCCGAGGACGTTGTTCACCTGGTTCGGGTAGTCCGAGCGCCCCGTCGCCATGATGACCGTGTCGTCGCGGGCGGCCTTGGCGTCCTCGTAGGTGATCTCGGGGTCGGGGTTCGCCATCGCGAACACGATGGGGTCGGCCGCCATCGACCGCACCATCTCCTGGGAGACGATATCCGCGACCGAGAGGCCGACGAACACGTCTGCGCCCTCCATGGCGTCCGCGAGGTCGCCCCCCGGGACGTCGCGGGCGAACTCGCGCTTGTACTCGTTGACGTCGCCAGCGGCGACCCGCTCCTCGGTGATGATGCCCGAGGAGTCACACATCACGACGTTGTCCGGGTCGACGCCCAGCGAGACGTAGAACTTCGCGGTGGCGATGGCGCTGGCGCCCGCGCCGGAGAAGACGACGTCGACCTCCGAGAGGTCCTTGCCCGCGATCTCGACGGCGTTGAGCAGGGCCGCGCCCGAGATGATGGCCGTCCCGTGCTGGTCGTCGTGGAACACGGGGATGTCCATCCGCTCGCGGAGTTCCTCCTCGATGACGAAACACTCCGGCGCGCCGATGTCCTCCAGGTTGATGCCGCCGAAGGTCGGCTCCATCGCCCCGATGGCCGAGATCATCTCCTCGGCGGTGTCGAGGTCGAGTTCCACGTCGAAGACGTCGATGTCGGCGAACCGCTTGAACAGGACGCCCTTCCCCTCCATCACCGGCTTTGACGCCTGCGCCCCAATGTCGCCCAGTCCGAGGACCGCCGACCCGTTGGAGACGACGCCGACGAGGTTGCCCTTCGCGGTGTAGCGGTAGGCCTCGTCGGCGTCCTCCGCGATTTCGAGACACGGGGCCGCCACACCGGGCGAGTAGGCCAGGCTCAGGTCGCGCTGGGTGTTCGTCGGCTTGGTCGTCGAGATGGCGAGTTTGCCCGGCGGGTCGCGGGCGTGGTAGTCGAGGGCGTCTTCGTCCAGTCCCATGTCCGACCCTCCACCGGCCCCGACTAAAAACCTGTTCCCCTGTCGATTTCTGCCTTCGACGGACGTCGAATCACGGCGTCACCACCTCGTGACGTGGCAGGGCCACGTCGTAGTCGTAGCCGTCGACCCGCGCGGTGGGCCAGTCGCCCGTCGCGGTCAGCAGTTCGACCGCGTCGTCGCCGACGAGGTAGGTGTCCTCGCTCCGGAGGCCCCGGACGGTCGGGTTGTACGCGTAGGCGAGGGGCGTCCGGACCGGGGCGTCCTCGTCGGGCGTCACCTGCCACTCCCGGGGTGCGAATCCGGTCGCGCCGCCCGGCGGGAGGGTGCGCCACGCGTCGCGGTGGTCGACCCCTTCGCAGGCCGCCCGGATGGCCGGCAGGAGGTCCGCGGCCGACCGGTCCAGCGACGCGAGCACCTGGGTCGCGCCGAGCGCCGTCACCTCGACGGTCGCGGCCGCGGTCAGGCGGTCTGCGAGGTCCGTGGGGTGGTCTTCGTCCGCGAACGCGACGGTCCGAGTGAGGCTCACGTGGAGGCCGTGTCGCTCGCCGGTCACCGACACCCGCGCCCACGACCCGAGTTTGGCGTCGGTCGGCGTTGGTCGCGGGTACCGCGCGGCGCGGTCGGCCCCGCCGACGAGTACCTGTGGCGCGCGGACGTCCGCGGCGGCGAGGGCCATCCGCACGCCGTCCGCGACGTCGCGTTCGGTGTCCGTCGGCTGGAGTTCGGTGCAGATGCGCTCGACGCCCGCCGCCACGGTCCGGCCCAGCTCCCGGTAGCGGTCGGCGTCCGCGTCGCTCAGGTGGCGTCGGTACGGTGCGGGGTCGACCGTTCCGAGGCCCGGGACGTCGACGTCCGCGACGGCGTCCGACGGCGACGCCGCCGCGACGGCAGCCGGGAGCGTGGTCTCGTGCCACGCGAACGACTCGACCCGCGCGTCCGGCGTGACCTCCTCGCGGAACCGGTCGGCGTCCGCGGCGTCCGCGACGACGACGAGTCCGTCGCCGTCGTAGCCAACCGCCGCCGCCCCGAGGGGCGCCCCCTCGTCCACGTCGTTCCGACGGCCGGTTATCCACGCGAAGTTGCGGGGTCGGACGAACCAGGCGGCGTCGACGTCGTGCTCTTCGAGGAGTGCGTCCAGTCTGTCCTCGCGCATGGCGGTCGTTCCCCTCGACGGCACTTAGTCGCGCGGGGACCGCGCCGCCTAAGTGGGCGGCCTCCCGACCACAGCACATGCGACCGCGCTTCCGGCACCTGGCCGGTGTCACGACGGGGCTGACGTTCGTCCTCATCCTGCTCGGCGTCTACACCGCGGCCACGGGCTCGGGGCTGTCCTGCCAGGCGCGGTGGCCCCTCTGTGGCGGCCCACTGTTCGGACTTCTGCCGCCGAACCTCGCCAGCCTCCCCGAGTGGACCCACCGCCTCGTCGCGATGGTGACCGGGTTCGCCATCCTCGGCACCGCCGTGGACGCGTGGCGCCGTGGCCTGTCGCGCCGCGTCCGCGTCGCCGCGACCCTCGCCGTCGTCGTCCTGCCCGTGCAGGTGCTGTTCGGCGCGGGGACGGTCCTGTTCTACGGGCCGACCATCCAGGTCGTCCACCACGCCGCGGCCCTGGTCATCTTCGGGTCGCTGCTCGCCGCGACGCTCTGGGCCTACGACGGCGGGTCGCGCACCGGGCGGTCGGGCGCGGTGGCGACAGACGACTAGGGTCCGTCGCCCGGGACGCCCCGCGCCGACGGGACCCGCGCGCCGTCACCGCCGTCGGGAGGCGGTCCCGTCCGGAACTACCCCCGGGTGGCGTTCCCAGCGAGGTCGCGTGCCCTGTCCACCCACTCGTGCTCCGGGAACGGCGCCGGATGCACGTCGTAGGTGTAGCGGGAGGTCTCTCCGTCCGCGTCCAGCGTGAGGTCGTACGCGTAGACCACGCCCTCGTCGACGCCGAGTTCGAGCGTGCCGTTGATCGCCGGCGGAACCTCGGCGACGTTCGGACGCGTTCCAGTCACCCGGTACGTGATGACCGGGACGCCGTGGTGCGTCGTCGTGTCGACGGCCTCCCAGCGGTAGGCGTCGACTATCGCGGTGTGCCGACCGATGTTCGTGGGAGCGACCCGTCCGTAGTGCGGGTCGTATCGATAGTACGCGTCGGTGGCGTCGTCGTAGACGAACCGCGTGTCCGACCTGAACCGCCCGCGTCGGTGCTCCGGGATGCCGTCAGCGGGTTGGACGAACGCGTACGTCGACCCGTTGACGTACACGGTGGCGTCGTGCCAGCGATCGCCGATGATCTCCCCCGTGGTGGCGTCGACGTAGTACTCGCCTTCCACGAGTCGGCGCTCGGGGGGTGCGCTGTAGCTGATGGCGTACGAGTCCCAGTGTTCCCGGGGGACGTTCGAGACGCTCGCGTCGTCCGCGGCGAGGGCCGTGACGTTGACGTGGTCCGGTCCAGCGCCCGCGGGGTAGGTCCGGTCGGCGTCGAGCGGGTCCGACGACGGGGACCCGGGGATGGGCAGGGAAACCGCGGCTGCGAGCACTGCCAGGAGTCCGAGGAGGACGACGGCGGCGATGTGGCGGTCCATGCGAGAACGCAGTCCCGTCGGCCAGTAATGCGTGTCCCTAACTCAAATCGGCTCTTGTGTCAGGGCGTGACGGTCGTCCGCCGTCCGGCTATCGACGCCTCGGCGTCCGCCGCGGCGGTCTCCGTCGATCCCGTCTCCCGGACTGTCCGGACGACAGACAGATATATGTCAGCGGACGGAGTTTGCGGACTATGAAGGGGGGCGGGGCGGAGTCAGAAGGCGACGCACGGGTCGACGACGGGAGCGGTCCCGACCGCTCGTCGGGGCCGCGACCGAACCGACGGGCGGTCCTGCGAGCGCTGGGTGCGGGCGCGGCGAGTGCCGGCGTCGCCGTCGGCACGGCGCGGGCGAGGACCGCCGGTCGCGGCGGACGTGAATCACTCGACCGCGACGGCGCAGCGCCGTTTCCCGACGCGGACGGCGAGGTGCCAATCCGACCCGTCCCCGTCCGCGGCGGGTGTGACGCTGGCGTCGGCGACGCCGAGTGCGGGAACAGCGCACTCGGACTGTACGGGTCCGGGGGGTCGGTCGGCCTGGGTCAGCACACCTACGACCTCACCATCCAGGGGATGCCGGTGAACGGGCTCGGCGGCCTCTTCGCCGCCGTGCGATTGGCGCTCCTTCCCTTCGCCACCATCCAGTACGTCCCGCCACCGCCGACGGGGGCCGGTCCGGACTGGGGCCCGTATCAGATGATGGTCCACGGGTCGAGCATCTCGCTGGACGTCATGGAGGACCTCGCGGCGCCGGTTCGCCGCGTCCCCGACGGCTGTGACGTTCCCACGTCGTGTCAGCGGCGCTGGTGTGCGAACGTCGGTCGGACGGTCGACGGCCTCCGCGAGCACAGTCGCGTCCTCCACCGCGAACTGCTCGACGTGCAGGCGCGACTCGCGGGCAAGGCCTTCTTCGTGACCGTCCCCTCGAGAGCGCTCGAAGCGTCGATGCGGGATCTCCTGGCGTCGAAGATAACGCGGTGGCTCGTGAGCGAGGTCGCGTCGCTCCGGACCGCCGTCGCGCTCACCTCGGACCCGGACGTCGACGCGGGGTGTGGCGACTGCCCGACCTGCGTGCAGGTGCCCCGCCTGCGCCACGTGCGCTCGTGGGACCTCCGGGTCTACGAGCGGAGTCGGGCCAGGCTGTCGATGGGCCAGGCCGGGTCGTCGGGCGGCATCGAGGCGTGGGCGACCCACGAACTTAGGGCGACGGCCCGCCTCGAACCCGCCAGCGAGGTGGGGCCCCGACACCTGGGCGAACTCCTCGGCGGGACACTCGGGGAGTCCGTCGGGTCCGTGCTGGGGTTCGTCGGCGGCCTCGGCGCGGCGGTCGGTCGGACCCTCGGCGGCGCACCCGACCACGTGTCCTGGACCGGCCAACCGTCCTCGGTGAGTGCCTGGCAGAGCACCGGCCACGTCTTCGAGACCGACGACGGGAACCAGTCGGTGAGACACACCGTCACCGGCACCCGCACCGACTTCGACGTAGACGCGGACTTCGCCACGCTCGACGTCTACTTCGACGACGACGCGTACGAACTCGACTTCCCGACGGTCGAGTTCCCCGGAACGACGACGGCGACGCTCCGGAACGGCGACGTGTCGACGTCCCGCGCCGACGACAGGGTGGGCTACGGGAACGTCATCGCACGACGCGCCCAGTCCGGCGGGTCTGACCCGCTGACGGTGGCCGAGAGCAGGGCCGACCCCGTCCGCTTCTCGCTCGCCGACTCGAAGCGGTGCGGGTCCCAACTCGGGAGCACCGTCGAACTCGACCAGAACGAGGCCAGCGTCGTCCACGGGGCGTACCTCAACTCCCTCGGGAAGGTCACGTCGGCCGGCGGCGGCGGTCTGCGGGGCCACGCCAGCGTCGGGTGGGAACTCGTCCCTCGCTCGTTCGAGCACACGACCCTCCACACCGTCGGCTGCCAGTGAGGGGACGACTGTCGCCACTCAGAAGAAGTCGTCGAGGCCGGCCTGCCCGTCGTCGTCCTCGCTCCCGGCGTTCTCGTCGGCCGTCGCGTCCGCCGATTCGTCGTCGGTGGCGCTCGTGCTCTGACGGGCCACCGGGTCCGTCTCCTCGCCGCTCCGGACCGCGCCCTCGAACGCTCCGCCCGAGTGCTCGACGGCGGCGGCCTCGCGGCGCTCTCGGGCGTCCGCGACGACGTTCTCCACCTTGTTCGTGGACTTCCCGCTCCCGGTGAGGAAGGACACCTCGCCCTCGTCCAGGTCGTACTGCGCCGCGACGGCGACGGTCACTTCGCGGGGCTTGCAGTGGTGGGTCATCGCCGCGAGGAAGGGCAGCAGTTCCCGCCGGGCGGTTGCCATGCTCGTGCCCGCGTCGGTGGCAACCTTCCGCGCGACGGCGTCCCGCGTCGACCGCGTCGACCGGGTCCGCCCGAGTTTCGACCAGTAGGAGGGCGGGCCGTACCGCGTCCACCCGCCCTTGGTGCCGTCGCGGGCCGCCGCTACGCCCGCGGTCATGTTGTCGCTCGCGTACCGCCAGTACGAGTAGTTCTGCGTCGCCCGCACACGGCCGAGCCACCGGTCGGCGGTCGCGAGGAAGTCGTAGGCCCGCGCGAGTTCCTCGCCCGCGTAGTCCTTCGGGGCGTTGTCCTCGATCCAGTGGATCAGGTCGTCCGGCGTTTCGTCCACGTCGTAGGAGGCCCGGAGGGCGTCCTCGGCGTCCGCCGCCTCCTTGAGGACGACGTCGAGGAACTCGAAGATGCCCTCCTCGCGGTCGCGCTCGCCCGTCACGACGTCCTCGGCGGTGAGCACCCGCGTCGTCTCCGCGACGGCCTGCAGGTCGTTGATCGCCGAGCGCAGGTCGCCGCTGTTGGCCGACGCGATGGCTTCGAGGGCGCCGTCCTCGTACTCGACGTCCTCGCGGCGACAGATGTCCCGCAGCACCGGCACGATGGAGCGCTCGCCCACGTCGCGGAACTCCACCGTCTCGACGTTCTTCCGGAGCCAGTCGGGCATCTCGTAGAGGTCGTTCGCGACGAGGACGACCGGCTGTTCGGCCTCCTTGACGACCCGGGTGACGGCGCTCGCCCCGCCCCGGTCGACGTTGCCGTGGAAGTTGTCCGCCTCGTCGACGACGACGACCTGCCGGCGCGTCGACCCGCTCCCCAGGGTGGTGTTGACCGCTGCGCGGCCGACCAGTCGCTCCACCTCGTCTGCGGTCCGCGAGTCGCTCGCGTTCACCTCGACGGCGTCCCACCCCATGTCGTTGGCCACGGCGTAGGCCGCCGACGTCTTGCCGACCCCCGGACTCCCGTGGAGGATGACCGCCCGCCCTTCCTCGGGCCAGGACTCGGCCCACTCGCGGAGGGCGTCGCGGGCCTTGTTGTTGCCCCGCAGTTCCGACAGCGACGCGGGGCGGTACGTCTCCGTCCAGTCTGCCATTACCGGATGGAGGCGCGAGACGCGTTTAGTGGTTGCGGACGGGCGCCCGCCGGCGGGCCGAGGGGCGAGTCACCCGGTTTGTCGGCCGGCCGTGGCCGTGTCCTCCGGCGGACTGCTGGTCCCTCCGCGCCAGTACAGGTATGCGAGGACGGCGACGAGGAGCACCTGTACGGCCTTGTCGACGTATCCGAGCGTCGTGTACGACCCGGCCTTGACGACGTACCACAGGGGAATCTGGACCCCCGTGTAGGCGACGCCGACGACGTAGAGCAGGCGACGGCGGTAGCCGTGCAAGAACAGGCCCGCGGCGACGAAAAAACCGACGCCGGCCAGCGTGACGGGGGGCCGCCCCTCGACGACGCCGGCGACGACGTGGATCGCGCCGGTGACGAGGACGAGCAGGACCGCCAGCCAGTCGAGGCGCGTCAGCGACCCGAGATCGAACAGTCCGCCCCGGTCTTGTGTCATGTTCGAAATACCACTTCGCGCGTAATAGGTCTGTCGGGGAACACGTTCGACTCCAGGGGGAGGTCGCCCGGCACCCCGTTCCGCGTCGGGACCGCGCGGCGGTCCGTTCCCCGGCCGGACCTACGGTTCGACCACCTCGAACGGGAGCATCATCTCCTGGTCCTCGTGTTCGAGGACGTGACAGTGCCAGGCGAACCGGCCCGCATAGCCGGTGAACGCCGGGCGGATCCGCACCGCCTCGTCCGGGTTCACGAGGACGGTGTCCTTCTTGACCGCGTTGTTCGGCGTCGGGTTCGACGGGTTCGACACGTAGTCCGACACGACGGGCGCGTCGACCGTTCCCGTGTCGTCTGCGAGATAGGTCTGTCGCGCCGCATTGAACCCCGCGGCGTCGAAGTCCAGTCGCTTCAGCACCTCGAAGTCGACGAGGTGGGTGTGTATCGGGTGGGAGTCGGGCGTCGTGTTCGCGATGACCCACTCCTCGCTGGTCCCGAGCGTCGGTTCGACGACGGCCGGGTCGCCGTTCCACGTCTCCTCCTCGTCCCACCCGGCCATGTTCAGCAGGTGGGTGTCGTACGCGAGGCTCTCCCCGACGTCCACCTGCATCGAGTCCAGGGTCATCTGCCGGGTCGTCCCCGAGGGCGTGACCGGGTCCTGGTAGTCGGTGACGACGTTCCCGGCCGAGGCGAGGAACTGCTCGGGCGACTGGCCGGCGGACCCGGCCGCCGGGCCGGTTCCGACCCGGATCTGCAGTATCTCGGGCACGTCGGACCCGCTGTTCGCCCCCGTGTATGGCGCCTCCGCGTCGTTCGTGAGGGTGAACGTCGTGCCCTCGTAGCCGCTGAAGTCGACGACGACGTCGGCGCGCTCCGCCCCCGAGAGCAACAGCGACGGGACGTCGCCGCCGGGGCCGACGTCGACGACCCCGGGCAGGAATCCCTGGTCCACCCCGATCTGTTTCATCACCGGCACGCCGGTGGCCGTGCCGCCGCCGTCGTTCCGGAGTCGCAAGTTGAACGCCCGCCCGTTCGACCCGTTCAGGAACCGGAAGCGGTACTCCCGCGGTTCGACTTCGAGGTAGGGGTAGGCCTTTCCGTTGACGACGGGCACGTCACCGAACACCTCCGCCTCGTAGTCGTCGTTCGTCCCGGAGGGGTACTTCAGGTTCCCGTTCTCGCGGAACGACCGGTCCTGGACGAGGATCGGCACCTCGTACTCGCCCTTCGGGAGGCTGTTCTCCGCCGGATGGCGGAGCAGCCAGAAGCCCGCGAGGCCCGCGTAGACGTTCAGCCGGGTGATTCCGAGCGCGTGGTCGTGGTACCACAGGGTCGCCGGGTCCTGCTCGTTCGGGTAGCGCTTGCTCTGCTGGTAGGAGACGGGGGTGCTGAGACCGTAGTCCCCGGCCGTCTTGCCGTCGGGCGTCGCCCACGCCTCCGGGTAGCCGTCGGACCCCTGGGTCGTCACGGCACCGTGGACGTGGACCACGTTCCTGACCGCCGGCGCGGGCGGTTCTGCGCCGTGGACGTGCTCGTCCACGCTCAGCAGGTGACCGTCGCTCGGGAGCCGGTTGTCCCAGGTCACCTCGACGGCCCGCCCGGGGCGGGCCTCGATGGTCGCCGCGGGGTAGGTGCCCCCGTAGCCCCAGAGCCTCGTCGCCGGGGCGTCCGGCAGCGTCGACGGGAGGACCTGCTGGTCGAACTGGGTCAGCGGTATCTCGTAGCGCTCGACGCCGCCCTGCCGACTCGCGGGCGACATCACCCCGGGTCGGGGCAGCGGGTCGTCCCACTTGTAGTCGCTCAGGTCGATGTCCGTCGACGGCGTTACCGCCCGCGCCGGCTGGACCGCCCACGGGAGTGCGCCGGCGGCCCCGGCGGCGCCGAGGGCCCGGAGAACTGTTCGTCGGTCGACTCGGTGTCGTCTGTCGTCGTCGGTGTCGCTCATGGCTGTGACCGTCGGGCGTCGACGCCGAACGGGTCACCCCACCGGTCGCCGCACCCGCGTCGTTCCGGAGACCGACCACGGCCATCGTTATGCACCGCCGTCCGCCGGAAATTGCACATTTTGGCTGTCAGTCACGTCGCCGAGACTGCGTGCGAGCGCAACGTCGGTCCGGCCCTCGACCCGCCGACGTCGTGGACAGGCGGTGCCTACCGACGCGGTATCCGACCCATAGTTAACCGCCACCTGGGCCAATCCCACCGCATGGACACCCGACGCACACTCGGACTCGTCCTCGCCGCCGTCGTCGTCTCGGCCGCCCTCCCCGTGGCCGGCGTCGGCGCGCCCGTCCTCCCCGTGGCCGGCGTCGGCGCGCCCGCCCTCCCCGCGGCCGGCGTCGGCGCGCCCGTCCCCGTCCCCTCGGTCGCCGGCCCGGCCCACCAGCAAGTCGGCGCGACCGGCACCGCCGACCGACTCCGGGAGCGGGCGGCCGAGATGGGCCGCGTCCGCCGGTCGACCGGGGAGCGCGCGACCCTCGTCCGGCGGGTCCACGCGAACGTGACGGCGCAGGCGGCCCTCGAGGCGCAGGTCCGCCAGCGACACGCGGCCCAGGTCCGCGGGTTCGCGGACCTGCGGGGTCACACCGACCAGCGCTCCCAGAACGGCGCCGCCCGCCGGGTGGCCGCCGACGCCGCCGAGGAGCGCCGCTCGCTCGACCGCCTCCGGGACGCGATGTCGGCGACCAACCGGACGGTCGACCGCCTCCGCACCCGCCTGCGCGAGGCGAACGCGACGCGGCCGGCCGCCCCCTTCGACCGCCCCGTCGCCGATCAGCGACGCGTCGAGGCTACCCTCCGCGCGGCCGTCGGCGACCACGTCGCGGCGCGGGCCCGGGTGACCGCCCGTCTGCGAGCGACCGTCCGCGACCGCGAAACCGCTCTCGAGGACCTCCCCCGGCGCTCCCGCTCCCGGGACCGCGAGCGCCTTCTCTCGCGGACCAACGACTCGCTCCGCAGCGAGGACCGCCTGCTCGTCCGCCTCCGGGAGCGCACCCGGGCGACCAACCGCACGCTCGCACAGCTCCGCGCCCAGGTCCGCGCCGAGAACGAGACCGCCGCCGGGGTGCGGGCGTACAACCTCGGCCTCGCGGCCGGCATCGAGCGCGGCGACGTCGAGGGGACCCGCGAGCGCCTCCGCGCGGTCGACGCGGCCCTCGCCGAGGTTCGCGACCGCGTCAGCGCGGAGCGGGCCGTCACCGAGTCGCTTGCGACGCAGCTTCGCGCCCGTGACCGCCTCCGGTCCAACGTGACGGCCGCGCTGCGGGCGCAGAACCGATCGCTCGACCGCCTCGCGGCGGCCGACACCGCGGCCGGGCGTGCGGTCGCCGCCGACCGCCTGCGTCGCGCGCTCGCCGCGGAGGCCCGGAACCGGTCGCGCCTGCGAGAGCGCGTCCGAGACACCGACGCCGCGCTCGAGGACCTGGGGGCGCGCCTCCGCGAGACGAACGCCTCGGCCGACCGCGTCGGCGGCGGCGTCGGCGACGCGCTCCGGGCCCAAGTCCGGGCGCGCGAGGCCGGTCGCCGCGCCATGGTCGCCGCGAACGGCGAGACCGACCCCGTCGCACCGGTCGCGGACCGCAACCGAACCCTCGACGCCTACCGGGCGGCGACGACCGCTGCGGACCGCGAGCGCCGCCGCGAGCGCCTCCGCAGGCAGGTCGCGGACGCGACGGCAGCCCAGACGCGCCAGCGCGACCGACTCGCCGACCTCTCGCGGACGCGGGCCACGCTCGCCGACCAGGTCGCCGTCCAGGCGGCGACGGTCGACGCCGTCGAGGCCCTCGACGCAGCGGTCAGGGCCGACCTCCCGGCGCCCGCGACCACGACGACGACCGCGACGACCACCACCTCGAGGACCACGACGACGACCACGACCGCCACGGCGACCACGACCGCGACGACCACGGCGACCCCGTCGACGACCACGACGACCAGCGGGGGCCAGTCCGGCTTCACGGCCCTCCTCGCCGTCCTCGCCGCGCTGGCAGGCGCTGCGCTGGCCGGCCGGCGCCGCTGACCCGGCGCGGGCACCGCTCCCCTCCCGCGACGGCGGGTGGGCAAGCGTTTTGCTCTCCCCCTCGGAAGGCACGCGCATGGCCACCGGCAAACTCGCCTACCTCGCGGAACCCGACCACGTCGAGATTCGCGAGTACGACGTGCCCGACGCCGAACCGGGGAGCATCGTGACCGAGATCGTCCGGGCGAACGTCTGCGGGTCCGAACTCCACATCTGGCGCGGCGAGCACCCGCACCTGAAGAACGGCGTCCTCGGCCACGAGGCGCTCTGCCGCGTCTCCGAGTTGGGCGAGGGCGTCGAGCGCGACAACTCGGGCACCCCCGTCTCCGAGGGCGACCTCGTCGTGCCCGCCTACTTCATCGCCTGCCACGAGTGCGAGTACTGCGGCGTCGGCGAGTTCCAGAAGTGCGACAACGCGCTCCGCTACTGGTCGAAGCCGCCCGACGAGTGGCCCCACTTCCACGGCACGTTCGCGACCCACTACTACGTCCACCCCGAGCAGTTCTTCTACCGCGTCCCCGAGGGCCTCGACGAGGGCGTCGCCGCGGCGGCCAACTGCGCCACCTCCCAGATGCTCTGCGGGATGGACAGGGTCGACGTCACGTGGAACGACACCGTCGTCGTACAGGGCGCCGGCGGCCTCGGCCTGAACGCCGTGGCAGTGGCCCAGGAGCGCGGGGCCGACACCATCGTCATCGACGGCGTCGAGGGCCGCCTCGACCGCGCCGAGTCCTTCGGCGCGGACCACCTCGTCGACATGCGCGAGTACGAGACCCCCGAGGCGCGCGCCGACCGGGTGCGCGAACTCACCGACGGTCTCGGCGCTGACGTCGCCGTCGAGGTGACCGGCGTGCCCGCGGCCGTCGACGAGGGGATGCGGCTGCTGAAGAAGGGCGGGCGCTACCTCGAGATCGGGAACATCATCCCGGGCAAGACCACCGAGTTCGACCCCGGCCGCATGACCCGCAAGACCGTCCGCGTGGAGTCGCTCATGCGGTACGAGCCCTGGTACCTCCAGCACGCCCTCGACTTCCTCGACGCGCACGCCGACGACTACCCCTTCGACGAGTTGCTCGACGCCGAGTACGACCTCGTGGACGTGACCGAGGCGCTGGAACACTCCGACAGTCGCTCGGTGACCCGCGCCTCCCTGCTCCCCGCTCACGGGGACTGACCCGACCGGCCGGAAGGCCCTTGCCGATCGATCCCGACGGATCGTGCCATGAGCGACGACACGGCCCGGTCGACCGGCGAGCGCCCGTCGGCGGTCCCGTCTGCCGGTGCTGGCCTGGCAGCGTGGCTGGCCGGCTACGCGCTGACCTACGCCCTGACCGCTCCCCGCGTCCGCGCCTCGCTGGTGAACCGACTGGCGCAGGCGCTCAGCGGCGAGGCCACGACCTGGCGCGTCGTCGGCTGGATCTTCTACAACGCCCACGTCGTCGACACGAGGATCGAGGCCGGCATCTTCGGGTCCGGAGCCGTCAACTTCGTCGGCGGCGACTCGTTCAGCCCGCTCCTCTACGCGCTCCCCCCGGTGGTGCTAGTCGCCGCCGGCGCCCTCGCGGCGCGCGTCGCCGACGTCGACCGGTCGGGCGCGGCCGTCGCCCTGGCTACCGCTCCGCTGGTGGGCGGTTACCTCCTCCTCACCGTCGCCGGCCTCGTGGCCTTCCCCGTGGTGGCGAGCGGGGCCAGCGCCGGCCCGGACCCCGTCGCGGCGGTGGTGCTGGCCGGCCTCGTCTACCCCGCGGTCTTCGGCGGCGTCGGCGTCACGCTCGGGGCGTGGACCGGCGGAGGCGCGCGGTCACGAGGAACGCGCTGAGCAGGACGAGCAGGAGTTGCATCCCGTCTGTCACCAGCGGGAACACCCGCTCGACGTTCGCGGGGTCGGGCCCCGCCGTCGGGTCCACGCCCGTCGAGTAGTGGACCTGCCGGGTCGAGCCCACGGCCGCCTTCCCGGCGACGGCCCCGCCGCCTCCGCTCCCGCCGGCGGCCCCGTCCCCGGCGTGGCCGAGCAGGCGGTCGAGGTGCAAATCGAGGAACGTCTGGACCACCCCGCGCTGGTTCGAGAGCAGGAGTTCGCCGTTCAGCTTGTAGAACTGGTCGTGGAGCGGCCAGAGGGCGTTCACGCCGTTGGTGAACAGGTCGGGACCGACGCCAGCGAACGCGAGCGCCGCGACGGCGACGCCCGCGACGCGGACGCCGCGCTCGCCGTACCGACTGCGGAGGCGCGACCGGTCGCCACGCGCGGCGTCGACGTACCACAGCACCGCGAGCGCCCCCGGCAGGAGCAGGGTGTGGAACAGCGTCCGGTGACCCCCCCGGATCCAGATTCCCAGCGGCGTGTCGAGGTCGGGGAAGGCCGCGGCGGCGAGGACGAGGACCAGCGCCCGCCGGTCGAAGTAGCTCCCCAGCAGCCCCACCGCGACGATGCCACCGAGTGCGACGTGAACCACGGTGGACGGCATCAGTCCTCATGGGGGACCCGGCCCCTTGTGTGTGGCGTTCCCCCGCTCCCGACTCGCCCCGGACGGCGGTCCGCCGGCGAGGCGTCGGGGGTCCGCGCCCGGTCACCCCGGCCCGACACCCTTTTTTCCGGACCCGCTAGAGTCGCTCCATGGCGGACACGGACCACGACTCCGGGGCGAGTCCGGACCCCGACCCGCGGGGCGACCTCGCCGAGAAGATCGCGGGCGAGATCGCCCTCAGCGAGGATCCCGGCGCGACCCTCCGGAAGTGGCGCACCGGCTTCGACGTCTCCCAGACCGAACTCGCGACCGAACTCGACGTGTCCTCGTCGGTCGTCTCCGACTACGAGAGCGGTCGCCGCGAGAGCCCCGGCATCAAGGTCGTCAGCCGCCTCGTCGACGGCCTGCTCGACATCGACGAACGGCGCGGGGGCGAGAACGTGCGCCAGTACGCCCGCGTCGTCTCCGCGGGGTTCGCCAGCGACGTCGTCCTCGACCTGCGCGAGTACCCCACGACGGTCCCGCTCGCGGACGTCTTCGACCGACTGGGCGCCGACGTCGTCGTCGAGGGGGGCGCCGACCGCGTGAGCGGCCACACCGTCATCGACAGCATCCAGGCCATCAAGCGCCTCCGCGCCGACGAGTTCTACCGCCTCTACGGACAGTCGACGAACCGCGTGCTCACGTTCACGAACGTCTCCCGCGGCGAGTCACCGCTGGTCGCCCTCCGGGTCGTCAACCCGACGCCGAACGCGGTCCTCCTCCACGGCATCGGCCGGGAGGACCTCTGGGAGCACGCGCCGGCGCTCGCGTCCATGGACGGCTACGCCCTCGCCGTCTCGGACGCGCCGCTGGCGGAGTTGCTCGAGGCGTTCGCCGACCTGTAGGGCGGCCGACCGCCTACACGAACTCGTACTGGCGCTCGTTCATCGGCCCCCGGCCCGTGAACACGAACTCGCCGTCGGGGTCCGTGAACGACGCCAGGTCGACGTCCTTCTCGTGGTTGTGGCGGTCGTGGACCGACTCGTACTCCGCGAAGGTTATCTCGTGGCGTGCGTCCAGTTGGTCCTCGACGTCCATCGACGCGATGCGGTCGCGCCAGCCCTCGACGACCGTCTCGGCGTGAATCTCGGCCTGCGCGCCGCTTCCGTAGGAGCCGACCAGGAGTCGCTTCCCGGCCATCTCCTCGCCGTCGGCGGCGGCGCGCCGGAGCGCCGAGGCGCGCGCGATGTGGACCGACCCCGTGTACCAGTTGCCCACCTCGCGGGAGACGTCGAGCGTCGGGTCGATGACGGATTCGTACCACTCCCGGTAGGCCTCGGTCTCCGCGAGTGCGTCCATGTACTCGCGGACGGCATCCTCGTAGGCACCGCGGCCGTCGAACTCGTCCTCGCGGGGCTGGAACCCGATCTCGTCGGCGAGGCGCTCCTCGACGGGCGTGTCCCGGATCATGTGCCGGTAGCCGAGGACGGCGGCCTTCCGGACCATCCCCGGGAACGGCGTGTGGAAGGGGATGAACCGGTAGTCCTCGGGGTGGGTCCGACCGGAGACGCTCTCGTAGTCCTCGAGGGCCTCGCGCATCCGCGCGAGGTAGACCTGCACCGAGCGCTTCCCGTCGACGCTCGGGAACTGCTGGTTGGGCTTGAGGAAGTCCGTCTCGTC
>JBDGTT010000010.1:0-22696 GCA_042216525.1 Halobacteriaceae archaeon
CGCGCCCGCCTCGGCGAGCGCCGCTTTCACGTCTCCCAGGCGCTCCGGGCGGATGATGGCGGTGACCATCTTGATCTCGCCGTCGTTGGGACGGCCGACGTCCGTGCCGCCGTCGGTGCGGACCCCGCCGTCCGCGATGGCGGGTTCGTCACCGAGCGAGAACTCGGGGTAGGTCTCGACGCCGTGTTCGCTGATGTCGAGGCCCTCGATCTCGTGCTCGCGGCTGACCCGGATCTGTCCGATTGCCTTCAGCGCCCCGAAGACGAGCGCCGTCGTGACGACGGTCCACGCGGCGATGAACCCGACGCCGATCGCCTGCGAGACGAGGCTCACGCCGGCGTCCGGGACGGTCAAAACGGGCACGCCCACGAGGAGGGCACCCATGATGCCCGCGCTCCCGTGGACGGGGAAGACCGCACAGACGTCGTCGATCTTGAGGCGCTTCTCGACGAACTCGAAGACCACGGGGAGTTGCGCGCCGGCCAGCAGTCCGATGGCGAGGGCGCCGTACCACGTGATCAGGTCGGTGTTCGCGGTGATGCTCACCAGGCCGGCGAGCATGCCGTTCGCCACGTAGAGGGTGTCGACCTTGCCGTTCTTGACGATGGAGATGGCGCCGGCGCCGATGGCGCCCGCGGCCATCCCGAGCGTCGTGGTCAGGGCGACCCGCCCGACGTAGCCGAAGTCGGCGAGGCCGGTGGCCCCGTCGGCGAGGGGTGCGGCCGCCGTGCCGACGTTGAAGCCGTACCACCCGAACGCGAGGATGAGCGTGCCCAGCACCGCGAAGGTGATGGAGTGGCCGGGGATGACGTTCACCGTGCCGTCGTCGTTGAACCGGCCGATACGCGGACCGAGGACCCACGCGGCGGTGAGGCCGGCGATGCCGCCCATCCCGTGGACGATCATGCCGCCCGCGAAGTCGGTGAACCCGAGGGCAGAGAGGAACCCGCCGGCCCAGGTGACGCCGGTGACCACCGGGTAGATGACCGCCGCCAGCAGGACGGTGTAGGTCACGTACGCGCGGAGTTTCATCCGCCCCGCGACGGCGCCGGAGACGATGGTCGCCGCCGTCATCGCGAACACGGCGCCGAACAGCCAGTCGACCCACGCGAGCGAACTCGCCGGGTCCAGAATCGAGAAGGCGACGTAGGGGTCACCGCCCGTCGCCATGGCCACCAGTCCCTCGACGGTGGTGCCTGCGAGGAAGAACACGACGACGCCGACGCTCCAGGTCAGCATGTTCTTGGTCAACTGGTTGGCGACGTTCTTCGAGCGGACCTGCCCCGCCTCGAGCATCGCGAAGCCCGCGTGCATGAAGAAGATGAGGAAGGTCACCGTCAGCACCCAGGCGTAGTTCACCGCGTTCGTGACCGCGCCGGGGTCGACCTGTAGCGGGACGGTCATTCGACCACCTCTCCGCGAACGTCTGGACGTTCGGTCGCAATCTGGGCCGATTCTGCAAACATCGTATTGCGGTTCACGTGAAATCGGGACGCTCGTCTCACGTATAAGCCTTACTACGACGATAGCAATTTTCTCGGCGGATAAGTGGTCGCGCGGGCGAAATGGCGAACTATTAAATCAATATAAGGGCGTAAACCGTCCAGTCTGTGGGCAAACGTCCTCTCACGTCTGGACGGTCGTAGTGTCTGTTTTCGTATGTGTTTCGCCGAGCGGGCGAGCGCGCGGCCGGCGCGCGGCGGCCTCAGAGGTGGGCGGCGAGGTCCTCGGCGAAGTAGGTGACGACGAGGTCCGCCCCGGCGCGCTTGATGGCCACCAGCGACTCCATCGCGCTCTCCTCCAGGTCCAGCCACCCCTTCTCGGCGGCGGCGTGGAGCATCGCGTACTCGCCGCTGACGTTGTACGCGGCGACCGGGTGGTCGACGGTCCGCCGGACGTCCCGGATGACGTCGAGGTAGGCCAGCGCCGGCTTGACCATCACGACGTCCGCGCCCTGCTCGACGTCGAGGGCGGCCTCGCGGCGCGCCTCGCGCCGGTTCGCGGGGTCCATCTGGTAGTGACGGCGGTCACCGAACCCGGGCGCGCCGTCGGCGGCGTCGCGGAACGGGCCGTAGAACGCGCTCGCGTACTTCACGGCGTAGCTCATCACCGGCACCGACTCGTGGCCGGCGGCGTCGAGGCCCTCGCGGATGGCGCCGACCATCCCGTCCATCATCCCGGAGGGCGCGACCATGTCGGCGCCGGCGTCGGCGTGCGAGACGGCCGTGCGGGCGATGCGTTCGAGCGTCGGGTCGTTCTCGACGGTGAGGGTGGGGTCGGTCCGGGCGTCGGCCTCGAGGACGCCGCAGTGACCGTGGGCGGTGTACTCACAGAGGCAGACGTCGGTGACGACGTAGGCGTCCGTCTCCGCGGTCACCCGTCTGAGTGCCCGCTGGACGACCCCGTCCTCGGCCCACGCGGGCGACCCCTCCTCGTCTTTTTCTTCGGGGACGCCGAACAGCATCACCGCCTCGACGCCCGTCTCCCGGAGTTCGATCACGCGGGCCGCCACCTCGTCGACGGGCACGCGCTCCTGTCCGGGCATCGACGGGATGGGCACGCGCTCGTCGGTCGTCGCGTCGACGAACACCGGCGCGACCAGGTCGCCGGCCTCCACGTCCGTCTCGCTCACCAGCTCCCGGATGCCGTCCGCGCGGAGTCGCCGCGGGCGACGCGTCAGGTCCATGCGCGCCGCTTCGTGAGGCAGCGGCAAAACTCCCGCGACACCGCCCCCACGCGTCACCGCCGTCGCCGCGGCGTCACGGCTGGCCGGGGTGACGGCGCCGCCGCGAGTCACCGAAGCGGCGCCAGCGCCGCCACCGTCAGCGCCGCCGCGAGCGCCAGGCCGAGGGCGTCCACCCGCCCGAACGCGAGCGGCGGGAGCGTCGGGTTCCACGAGAAACAGCGGGCCCGCAGGGCGAGGCCGAGGCCGTCGGCCCGGCGGAACGCCCGCCGCAGACCGGTGACGCCGACGATTCGCACCCGCTCGACGAGCGACCGCTCCGTGCCGAGGCGGGCGTGGGTCGCGCGCCGTATCGTCCGGAGGTCCCGGCGCAACACCGGGAGGAAGCGCAGGACGAACGCCACGCCGGTCCCGAGGAACGTCCCCACGCGCCCGGGGACCACCCACTCGATGGCCGCCCGCGAGGCCCGGACCGGCGTCGACCGGACGTAGGCCGCGCCGACCAGCAACACCAGCACGACGCGGTAGCCGGACAGCGCCGGGACGACGGCGTCCGCCGGGACGAACCAGGGTGCGCTCAGGCGCGCTCCCTCGAGGAGCGGTGCGAGCGCCAGCACGGGGTAGAACGGCCGGTAGGCCGCCAGCGCCGTCCGGAGCGGCGTGGCCGCCGCGCGGAGGGCGCCCAGGGCGACGACGGTCAGGACCGTCAGTCCGAGCGGCGTGGTGTGTGCCATCGCCGCCGCCGCGAACGCGAACTGGACGGCGAGTTTCGTCCGCGGGTCGAGGCGGTGGGCGAGCGCCGACCCCGGCCGGTAGGTCAGCGTCACGGCGGCCGCACGCCGTTGGCGGCGAGGTCGTCCGCGTCGAGGCTCGCCGGCGCGGCGTCCGCGACGACCCTGCCCTCGCGGAGGCAGACCACGCGGTCGGCCAACCCGAGGACGTCCCGGAGGTCGTGGGTGACGACGACCACGCTGCGGCCCTCCGCCCGGAGCGCCCGCAGTCGCTCGAGAACCGACCGCCGGGCGGGCCAGTCCAGTCCCGCGAAGGGTTCGTCGAGGACGAGGTGGCCGGGGTCCATCGCGAGGGCACCGGCGATGGCCACCCGTTCTCGCTCGCCGCCGGAGAGGGCGTCGACGCGGTCGTCCTCGCGGCCGGCCATGTTCACCGCGTCGAGGGCCGTCGCGACGCGGCGGTCGATCTCCGCGCGGTCGAGACCGAGGTTCTCCGGCCCGAAGGCGACGTCGGCGCCCACGGTCGCGCCGACGAACTGGTCGCGCGGGTCCTGGAAGACCATCCCGACGCTCGTCCGCGCGGCGACGAGGTCCGCCTCGACCGGCGTGCCGTTCACCAGGGCTTCGCCCGCGTCCGGAGTCAGGAGGCCGTTCCAGTGGCGGACGAGCGTCGTCTTGCCCGACCCGTTCGGCCCGGCGAGGACGACGCACTCGCCGTCCGCGACCTCGAGGCTCACGCCGTCGAGGGCGACCGTCTCGCCGTACCGGTGGGTCACGTCCCGCAGGGCGAGCATCTACCGGGGGACGATGGCGTCGCTCTTGGCGATGCCGACGGCGGCGGCCACTTTCACGGCACCGACGGGCAGGAACGGCAGGACGCCGGTGGTGACGGCGACGACGGGGCCGACGCCGAGGACCGCCATCAGACCGAGGGCGCCGCAGGCGTAGATGACCGCCGACCCGGCGACCAGCGCCGCGACGAGGCGCGGGACGCCGACGTCACCGGGGTGGCGGATGCCCCGGCGGCCGTGGGCGACCAGGCCGATGACCCCCGCCGCGAGGACGAACCCGACGAGGTAGCCGCCCGTCTTCCCGAAGAGGACGCCGACGCCGCCGGACCCCCCGGCGAACACCGGGAGGCCGACCGTCCCGGCCACGAGGTAGAGCGCGAACGACGCGACGCCCCACACCGGCCCGAGGACCAGGCCCGCGAGATACACCCACAGGGTCTGCAGGGTTATCGGGATGCCCTGCGCGAGGGGGTGGGTCGCGTTGATGGGGGACGTCGCCGCGGTGACGGCCGCGAACACCACCGCCCGCGCGACGTTCACCGTCGTCTCCTCCCCGACGAGGTCGACCGATTCCGTCTCCGTGCTCATGCACCGGTCACTCTCGTCAACTACTGTCAATCCTCCGGTTGACGTACCGGATGGCCGACAAGGATAAGTGTCGCGCAACCCTAAGCGGACAGTCACATGGACGAGAAGACGGCGGAGCTGCGCGACCTCTTCGTGTCCGTGACCGACGCAGAGGAGGTCACGGAACGGCAGGAGGAGTCGCCCGGCTCGCTGGCCTCCGAGACGGACGTCGAGGAGCGACTGGCGACCACCGTCGCGACCATGCGGGACCGCCTCGAGTTCGCGACGACGCTCTCGGACGCGGCCCTCGTGACGGTCGTCCGCCGGTTCTACGCGGGCGACACCGACGCCGAGATAGCGCGCGCCCTCGGCGACGCAGCGTCCAAGACGGTCGCTCGCGCCCGCCTCGACCTCCACCTCATCCGGGACACGGACCGGGACGCGCCCTTCGACATGGACGCCTTCCGGTCGACGCTCGACGACGCGCCGACGAACGCCGCCCTCGCGGACACCTTCGACGTGAGCGAGTCGACCATCCGGTGGTACCGGCGCGTCGTGTCGACCGAACGCGAGCGCCGCCGCGTCAACGACCGGTTCCGCGACGAGTTCGAGGACGCCCTCGGCGACCGCGAACTGGCCGAGCGCCTCACCAGCGACGTCCAGGAGGACGGCCTGGAGGGGGCCACGGAGGGGCAGGAGACGAACCTCAACTTCTAAGCCCTCGCGCGGACCCGGTCCTGCGGACACGCTCCCGCGCGAGGGCTTAGCGGTTGAGGGAGTGAATCGCGTGCCCCAGCGCGTTCTCCGCGGCCTCCATGACGGCCTCGGAGAGCGTCGGGTGCGTGTGGATGGTGCCCGCGACGTCCTCGAGGGTCGCCCCCATCTCGACGGCGAATCCGAGTTCGGCGACGACCTCGGAGGCGTCGGGGCCGACCACCTGGCCGCCGAGGACGAACCCCGTCTCCGCGTCCGCGACGATCCGGCAGAAGCCGTCGGTGTGGCCGGTGGTCATCGCGCGGCCGTTCGCCCGGAAGGGGAACTCCCCGACCACCGGGTCGAACCCGGCGTCGGCCGCCTCGCTCTCGGTCATCCCCACCGTCCCCACTTCGGGGTCCGTGAACACCGCCGCTGGCACGGCCTGGTGGTCCATCGCGGCGGGTTCGCCCGCGATGACCTCCGCGGCCACCTTGCCCGCGGTGCTGGCGGCGTGTGCGAGCATCGGTTCGCCGGTCACGTCGCCGACGGCGTAGACGTCCGCGGCCGCGGTGCGACAGCGGTCGTCGGTGACGACGAACCCGTCGTCGTCGGTCTCGACGCCGACGGCGTCCAGGTCGACGGCGTCGGTCACCGGTTCGCGCCCCACCGCGACGAGGACGGCGTCCGCCGCGTAGGTCTCCTCTCCGGTCTCGCCGTCGACGGCGACGACGACGTCGCTCCCGCGGTCCTCGTAGCCCTGCGCCCGGCGGCCGAACACGAAGTCGACGCCGAGGTCCGCCGCGCGCTGGCGGACCACGCGGGTCACGTCGTCCTCGTAGCCCGGGAGCGCGTCGTCGAGCATCTCGAGGACGGTCACGTTCGTCCCGAGTTTGGCGAACACCGTCGCGAGTTCCATCCCGATGTAGCCCCCGCCGACGACGAGGAGCGTGTCCGGCGCCTCGGTCAGCGCGAGGGCGTCCCGCGAGGAGAGGACCTTCTCGTCGGCGAACGGGAAGCCCGGGACCTCGACGGGTCGGGACCCCGTGGCGAGGACGGCGTGCTCGTACTCGACCGTCTCGGAGCCCTGCCCCTCGCCGCCGTGGGCGACCCGGAGGCGCCCCTCCCCCGCGAACGCGGCCGTCCCGTCGACGACGGTGACGCCGTTGGCCTTGCAGAGTTTGCCGACGCTCCCGGTCATCCGGTCGACGATGCCGTCCTTCCAGGCCGCCATCTCCCCGACGTCGACCGTCGGGTCGGCGTGGACGCCCATCTCCGCGGCGGTGCGGGCCCGGTGGGCCACGTCCGTAGCCGAGATGAGCGCCTTCGAGGGGATGCAGCCGTAGTTCAGGCAGGTCCCGCCGAGTGCGTCGCGTTCGATGAGCGTTACCTCGAGGTCGAGCTGGCCGGCGCGGATGGCGGCCGTGTAGCCGCCTGGTCCGCCGCCGATGACCGCGACCTCCGTTCCGGTCGAGATGTCTCCGACGACCATCAGTCGAGCAGTAGCAGTCTGGGGTTCTCGATGAGTTCGATGAGGCGATTCGTGAACCGCGCGGCCTCCGCGCCGTCGACGACGCGGTGGTCGACGGACAGCGAGAGCGGCAGGGTGGGCTTCGCGACGACCGCGTCGTCCTCGACGACGGGCCGCTTCTCGAGGCGACCGAGGCCGAGGATGGCCACCTCGGGGTAGTTGATGATGGGCGTGGCGTACTCGCCGCCGACGGCCCCGAAGTTGGTCACGGAGAACGTCGACCCGCGCAGGTCCTCGGGCGCGACGGTGCGCTCGCGGGCCTGGGCGGCGAGGTCCTCGATCGACGTGGCGAGTTCCACCAGCCCCTTCTCGTCGACGTCGCGCACGACCGGGACCATCAGGCCCGCGTCGGTGGCGACGGCCACGCCGAGGTGGTAGTAGTGCTTGCGCACGATCTCGCCCGCCGCCTCGTCGAGTTGGGCGTTCAACTGCGGGAACTCCCGCAGGGCGACGACGAGCGCCTTCAGCACGAACGGCAGGTAGGTGAGGTCCGCGCCGCGCTCTGCCGCCCGCGCTCTGAGGTCCGCGCGCCACTCGACGAGCGCCGACGCGTCCGCGGTGTCGTGGTGGGTGACGTGGGGCGCGGTGTAGGCGGACTCGGCCATCCGCTCGCCGACGGTCCGCCGGACGCCCCGGTAGGGCACCCGCTCCTCGCGGTCGCCCGTCGCCTCGTCGCCGGCGACCGTGGCCGCGTCTGCGGCCTGCGCGCTCTCCTGGGCCCCGGCGTACTCGCGGACGGCCGCCGCCGTCACGAACGCGTCGCCCGACCGCTCCTCGACGGCCGGCACGCTGTCGAGGTCGACGTCGAGTTCGCGGGCGACCCGTCGCGTCGCCGGCGTCGCGAGCGTCCGCTCGCGGGTCGCGGCGTCGGGTGCGGTCGGCGCGGACGCGGTCGTCGGTTCGGCGTCCGCGCCAGCCGCCGTCGCCTCGTCCGCTTGCGCGTCCGGGCCCGCCGCTTCGGCGCCGGTCTCGGCCCCCGATTCGGCGGTCTCGGTCCCGTCCTCGGCGGCCGCGCGGACGTCCGCCTCGGTGACGCGCCCGCCGGGGCCGCTGCCGGCGACGGCCGAGATGTCGACGCCGCGCTCCCGGGCCAACCGGCGGACGTGCGGGGGCGCGAACGTCCGCTCGCGGGCCGCGCCGCCCCCGGCCGTCTCGGCCGCCGATTCGGCGCCCGCGTCCGCGTCCCCCGCCGATTCCGCGCCGGGTTCCGCGGCGGACTCGGCACCGGCGTCGGGCTCCTCGTCGGCCAGTGCGTCGTCCCCCCCGTCCTCGCCGTCGTCGACCCGGACGGTGACGATGACGGTGCCGACCGGCACCACCTCGCCCTCGTCGACGTGGAGCGTCTCGACCGTGCCCTCGTAGGGCGATGGCACCTCCACGAGGGCCTTGTCGGTCTCCACCTCGGCGAGTGGCTGGTCCTCCTCGACGCTCTCGCCCTCCGCGACGAGCCACTGGACGAGTTCGCCCTCGGCCACGCCCTCACCGACGTCCGGGAGCGTGAACTCTTGCAGGCTCATGGGAACTCGACGGCGTTCCGGACGCCCTCCTCGATGCGCGTCGGGTTCGGGAGGTAGTAGTCCTCGAGTGCGTACAGTGGCACGGGCGTGTCCCACCCCGTCACGCGCTCTATCGGCGCCTCCTGGTAGAGCAGGGACTCCTCCTGGATGGTGGCGGTTATCTCGCCGGCGAGGCCGGCCGTCCGGGGGGCCTCGTGGACGACGACGGCCCGCCCGGTCTTCTCGAAGGAGTCGACGATGGCGTCGGTGTCGAGCGGCGACATCGTCCGGAGGTCGACCACCTCGCAGTCGATCTCGCCCGCGAGGTTCTCGGCGGCCTCCATGGTCGGGCGGGTCATCGCGCCCCACGTGAACACGGAGACGTCCGAGCCCTCGCGGCGGACCGCGGCCTCCCCGATGGGCACCTCGTACGCGCCGTCGGGGACCTCCTGTCTGAACGACCGGTAGATGAGCTTTGGCTCGAGGAAGACCACCGGGTCGGGGTCGCGGATGGCCGAGACGAGCAGTCCCTTCGTGTCGTAGGGGGTCGAGGGAATCACCACCTTCAGGCCGGGCTCGTGGGCGAACAGCGCCTCCTTGGACTCGGAGTGGTGCTCGGGCGCCCGGATGCCGCCCCCGTAGGGCGCGCGGACCACCAGCGGCGCGGTGAACTTCCCGCGTGACCGCGAGCGGAGGCGCGCGGCGTGAGAGATGATCTGGTCGAACGCCGGGTAGATGAAGCCCATGAACTGTATCTCCGCGACCGGGCGGAGCCCGTAGGCCGCCATGCCGATGGCCGACCCGACGATGCCGCTCTCCGCGAGGGGGGTGTCGAGCACCCGGTCGTCGCCGAACTCCTCCCAGAGGCCCTCGGTGGCGCGGAACACGCCGCCGTTCTTGCCCACGTCCTCGCCCATGACGACGACCCGGTCGTCGCGGGCCATCTCGTCGTGGAGGCCGTCCCGGACCGCCTGGACGAGCGTGAGGTCCTGTGCGCCTGTCTCCGTCTCCGCGTCGGTGTCTGTTGCCATGTCAGAGGAAGGCGTCGTCGCCGTAGCTCTCTCGCAGTCGCTGCAGTTCCGCTCGCTGGTCGCGCAGGCGCGCCGGGAGGGTCGCGTACACCGCCGCGAACAGCTCGTCGGGGGCGGGCGGCGCCGATTCCTCGGCCGCCTGGACGGCCGCGGCCACCTCCTCGGCGACGGCAGACCGGATGGCGGCCACGCGCTCGTCGTCGAGGAGGCCCCGCGACCGGAGGAACGCCTCCATGCGGCGGAGGGGGTCCCGGCGGCGCCAGCGCTCGACCTCCGCGTCGTCGCGGTACCGCGAGGGGTCGTCGGCGGTCGTGTGGGCGCCGTACCGGTACTGCACGGCCTCGATCAGGGTCGGACGCGTCTCGCCCTCGTCGGGGTCGCGGGCCCGCTCGACAGCCTCGCGGGTGACGGCGTAGACGGCGAGCGGGTCCATCCCGTAGACGACGACGCCGTCGAAGCCGTAGGCCTCGGCCTTCACGGCGAGCGTCTCGCTCGCTGTCTGTCGCCGCCGGGGCACCGAGATGGCCCACTGGTTGTTGTTGCAGAAGAACACCGCCGGCGCGTCGAAGACGCCGGCGAAGTTCAGCGCCTCGTGGAAGTCGCCCTCCGAGGTGGCGCCGTCCCCGAAGTAGGTGAGGACCGCCACGTCGTCCCCGCGGAGGTCCGCCGCCATCGCCGCGCCCGTGGCGTGCGGGAGCTGCGTGGCGATGGGCACCGAGACGGTGAACGTGTTCTCGGCGCCGGGCCGACCGGCCGCGGTGTCGCCCATCCAGTAGCGGAACAGCGCCGAGATGGGCTGGCCGCGGACGAACGCCACCGCGTGCTCGCGGTAGGAGGGAAACACCCAGTCGGTGTCCGCGACGGCGTACGCCGAGCCGACCTGTGCGCCCTCCTGCCCGGCCAGCGGCGGGTAGGTACCCATCCGCCCCTGTCGCTGGAGCGTCACCGCCCGCTCGTCGGCGTGGCGGGCCAGGACCATGTCGCGGTACATGTCGACGAGCGTCTCGCCGGAGAGGTCCGGCACCGTCGCGTCCTCGCGGACCGACCCCTCGGCGTCGAGGACCTGCACGGCGTCGGCCGCTCCCCGTTCCGCCCGTCCTGACATGGCCTCACCTGCACGGCGGGCCGGCATATGGTTTGCGGGGCCCCGGTCAGTCCCCGGACGCCCGGCGCCGCGCCGCCTCCCGGGCCTCCTCGACTGACTTGCCGTCTCGGGCCACGGCGTCGACGAACAGTTCGCCGGCGCGGTAGGAGGAGCGAACCAGGGGACCGCTGGCGCAGTACAGGAAGTCGAGTTCGTCTTCGGCCACCTGCCGCCACGTGTCGAACGTCGCCGGGTGGACGAACTCGTCGACGGGGAGGTGCTCCCGCGAGGGCCGGAGGTACTGCCCGAGGGTCACCACGTCGACGCCCACGGTCCGCAGGTCCGAGAGCGTCTGGTAGACCTCGTGGGCGTACTCTCCGACCCCGAGCATCAGCGACGTCTTCGTGTAGGCGTCTCCCTTCCGGTCGGCCAACTCGAGGACGGCGAGTGACTGCTCGTAGCCGGCGCGGGGGTCACGGACCGGTCGCTGCCGGCGCTCGACCGTCTCGACGTTGTGCGCGAAGACGTCGGGCCCGGCGTCGAGTATCTCGCGGACGAGGGAGGGGTCGCCCCGGAAGTCCGGGACGAGGGCCTCGACCAGCATCTCCGGGTCGCGACGCTTTATCTCGCGGATGGTCTCCGCGAAGTGGCCCGCGCCCTGGTCGGGCAGGTCGTCGCGGTCGACCGAGGTCAACACCACGTAGTCGAGGCCGACCTCGGCGACGGCCGCCGCCACGTTCGCGGGTTCGTCGGGGTCGAGCGGCGCCATCCCGCCGGTCTGCACGTCACAGAAGTTACAGCCCCGGGAGCAGCGCTCGCCCATGAGCATCACCGTCGCGGTGCCCGGGCCGTCCCGGCCCGACCAGCACTCCCCGAGGTTCGGACAGGACGCCTCCTCGCAGACCGTGTGCAGGTCGTGCTCGCGGAGCGTCGACCTGATGTCGGTGAACCGCCGGCCCGACGGCGGCGCCGTCTTCAGCCAGTCGGGCTTGCGTCGGGGCATATCCGGGCATGGGGGCCGCGGGCCAAAAGCGTGCGGGACCGGCGTGCGCCGCAGGGGGTGCTACCACGAGGTGACGTCGGCGTCTCGGAGGGGGTCGGCCAGCGGCAGCGACACCGTCCCGCCGGTGTAGCCCGCCACGAACAGGCCGACGAGCATCTCGAGGGTGCGCACGGCCTCGTGGCCCGGCGAGCGGTTCGTCGCGTCGCCGTCGAGCAGTCCCACGACGTTCGCCGCCGCGCCCGCGAAACTCGCCTCGAGGTCGGGCACCGGTCCGCCGAGGGGGTCGGGCAGGTCGGCCTCGACGTGGCCTTCGGCCGTCAGTTCGCGGTAGACCCAGTCGCCGTTCTCGTCGCAGTAGAGCGACCCGTCGGTGCCGGTGACCTGCAGGAAGCCGGTCCAGTGCTCGCGCGAGACGGTGCAGTCCAGCGTGACGACCCGCCCGTCGTCGTAGGTGAACACGCCGGCCCCGCCGCTGTCGTCGACGTCGTAGTCGACGCCGAGTTCGGCCGTGGCCTCCTCCTCGCCGGCGAGCGTCCCCGCCACCTCGTCGGGCCAGTCGCCGAGGAGCCACGCCGCGGCGTCGGCGACGTGGGTGCCGTTGCGCAGCAGCTCCCGCTTGAAGCCGACGTGGAGCGAGCGCGGGTCCCCGACCAACTCGTCCAGGCGGTCGTGGAGGGCCCGGTAGGTCGGGTCGAACCGGCGGGTGTGGTTCACGAGCAGGTCGGCGTCCGCGGCCTCGCAGGCGTCGACCATCTCCCGGGCGTCCGCGACGCTCGTCGCGATGGGCTTCTCACACCAGACGACGTCCGGGTCCGCGGCCGAGTCTGCGGCCGCGAGGACGTGCTCGCGGTGGAGGTGGGTAGGCGTACAG
The DNA here is from genome assembly GCA_042216525.1 of Halobacteriaceae archaeon. Lineage (GTDB taxonomy): Archaea > Halobacteriota > Halobacteria > Halobacteriales > Halobacteriaceae > JBDGTT01. Next base: position 12,482 of record JBDGTT010000010.1, read on the forward strand.
ACCGAGACGACGTCTAACTCCTCGGCGGCGAGCATCGCGGCGGCGTCGTCGTACCGTCCCGCCTCGGGCACGCCGTACCGGTCCCCGAAGGTGGCCCGCCGCTCGTCGTCGAGTTCCGCGATGGCCGCCACCGTCACGCCGTCGGTGGCGGCGTAGGCTCCCGCGTGGGAGGCCCGGACGACCCCCTCGTTCGGCAGGCCCGCCTCGTCTTTCGTCCCGATGAGTCCCAGTCCCGCCGCGCCGCCGGCGCCGACGATGCCCGCACGGTACATGGAGACCCGTCACGACCGGCCGGGATAAACGTTCGCCACGGGTAGAAACGCCTTTCCTCGCGGGTGACATCGACCCCGTCGATGGAGGTCGCCGAGGTCGTCCCCGAGTTCGCCGAGGCGTTCGCGTTCGACTCGTTCAACGAGATGCAGCGCGAGGCCCTGCCGGCGCTGCTGGACGGCGACGCGAACGTCGTGGTGAGTGCGCCGACGGCGAGCGGGAAGACCGCGCTCGCGGAACTGGCCATCTGCCGGTGTCTCGACCGCGGCGGGACCGCCGCCTTCGTCGCGCCGATGCGGGCGCTCACGAACGAGAAGGAGTCCGAGTGGGAGCGCTTCGAGGAACTGGGCTACGAGGTGTACGTCGTGACCGGAGAGCGCGACCTGCACCCCCGGCGGGCCGAACGCGCGGACGTGCTCGTGCTCACGCCGGAGAAGGCCGACTCCGCGACCCGCAAGCACGACTCCGGGCGGTACGGCTTCATCACGGACGTCGACCTCGTCGTCGTCGACGAGGTCCACCTGCTGGACTCCGAGACGCGGGGGAGCGTCCTCGAGGCGACCGTCTCCCGGTGGCGGCGGCTCTGTGACCCCCGGTTCGTCGCGCTCTCCGCGACGATGGCGAACGTCGACGACGTGGCGGCGTGGCTGGACGCGCCGCCCGCGGCCACCTTCGAGTTCGGCGAGGACTACCGACCCGTGGACCTGCACGCCGGCGTCGAGACCTACGCCCACGGCGACAACGCCTTCGCGGACAAGTACCGACGGCTCTACCGCGCGCTCGACCTCGCGGAACCGCACCTCCGCGACGGCGGGCAGGCGCTGGTGTTCGTCTCCTCGCGCCAGGACACCGTCCGCGCCGCGGAGAAGGCCCGCGACGAGATCGCGAGTCGCGACATCGACGCCGGGGCGCGCGGGGACTACGACCTGCACCAGGCGGCCCAGGACCTCTCGAACGACACGCTCCGCCGGTCGGTCCTCGACGGCGTCGCCTTCCACCACGCGGGCCTCTCCCGCGAGGACAAGAACCGCGTCGAGGCGTGGTTCCGCGAGGGCCGCGTCGACCTGCTGTTCTCGACGTCGACGCTCGCGTGGGGCGTCAACCTCCCCGCGCGGTGTGTCGTCATCCGCGACACGAAGTACCACGACCCGCTGGAGGGCGAGGTGGACATGAGTCCGCTGGACGTCCTCCAGATGCTCGGGCGCGCGGGCCGCCCCGGCTACGACGACGTGGGCTACGGGTACGTCGTCTGCGACGGCGCCGAGGCCGAGAAGTACCGCCGCCTGCTCCGTGAGGGCAAGCCGATCGAGTCGCGCCTCGCCGCGGACCTGGCCGAGCACCTCAACGCGGAGGTGGCGATGGGCACAATCCGCGGCGTCGAGGACGTCATGTCGTGGCTGGAGACCACCTTCTACTACCAGCGCGCCCGGTCGGCGCCGGACGCGTACGACTTCGGCGGCGTCCGCGACCGGGTCCGCGCGGCCCTGGAGTCGCTGGTCGACCGGGGGTTCGTCGCGGCCGACGCCGACGAGATGGGCCTCGAACCGACGGCCCTGGGGACGCTGACCTCGAAGTTCTACCTCCGCCTCGACACCGCCGAGCGCTTCCACCGCCTCGCGACGGGGCGGCCGGACGAGACGGCGGTCCTTCGGGCCGTGGCGCGGGCCGCCGAGTTCGACAGCGTGAGCGCCCGACAGGCCGAACGCGAGGCCATCGACTCGCTCGCACCCGGGGAGATGGACCCCGGCGCACGGAAGGTCTTCGCCATCCTGCGGGGGAGCATGCGCGGCAGCGTCCCCCCGGACCTGAAGAGCGACGCGTGGGTCATCCGACAGAACGCCCTCAGACTGCTGGCGGCCTGCCGCGCGGTCTGTGACCGCTTCGGCGACGTCGGTGCGGCCAACCTCGTCGCCCGCGTCGAGGCTCGCGTCGACACCGGCGTGCCCCCGGACGCCGTGGGCCTGACAGCCATCGACGGCGTGGGGGCCGGCCGCGCGCAGCGACTCGCCGACGAGGGACTCGCGACGCCGGCGGCGGTCCGCGAGGCAGGCGTCGACGCCCTCGTCGGGGCCGGCCTCTCCGAGGGCGTGGCCGACCGGGTCCACGAGGGTGCCGCCGACCTCCCCCGCGTCGCCGTCGACTGGGGGGCGTTCCCGGACGCGGTCGACCGAGGCGAGAGCGACGTGCGGGAGGTCGCCGTCCGCAACGACGGCGCCGGCGCGCGCGTCGGCGTCCGCGTGACGGTCAACGGCGTCGAGATGACGACCGCCGACCGCTACCTCGCCGACGAACTCACCGTTCCGGTGGGCGTGTTCGGCGCGGACGAAGACGAGTTGACCTTCCGGGTGACCGTGGCGACGCCCGACCTCCCGCTACCGCCGGTCCGCGCCGAGCGGACCGTCCGCGTGTTGAAGTAGGGGGACGGGCCCACCTCGCGGCATGCAGGACGCCATCCGCGTGCTCGCGGGCCACTCGACAGTCACCTACGACGGCGACGACCGCCGGACCGTCCGCGGGCGCGTCCTCACCCTCGTGAAGCCGGACGGGACGGTCCTCGTCCACGACGCCGCCGGCTACCGACCGGCGGCGTGGCTGACCCGTCCCGACACCGTGGCCTACGACCGCGACGACGGCGCGTCCGTCCACGCCAGCGACGGCGACCGGGTCCTGCGGGTGACCTGTCCTACCCCGGAGACGGCTCACTTCGGCGTCTCGCGGGCCGGCCCGCCCGTGGGAGCCTGTCCGGACTGCGGCGCGGCGCTGGTCCGCGACGGCGCGCGCGTCGTCTGCACGGGCTGTCTCGCCGCCTACGGCGTCCCGCGGGACGCGACGGTCACCGGCGAGACGTGCGAGCGCTGTGGCCTGCCGACGGTCCGCGTCGACCGCGGCGCGGCCGTCACGGTCTGCGTCGACCGGACGTGTGACCCGCTGGTCGAGGCGGTCCGCGACCGGGTCGCGGGCGAGTGGGCCTGCCGGTGCGGGGCCGACCTGTGCGTCCGCCAGCGACGGGGCCTCCGTGCGGTCTGTGACGCCTGCGACGCGACGTGGGCGATTCCGACGGGCGTCGCGGACGGGACCTGTGCCTGCGGCCTGCCGCTGTTCGACGTCGGCGACGGGCGGCGCTGTCTCGACCCGCACTGCGAGCGAGCGGGGGGCCACTGAGGACCTGGCCGGCGACTGCCTACCGGGTCGCGTCGGAGTGACCCGAACCGGCGCGGCGGCGCCGTCTCGCGGGCGTCCACCGCAGACCATTTAGTGCCGCACCGCCCCCACACGGGTATGCAGGGGACCTGCGAGGAGGGCGTTGTGCTGGTCGGCGGCGACGCGCGCCAGCGGTTCTACGACGCGCGCGGCTACGGTCGCCCCGGCGACGACGGCCTCGAACTCGCGCCCGTCGAGGCCGCCCACCTCCTCTACCGCGGCGACCTCGAGGCCGTCGACGGCATGGGATTTCGCGAGTACCTCGCCAGCGTCGCGCACCTCGGCCCCCGATTTCTCGTCTACAAGGACCTTCGGGACCGGGGCTTCTACCTCTCGCCCGCCCGCGAGGGCTGGGTCGCGGACCCCGAGGGCGTGGACCTCGTCGTCTACCCGCGGGGGTCCGGGCCGTGGGACGACGCGGTGGCCTACCGGGTCCGCACCGTGGCCGAGCGCGACCGGGTGCCCGCGTCGTCGCTGGACGGCGTCGTGTTGGCCGTCGTGGACGAGGAGTCGGAGATAACCTACTTCGAGACCGGAACGCCCGACTTCGAGTCCGGGCCGACCGTGGAGACCGAACCGGTCGCGGCGACGCTCCTCGACGACCGCGTCGTGGCGTGGGCGCCGCCGGCGGCCCTCCACCGGCGGGGCTTCTTCGGCCAACCGCTGGACGACCGGGACCACCGCGAGGGCGAGGCCCCCCTCCAGCTGTCGCTCCTGGAGGCGGCCTACCTCGCGGCCGAGGGTCGTCTCGCCGTCGCGGGCGCGGACCCCGGCGAGACGCTCGAGCGCCTCGTCGACCGCGGGCGGGCGGTGGAGGGCGACCGCTTCGACCGCCGACTGCGGGCCTACCGCGCGCTCCGCGATCGCGGGCTGACGCCCAAGACGGGGTTCAAGTTCGGCGCCGACTTCCGGGTGTACGAGGGCGTCGAGTCGGTCGACTCCCTGGGGCACGCCCTCTACCTCGTCCGGGTGCTGCCCCCGGACTTCGCGTTCTCGCCTCGCGACCTGGCGCTCGACGTGCGCCTCGCCCACGGGGTGCGCAAGCGAATGATTTTTGCGCGCGACACCGCGAACGGGGAGATAGACTGGCTGTCGGCGAGTCGGTTGACACCATGAGCGACCACAGCATCACTCCGGACGCGGACGGCGAGGGCGACGGCGCGCGACCCGACGACGACGGCACCGGGACGGCGCCGCGAGCAGACGGCGGAACCGTCGACGACGTGGTGCTCGACCCCTGGGGCGCCTCGACCGTCGCGGACTACCGGTCGCTGTTCGAGGAGTTCGGCATCGAGGCGTTCGAGGACGTCCTCGAGGAGGTCCCCGACCCCCACTACCTGATGCGTCGCGGCGTCATCTTCGGCCACCGCGACTACCGCCCCGTGGCGCGGGCGATGCGCGAGGGCGACCCGTTCGGCGTCCTCTCGGGGTTCATGCCGACCGGCGACCCCCACATCGGCCACAAACTCGTCTTCGACGAGATCATCTGGCACCAGCAGCAGGGCGCAGACGCCTACGCCCTCATCGCGGACCTGGAGGCCCACAGCGCCCGCGGGTTGACGTGGGCCGAGATCGACGAGCACGCCCGCGACTACCTGCTCTCGCTGCTCGCGCTGGGTTTCGACCCCGAGGACGGGACGCTCTACCGGCAGTCGACCAACCGCGAGGTGCAGGACCTCGCCTTCGAACTCGGCTCGAAGGCCCGCTTCGCGGAGTTCGAGGCCATCTACGGCTTCGACGGCGAGACCAGCGTCTCGCACATGCAGTCGGTCGTCACCCAACTCGCGGACATCCTCTACCCCCAGCACGAGGAACCGAAGCCGACGGTCATCCCGGTCGGCCCCGACCAGGACCCCCACATGCGCCTGGCGCGCGACGTCGCGACCCGGATGCGGTACTTCCGCGTCACGGAGGCGTACTTCAGCCAGGAACTCGACGACGACGAGCGAGCGCTCGTCGCCCACGCCTACGAGCACCGCGCGGAGTACGCCGCAGACCCCGAGACGCCCCGCTGCGAGGAGGCGGCGTCGTGGCTCGACGAGGACGGCGACGGCCCGGTCCACGACTCGGCCGCCGAGAAACTGCGCAACGCCGGCAAGGAACCGCTCCGCCCGCGGGTGCGCTTCCTCGACCGGAACGCGACCGACGAGGCGTTCTCGGCCCTCGTCGCGGCCGTCGACGGCGAGAAGCGCGTCTTCGACGAACACGTCGACGCCTTCGACGTCGACCGAGCCTCGGCCGAGGACCTGGCCCGCGAGGTGGAACTCGAACACGGCGGCTACGGCTTCCGTCCCCCCTCCTCCATCTACCACCGGTTCATGACCGGACTGACCGGCGGCAAGATGTCCTCCTCGGTGCCGGCGAGTCACATCTCCCTGCTCGACGACCCCGAGGACGGCTACGAGAAGGTCAAGTCGGCGACGACCGGCGGGCGGGAGACGGCCGAAGAGCAGCGCGAACTCGGCGGCCGGGCGGACGAGTGCCCCGTCTACGAACTGTACGCCTACCTACTCGCCGACGACGACGACGAGTTCGCCAAGCAGGTCTACGACGAGTGCGTGAACGGCGAGCGCCTCTGCGGGGACTGCAAGGAGCAGGCCGCCGAACTCATGCGGGAGTTCCTCGCGGACCACCAGGAGAAGCGCGAGGCCGCCGCGGCGCACCTCGACTCGCTGGACGTCGACGTCGACGTGGCCGCCTCGCGGCGCGGCGTCGCCGGCGACGACCACTGACGGGCGCTCCGGGGGGTGTCACTATTTGTCACTCGGCGTCCAACGTCCCCGTGAGCCATGTTCGACACCATCCTCGTCCCGACGGACGGTAGCGGTGGGGCCCGGCGGGCCGCCGAACACGCGGTCGAACTCGCCGCCGAGAGCGGCGGCACGGTCCACGCTCTCTCGGTCGTCCACATGGGCGACGCGGACTTCGTGGCCACGCCCTCGGACATCGCCGAGACCCGCGACCGCCTCGAGGAACACGCACGCGCCTACGTCGACGAGGTGGCCGACCTCGCGTCGGCGGCGGACGTCGCCTGCGTGACGACGGTCCGCGCGGGCATCCCCGAGGACGAGATACTGGCGTACGCCGACGACCAGGCGGTCGACCTCATCGCGATGGGCAAGCGCGGGCGCTCGGAACTCGAGGACCTCCTCCTCGGGAGCACCACCCGGCGCGTGGTCGGCCGGGCGTCGGTGCCGGTCCACGCCGTGTGAGGCGGCCCCAGAATCCTTTTCCCCCGGGGGCCCCTCCCCCCGGACATGACGCCCGAACCCGACGCGTCGACGTCCGCACGCGAAGTGCCCCCCGACGGGTTCGGTCCCTTCTTCGCCGTCGCTTGAGACGGCCGGCGGACTCCGCGCTGACCCCACCGGGCCAGGCGGACGAAACCGGCTCACCGCTCGGGCCGTCTCGGAACGACTAACTGCCGACCACGACACACCACGCACAACTGACATGCGCGAACTCCCACCGGCGCAGGCCGCCGTCCTCGAGGCGGCCAGCGCCACCGAGGACCGAACAGTCGCGGAACTGGCCGAGGCCACCGACCTCCCCCCGGAGACGGTGACGGGGGCGGTCTTCGAACTCGAGTCGGCGGGCCTCCTCGACGTCTCGGAGACGGTCGAGACCACCCTCTCGCTCACCGGGGAGGGCCGCGCGTACCGCGAGGACGGCCTGCCGGAGGCCCGTCTCTACCGCGCCGCCGTCGAGGCGGGCGCCACCGAGGACCCGGTTCAGATGGGCGAGGTGCTCGGCGCGGCGGACCTGGCGGGCGGCGCCGTCGACATCGCCCTCTCGAACTACGCCCGGAAGGGCTACGGGGACATCGAGTCCGGCGCCGTGACGGCCGACCCGGACGCCGACCCGGGGGCAGACCCGGAGGCCGCGGCGCTGGCGGCCGTCGTCCAGGATGCCGACGCGGACGCCGACCCCGAGGCGGTGGCCCACCTGGAGCGCCGGGGCCTCCTCGAACGCGAGGAGCGGACCGTCCGCTCGGTGACCCTGACCGACGCGGGCGTCACGGCACTGATGGAGGGCGTCGAGGCCCGCGAGGGCGTCGACCGCCTCACGCCGGAGATGCTGTCCTCCGGCGAGTGGCGGGACGCCACCTTCACCGAGTACAACGTCGTCGCCGAGGCCGCCGAGGCGCCGCCGGGGAAGGTCCACGTCCTCCGGCAGACCGCCGAACGGGTCACGGACGTCCTCGTGGGGATGGGCTTCGCGGAGATGGACGGCCCCCACGCGGACAGCGAGTTCTGGATCAACGACTGCCTGTTCATGCCACAGGACCACCCCGCGCGGACCCACTGGGACCAGTTCGGCCTCGCCTCGCCCTCCCACGTCGACTCGCTCCCGGCGGACCTCGTCGACCGGGTGGAGCGCGCCCACCGCGAGGGCGTCGGCGACGACGGCGACGGCTACCACGCGCCCTGGACCGAGGACGTCGCCCGCGAACTGGACCTCCGGGGCCACACCACCTCGCTGTCGATGCGCTACCTCTCCGGGCACGCCGTCGGCGACCTCGAACCCCCGCAGCGGTACTTCAGCGTCGAGAAGGTCTACCGCAACGACACCCTCGACCCGACCCACCTGCTTGAGTTCTTCCAGATAGAGGGCTGGGTGATGGCGGAGGACCTCTCGGTCCGGGACCTGATGGGGACGTTCACCGAGTTCTACGAGCAGTTCGGCATCACGGACATCACGTTCAAGCCCCACTACAACCCCTACACTGAACCCTCGTTCGAGCTGTTCGGCCACCACCCCGAGACGGGCGAGTTGATCGAGATCGGGAACTCGGGGATGTTCCGCCCGGAGGTGCTCGAACCGCTGGGCGTCGACTGCGACGTGATGGCGTGGGGGCTGGCGCTGGAGCGGTTGCTCATGCTCATGTACGGCTTCGAGGACATCCGCGACGTCCACGGGACGCTGTGTGACCTGGAACTCCTCCGCGAGACGGAGGTGGTGTACTGATGCCCGTCGTCGAGGTCGACCCCGACGAACTCCGTCGCCTGGCCGGCACCCGGAAGGACGACGACGACCTCAAAGACGACCTGTTCGCCCTCGGCCTGGAGTTCGAGGGCGAGACCGAGGACGGCGCTTTCGAACTGGAGTTCGCGCCCGACCGCCTCGATCGCCTCTCCGTCGAGGGGGTCGCCAGGTCGCTGCGCTACCAGTACGGCGACGCCCGCGGCGTCTACGTCCCCGAGACCAACGCGCCCGAGTGGACCTTCGAGGTCGACGAGACCGTCCCCGACGAGCGACCGTACGTCACCGGCGCCGTCGTCCGCGGCGTGGACCTCGACGAGGCGGCGCTGGACGCCCTCATCCAGCTCCAGGAGAAACTCCACGCGACGATGGGTCGCAAGCGCGCGAAGGGCGCCATCGGCATCCACGACCTGACGATGCTGAAGGGCGAGTCGCCGGTCGACGGGCGGGGCAAGTCCATCACCTACCGCGGGGTCGCCCCGGACGGCGACCGGTTCGTCCCCCTCGACGGCGACCGCGAGATGACGCCCGCGGAGGTCCTCGCGGAGCACCACATCGGCACGCAGTACGCGGACCTCGTGACCGACTACGGGCGCTACCCCGCTATCTACGACGACATCGGCCTGTTCTCGTTCCCGCCGGTCGTCAACGGTCGTCGGACCGAGGTGTCGACGGACTCCCGGGACCTCCTCGTGGAGTTGACCGGCACCGACCAGTGGACCATCGACAAGATGTGCACCATCATCTGCTACGCGCTGGACGCGCGCGGCGGGACCGTCGAGTCCGTCACGGTCGACTACGGGGACCGCGACCTCCACCGGCCGGACCTCTCGGTCGACACGAAGCGGGTCGCCCACGCCCGCATCGAGTCGACGCTGGGCGTCGACCTCGACCCCGAGACGGTCGAGGACCTCTTCGAGCGGTCGGGCCTCGACGCCACCGTCGTCTCCGAGGGCGAGGGCGTCGCGTACGACGTGGACGTGCCGCCCTACCGCGTGGACGTCCTCCACCCGGTGGACTTGGTCGACGACGTCGGGCGGGCCTACGGCTTCGACGACCTCGTGCCCCGCTACCCGGACGTGAGCACGGTCGGCGGCCGCCACGAGCGCTCGCGCCACGAGCGCGCGGTCCGGGACGCCCTCGTCGGCATCGGCTTCGAGGACCTGCTGAACTTCCACCTGATCAGCGAGGCGGACAACTTCGAGCGGATGGGCCTGCCCGACCCGACCCGGGCGGCCGACGAGCGCTCGCGCGTGCCGGTGCCCCTCGAACACGGCGCCCGCGACGCCGACCCCGCGGCCCTCGGGGACGTCCTGGGCTACGCGGACCCGGCGACCATCGCGGAACCGTACAGCGAGGACTACACGATGGTCCGGACGTGGGTCCTCCCCTCGCTCCTGATGGTCCTCGAGAACAACCCCCACCGGACCTACCCGCAGGACCTCTCCGAGATCGGACTGGCGATGCACGTCGACCCCGGGGCGTCCGAGACGGGCGTCGCGGAGGCCCGCCACGTCGGCGCGGTCCTCGCCCGCCACGAGGCCTCCTACGAGGACGCCCGGGGCCGCCTCCAGACGCTCGCGCGCCAGTTCGGCGCCGACCTGGAGACGCCGCCGGCCGATCACCCGGCGTTCGTCGACGGTCGCACGGCCGCGGTCGAACTCGACGGCGAGCGCGTGGGCGTGATCGGCGAACTCCACCCCGCCGTCCTCGTGGAGCACGACCTCGAACTGCCGGTGTCGGCGTTCGAGTTCGACGTGT
>JBDGTT010000033.1:0-22611 GCA_042216525.1 Halobacteriaceae archaeon
TCAGATGACGCGGTTCTGGAGGTAGTCGAGGTGCTTGGCGTTGTAGACGATCCGGACTTCCTCTGTCTCGGGCGACCCGATGCACGTCAGGCGGACGTTCTTGTCCTCGACCTCCTCGTTGGAGAGGATCTGCTGCATGTCCATGTTGATCTCGCCCTCCTTGAGGATGGCCGCGCAGTTGGCGCAGGCGCCCGCGCGACACGAGAACGGCCAGTCGTAGCCCTGGGCCTCCGCGGACTCGAGGATGTACTCGCCCTGGTTGACCTCGAGTTCGCCGTAGTCCTGGTCGTCGAGACCGGCGTCGGCGGCCTTCTCGAAGAGTTCGTCGTCGTCCAGGTCCCAGCCGTGGTCGTCCAGCACTTCGTAGTTGAGGTATTCGACGGTTGGCATCGTCCGAGAATGTGACCCCCGGACCCTAAGACCTTGCTGTTCGCGGTCGGCTCAGAGCGCCGCGAACCGGAAGAGGAGGTACGAGGCCACCGCCGATATCGTCGGCGTCAGCACCCAGAGGACGAAGACCCGGCCGGTGGCCGCCGGGTCGAACAGGTCCGAGCCGACGAGTTCGCGGGGCTGGTCCTGCCCGATCGGCGGGACCTCCGTCTCGGGGTAGTCGGTCTCGGTGGTACTCGCCGACCGTGGGGTGGCCGACTCGGGGTGTTCGGCGTGGCGCATCGCCGCGGTGGCCGCTTCGGGGATGGTGCGGACGCGGGTTGCCCGTCCCCACCCGAGGCCGACGATGCACATGGTGGCGGAGACGGCGAGGGACGCGGGCACGCCGATGTACGAGAGGAAGGCGATGAGACTCGCGCTGACCGTCTCGACGATGAGTGCCGCCAGCAGGGGGAGGTCGGTCAGGTCGTTGCCCACGGTGTCGAGGGTGCGGCGGGCGATGGTGAACGCCCCGAGGCCGATGGCGCCGCCGCCGACGAGGATGGCCGGCGTCTCCTCGATGGCGCCGTTGCCGACCAGCGGCGCGACGGCGTTCGCGACGTTGGAGGCGCCCGCCGAGAACGCCATGTAACAGCCGATGACGACGACGAGCGCCGCCGAGAGGGCCTCCCTGGTGCCGGTCGAGTCCGACAGCGTCGGCGTCGGGACCGCCCCCGAGCGGTCGAGGACGACCGGCGGACCCTCGATGCGTCCGAGTCTGAGCCGTCGGTCCAGGTGGGGGTAGAGGTACCGACCGATGACGGCACAGACCCAGAAAGCGAGGATCGGGGCGACGAGCCACCAGGTCACGATCTGGCCCATGACGGTCCAGTCGAGGGTGCTCGTGGCGACGCCCAGACCGGCGATGGCACCGACAGCGGTCATCGAGGTCGACGCGGGCACGCCGAAGACGTTCGAGACGAGCAGGGCCAACCCGATGAAGAAGAGCACGGCCACGCTGGCGGCGAGCGTGAACTGGTCGCGAGGGACGATCTTGCCGCCCATCGTCGCGATGACGTTCCGGCCGACGGTCAGGCCGCCGAGCATCGCGAACACCGACATCAGCACCGCCGCGGCCAGTTTCGTCACGACGCCCGACCCGACGGCCGGTCCGAAGGAGACGCCGGTCGAGGACCCGCCGATGTTGAAACCGACGAAGACCGCGACGGCCAGACCGACGAGGAGGAGCAGGTCGACAGCCATTGCCGGAGCTTTTCCCGTGAGCGGCTTGGGCCTTCCGGACGCGAGCGGAACCGGTAACTGGGACCCCGACCGAACGCCGGGTATGTTCGAGCGGTTCGAAGTCGTCCCGGCGGTGGACATGCAGGGCGGGTCGGTCGTCCAGCTCGTGCAGGGCAGGCGCGGCACGGAAACGACCTACGGCGACCCGGTCGCGGCCGCGACGCGCTGGGTCGAGGCGGGCGCGCGCACGCTCCACCTCGTCGACCTCGACGGGGCGTTCGACGGGGAGCGCGCCAACGCCGACGCCGTCGACGCCATCCTCGAGGCCCGCGAGCGCGGCGACCTCGACGACGTCGCCATCCAACTCGGCGGTGGCATCCGCACCGCCGGTGACGCGCGCCGCCTCCTCGACGCCGGGGTCGACCGCGTCATCCTCGGGACTGCGGCCATCGAGCGTCCCGACGTCGTGCGCGAGATCAGCGAGACCCACCCCGGGACGGTGCTCGTCAGCCTCGACGCGAAGGGGGGAGAGGTCGTCGTCGAGGGCTGGACCGCGGGGACGGGCCTCGACCCCGCCGAGGCGGCCGGTCGCTACGCCGACCTGGGCGCCGCCGGCGTCCTCTTCACCGACGTCGACGTCGAGGGGCGACGCGCGGGCGTACGAGCCGACCGCGTCCGCCGCCTCGTCGACGCCGTCGACGTACCCGTCGTCGCCAGCGGCGGCGTCGCCACCGTCGACGACGTCCGTGCGCTCCGGGACGCGGGGGCTGCGGCCGTCGTCGTCGGCACCGCCCTCTACGAGGGGGCGTTCACCCTCGCGGAGGCACAGCGGGCGGTCGAGTGAGCGGGAGCGACCGTCACTAAATATTTTACGTCGTCGCGCGGAATGAAGGGTATGACACGACAGGGGTCCCGGCGTGCGTTCCTCCGCCGGTGGGGTGTCGCGGCGCTCGCGTCGGGGGTAGCCGGCTGTTCCGGGGGCGGCGACGGCGGGGACGGCGGCGGCGGAACGACGACCGATGCCGGCGGGGGCAGCGGGAGCGGCAAGAAAAAGAAGACCACGAAACAGACGACGACCGCGCCCAACGGCACGTCGACCACGACGACCGCGGCGACGACCACCACGGCGACGACCACCACGGTGGACCCGCGGACCCTCGAGACGTGGACCCAGTACCAGGCCGACCCGGAGCACACGGGTCGGGCCAGAGTCGACGGACCGGACGCCGGAGAGCGGGCGTGGCGGGAGGCGATAAACGGCCCCGTCAACTACGGCCCCGTCGTCGCGGCGGGGCTGGTCTTCGTCGCTACCTCGGAGAAGAAGACGCTGTACGCGCTCCGGCCGGGGTCCGGACGGACCGTCTGGCGGACGCAGATCGGAGCACCGACGGGCACCTTCGCCGTCGCGGACGGCCTGCTCCTCGTGATGGACTCGAAGCTGCGGGCGTTCGACCCCGTCTCTGGCGAGCAGCAGTGGACGAGCGTCTCCGTCGCGGGGAACCCGGACACCTCGTCGGCGGTGACCGTCCGCGACGGACTCGCCTACGTCGTCGACGACGGCCGCCGCGTCACCGCCGTCCGCCTCCAATCCGAGAAGAAGGATTCGCGGGTGAAGTGGCGGAGCATCGAACTCGTGACGCCGGTGACCTCCCCCGCCGTCGACGGGGAGCGCGTCTACCTCTCGGACGCGCGGGGCTACTACGCCCACACGCTCGACACGGGCCAGCGCATCTGGGGGACCTACACCCACCGACAGGCCACGGCCGCACCCACCGTGAACGCGGACGCCGGCCACGTCTACTTCACCTCGAACAGGGGCGACGTCTACGCAGTGGACCGGAAGACGGGAACGGAGGTGTGGCAGGCGAACCTCGGGAGCGCCGTGACGACGTCGCCGGCAATCGACGACACGGGGCTGTTCGTCACCGACGCGTCCGGGACCCTGACGAAGCTCCGGCAGGGCGACGGGTCGTCGGTCTGGTCGAAGCGCGTCGGGCACAACACCCACTCCGCGCCCGTGATCGCTGGCGACTACGTCTACCTCGGCAGTCAGAACGGTGACGTCTTCGCGCTCGCGCGCGAGGACGGCGCGACCGTCTGGCGCGCCGGCACCGGCGGTGCCGTCGACGGGTCGCCCGCCATCGGGACGAACGCCCTCTGGATCGGGAGCGCGGACCGACACGTCTACGCGTTCGGCACGCCCGGGGCAGACAGATGAGCCGTGGCGACGGCACAACGGCCAAATACCGGCGCCGACAGAGTCGAGTATGAGCGAGCGCACGGGCACGGCGAGACGGGAGACGGGCGAGACGGACGTGACGGTGACCGTCGACCTGGACGGAGACGGCGAGGCGAGCGTGGACACGGGCGTCGGCTTCTTCGACCACATGCTGACGGCGTTCGCCAGACACGGCCTGTTCGACCTGTCGGTCGAGGCGAACGGGGACCTCGCGGTCGACGACCACCACACCGTCGAGGACGTGGGCATCGTCCTCGGGACGGCACTCGACGAGGCCCTCGGGGCGAAGCGCGGCATCGAGCGGTTCGCGGACCGCCGGGTTCCGCTGGACGAGGCCGTCGCGGCCGTCGTGCTGGACGTCTCCGGCCGCCCGCTGTTCCGCTTCGACGGCGCGTTCTCGCAGGACCGCGTCGGGGAGTTCACCAGCGTCATGGCCCGCCACTTCTGGCGGTCGGTCGCGATGCACGCCGGCCTGACCCTCCACGTCGAGGTCAGCGGCGAGAACGCACACCACGAGATAGAGGCGCTGTTCAAAGCCGGCGCGCGCGCCCTCGACGACGCCACCCGCGTCGACGAGCGGCGCGGCGTCCCCTCGACCAAGGGCGAACTCTAGGTCGGGACGAGGCCGTCCTCGCGCTCCGCGAGGTCCCCGTTCTCGACGTAGTGACGGAACACTTTGGCATGCTCCGGTTGCAGGGGAACAAGACGGCCTGCCAGTTCCTCCCGCTTGTTCTTGAGGGGTAGTCCCTTGTCGTCGTCGCCCCCCAGTTCGGGCCGATCCTTGAGCCGAAGGTGGGGCTGGAACGGTTGTTCCTCCGGCCAGTCGTCGGGCTTGGACAGTCGCAAGTCGTCCCGATCCAGTGCCCGAATCGCAGACACCCGGAACCCGTACCGGAACAGAAGTAACCAGAGGACGTGCGCACGGCCCCCGAAGTGGTTGGCACGAACCCACTTCGTGATTTGCCCCCCACGTTCGGGCGGTAGCGGATTCGAGCGGATCTTTTCGCCGTCGTCTACCTCCGGTTTCACGTCGTCCCACGTCTCGTCGTCGGGCACGTCGGACGGATCGATCCAGCCCCGCGATTGTGCGTGTCGAACAACCGTTTTGATCCGCGACAGGTGCATGCCACGACTGAGTTTCGTCTTGTCGTACTCATCGTGAGCCACGATCCAGTCGTCATGCCGCCCGGGGAATCGGGGCGTTAGATCCGTAAGGTAGATGTGTCCCTGCTCATCCATCCACTCACAGAACTGTCGCCAAGCACTCTCGTACGGTTGCAGTGCCGAGTATGCCTTGTCGTCGGCCTTCCAGTGTTCTTTGAATTGCTTGAATACCCACTCAGGCCGTTGATCCTCGATGTCGTCGGCCCCGTCGTCTATTAGTTGTTCCTCGATTCGGGCAAGCCGTTCCTCCACATTCGACTGGCCTGTTTGGCTGGCGATCCCTCCGGTTCTTTCCGTTTTACGTTCCATTTCGTTGTCATTAGTATCTGTGTCGTCGGCACTCGCTGATTGGCTGGCGATACTGCTGGCATTGTCGGTTTCAGAGTTTGACATGCGACGTAACACCGCACCGAACCGACGGACAGCGCGGTGGTGAATAACTGAAGGGCATATTTCTACCCCTCAGTATGCACATGTGCATATCTCCGCTCATAGCACTTGAAACCTTGGATTTTTCGGGTTTCTGATACCGGTGTTCTGGCCCCCACTTAAGGGGTTGAGAAACCCCAAGACGGAAGCAGTCCGTCTGCAAAGACTTCCGCATGTTCGACGAAATCATGCGGAAGTTCGAGGGGAGCCCCGGCCAGCAGGCCGTCATCCGTCTCCTCCTCGAGCGCGGGTTCTCCGTCAACGACGAGGGGCGGGTCGTCTCCGGCGGCATCGAGATTCCGGACACGCAGGTGGCCCGGGAGGCCGACGTCGACCGGCGGGTCGTCGACGCGACGACGACCACCATCCTCGAGGACGACGAACTCCGCCGCATCTTCCAGAACATCTCCCAGATTCCGACGCTGCTGGACCTCGCGCCGGTGCTCGACATGACCGTCCTGACCATCGAGGTGAACGACCCCGAGGAGGAGGGCATCGTCGCGGAGGTCACCTCCCGCATCGCGGACCGGGGCATCTCCATCCGCCAGACCATCTCCGAGGACCCCGAGTTCACCGACGAGCCACGCCTCTACGTCATCGTGAGCGAGGACCTGCCGGGCGAGTTGATCACCGAACTCACCCACCTGCCGTTCGTCAGGCGGGTCGAACTCTCCTGAGGCGATGGCCGACCCGGACGCCGACGACGAAGAGACCTACCAGACCGTCGCAGCGCGGGCGTCCACCCGGTTCGTCGTTCGCGGGTCCGAGTTCGTCGGCCACGTCGCGCCCGTCGAGACGGTGGCCGCGGCGGAGGCGTTCATCGAGGAGGTGCGGGCGGCCCACCCCGACGCGACGCACAACGTCCCGGCCTACCGGGTGCGCGCCGACCCGCGCCGGGAGTACGCGAGCGACGACGGCGAACCACCCGGGAGCGCGGGCAAGCCCGTCCGGAACGTGTTGCGGGGCCGGGACCTCGAGAACGTGG
Source organism: Halobacteriaceae archaeon (assembly GCA_042216525.1). GTDB lineage: Archaea > Halobacteriota > Halobacteria > Halobacteriales > Halobacteriaceae > JBDGTT01. Next base: position 6,429 of record JBDGTT010000033.1, read on the forward strand.
CCGTGGTGGTGACGCGGTACTTCGGCGGGACGGAACTCGGCGTCGGCGGCCTCGTCCGGGCGTACACGAAGGCCACGAAGGACGCCGTCGACGCCGCGGGCGTCGTCGAGCGTCGCCCGCACGTCCGCGTCCGCGTCGTCGTCGACTACGACGACTCGGGGACGGTCCGCTCAGTCCTGGAGAGCGCCGGTGCCGACTTCGAGGCGGCCTACGAGGCCGCGGTGACCTTCGACGTGTCGGTCTCGGCGACCGAAGCCGACGCGCTAATCGACCGCGTCCGGAGCGCCACGCGCGGCCGAGCGACGGTCGCGACCGGCGACGACGTGGCCGACGGGTGAGCGCTCAGTCGACGAGTATCTCGCTGTCGCCGCCGTCCTCGCCGACGTCCCCGTCCGCGCGCATCTCGCGGTCGTAGCGGTTGATCCAGTCCGCGAAGCAGTCGGGACAGAGCCGCTGCGCGTCGATCTGCGAGCGGTCGACAGTCAGGCGCACCGTCCGTGCGAGCGCGTCGGTGACGGCCTCCCCGCAGGCCGCGCAGGGCGCTCCCCCGTCCTCGGTCATGGTCCCGACGTGGACCGGTCGGGGTAAAACGTTTCAGGTCGTGCGGAACGCCCGGTCGCCCGCGTCGCCCAGGCCGGGCACGATGTAGCCGTCCTCGTCGAGGTAGTCGTCGACCGCGACGGTCAGGAGGTCGGCCTCGGGGTAGGCCTCGCCGACGCGTTCGAGGCCGGCCGGCGCGCTCACGGCGCTCAACACGACGAGGTCCTCGGGGTCGCCCGCGTCCTGGACCGCGTCGAGGACCGCACACATCGTCGACCCGGTCGCGAGCATCGGGTCCGCGACGATGACCGTGTCGTCGGCCGAGACGTCGGGCAGTTTCACGTAGTCGATGGAGATGGGGAAGGTGCCCTCGGCGCCCATCCCGGCGGCCTCGTCGCGACCGGCGCTGATGACGCCCTGCTTGGCGCGGGGGAAGGCCTTGAGGAGGCCCTCGACGAACGGCGTCGCCGCGCGGAGGACGTTGACGATGACCACGTCGTCCATCCCCGCGACGCGGACGCCCTCCGTCTCGGCCAGGGGGGTCCGGACGGTCACCGGTTCGGTGCCCAGCAGGCCGTCGATGATCTCGTAGCCGCAGATGCGGCCGAGTTTGACCAGGCCCTTCCGGAAGGCTACCTGCTCGGTCGACTCGTCGCGGAGCGTCGTGAGCGTCTGTCGCGCCAGCGCGTGCGTCAGCACCTTCGCTCGCTCCCGTTCTTCGATGGTCATGCGTGTCCCTGCGCGCGGCCGGGGAAAATAGGTCCCGACTCGTGGTCAGGTGAACGCGCGGACCGCGCCGAAGAGGACGAGGACGCCCAGCACGTCACAGACGTTCGTGACCACGGGCACCACGACGTCGTCGGGGTCGAGGCTGAACCGGTAGGCCGCGTAGGTGGCGACGAGCGTGACTGCGACGACGAGCACGGCCATCGTCACGCCGCTGGCCGTCGCGACGACGAGGACGGTCCCGGGACCGAGGCGGGTGCCGACCGTGACGGCCGCGAGGACCCACGCGCCCGCGCCGACGACCGGGAAGACGGTCACCGCCAGCAGCACCGTCGCGAGGGCGTTGCCCGCGAGCTGGTCGTCCCCGGGCGCGAAGGAGAGGGTGCCGAGGTGGAACGCCGTCGAGAGGCGCGCGGCGAGGACGCTCCCGAGGTTGCCCGCCGTGCCGATGGTGACGGGGACGAGCACCAGCAGCGACGGGGCGGCGAGGAGTTGGGCCTCGAAGCTCCCGAGGACGAGCCCGCTCCCGAGTTCGACTAGCGTCAGGGCGACGAGCACCGGCGCCGTCGCGCGGAGGACCGCCCGGACCGTCCACTCGGTCGGCACTCAGGTCCCCCCCGCGACGGCCAGCACGAGGCGGACGGCGACCAGCAGGAAGGTGACGCCGAACACGTCGCCCGCGGTGGTGACCACCGGGCCGACGAGGGCGTCGGGGTCGAAGCCCCGGCGGTAGCCGGCCGTCACGACGCCGAGGACGACGGCCGCGAGGACCACCCCGGAGAGCAGCCCCGAGGTGACCGCCACCGCGACGAGGACGCCGGCCCGCACGGTGCGCCCGAGGCCGACCAGCAGGAGGCTGGCCGCCGCGGCGGCGAAGGCCGACGTCGCCACCCCCGAGAGGAGGGCCGCGACGGTCACGGCCCGGAGGCGCTCGTCGCCGACGTCGAGGCGGGGGTCGACGAGCCCCTGGTGGAGGCCGGTCGCGACCCGGGCGCCCAGCGACCCGTAGACGTTGCCCCGGGTGGCCAGCAGGGCCGGGACCAGCACCAGCAATCCGGGGACGGCGCGGAACTGTTCGTGCATCCCGCCGAGGACCACGCCGGCGAGGAGGCCGCCACCCGCGCTCGCGACGAGGACGGGCGCGGCCTCCCGGTAGGCGTCGCGCGCGACCCGGGGCACGCTCATCGACTGCACTGGCGGTCGCCGGTGGCAAAAAGGCGACTGTGCGCGGGCGGTCCCGGCCGGTGCCACCCGGGGGCTGTCGGTTCTCGAACGTGATAGCACCTTGAAGTTATTTGTACCACCCGGGCTTCGAGGGGAGGTGTGAAACTTCAGGGAGCCAACCTGTTCGGGCGGAGCGACGACGACGGCGAGTCGGGGGAGGGCGAGGGGAGCGGTGGGTCCGGAGACGGAGGCGAGGGTGACGGGGCGAGCCAGCGACTGGACGAGGTGTTCACCACGCTGTCGAACCAGCGCAGGCGGTTCGTCATCCACCGCCTCCTGCAGACCGACCGCGTGGACGTCAGGGCGCTGTCACGCCAGCTCGCGGCCTGGGAGTACGGCAAGGACACGGGGGAGGTCACGACGACCGAGCGCCACCGCGTGCACATCGCCCTCCAGCAGTTCCACCTCCCGAAACTCGACGAGAAGGGCTTCGTCACGTACGACAAGCGCGCCGGGACGGTGGCGCCGACGTCCGAGTTGCAAGACGTGGCGCTCTACCTGGAGATGGTCCCCCGTTCCGAGATCAGCTGGAGCACCTACTACGTGCTCCTCGCGACGGCGACGGGACTGCTGACCGCGGTGACGTGGGCCGGGATCGGTCCCTTCGCCGCCGTCCCGCTGGCGGCGAGCGCCGGGCTCACCGTGACGCTGTTCCTCGGGTCGTCGCTGGTCCACGCGCGCGTCACCCGGCGGCGCCGACTCGGGAGCGAGGGGGCCCCGCCGGAACTGCGGAGCGGTGAGTCGGAGGGCCAACCGGACGAGTGACCGGCGCGCCTACGGCGGCCCGGGGTCGGCCGGCCCGCCCGCCCGCTCTGCGAGGCGGTCGACGCCGGTCGCGGTGCCCTTCACGACGAGGACGTCGCCCGCCCGAAGGCCGGTGTCGGCGCGGGGGGAGACGACCCACGCCGACCGCTTCCCGGAGGGGGCGCGCCCGTCGCCGCGGCGGACGGCGACGACGCGGACGCCCGTCTCTGCGACGGGCGGTTCCCGGAGGGTGACCCCGTCGAGCGACGACCCGCGCGCCACCTCGAGACGGGTGATGAGTTCCTCGCTCTCCGCGACGGCCTCGGCGACGACCGGGTGGGTGTCCAGGTCGCGGAGGACGCCCTCGCTGATCTCGAGGGCGGCGTCGGAGATGGTCTCGGTGCTCCGGGCGAGGCGGACCAGGCCCCGGAGCGACACCGGGTCGTCGACGGCGGCGGCCGCGGCGAGGACCCACGCCTCGAACCGGGACTGGAGGTGGTCGACCTCCGCCTCGAGTTCGTACACCTCCTCGGCCACCTCGTCGCTGTCGTAGAGGACGGCGTCGTACGCGAGGTCGACGGCGAGTTCGCTCATGTCCTTCATCAGGACGAGGGAGTCGACGGCCCGTTCGAGGTCGGGCACCGCGGGTTCCGTGGCGGTGACCGGCTGGTAGGCGTCGCCGGTCGCCGTCTCGAACACCCCGGCGAGTGCGTCCTCCGGGCCGCGCAGCAGGAGGACGTCGTCGGTCCGGAGGTCGGTCTCGGGACCGGGGTCGAGCAGCCACTCTCCGGTCCGCCGGACGGCGATGACGCGGACCCCGGTCTCGGACTCGAGGGCCACCTCGCCCAACGTTCGTCCCGCGTACGGGGAGTCCGGGGCGACCGTGGCGCGGGCGACCGTCTCGACGGCCTCGGGCAGCGTCGCCACCATCGCGTCCGGGACGCCCAGGTCCTCGAGGACGACCTTCGCGACGTCGCCAGCGGCGTTCGATATCTTCTCGGTGGCGCCGACGACCCCCAGGACGGGCGCGAGTTGCTCGGCCTCCTCGGGGTTCCGGGCGGCCATGAGGAGGCTCATCCGCGCCTGCAACTGGAGGACGTCCATGCGCTCCTCGAGGGCGAGGACCTCCTCGGCCACCTCGTCGCTCCCGAACAGGACCGCCGAGTACGCCAGGTCCACCAGCAACTCGGCGGTGTCTTTCATCTCGACGAGCACCGCCTTGACGCTGACCGGTTCGTACTCCACGTGACCCGCGGGCATCACCCGAGAGAGGGCGGGACCGGGCAAAAGCGTTGTCCGCCGAGCGGGGAACGCGCGACGGACGGCCGGCCGACGCGTCGCAACCGGTATACCGGTCGACCCACTACGGCTACTCGACATGGAAGAGAGCGTCTCGGGATTCAAGGTCCGGGGCGACTGGGGCGACGTGGTCGAACACGGCGAGCGCATCACGCGGGCGCTCAGGGAGTCCGGCCGCGAGGGGCCAGCCTTCGAGGAGTGGAACCGGTGGCGACCGAAGGCCCACGAGCGCCTCTCCGAGGACGTCAACGAGAAGACGGCGGCGCAGGTCAGCGTCGACGAGGGGGCGGGCGAGCGCGCGGGCAAGTCGGCAGTCGACGACACCCAGGAGGCGGGCTCCGACCTCGCGGAGGCCTACGCCAAACTCTCCGAGGACGACGCTGAGGGCGCCGTCGAGAAGTGGCACGAGTCCATCGACCGGGTCGCCCGCGCGGCCGACACCGCCGGTCGGAAGGCCCTCCGGCGCGTCGAGGACACGGTCTACCGGCGCGTGATGACGCAGTTCACGCCGTACTACTTCGACAACGACCTCGTGAGCGCGAACATCACGAAGGCCCGTGACGGCGACTACATCTTCGAGGTCAACGTCAACGACGACGACCTGAAGAGCGAGGCGCGCGAGCACCTCTCGGAGTTCGAGACCGACTACGAGCGCTGGCACGTCGACACCGAGAAGTCGACCGCGACGGTCGCCGCGGCCGAGGGCGTCGAACCGCCGACGGCGCCGGAACCGACCGAGAACGACGACCCGAGTCCGACGCGGAACTGACCGGCGCCACGAATCCACGGGCGGCGGACCGCATGGACTTTCTACCGGCGGGCCAACGAGAGGCCCATGGTCGCAGAGGCTGGCGTCGCCACGATGCTCGTCGCCGCCGTGGCCGCACTGTTCATGGCCTGGGCCATCGGCGCCGGGTCCTCGGGGTCGACCCCCTTCGCGCCCGCGGTCGGGGCGAACGCGATTCCGGTCATGCGCGCCGGGTTGGTGGTCGGCGTCCTCGGTCTCGCGGGCGCGGTCCTCCAGGGCGAGAGCGTCTCGCAAGCCGTCGGCCGCGAACTCGTCGTCGGGGTGACGCTGTCGCCGGCCGCCGCCACGACGGCGCTGTTGACGGCGGCCGTCCTCGTCGCGGTCGGCGTCTACACCGGCTACCCCATCGCCACCGCGTTCACCGTCACCGGGGCGGTCGTCGGCGCCGGCCTCGCACTGGGCGGGGGGCCCGCGTGGCCGAAGTACCGTCAGATCGTCGCGCTGTGGCTGCTCGTCCCCGTCGTCGGCGGCGGTGCCGCCTACCTCACGGCGCGGTTCCTGCGCGACGTGGCCGAGGAGCGGGTCGCGGTGCCGGCGCTCGGGGCCGCCGTCGGGGCCGCCGTCGCGAACGTGCGGTTCGCCGCCCTCGGAAGCGGGGGGCGGTCGGTCGCCGGCGCACTCGCGGCCGCCCTCCCGGTCCCCCCGCTCGCCGGCACGGCGGCGGCGACGCTCGCCGTCGCAGCGGTCGTCGGGGTCGCCGTCCGCCGGGACGTCGTCGGCGACGTCACGCGCGGCGAGCGCCACGTCCTGCTCGGACTGGGTGCCCTCGTCGCGTTCTCCGCCGGCGGGAGCCAGGTCGGCCTGGCAGTGGGGCCGCTCGTTCCGCTCGTCGGGGAGTCGGTCCCGCTCGCGTACGTCCTCCTCGGCGGGGGCGTGGGACTGCTCGTCGGGTCCTGGACCGGTGCCCCGCGGATGATAAAGGCGCTCGCGCAGGACTACTCCTCGCTGGGTCCCCGCCGCTCCATCGCCGCACTCGTCCCCTCCTTTCTCATCGCGCAGGTCGCCATCTTCGCCGGCGTCCCCGTCTCCTTCAACGAGATCATCGTCTCGGCGATCGTCGGCAGCGGGTACGCCGCCGGCACCGGCGGCGTCTCGCGGCGAAAGATGGTGTACACGGTGCTCGCGTGGGCCGGGTCGCTGGCGCTCGCGTTCGTCATGGCGTACGCCGCCTACGCCGCCGTCACGCTGGTCGGGTGACCGTCACCCGCCGTCGGCCGCCGTGTTGGGTTCGGTCTCGTTCGCGGTCTCGGTCTCGGAGGGGGCGTCCGCGTCCTCCTCGGTCTCGACGGCCTCGTGCTTGACGACGCGGGCCTTCCGGATGCGGGTGTTCTCGACCGTCTCCACCCGGAGCGTGACGTTCTCGTAGTCGAACTCCTCGCCCTGCTCGACGAGGCGCCCAGCCCGGTTGAAGATGAAGCCCGCGATGGTCTCGAACTCCTCGCCCTCGGGGAGACTGATGTCGAGCGCCTCGTTCACCTCGTCGATGTTGACCTCGCCGCGGACCAGCACCTCGTTGTCCGCGACGAACTCGACCGGGAGTTCCTCCTCGCCCTCGAGGATCTCGCCGACGATCTCCTCGGTCATGTCCTCCATCGTGATGAGGCCCTCGGTGGTCCCGAACTCGTCGATGACGATGACCATGTGCATCCGGTTCTCCCGCATCTCCGCGAGGAGTTCGTCGACGTTCTTCGACTCGGGGACGTGGAGCGTGGGCTGGATGAGGTCCTCGAGTTCGAGGTCCGCGGGTTCGGCCTCGCTGTAGTTCAGGTCCCGGACGAGGTCCCTGATGTGCGCGACGCCGATGACGTTGTCGAGGCTCCCCTCGTAGACGGGGATGCGGGCGTGTCCGCTCTGGATGCACGTCTCGATGGCTTCGGCGACCGGGGCGTCCTTCGAGACGGCGTCCATGTCGAGGCGGGGCGTCATCACCTCCTTCGCGATGGTGTTGTTGAACCGGAAGATGCGCTGGAGCATCTCGCGCTCGTCCTCCTCGATGACGCCCTCGCGCTCGCCCGTCTCGATCATGTCCTGGATCTCGTCGCGGGTGACGTAGGACGTCTCGATGGCCGACCGGCCGCCGGTCACCCGGTTGACGACGCGAGTGAGGTGGTCGAAGACGATGATGAGGGGCAGGAGGACGTACTCGGAGTACTGCAGGGGCGTCGAGACGCGGAGCGCCCAGGACTCCGTGTTCTCGACGGCGTAGGACTTCGGGGCGCTCTCGCCGAACAGCAGGACGAGCGCGGTGATGCCGAGAGTGGCGACGGCGACGGCGACGTCCGGCCCGTAGTAGAGGCCGATGACGCCCGTCGCGATGGACGACATCGCGATGTTGACGATGTTGTTCCCCACGAGGATGGTCACCAGCAGGCGGTGCGGGTCGCTCTTCAGGTCGGCGACCGTCTCCGCGCCCGGCACGCCGTCGTCGACGAGTGCCTCGACGCGGTGTTTGGCGAGAGAGAACATCGCGATCTCCGACGAGGAGAAGAAGGCGGAGAGGGCGATGAGCACGACGATGGAGACGGCGCCCAGCGTCGCGATGGCGTCTCTCCCGAGAGGGACGCCGAGCACCGCGGCGGCCGACAGGCCCTGCGCTACGGTCTGGAGCATCTGAGTACGCGAACTTACCGGGCGGGCGGATTAAGAGTTACTGCCTGCCGGGAGCAACAGTCTTAGGCCGACCACGCGAGTAGGACCGGCCATGAGCGACGAGGAGACACCACAGCGCGTCCTCTACCGGTTGCAGGCGTGCCCGTACTGCGAGCGGGTGGTCCGGCGCCTCGACGAGTACGGCCTCGAGTACCGCTCCCGGTTCGTCGAGCCGCTCCACTCCCGCCGGAACGTCGCGAAACGCGTCGCCGGGGTGCGGACGGTGCCGGTCCTCGTCGACGAGTCGACCGGCGTGACGATGGCCGAGAGCGCCAACATCGTCGACTACCTCGACCGGACCTACGGCGAGGGGGGTGCGGTCTGATGCCCATGGGGCTCGACTTCGACGTCGTCGAGTTGCCGCCGGCGGACGCCGTGGCAGAGGGCGAGACGGCCCCCGACTTCACGCGACCGCTGGTCCGCGCGGAGTACTGGGAGGACGTCTCGCTGTCCGCGCTGCTCGAGGAGGGCCCGGTCTGTCTCCTCTTCCACCCGATGGACGGCGCGTTCCCGGCGACCTACGTCTGGCAGGAGGTCCGCGAGCGGGGGTGGGGCACCGACGGCGCCGTGCAGGTCGTCGGCTGCTCCATCTCGACGCCCTACGAGCACAAGACGACCATCCGGGAGCGCGACCTGGAGGCGTACGCCCTGTTCAGCGACCCCGGGAACGGCGTGGCCGAGTCCTACGGCGTCGCCCACGACCTGGACGGGATGGCGGGCGTGAGCGAGGCGCGACCGGCGGTCTACTGCATCGACCGGGACCGGACCGTCCGGTACGCCTGGGTGGCCGAGCAGTGGCCCGACTTCCCCGACTACGACGCCGTCGAGGGCGCCCTCGACGGCCTGTAGATGGTCGCCGACGCCGACGTCGACGCCGCCGTGACCGCGGTCCGCGAGGGCGGCGTCGTCGTCTACCCCACCGAGACGGTCTACGGCCTCGGCGCTGACGCCCTCGACCCGGACGCCGTCGAGCGGGTCTTCGCGTTGAAGGGGCGCGCGCGCGACCGGCCGGTGTCGCTCGGCGTCGAGAGCGTCGAGGCGGCGCTGGCACACGTCCGCGTCTCCGAGACGGAGCGCGCGTTCATGGACGCGTTCCTGCCCGGCCCGGTGACGGTGGTCTGCGAGAAGCGCGGGACGGTCCCCGACGCGCTGACCGCCGGTCGCGACCGGGTGGGCGTCCGCGTCCCGGACCACGACCTGGCGCTGACGCTCCTGGAACGAGCGGGGCCGCTCACGGCGACGAGCGCCAACGTCAGCGGCGGCGGGAGCGTCCGAGAGGTGTCGGCGCTGGACGCCCGCATCCGCGAGGCGGCGGTGGTCCTCGACGACGGACCGACGCCCGGCACCGAGAGCACCGTCGTCGACGTGGCCACCGGGACGGTCCACCGACGCGGGGCGATGGCCGACCGCATCGAGGCCTGGCTACAGGAGCGAGCGTAGCGAGCGGGTCTGTACCCCGCAGTCCGCGCTGTAGTCACAGGGCGCACACTTCGCGTCGTCGGCGAGGCGCGGTGGCGGCCCGTCGAGGTCGCGCACCGTCCGGAGCGCGCGTCGGTAGGCCGCCTTCCGCCGAGTGGTGAGCGAGAGCGTCCGCACGACGCCGTGGGCGGGGTACTCCACGACGGCGCGGTCGACCGTCGTCCCCTCGCGGTAGGAGAGGGCCTTCGCGGCCGCGACGGCCCGCACCGACTGTGGCTCCCAGACGCCCTCCGGGGGTGGATGGCCCGGGGAGACAAGCGACGGCCGGAGGGGGGCGGTCACCACCTTGTCGACGCGGCCGACGACGTCGCGCCCGGCGACGGTCACCGCGCGCTCGGCCGGACTCACGAGCGACCCCCACCCCTCGTCGCGGAGGGCCCGCAGGCGGCGGCGGTACTCCGCGGCGGGCACCTCGACGGGCCGGTCGCGAATCGCGGCGTCGGGCGCCTCCACGAGCGCCGGGTACTCGAAGGCCAACTCGCGGACGGCGGCGACCCGCTCGGGGACCGAGCGGTCGGCCTCGCGTCGGGCGTAGTACAGTTGTCGCGGACAGTAGGCGGCCGTGGCGAGGTCGCTGAACGGGACGCGCTGGCGGGGTCGGTCGGGCACGGCGGGTCTGGCCGCCCGTTCACGGATAAACGTGGGGGCGAGGCGGCGGTCGCGACCGGAGCGTGACGGCCGACGGCACGACCCACCAGCGAGCGTGGTGCGCGCCAGCGCACCCGCGAGCGACGAGGGGAGTAGCTGTGAGTGGGCCGGCGACTCGGGTAGCCGGCACGAACAACGAAGCCCGCCCGGCAGGGCGGGCGCCTGGCGGAATACTACTGGCCACCGGCGGACGACGCGTCCGCCGAGGTGCCGAGAGCGCTCCGCGCTCTCGTCGCACGAGCGCGAATCCGGTCCTGCGGACACGGATTCGCGCGAGGGCTTAGTGCGGTGGGGTTATAGGCCTCAACCGGGTACGGTGGGGTATGCGAACGGTCACGCTGGGGCCGGCGGGGACCTACTCCCACCGCGCGGCCAGCGCCGTCAACGACGAGGTCGAGTTCCGCGAATCGGTCCACAGCATCGTGGAGGCCGTCGCGGAGGGCGACTTCGAGCGGGGCGTCATCCCCATCGAGAACAGCATCGAGGGGAGCGTCACGGAGAGCCTCGACGCGCTGGCCGACTACGACCTCGCGGTGGTCAAGGAGGTCGTCACGCCCATCCGGCACGCGCTGCTCGCCCAGTCGCCGGACTTCGACGTGGTGGCCTCCCACGCGCAGGCGCTCGCCCAGTGCCGGGACTACCTCGCGGCGCACTACCCCGACGTCGAACAGGAGGCCGTCGCCTCCACCGCTCGCGGCGTCCAGCGGGCCCGCGAGGACGCCAGGGTCGCCGGCATCGGCCACCCGGACAACGCGGACGACGTCCTGCAGGTGATCGCGGAGGACATCCAGGACAGGCGGTCGAACGCCACGCGCTTCTTCGTCATCGCGCCCGCGAGCGAGCGCAGCGAGGCCGGGGGGAAGTCGACGCTCGTCGTCTACCCGAACGCCGACTACCCGGGACTGCTACTCAGCCTGCTGGAACCCTTCGCCGACCGGGACATCAACATGACCCGGGTCGAGTCGCGCCCCAGCGGCGAGCGACTCGGGGACTACGTCTTCCACGTCGACGTCGCCGCCGGCCTCTACGAGGAGCGGACCCAGGAGGCCCTCGCGGAGATCGAGGAGATCGCGGCCGCGGGGTGGGTCCACCGCCTCGGCTCCTACGACAGCCAGCACGTGGTCTGAGCGCCGGCGGCGTGCGCGCTCGCGGCGGATGTGCTTAAGTGTCAGCGTGCCCTAGCTGTCACCGAAGTCACCATGAGCCGACGCAACCCCTTCGACGAACTGGAGCGCATGTTCGATCGGATGAGCCGGCAGTTCGAGTCGGAGTTCGGGGACTTCGGCGAACTCCCTCAGTTCGACCGGGGGCGACCGGCCGTCGACGTCGAGGACGCCGACTCCGAGTACGTCGTGACCGTCGACCTGCCCGGCTACGACAGAGACGACATCGCGGTCGAACTCCGCGAGGGGACCCTCCACGTCAGCGCCGAACGGGCCGAGAACCGGGAGACGGAGGAGACGCGCGACGAGGGGCGGTACATCAGGCGGGAGCGGTCCCGGGAGTCGGTGAGCCGAGCCGTCGCCCTACCGGAGGCCGTCGACGAGGCGGGCACGTCGGCGACGTACAACCACGGCGTGCTGACGGTGACGCTCCCGAAGGCCACGGGCGGCGGCGGGCGGACCATCGACGTCGAGTGACGCGCTCGACCGACGGGCGCGGACCCGCCGACGGGGGCCGCGAGTCCGGAGATAGCACACCTTTTAGGCACGCGGCGGACACTCCCGGGTATGGATTACGAGCCCCGGACTATCGAGCGCAAGTGGCAACGGCGCTGGGCAGAGGGGCGGTACGAGGCCGACCCGGACGCCGACGGGGAGCCGACGTTCGTGACGGTGCCCTACCCCTATCCCAGCGGCGGGATGCACATCGGGCACGCCCGCACGTACACCGTCCCGGACGTGTACGCGCGCTACCGTCGCCTGCAGGGGGACAACGTGCTCTTCCCGCTCGCGTGGCACGTGACCGGCACCCCCATCGTCGGCGCGGTCAACCGCCTCCAGGAGGGCGAGGAGGAACAGCTCTCGGTCCTGCGTGACACCTACGGCGTCCCGGAGGCGGACCTCGAAGAACTCGAGACGCCGATGGGCTTCGCCCGCTACTTCGTCGAGAACTACTACAAGCCCAACATGCGCTCGCTGGGGCTGAGCATCGACTGGCGCCGGGAGTTCACGACCAACGACGATCGCTACTCGAAGTTCATCACCTGGCAGTACGAGACGCTCCGGGACCACGGCCGCCTCGAGAAGGGACTCCACCCGGTCAACTACTGCACCAACGAGGAGCAACCCGTCACGACCCACGACCTCCTGGAGGGCGAAACGGCCGAGTTCCAGGAGTTCACGCTCGTGAAGTTCACCGTCGACGTCGACGGCGAGGAGACGGTGGCCCCGATGGCGACCCTGCGCCCCGAGACGGTCCGGGGCGTCACCAACGCCTTCGTCGACCCCGACGCGGAGTACGTCGTCGCCGAAGTGGACGGCGAGCGGTGGTTCGTCTCCCGCGAGGCGACGACGAAACTGGACCTCCAGCAGCGCGACGTCGAGGTGCTGGAGTCGCTGTCCGGCGCGGCCCTGGTCGGCCGGCGCGTCGAGAACCCGGTCACGGGCGACTCGGTACTGGTCCTGCCGGCCCGGTTCGTCGACCCGGACAACGCCACGGGCGTCGTGATGTCGGTGCCGGCCCACTCGCCGGACGACTACGTGGCGCTCGCGGAGATTGCGGCCGACACGGCCCTGCTGGAGGAGTACGGCCTCGACCCGGCGGCGGTCGAGGCCATCGAACCGGTCCCCATCCTCGACGTCGAGGGCTACGGCGACGTGCCGGCCCGCGACGCGGTCGAGGAGCGCGGCATCGACTCCCAGGACGACCCTGCGCTGGAGGAGGTGACGCGCGACCTCTACAACGCGGAGTTCCACTCGGGTCGCCTCCACGACGACTACGGCGAGTACGCCGGCGAAGTGGTCGAGGACGTGCGCGAGCGGTTCCGCGGGGACTACCGCGAGCGGGGCGCCTTCGACGCGATGTACGAGTTCACCGAGGACGTGATCTGCCGGTGTGGCGGCGACGTCGAGGTGGCCGAACAGGAGACGTGGTTCCTCACATACAGCGACGGGGACTGGAAGGAACTCGCCCACGAGGCCGTCGACGGACTGGACGCCATCCCCGAGAGCACCCGCGACCAGTACGACCACACCGTCGACTGGCTCGAGGAGTGGCCCTGCATCCGGAACTTCGGCCTCGGGACCCGGCTGCCGTGGGACGACGAGTTCGTCATCGAGCCGCTGTCGGACTCGACCATCTACATGGCCTACTACACGCTGGCCCACCGCATCGACGAGGTGCCGGTCGAGGCCCTCGACAGGGAGTTCTTCGACGCGCTGTTCTACGGCCCGGAGGCTGTCGAAGACCCCGACGAGCGAGCGCTCGACCTGCGCGAGGAGTTCGAGCACTGGTACCCCGTCGACTACCGGTGTTCGGGCAACGACCTCATCAGCAACCACCTCACCTTCTTTTTGTTCCACCACGCCGACCTCTTCGAACCCGAGGAGTGGCCCGAGGGCATCACCGTCATGGGGATGGGCCTGCTCGAAGGGGAGAAGATGTCCTCCTCGAAGGGCCACGTCGTCCTCCCGACGGAGGCCATCGAGGAGCACGGTGCGGACACGGTCCGGTTCTTCCTGCTGAACAGCGCCGAACCGTGGCAGGACTACGACTGGCGGGCCGACGCCGTCGAGAGCACGCGCCAGCAACTCGAGCGGTTCTGGACCCGCGCCCGGGAGGTCATCGAGGCCGAGGAACCGCCGACCCCGGACGTCGAGGCGCTCCCCCAGGCCGACCGGTGGTTGCTCTCTCGCCTGCAGGGCGTCGTCCGCGAGGTGACCGACGCGCTCGACCGCTTCGAGACCCGGCGGGCCAGCCAGGAGGCCTTCTACCGCTTCGAGGAGGACCTGCGCTGGTACCGGAAGCGCGCCGACCCCGACGCCGCGACGACGCGGTGGACCCGGCGGGAGGTGCTCCGGACGCGACTGCGGTTGCTCGCGCCGTTCGTCCCGTTCGTGACGAACGAACTCCACGAGGCGCTCACGGGCACGCCGGCCGAGGACGCGGCGTGGCCCGCCCCCGACCCGTCGCTCGAGCGCACCGACGTCGAGGTCCGGGAGGACCTCGTCATGGACCTCGTCGACGACGTGCGCGAGGTGGCCGACGTCACCGGCACCGACCCCGAGACGGTGCGGGTGTACGCCGCCGCCGACTGGAAGCGGCAGGTGTTCGACGCCGTGGCCGAGCACGGCGCGGACCGCGGCGCGGTGATGAGCGAGGTGATGGCGGACCCCGACCTGCGCGAGCGCGGCGACGAGGTGAACGACCTCGTCGGCGACCTAATCGAGACGGTTCGCGAGACCGGCGACGAGGAACTCGCGGCGCTGCGCGAACTCGACGAGGCCGACGTCTACGCGGCGGCCGCGGACTTCCTCGCCCGGGAGTTCGACGCCACCGTCGAAGTGTACGACGAGACGGAGGCGGCGGGGACGACAGCCGACCCCGGCGAGAAGGCGGGACAGGCGGTGCCGTTCCGGCCGGCCATCCACCTCGCCTGACGAATCCTTATCGTTCCGGCCGACCAAGAGACGGGCATGAGCAGTCAGGACGCCGAACCGCCCGCCCCCGTCCACCGCCGCGTCGTCCGCACCGTCACCCCGCCCTACCGCAGTCGGCCCGACGAGGAGATGAACGCCATCGGCCTGGCGTACCTCCTCGGTCTCCTCGTGTTGCTCGTCCCCCTGCTGCCGTTCCTCGTCATCGTCTGGGCCATCAGCAAGGTGGTCGACGCGGTCGCCGGCCGATAGTCAGACGCCGAGGAGGTCGACCGGCGTCCCCGCCGCGCCGGCCGGTAGTCAGACGCCGAGGAGGTCGACCGGCGTCCCCGCCGCGCCGGCCCGGTCGTAGACGACGTGAGCCGCCGCCAGGTCCTGGATGGCGAGGCCGGTGCTGTCGAAGACGGTGACGCCGTCGCCCGGTTCGCGGCCGGGGACCGCGCCCACGACCACCTCCCCGAGCGTCGCGTACAGGTCGTCGTCGTCGAGGACGCCCTCGCTCCAGGGGACGTTTATCTCGCCGGAGTGGGTGCACTGCTCGTAGTCGTCGATGACGAGTTTCGCGGCGCGGAGCACCTCGTCGGCGAGTTCGTGCTTGCCCGGCGCGTCGGCGCCCATCGCGTTCACGTGGGTGTGCTCGCCGACGTCGGCGGGGCCGACGACCGGCGACCGGACGGGCGTCACCGTCGAGAGCACGTCGCAGTGACCGGCCTCCGAGACGGTGCCGACGCGGACGTCGAGGTCCCCCCCGTACTCGGCGGCGAACGACCGGGCCCGCTCGTCGTCCGCGTCGGCGACCACCACCTCGCGCAGATTCCGGACCGTGGCGATGGCCCCGAGTTGCGCGTGGGCCTGTGCGCCGGCGCCGACCAGCCCCAGCGAGTCGGCGTCCGCGACGGCCAGGTGGTCGGTGGCGACGGCGGCGGCCGCGCCGGTCCGTCGCATCGTCAACAGCGTGCCGTCCATGATGGCCAGCGGGAACCCCGTCGCGGGGTCCGAGTATATCATCGTCGCCATCACCGTCGGCAGGCCCGACTCGGCGGGATTCGCCGGGTGGACGTTTACCCACTTGACGCCGGCGGCGTCCCAGTCGCCGACGTCGACGTAGGCCGGCATCGCCCGGAAGTCGCCGCCGTACGCCGGGAGGTCGACGTAGGACTTGGGGGGCATCACCGCGTCGCCGCGGGCGTCGGCGGCGAACGCCGCGGCCACGGCGTCGACGACGTCGGCCACGGCCGCGTGCTCGTCGACGGCGGCCCGGTCGAGGAGGCGCGTCTCCATGGGCGACGGTGCGGGGCGGCGACACATAGAACCCACCGCCGGTCCGGCAGTCGCTACGGTCCGGGTGAATAAATCGGAGAAATCGCGTTCGGCGGGCGGTTCGAGAGGGGGCGGTCGGGGGTTGCGTGGCGCGTCGAACCGGCGCTTACATCGCGCCGCCCATGCCGCCCATGCCGCCCATGCCGCC
>JBDGTT010000003.1:0-19040 GCA_042216525.1 Halobacteriaceae archaeon
CGCTGGTGTTAATCATCGCTTATCTCGTTCTCGACCCGCGATAGCCCCGCGACGGGCGCGCCTGTCTCGCCGACCGGGCGCGGGCAGCAGGACTCGGTCGGCGCGGGCAACCGGCCTCAGTCGAACCGACCGGCGACGCGCTCGACGGCGACGCCGAGTGCGAGGAACGCACCGAACGCGGCACCGATCCATCCCCACTCACGGGCAGCGATGGGGGCGACGCCGAAGAAGGCGTTCAGCGGCGTGTAGACGACGGCGAGCTGGAGCAGCAGCGACCCGGTGATGGCGGCGAGCAGCCACCGGTTCGACGCCAGCGGGAGGTCGTAGCGCGAGCGGATGAGCTGAATCCGGATCATCTCGACCGTCACGAGGAAGGTGAACAAGAGCGACTGGGCGCGGACGAGGTTGTCGGTGCCGACGAGCGCCCAGAAGAACAGCGCCAGCCCCGTGCCGGTCATGACCGCGCCGATGCCGAGGACGGAGGCGACCATCCGCCGGTCGATGACGGACTCGTCGTTCCCGCGCGGCGGCCGGTCGAGGATGTCGTCGGTCTTCGGGTCGACGCCCAGTGCGAGCGCCGGCATGCCGTCGGTCACGAGGTTGATCCAGAGGAGCATCACGGGCGTCAGCACCAGCGCCTCTGCCTGTCCGGCGAAGCGCTCCGGGAAGAGGACCGTCCCGACCACCACGCCGAGGAACACGACCAGCACCTCCCCGGCGTTCGCCGACAGGAGGTAGTTGACGAACTTCCTGACGTTGTCGAAGATGCCCCGTCCCTCGGCGATGGCGTCCCGGATGGTGGCGAAGTTGTCGTCGCGCAACACGACGTCCGACGCCTGCTTGGCCACGTCCGTGCCGCGGACGCCCATCGAGACGCCGACGTCGGCGTTCCGGAGCGCCGGGGCGTCGTTGACGCCGTCTCCCGTCATGGCGACGGTGTGGCCGTTGGCCTGCAGGGCGCGCAGGATGGCCACCTTGTGCGACGGTTCGACCCGGGCGAAGATGGACACGTCCTCGACGGCCTCGGCGAGTTCGTCCGCAGAGCAGGCGCCGGCCTCTGCACCGGTCATCGCCCCGCCCGCGTCGAGACCCACGGCGTCGCCGACGGCGCGCGCAGTCACGAGGTTGTCGCCGGTGGCCATGACGACGCGGATGCCGGCGCGGCGACAGTCCGCGATGGCGCCGGGCACCTCCTCGCGGGGCGGGTCGAGCATGCCCTGCAGGCCGAGAAACACCAGGTCCCGTTCGACGTCGTCGGCGTCGGCGTCGGGGTCGACCCCGTCGCGCGTCGCGAACCCGAGCACGCGGAGGGCGTCCGAGGCGAACGCCTCGACCCGGTCGAGGACCGCGGCCCGCAGGTCCTCGGTCAGCGGTTCGACCGAGCCACCGACCCGGACGCGGTCGCACCGGTCGAGCACCGCTTCGGGCGCCCCCTTGACGTAGGCCCTGGTGGTGTCGTCCTCGCGGACGACGACGCTCATCCGCTGGCGCTCGGAGGCAAAGGGCACCTCGCGGACCCGGTCGTGTGTCGAGTCGACCCCGGCCTTCGCGGCGGCGACGAGGAGCGCAACCTCCGTGGGGTCCCCGTAGTAGTCCTCCTCGGCGTCCGCTGGCGCGAGTTCGGCGTTGTTACAGACAGCGCCACAGCGCAGCAACTCGCGGAATCGCTCGACGTCCGCCGGGTCGCCGTCGACCGTGCGGAACTCGCCCTCCGGGTCGAGTCCCGACCCGGTGACCTCGTAGACCTCCCCGCCGGCGTCCAGGCGCTGGACTGTCATCTGACTCTCGGTGAGCGTCCCCGTCTTGTCGGTCACGATGACGTCGACGGACCCGAGGCTCTCGACGACCGGCAACCGGCGCACGAGGGCGTTGCGGTCGAGGAGTCGCTGGGACCCGAGCGCGAGGGTGAGCGTGACCACCGCGGGGAGGCCCTCCGGGACGGCCGCGACGGCCAGCGTCGCCGCGAGCAACACCACGGTGAGGGGGGACGCGGCGGTGGCGACGAACTGCACCGCCGCGACGAGGGCGATGAGCGCCGCGACCCCGTAGCCGATTCGCCGGCCGAGCTCGTCCACCTCGGCCTGAAAGGGGGTCGGGACCTCCTCGGCCGCGTGCAACTGCGTGGCGATGCCCCCGACCTCCGTGTCCATCCCCGTCGCGACGACGACGGCCCGCCCCCGGCCGCGGACGACGTTGGTGTTCATGAACACGGTGTTCGTCCGGTCGGCGACCGGCGCGTTCGCGTCGACCTCGCCCGTGGACTTCGCCACCGAGACGCTCTCGCCGGTCAACGGCGCTTCGTCGGTCTCGAGGTCGGCCGACTCCAGCAGGCGCGCGTCGGCGGGCACGGCGTCGCCCTGTTCGATGACGAGGACGTCCCCGGGCACCACCTCGGTCGCGGGGACCGTGCGCCGCGTGCCGTCGCGGACGACGGTGGCGTCCGGCGCCGACAGGTCCCGGAGGGCGGCGATGGACCGCTCGGCGCGGTAGTCCTGGACGAATCCGAAGACGCCGTTCGCGAGGAGGATCGCCAGGATGAGCACCGCGTCCACGTAGTTTGGCTCCGCACCGGGCAACAGGCCGACCGCCAGCGAGAGTACCGCCGCCGCGACGAGGAGGTAGATGAGCACGTCGCGGAACTGCGCGACGAAGATGGCGAGCGGAGACGGGCCCTCGTCTCCACGGATGGCGTTCGGGCCGTGGCGCTCGAGTCGCCGGGCCGCCGCCTCCGCGGACAGTCCGTCCGCGTCGGTGCCGAGTCGGTCCAGGACCGCCTCGGCGGGCGCGGCGTGCCAGCCCCCCTGTGGGGGATCCCCGGTCGCACCGCTCTCCGTCGCCGTCCCGCGCTCTCCCGCCACGCCGCTCGCCGACGCCGTGCCGTCCGTCATGGGTGTCGTGCGTCTGCACGAGTACCGCCGTCAGTCCCCGCCCGCCGGGCCGTCGGACAGACCATGCTGGAGAGAGGACGCCGGGTGCGAGGAAAACAGTTGGGGTCGTCGGCGTGAACGCTTATCCGGCCGCTCGGTGACGGGGCACGCATGCTCACGGAGGCCCTCCTGTTCGTGGGCGGCCTGGCCCTCCTCATCGCGGGGGCGGACCGCGTCGTGACGAGTGCGGCGGAACTCGCACTGTACTACGGAGTCTCGACGTTCTTCATCGGCGTGACCGCGGTGGCGGTCGGGACCTCCATCCCGGAGATCACCACGTCGATTCTCGCGGCCCGGATGGGCGCCGGGGACCTCGTCGTCGGGAACATCGTCGGGTCGGAGACGGCACAGATCACGCTCGCCGTGGGCGTCGTCGCTCTCGTGGCGCCGGTGGTCGCAGAGCGTCGGAACGTCGCGATTTACGGTGGTGCCGTGATGCTCTCGATGGTCGTCATGGTGCTGACGCTCGAGGACGGGCGGATCGTCCGCTCCGAGGGGGTCCTGATGATGCTCGCGTACGCGATGTTCCTCCACGACCTGTACACGAGCGAGGGCGGTGCGGAGGTCGGCGAAGAGATAGCGGACGAGCGCGAACCGCCGAGGGCGACGGTCCCGTGGATCGTCCTCGGCCTCGGGATGGTCGTCGTCGGGGGCCACCTGATGGTCACCGGCGGGGTGGCTCTCGCCCGTCTGGTCGGCGTCTCGGAGTACCTCGTCGGCCTCCTGACGGGCCTGGGAACGACGGTGCCCGAGATCGTCGTCGCCGGCGTCGCCGCCCGTCACGGCGATGCGGGCATCTCGGTCGGGTCGTTGCTCGGGAGCAACATCACCGACCCCGTGTTCTCGCTCGGTGCCGGCGCCATCGTCGCGGACGTCGTCGTGACCGACCTCCCGGGCGTCACGACCTCGCTGACCTACATGCTCGTGGTCTCGGCCGGCGTCCTCGGGGTGGTGTACTGGCGCCGGGGGGTCGACCGTCGACTGGCCGTCGTCTGTCTCGCGCTCTACCTCCCGACGTTCGCACTCGGCTGACGGGACCGTCGACCGGATCGGCCCAACGTATTAGCCCGCTCCGCGCCGACGTGCACACGATGGCACGAATCCGGCGACTGGTGCTCGACGTCCTGAAGCCGAACGACGTCTCGACGGTGGAGTACGCGACGGCGGTTGCCGACGTCACCGGGGTCGACGGCGTGAACGTCTCGCTCATCGAGACCGACGCCGAGGTGCAGAACGTGAAACTCACCGTCGAGGGCGAGTCCGTCGACTTCGGCCGGGTGTCATCGGTCGTGGCGGAACTCGGCGGGTCCGTCCACTCCATCGACGAGGTGGCCTGCGGCGAGACGATGGTCGAGACGGGCGAGACGCCACAGGACTGACCGTGCGCCTCGACCTGTCGACGGTGCGGCGGGTGTTCCGGGACGAGGAGGTGATGTCCATCTCCCGCCGCTACTTCGTCTCGAACGGCTTCGACGGGACACTGACGAGCATCGGCGTGACCGTCGGCGCGTACCTCTCGGGAATTCCCCACGGCGGGACCGTGGTGAAGATCGGTCTCGGCGCGGCCGTGGGCCTGGGAACGTCGGGCGTCTGGAGCGTCTGGGAGATCGAGCGCGCGGAGAAGCGGGCCGAGCGCAAGCGCATCGAGCGCGCCATGCTGACCGACCTCGAGGGGACCGTGGTGTCGCGGGACCTGTTCGCGGCCCGCCTCGTCAACGCACTCGCCAGCGGCCTCGGACCGGTGCTCGCCGTCTTCGTCGTCGTCTCGCCGTTCCTGTTCGCCACGTGGGCCGTCTCGATGCTCGTCGCGACGCTGCTCTCGGTGGCCGCGGGGGTGGCCGTCCTCTTCGCCCTCGGGAGCTACGTCGGCGACATGGCCGACCTCAACTGGTGGGTCGCCGGCCTCCGGATGGGAGCGGCCGGCGTCGTGGTCGCCGCCCTCAACGTTCTGTTGCCCGGGTAGGTCACGGCGAGGGACAGACCCTTGCCCGTCGGCCTCCGAGGGGGCCCATGCGAGTCGACTCGACCCGCGGCAGCGTGGTGGTCGTCCTCCTCGTCGCCGTGCTGGCGGTGGTCGCCGGCTGCTCGGCGCCCGCTGCGGAGGGACAGACCGCACCAGGGACCACGGGACCGGCGGCCGACGCCGGGTCGACGACACCGACCACGCCGCCACGCGGGCCGGGGACCGAGAGCGCGGCGGGCGCGGCGACGGGCGCCAACTACACGGCGCTCTACCGGGAGACAATCGACAGCGTGGTGATGGTCCGCGTGCGCGGGACGTTCGGCACGGCCCAGGGGTCGGGATTCGTCTACGACGCCCACCACGTGGTGACGAACCACCACGTCGTCTCCGACGCGTCGAGTGCGATGGTCCGATTCCGGGACGGCGAGTGGCGGGACGCCGAAGTGGTCGGCACCGATCCGTACACCGACCTCGCCGTGCTCCGGGTCGACGCGGTCCCTGAGTACGCGACGCCCCTGCCCGTGTCCCATCGCGACCCGGCAGTCGGTCGCCCCGTCGCAGCCCTCGGGAGTCCGTTCGGTCTGGAGGGGACGATGACCCACGGCATCGTCAGCGGCGTGAACCGCTCGATGCGGGCGGGTGACGGCTTCGCCATCCCCGACGCCATCCAGACAGACGCGCCCATCAACCCCGGGAACAGCGGCGGCCCCCTCGTCGACGCGCGGGGACGGGTGGTCGGGGTGAACCGCGCGAAGGAAGGCGACAACGTCGGCTTCGCCATCTCCGCGGCCGTCGTCCGGCGGGTCGTCCCGGCCCTCGTCGCGAACGGGAGCTATCCGCACACCTACGTCGGGGTCAGGACGGTGACCGTCACCCCCGAAGTGGCGGACGCCAACGGCCTCGACGAGGCCCGTGGCCTCCTCGTGGTCGACGTCGTGGACGGGACACCGGCCGACGGGGTGCTGATGCCGGCCACCGACGAGACGGCGGGGGGCGTTCCGACGGACGGGGACGTCATCGTCGGCGTCGGGGGCCATCCCATCGACGCGCACCAGCAACTGGCGCGCTACCTGCTGTTGCACACCCGGCCCGGCGACGCCGTCGACGTCACCGTCGTTCGGGACGGCGAGCGCGTGACGCGCTCGCTCACCCTCGACCGTCGGCCAGCGCCGACCTGACCGCCGACCAGCACAGCGCGACGCCGAGGGCGGTCAGTCCGACGACGAAGATGATGCCGAGGTAGTCGGTGTGGAGGCTGAGCAGTCCGGCCGTCGCGAGGAAGAGGACGCCCACGAACCCGCGCTGCCGGGCGGACCAGCCACCGTCGTCGTCGGCCATGCCGGGCGTCCGCGGCCGCCACGGAAGACGGTTTCCCTCCTCGTTTTGGCAAGCCTAAAATGCCTCGGGCCGCTCTCGCGCACATGGACGAGGCCCCGTACACGCTGGACGACGTGAGCGTCGTCATGGCGACCTACGACGAGGCGGCGGCGGTTGGCGGGGTGATAGACGCCGTCGACCGCGCGACGAGCGGCCGGGCGGAGGTCGTCTGCGTCGACGGGTCGAGCGACCGGACGCCCGAGATTGCGCGGGCCCACGGAGCCCGGGTCGTCCGGCAGACGCCCCGCGGGTACGGCGTCGCCGTGCGGCGGGCCCTCGCCGAGGCCGACCGGCCGGTCGTGGTGACGACCGACTGCGACGGCACCTACCCGATGGAGCGCGTCCCGGACTTCCTCGAGTGGATCAACGAGGGCTACGACGTCGTCAGCGGCGACCGCCTCTACTGGGGCGCCGAGACGATGCCGGGGCTCAACCGCCTCGGCAACCGCGCCTTCGCGGCGCTGGCGTCGGCGCTTCTCGGTCGCCGTCTCCACGACGTGACGACGGGGATGCGGGCCTATCGCCGGGACGTCCTCGCGTCCATCGACTGGACCGAGAACACCGGACTCTCCGCGGAGTTGCTCCTCCGCCCCGTCGCCCGGGGCTACGACGTCCGCGAGGTTCCCATCGAGTACGGCGACCGGGTCGGGGAGACGACGCTCGACCCCCTCCGCGGCGGGGCCGAGATAGCGGCCGCCATCGTCTCGGTCGCCCGCGAGGAGCGCCTCACTCGGCGCTGAGCGTCGCCGTCACCGACCCGTTCCGGGCGGGCGCGCCGCCACCGCAGTGGACCGCGACGCGGCAGTTCTCGAGGTACGGCGAGACGGCCCGGACCGTCCCGCCGTGGACCGTGACCGGCAGGCGCGCGCGGTAGAACCGACCGGGCGCGGCGGCGCTCACGACCAGTTCGTCGCGGGCCGCGACGGCGAACGACGGGTCGCCCTGCGGATCCACGCCCGGCCCGGCGACGCGGGCCCGCCCGCCGTCGACGACGAGTCGGACCGCCGCCGTCCCGTTCGGGGCGACGGGCACGGCGTAGTATGCCTGTCCGGACGCGCCCCCGACGCGGACCGAGAGCGTCTCGGCGTCCGGCGCGCGAATCCGGACCGTCGCCGTCACCGTCTCGCCGGTCACGTACCGCACCGGTTCGAGGGACGCGTCGACCGGTCGGCCGTCCGTCGGGCGCCACGCCCCGCGGTAGACGTACCGGTAGGTGTGACGGTCGGGAAACGCGGCGGCCGCGTCGGGGGCGGCGGCGACGTCGAGTGCGTAGACGGTCGCGTCGGCGTCTCCTGGGTCGTTCCGGAGCGCCTGGAACGGGTGGTTCAGCCACGGGCCGTAGGGCGTGGGGAGGAAGACGAGGGCGTCGTCGAGAGGGCGGTCCGCGAACGGCGCGTAGGCGGCCCGGTACTCGGCCGTCACCGTCGCGTTCCGCGAGAGGGTATCCGCCGCCGCCGCAGCCGAGACGGCGCCGGCCGTGAGGACGAGGGCGACGGCCGCCCACGCGGCGACCCGTCGCGTCCGCGTCCGGCGGAGGCGCGCCGTCACGGTCCGCAGACCGTGGGCCCCGAAGACGGCCGTCGGCAACAGCAGGTCGAAGTGGTAGTACGGTCCGAGGAGGTCCGCGAGGGCGACGCCCGGCGCCCCGAACGGGCCGAGGGCGTTGTAGGTGCCCCAGAAGTAGGCGTTGCCGACGACGACGGTGACGGCCAGTCCCGCGAGGGTCACCCGGGCCGCCGCTGGGGCGTCGTCGACGACGCGGTCGGCCCGCACGCCGCGGAGGGCGGCGACGGCGCCGACTGCGGCGAGGGCCGCGCCGACGGGACCGCCCGCGACCCACCGCCCGAACAGGGCGCCGAGGGCGCGGAGGGTCGACCGGAGCGCCAGCGCCGGCGTGTAGGTGACCGCGTAGTCGAGGAGGCGTCGTCGGCCGAAGCCGAGGCCGTCGAGGGGGGCGAACGCCTCGTAGGGGAACAGGAGCGGGGCTCCCGTGACGGCGACGTTGTACGCGAGGGCGAGGGCGACGCCTGCGAGGCCGACGCCGGCGACGACGCCGTGGCGCGCGAGGGTCGCCCGGTCCCGACTGACGCCGAGGGCCGCGTGGGCGACGAACGGCGCGGCGAACAGGACGGCGGTGTAGGGCCGCGCGAAGAAGGCGAGACCGACGGCCGCGCCGGCGAGGGCGGCCCACCGGCGACTCGACAGCCCGACCGACCGGAGGTAGGCGAGGGCGAACAGCGCCTCGAGCGCGAACGTCGGGGCGTAGGGGAGGAAGACGGCAGACTGCACGACGAAGAGCGGCGACGCGAGCAGGGCCGCGCCGGCGAGCAGTCCCGTGCGGGCGTCGAAGGCCTCCCGTCCGACGGCGGCGACCAGGGCCACGTTCGCGGCGGCGACGGCGGCCAGCGAGAGGCGGGGGACGCCGAGGGCGACCCCCGGGGCGAAGACCGCCGCCGGCACGGGCGCGTACTTCGGATAGAGGCGACCCGCCCGTTCGAAGAAGAACCACGGTCGCATCGCGGCCGGCACGGGCGGCCTGAAGCCGAGGCGGCCGTCGAGGAGGAGGGCGGCCTGCTGGAGGTAGACGGCCTCGTCGTGGTTGAGGGAGTGGTATGTGAAGACGACGGCGGCGACGACGCCGACGAGGATGGCCGCGGCGGCAGCGAGGCCGAGGAGCCCCCACCGGTAGCGACGCCGGGGCGTCACGTTCAGTCCCGCTCGGTGGGGTACCACGCCAGCGTGTGGTCGGCCACGAGGTCGACCCGGACGCGCTGGTCGAGTTCGAACTCGGTGGCGTGGTTGTGCTGGCAGTGGACGACGTCGCCCGAGTCGAGTTCGACGCGGTAGACGAACGCGGGGCCCGTGTACTGCCGGTGGACGATGCGGCCGTTGCCCTCGCCCTCGTCGGCGGGGGTGGCCCGCAGGTCGTCCGGCCGGGCGAGGACGTCGACGGCCGCGCCGTCGTACTCGGCGGAGATGCCGTCGAGCATGCCGGCGTGGAGCGTCCCGAGGCCCGTCTCGATGATGCCCTCGTCGAGGCGGCCGGAGACGAACCCCGCCTGTCCGAGGAACGAGGCGACGAACCTGGACTCGGGGTGCTCGAACACGGCCTCGGGGCGGCCCACCTGCTCTACCTGCCCGTCGTGCATGACGGCGACCCGGTCCGAGATGGAGAGCGCCTCCTCCTGGTCGTGGGTGACCGAGACGGCGGTGACGCCGGCCTCCTTGAGGATCCGCCGGACCTCCTCGCGCATCTCCACGCGGAGGCGGACGTCGAGGTTCGAGAACGGTTCGTCGAGGAGGAGGACGTCCGGTTCGGGGGCCAGCGAGCGCGCGAGGGCGACGCGCTGTCGCTGCCCGCCGGACAGTTGCTGGGGGTTCTGGTCGCGGTGGCCCTCCAGGCCGACAAGCGAGAGCAGCTCGGACACCCGCGCCTCGGTCGCTTCCTGGTCCGCGTCGGTCAGGCCGAAGGCGACGTTCTCGGCGACGGTGAGGTGCGGGAACAGCGCGAAGTCCTGGAAGACGATGCCCACGTCACGGTCCTCCGGCGGGACGAAGTGGCCCCCGCCGGCGACGGAGCGACCGGCGACCGTGATCTGTCCGCCGTCGGGCCGTTCGAGGCCCGCCAGCAGGCGCAGCGTCGTCGTCTTGCCACACCCAGACGGGCCGAGCAGCGTCAGGAGTTCGCCGTCGCGGACAGACAGCGAGAGGCCGGCGACGGCGACCTCGGTGCCGTACTCGCGGCGGACGTCGTCGAGTTCGAGGACCGTGGGTGCGTCCTCGGGCACCTGGTCGGGCCGGGTGAGTGTCTCGCTCATCGTCGCTCCTGTGCCAGGATGACCACCATCGACAGGGCCGAGATGCCGACCAGCACCAGCGCCGGCACGGCCGCGGCCCCGTAGTAGCCGGCCTCCTGTACCTGCCAGACGTACGTGACGAGGGTTTCAAAACCTAACGGAGCGAGCATGAGCGTCGCCGGGAGTTCCTTCATCGTCGTGAGGAAGACCAGCGCGGCCCCCGCGGCGACGCCGGGGGCGATGAGCGGGAGCGTCACCGAGCGGAAGGCCCCGCCCGGGGTCCGGCCGAGCGACCGGGCCGCCTCGGTCAGCGTCGGGTCGACCTGCAGCACGGACGACCGGACGGCCCCGACGGCCTGGGGCAGGAAGCGCACGAGGTACGCGAACACCAGCAGGGGGAGCGTCTGGTAGAGCGGCGTCGCGAACCGCACGCCGAACGAGACGAGGGCGAGGCCGACGACGACCCCCGGGACGGCGTAGCCGACGTAGGTGGCCCGGTCGACGAGACGCGCGAGCGGTCCGGAGGCCCGCGCCGAGAGGTAGGCCACGGGGACGGCCGCGACGACGGCGACGCCGGCCGCGAGCGCGGACACGAACACGGAGTTGAGGCCGAACACCCACCGGAAGGTGAACCCGCCCGCGGTCGACCCCGCGACGTCGCGGACCAGCCACAGGAGGAGAACGCCGAGCGGGAGCGCGAGCGACAGCACCACCACCGCGAGACAGAACGCCGTCGCGGGGTAGCGCCACCGTCCGAGTCGCAGGCGCGTCCGGGTCGCGCCGCCGACGTAGCTCCGGTCGTCTGCTCCGCCGACCCGCGACTCCAGGGCGAGGATCACCGCGACGACGGCGAGCAACTGCAGCGAGAGGAGTGCGGCGAAGTCCCGGCCGAAGGCGTTGTACTCGTTGTAGATGATGCGCGTGAAGACGTCGAAGCGCATGATGGCCGGCGTCCCGAAGTCCGCGAGGGCGTAGAGAGCGACGAGGAGAGCGCCGGCCGCCACGCCCGGCGCGATCTGGGGGAAGGTCACCCGCCTGAACGCCGCCCATCGGCCGTGGTTCAGGGTGCGGGCCGCCTCGACGAGCGTGCCGTCGAAGGAGAGCAGCGCCGCCCGCGTCGTGATGAAGACGTACGGGTAGGTGTACAGCGTGAGGACGAGCGCCGCGCCCCCGAACCCTTCGATGGTCGGCAGGCCGGTGACCCCCAGCGGCTCGAGGAGGAGCGACAGCGCACCACTCTCTCCGGTGGCGGAGACGAAGGCGAAGGCGCCGACGTAACTGGGCACCACGAGAGGGAGAGCGACGAGCACCGACCAGGCCCGCCGGAGGGGGAGGTCCGTGCCGACCGTCAGCACCGCCAGCGGGACGCCGAGGAGGACGGACGCGGCGGTCACCGTCGCGACGAGGCCGACGGAGTTCAGGACGATGTCGACCGTGCGGGCGCGGAGGAGCAGTCCCGTGGCGCGCGCCGGTCCCACCTCGAGGGCGCGGACGACCAGCCAGATGAGCGGGAAGAGGACGGCGACGGCGACGGCGCTGGCGAGCAGGACCAGCGAGAGTGAGGGACCGTCCTCGGGGTCGTAGTGGCCCCGGAGGGACACGCCGGCCATCAGAGGACGCCGACCTCCCGCATCAGGTCGAGGGTGGTCTGGATGTCGGCGAGTTTCGTGAGGTCGACGTCCGGCGGGTCGAGTTCCGCGATGGTCGGGAGGCCGCCGACGGGGGCCACCTCCGGGACCATCGGGTAGCCGAAGGTGACCGTGGCGAAGAACTCCTGGGCCTCGCTCGAGAGGAGGTGGCGCACGAAGTTCGTCGCGAGGTCGGACCGGTCGGTCCCCGCGACGACGGCGGCCCCGGAGACGTTGACGAGGGCGCCGGCGTCGCCGGACGTGAAAGCCAGGTCGATGGGCGCGTCGGGCCGCGAGGACCGGACCCGGAGCGCGTAGTAGTGGTTGGCGAACCCGGCGTCGACCTCGCCGTCGGCGACCGCCTGCGACGTGAAGAACTCGTCGCGGTAGGTCTCGACGCCGGCGTTCTGCATCGCTCGGAGCCAGTCCTTCGTCGCCTCGGGGCCCTCGACGAGGCGCATCGCGGTGACGAAGGACTGGAACGCCCCGTAGGAGGGCGCCCAGCCCATCGGGTGAGCCGCCGCCAGCGCCTCGGGTATCGCCATCACGTCCTCGGGGACGGCGTCGGCGTCGAGTGCGTCGGTGTTGTACGGGACCGTCCGGGCGCGCCCCTCGACGCCGACCCACAGGCCCGCCGCGGAGCGGAACTGTGCCGGCACCGGGTCGAGCGCCGCGTCCGGGAGGTCGGCCGCCGCGCCGTTGTCGGCCACGTAGCCCAGCGACCCCGCGTCGACGGAGAGGAACACGTCCGCTCGGGTCGCGTCGTTCTCGTGTTCGGTGACGATGGTCTGGGCGAGCGACGCCGACGTGTTCGTGTTGGGCACGACCTCGAAGCCGTCGTAGCGACGCTCCAGCAACTCGAAGAGGTCCACGTACCGGCCGCCCTCGCCCCCGCCGAGGTAGACCACGAGTTCGCCCGAGAGGTCGGGCAACTCGTCCATCGACGTCCCGCCCGGCGCTGGCCGACCGCTGACGAGCGGTCCGGACCCGCGGAAGTCGGACAGCGAGACGGTACCGTCACCGCCACCGCCTCCGTCGCCACCGAGTCCGCCGGTACAGCCCGCGAGAGCGGCGGCGAGGGCACTCGTCCCGGCCAGGAACCGACGGCGGCCTCGACGCGTCCCGTCCTCGTCGTTCATGTACTGAATTAGGTCGCCCTAAAACCCATATGTCTTCCGGAAGCGGCTCAGTGGTCCGCGGGAACTGCAGTCCGCTCGTCGACGGCGGCCAGACAGTCCAGCCACCGCCGCATCGACTCGCCGACGTGGTTGAGGAAGGCGCCGTTGCGGTAGGCGGAGAAGTCCCCCTCGGCGAGGCGGTCGGCCATCGCGGCGTAGACGCCGGCGTAGGAGTCCGCGTCGCCGCCGACGTCGTCGACGAACCGCCAGAGGTGTTCGTTGAGTTCCAGGCCCGCCACCTCGTTCGCCAGGTCGTCGAACGTCGAGCGCGGAGCCTTGTCGTGCCGGCAGAGCGGCGCGCCCGTGAGGACCGACCTCCCGAGGACGTCACAGGCCCGCTTGAGGAAGACGCCGCTCCAGATGTCGTCGAAGCGGCCGACCCCCCACTCGTTGTCGTCCATGGGCAACTGGTAGAAGGCGGGCACCACCTCCCGGCGGAAGGCGAGGTTCATCGAGCAGACGGTGAGGTAGTTCCCCGGCGCGACGACGAACGCCTCCGGGAAGTCCGCCCGCGTCGTGCGCGTCTTCGCCTGTCCCTCCAGGTCCCCGTCCATCAGGATGCGGACCGCGTCGAGGTCCGGGACGTTCGTCCAGAGGCCCTGCGAGACGGCGACGTCGTCCACGTGGGCCACGACGCGTTCGGCCGTCTCGCCCATCGCCGCGTAGGGATATCCGCGGGGATAGAGCGACCCGTCCGCGTCGTCGAGGACGTTCACCCAGCGCTCGTCCGAGCGGCGACGCTCGACCTCGCCATCGTGGTGCAGGTTCCGGAGGTGTCGACCGAAGAAGTCGACGTCGTCGAGTGGGCGCGTGTCGTCGTCGAGGAAGACGCCGTACTCGAACTCGCCGGCCCACAGGTAACAGAGGCCGAAAGACGTCTGCGCGTGGCTGCGGGCGGGGATCAGGTCCGCGTACGCCCCGAGGCCGCGCTCCCGGAACCAGCGCTCGCGCGCACGACCGTCGAAGACCCGGCCCGAGACGCCGAGGTCCGCGAGCATCGCCCGCATCCCCGCCACGTCGCAGCGGTCCTCGGTGACGAGGACGACGTGCAGGCGGTCCACGTCGAAGCCGTGCCGGCGTGCGTTCGCGACGTAGGCGCGGACGCTGTCGTACTCGCGGATGGTCGGCACGACGACGCAGACGTCACCCGTCATGGCGCCCCGTAGTTTAGGGCGACCTAAAGAATTGTCGACTCGGAACGGGCCCGCGACCGGGTGCCGGTCAGGTCGAGGCGCGAACGGGGTGGCGGGCGTCGAGTCGGGTCAGCCAGGTCTCGAACTCCCGGTTCTCGAGGGCGTCGAGTATCGCCTCGACGGTGATGACCTCGTCGTCGTTGCGGGCCGGCGCGACCGCACGGATGTCGTCGTCCTCGTAGACAGCCAGACAGGCCACGGGGAAGACGACGACGTCGTAGACGTCGTCCGAGACGAGCGTCGTCTGGGTCCGCCGGTCGAACGCGGGACCGAGATCCATCCCGCGGGCCGCCGCCCAGGACTCGAACGCCTCGAACGTCCGGAGGGCTTCGCTACTAGAACCCGTCGCCCGCACGCGCTTCTCGACGCCGTTGACCACCGTCTCGTCGACGTAGTCGGTCCGCTCGAGCGCTCGCACGCGGTCCAGCATCGCTTCCTGCGTGTCGAAGGTCCCGTACGTGTCACCGCGCAGGAACAGTTCGAGCCGAATCGACGGGAGTGTGGCACCGGCGCTCATGATCCATCACGCCCACCTACGCGAGATGCGACTAAAAGCTCTTCTCAGTCAGACTGTCACGTCGTCGCCGTCTGGCGATTCGTCGATGAGGACGATGGCCTCGCCGTCGACGACAGTCTCGCCGTCGGCGTCCTCGACCCGCGTCGTGAGGCGGTACCGGTCGTCGCCGAGGTCCTCGACCACCTCGCAGACGGCCTCGACCCGGTCGCCGATGGAAACCGGTCGTCGGAACTCGAGGTCCTGTGAGAGGTAGATGGTCAGTCCGGGCAAGCGCGCGAGGGCGGCGCTGATGAGTCCGGAGACCAGCGTGCCGTGGGCGATGCGGCCGCCGAACCGCGTCCCCCGGGCGAACTCGTCGTCGAGGTGGAGTCGGTTCGTGTCACCCGTGATGCGCGCGAACGCGCGCACGTCCGCGTCCGAGAGGTGTTTGCTGAACCGCGCCGTCGCGCCGACGCCGAGGTCCTCGCGCCGGTCGACCGACCGCTCGAACGTCCAGTCCTCGTCGCCGTAGAGGACCTCCTCTACCGCCGGATCCGTCACCGACGTCGTCGCCGCCGTCGCCGAGGCTGCCGACTCGCCGTCCGTCGTGCCACCGAACGCGGCCATCGCCGCGCGGTTCGCCTCGACCACGCTCTTCGAGAGGTGGCCGACCGCCCTGGTCCACGAGGTGGTCATCCGAGCGAACGGCGCACCGTATCCGGCCCCGCTCGACCTGTGCTCGTCCATACGGAGAGATACAGGCCAAGCAGGTAAAAGAGGTTTCGGCCTATGACCCGATTTTCTCCAGAATATTCCCCGAATGTCCGTCCGATACCATCTGTTGCCATCTGATGCCATCGAGAGTAACTGACTTATACTCAGAGCCCCTCTGGTAGGGTACGATGGCGGATGACAGCTCCGACGAGACCCCCGAGTGGCCGGCCGCGCAGTTCGCGCGGCAGTTCCGCGAGGCGGGCGAGCAGGCGATGCAGGGCCAGCAGGAGATGTTCAGGCAGATGCTCGGAGGTGCCAGCGGATTCGAGGGCTTCTCCGGGTTGAACGCCATGAGCATGGGCACGGCGACGTTCAAGACGCGCGTGCAGAGCGGCGGTCGCATCTCCATCCCGGACGCCGAGCGCGAGGCCCTCGACATCGAGGAGGGCGACATCGTGCAGGCCATCGTCATCCCTATCAAGCGAAACCACAGTGAGTCAGAATGAGTCAGAGTTCCAATCCCATGGCGGCAGCGTTCGACGTGCAGCGCCGGTTCATCCGGCAGAGCCAGCAGTTCTACGAGCAGGGCCTCGAGGCCTCGCTCGCGGCGACCGACACCGTCCACCGGTACATGGACGCGACCAAGAGCGCCCAGAAGCAGGGCGCGGCCCTCACGCGGAGTTCGATGATGGCGGCCATCGACGTGGCGGCTGCCAGCACGCCGACCGACGCGGCGGGCTTCGAGAGCCTGCGCGCGGCCATCGACTCCTCGTTCGAGGACTTCGACGCCGCTCACGAGGAGGCCTGGACGGCCTACGAGCAGGCCGTCGACGAGGGTCTCGACGCCTACGAGGAGCTGAGCGACGCGCAGCGTCAGATGGTCGCGGACGTCGTCGAGGCGGCCATGGACGCGAGCGAGCAGTTCGAGTCCGAGGCCGAGCGTGCCGCGGACGTCGCCCGACAGACCGTCGACGAGGCTTGAAGAGGTCCGGAGGCGTAGGACCCACCATGGCCACCGACGAACCCGACTTCGGCGACTGGGGACCGTTCTTCGACGAGATGAGCGAGGCGTATCGGGAGGCGCTCCAGCGGAACGTCGACGCCCAGCGCTCCCTGTTCGAGACGTGGGCCGACTCGATGGACGTCGACGACGAGAGCATCGCGGACGGCATCGAGGGCTACGCCGCGGCGTACGAGGTGTGGATGAACGCGGCAGAGGAGGCCGCCAACCGCACCGAGGACGCCCTCGGCGGCGAAGAGGTCGGCCCGGAAGAGTTCCGCGACATCTGGCTGAACGCCTCGAACAAGGCGTTCAAGCAGGTGATGCAGTCCTCGGCGTTCGCCGCCGCGACGGGTCAGAGCGTCGAAGGCGCGCTCGACATCCAGGGACAACTCGACGAGGCGACACAGGACACCCTGGACGCACTGGGCTTCGCCACCGGCCGTGACGTCCGCGAGGTGGGCGAACGACTCGTCGAGCTCGAGCGGCGCCAGCAGCGCGTCGAGGACCGCCTCGACCAGATACTCGACGCCGTCGAGGAGGAATGAACCCCTACACCATCCCGCTCGACGCCCAGCGACGCGTCCTGGAGCGCGCCGAGTCGGCGGTCGAACGGGCGAGCGTCGCCGACGACCGCGCGGAGACCATCGCCGGCATCGACGTGGGGACGACGCCGAGCGAGGTGGTCTACGAGGAGAACAAGCTCGAGTTGCTCCACTACGAGCCGTCGGTGCCCGAGGCCGAGCGACAGCAGGTCCCCATCCTCGTCGTCTACGCGCTCATCAACCGGCCCTACATCCTCGACCTGCAGCCGGATCGGAGCGTCGTGCGCCGCCTGCTGGAGGCCGGCTTCGACGTCTACCTCATCGACTGGAACGAGCCCTCGAAGCTCGACGGCTCGCTCTCGCTGGACGACTACGTGAACCGATACGTCGAGAACTGCGTCGACGTCGTCCGGGAGCGCCACGGCGTCGATGACGTGAACCTCCTCGGCTACTGCATGGGCGGGACGATGTCGGCGATGTACGCCGCGCTCCACCCGGAGAAGGTCCGCAACCTCGGGCTGATGGCCGCCGGCCTCTGTTTCGACGGCGACGGCGGCGTCCTCGAGGTCTGGGGCTCCGAGGAGCACTTCGATCCGGAGTCCCTCGAGGAGACGCAGGGCATCGTCCCCGCGGAGTTCTTCGCCGTCGGGTTCGACCTGATGGACCCCGTCGCGAACAACGTCAGCAAGTACGTCCGCCTCTACGAGAACTTAGAAGACGAGGACTTCGTCGAGAACTTCGCGCGGATGGAGCGCTGGCTCTCGGAGGGCATCGACATGGCCGGGACCACCTACCGCGAGTTCATCGAGGACATTTACCAGAAGAACAAGCTCTACCGGAACGAACTCGAACTCGGGGGCCGACGGGTGGACATCGGCGACATCGACATGCCGGTCATCCAGATCGTCGGGGAGTACGACCACCTCATCCCCCCGGGGGCATCCGTCCCGTTCAACGACGTCGTCCCGAGCGAGGACACCGAGGTCGTGAAGTTCCCCGTCGGGCACATCGGCCTCTCCGTCTCCTCGTCCTCGCACGCGGACCTCTGGCCCCGGGTCTCCGAGTGGTTCGCCGAGCGCTCGCGCCTCGACGCGACCGCGGACGGTGCGACGAGCGACGGAGACGGGGACGCTTCCCCCGACTTGCAGGCGGTCGACGGCATCGGCCCCGCCTACGCGGAGCGACTCGAGGCCGCAGGGATCGCGACGCTCGCGGACCTCGCTGCCGCGGACGCCGAGGACGTCGCAGCGGCCGTGGACGCGCCCCGGTCCCGCGTCGAGGACTGGATCACCCAGGCGCGGGACCTGCTCGCGTAGCGGGCGCCACTAACGCATTTACCGTCTGCCGTGGAAGGGTCGACAGGCGTGGGGTTCGACCACCCGCCGACCCGACTATGGAGCCAGCAGACAGGACCTGCGTCATCACGGGGGCATCGCGTGGAATCGGCAGAGCCATCGCCACCGAACTCGGGGAGCGCGGCGCCAACGTCGTCGTGAACTTCCACTCGGCCGCCACGCAGGCCCGCGAGGTGGCGGCGGCCGTCGAGGACCGGGGCGGGGACGCACTCGCCGTGCAGGCCGACGTCGCGGACCGGAGCGACGTGGCCCGGATGGCCGACGAGGTCCACGAGATGTT
Source organism: Halobacteriaceae archaeon (assembly GCA_042216525.1). Taxonomy (GTDB): domain Archaea; phylum Halobacteriota; class Halobacteria; order Halobacteriales; family Halobacteriaceae; genus JBDGTT01. The sequence continues at coordinate 18,454 of JBDGTT010000003.1, forward strand.
CGGTCAGCCACACGTCCTCATCAACAACGCCGGCATCACCCTGGACACGAAGTTCGAGGACATGACCGCCGAGGAGTGGGACACGGTCATCGACGTCAACCTCACCGGTGCGTTCAACGTGACGCGGGAGTTCTACCCGGCCATCCGGAACGCCGACGACGGCCGCCTCGTCAACATCTCCTCGGTCATCGGCAAGCAGGGCAACTACGGACAGGCGAACTACGCGACGGCGAAGAGCGGCCTGTTCGGATTCACCCGGTCGCTGGCCCTCGAACTCGCCCCGCATGGGTCGACGGCGAACTGCGTCGCGCCGGGCTACACGAACACGGAGATGGTGCAGGGTGTTAGGGACGACATACAAGACCGCCTCCGCGAGCAGATCCCGCTGGCCCGCTTCGCCGACGTCGAGGAGATCGCCGCCGTCGTCGGGTTTCTCGCGAGCGAGGACTCCTCGTACATCACCGGGGAAGTGATAGACGTAAACGGTGGGATGGACCTCTGAGTGCGGGCGGCACACGACCGATATCTATCCCGTACGCTCATGCGTAGCACATTGTTGATTTCAGAGCGTCGCTCTGACAGCGTGT
>JBDGTT010000006.1:0-18027 GCA_042216525.1 Halobacteriaceae archaeon
GGGAAGCGGAATCGACTGAATCCGTACCCCGCGGGAATCGAGAGCACCATGACGATGAGTGGTTGAGCGAGCACTTCGGCTACGCGGTCCGCCTCCGCCGCCGTTCGCGACGCTCTTCACCTTCCCGCTGAAGATAGACGAGGGCTCCGGGTCACCCATCCGCGCCGTCGCCGCGCTGGACTGACCCCCGCGGGCCCTCGCTCACCGACCGGCCTCGCCCGCCAGCAACGCCGCTAGGGGGAGCGGTCCGCCGAGGCCGAGCGTCTCGTCCGTCCGGGCGACGCTCTCCGCGGCCGAGGCGGCCCCGGTCACCGCGCGGATGGCGTCGACGTTCTCCGGGACGACGATGCTCTCCTGGTGGATGGCCTGCACGAGGTAACACTCCCGGTCGGAGACGGTCACCGACTCCGCCCAGACGCAGTTCTCCGGCAGGTCGCCTCGCGGGCGGCCGAGGTCCGCCGCGAAGGACTTGAGTTTCCCGGCGCCGTCGACGCCGAGCCACGGCGGAATCGAGAGCACGCGGGACTCGCCAGCGAGGGCGTCCCTGATCGCGTCGGCGTCGGTGTCGCTCGCGAGCGTGCAGTTGACGGTCTGGACGTGCATGAGCGTCGCGGGCACCTTCACCGCCATGGTGTCGACCTCGACGTGCGGGAGGACCGTCTGGACGTCCGGCCCGTGGTGGGAGGGGACCCGCGTCGAAGGCAGGATGTCGTCGATGGGACCGGACCCGGTCTGCCCGGGGTCGGCCCCCCGGCGAACGAGAGTCACGCGCGCTCGCTCGACGCCGACCGCTTCGTCGAGCACCGCGAACAGTCGGGAGAGCCCCGTCGTGTTGCAGGAGACGACGCGGACGGCGTCCGCCCCGACGGCCTCGTCGTAGTTCGCCCGGGCGACGAAACTCACCGGCGCGGTGTCGGCGGCCTCACCGCCCTGGTAGATGGCCGGCACCCCGTGGGCCTCGTACAGGTCGCGGTAGGCCGCGCCGACGCCCGCCGGCGTGGCGTCGACGACCACGTCGCTCTCGACGACGAGGTCCTCGACCTCCCCGTCGACCGGGACCCCGGCCCGCGCGAACGCGTCCCGCCCGTTCGCGGCGTAGAGGTCGTAGCCCCGCTCCCGCGCCGTCGCCGCCTCGAAGTTCGGACTGGTCTTCGCCACGCCGACGACGGACATGTCCGGCTGGGCCGCGACGGCGTCCGCCACGCGCTTGCCGATGGTACCGTAGCCGACGACTCCGACCTGTGGCATGGCAGAGAGAGGTTCCGGGACGGTGATATACATTTCGCAGTCGATTGACAGAAATTAACTCGTCAGCGAGTTACGCGGGCGGGGCGTCGAAGTCGACTTCGATGGTCCGCGCCTCGACGTCCTCGTAGGCGGCCATCCGACCGCCGACGCTGACCGTCTCGCCGTCCACCGTCTCGATGACGAGGGTCGCGACCTCCTCGTCGGACGTGAAGTGGGTCGTGGCGACGCGCCCACGGACGACTCGCCGGTCGCCGGTGGCGATGTCCCGACCCTCGATGGTGGCGTAGACGGGCCGGTCCGTCGCCCGGACGTGCTTGACACAGCGCCGGATAGTCGCGTACCGGCGCGGGAAGTCGGGCGGTGCCTCGTCGCCGAGGAGTTCGAGGTCGGCGGTGGTCCAGATGGCCATCCCGAAGAATCCCCCGACGAGGAAGCCCAGCGCGGAGCGGTTGAAGATGACCGCGTACCGGTCGGTGTCGTCCCGAAACGCCCGCTGGGTGGCGTAGATGGAGTGTTCGCCGTCACCCACGGCGAGGACGGGCGTCGTGATGCCGCGCCGGGCACGCGCGACAGTCGCCACCGCCCCGTAGTCGTACGCGTCGGCGTTCGGTGCCTCGGCCGCCGGGGTGACGACGAGTTCGATGCTCACGCCCCGGTCGACGGCCGCTTCGAGAGGCTCGCGCAACTCGCGCAGGAGGTCGGGCGTGAGCGAGAGCAGGAGTTCGTACTCGGCGCCGTCGACGACGCGCCCGAAGTGCCGACGGATGGTCGCCTGGGACTTGACCAGCGAGACGGCCTCGGTGTCCCGTTCCGGCGCGGTGTAGCGGGCGGAGAGTCCCTCGAGGAGCGCGCTGAACGACGATTCGAGGCCCGAGAACGCCTCCTCCGGGTCCACGGCGACGACGGTCATGGGCCGGGACTCGTGGAGTTCGACGAGGCCGCGGTCGCTGAGGCTCCGGACCGTGTCGTAGACGCGAGGCTGTGGGATGTCCGCGTTCTCGGCCACCTCGCTCGCAGTCAACTCGCCGTGCTCGAGGACGGCGAGGTAGGCGGCGAGTTCGTACTCGCCCAGGTCGAACTTCTCCGCGACTGCCCGGAGCGTCGACTGGAGGTCCTCGTCGGCCATACCCGACCCACGCCCGCGCCCGCCAAGTATGGTCCGGATGCGGGTCGGTCGACGTTCGGCACAGCGTTGATGTGGGCGCCCGCAAAACTCGGCCCATCCATGTCCGACCCGCACGTGGCGCGCCTCGCGCGGTTCCCCGTGAAGTCCCTCGACGCCGAGTGGCCCGACCGGGTGCGAGTCACCGACACCGGCGTCGTCGGTGACCGCGAGTTCGCCATCGTCGACGAGGAGGGGGCGTTCGTCAACGGCAAGCGGACGGCCGACGTCCACCGGATACGTGGCGGCCTCGACCGTGGGGCGCGCACGCTCTCGCTCGCCGCCGACGGCCGCAGCGGTCGGTTCGACGTCGACGACGCCGGCCGGTCGGCCGCCGCCGAGTGGTTGAGCGAGCACTTCGGCTACGCGGTCCGCCTCCGCCGCGAGGCGTCCGGCCTCCCCGACGACACCGAGGCTCACGGGCCGACGGTCATCAGCACCGCCACCCTGCGAACGGTTGCCTCGTGGTTCCCCTCGCTCACGGTGGACGGAGTCAGGCGGCGCTTCCGAGCGAGCGTCGAGGTTGGCGGCGTCCCCCCGTTCTGGGAGGACCGACTCTACGCCGCGAAGGGGACGGTCCGGTTCGAGGTGGGCGAGGCCGTCCTCGACGGGACCAACCCCTGTCAGCGCTGCGTGGTCCCGACGCGGGACCCCGACACCGGGGAGGCGACGCCGCCGTCGTTCCGCGAGACGTTCCTCCGCCGCCGGGAGGAGACGCTCCCTGACTGGGCCGACCGGGACTGCTTCGACCACTACTACCGGCTGATGGTGAACACCCGGGTGCCAACCTCCGGGAGCGTCGCGGTGGGCGACCCCGTCGTCGTCCGCGAGTGAGTCAGAACCATCGCAATCTATTTTCTCCCGCCAGACCTACCTGTCAGCGTAGGCCATGGCGACGCACACCACGCTTCGCTGCCCGCTCTGTGAACTCCGGCGCCACCACCACGACGAACTCCTCGACGTCATCGACGCGCCCTCGAACCTGCACGACCGGTAGGCGACGGGACCCGTCCGTTGCGGTACGGGCCGGTATGGAGTCCACGTACACGTCAGTAGAAAGACGTTTTCTCGTCGTAGACGTGCGACGTGTCGACGCCACACGACGAGTATCGAGGGCCTTCGCCCGCGGGCCTGCCGGACGACCGACGGAACGCTCGCGTCGTCACGCGCGTCGTCACCTGGACCGAGCCCGGGGCCGCCGCCCGTACCGCCTGCGGCGCCGACCGCCACCTCGACGAGTCTCCTCCTCGCGACGCTCCGGTCCGCCCCCGGTGACGGGGACGCGAACCGTCACCTGTGCGGAGAGGCCTGCCTCCGCGAGTGGGTCGAGTGAGGGGGGGGGCCCGGGAACCCGTCCGTCTCGGGTGGCCTCCCGGGGACGGGACGCCCCCGAGACGGGAACCGCCGGCACCCGGACCCCACCGCCGTGGGAGTACCGAGGCCTCCCCTGTCATCTGTCGCCACGGCCGGAGAGGGCGTTTCACCCGGCGGGCCGAGCGCCCGCGCGTGAGTCCGACGACGCCAGCCTCGACGCGACCGGGCGACGGTCCGGCGGTGGTCGACCACCGCGGATTCGCCGGCGCCGCACCGGAGAACACGGTCGGCGCCGCCCGGTTCAGACGTCCTCGGCGTCGGCGGGGACGTCGTGTCCGGGGAGCAGTCCCCGCTCCTCGAGGGCGTAGTGACCGACGACGTGCGCGAGGACGGCCACGACGAGACCGTTCAGCGATGCCACGCCGGGGACGAGCGACGGGAGCGCGACGCCGGGGAGGAGCGACCCGGCGGTCAGGGCCGCGACGGCACAGCCGAGGACGTACGCGCCGACCGCGGACCACCGGACGGCCGTGAACCCCACGTCGTCCATGCGCGGGACCGAGAGCGTCCACACGAACAGGAAGTCCGCGATGATGACGCCCCCGAGCGGCGGGACGTACTGGCCGAGGACGGAGAGCCACGGGATGAGGGCGCTCTCTGCGCCCGGCAACAGGGCGATGACGACGCCGACGGCGCCCCCCGCGATGACGAACGGGCGCTTGCGGTCGAAGTCGAAGGCCTCGCTCCCGGCGACGCCGAAGGCGTAGGCGGCGTTGTCGTTGGTCGTCCAGATGTTGAGCACGAGGGCGATCAGTCCCACGGCGGCGAGGCCCTGCGCCGCCAGCACCTCGTAGAGGTCGCCCGCCGGCGTCACGTCGTAGACGGACCCCCCCACGGCGCCCGAGAGGAAGAGGAACCCGTTGCCCAGCAGGAAGGCGACCAGTCCCGCCCAGAAGCCGACGCGTCGGTTCCGCGCGAACCGGGCCCAGTTGGGTGCCTGCGTCCCGCCGGAGATGAACGTCCCGACGACGACGGTGACGGCCGCCCCGAAGGTCATCTCGCCGCTCCCCCCGGTCATCAGGCCGCCGAGGCCGCCGGCGTCCTGTACGGCGATGCCCACCGACACGAGACCGATGAGCACGAGCGCCGGCACGGCCACGTAGGAGAGCAGTTCCATCCCGCCGTAGCCGAAGTAGGCCGTCGCGAGGTGGAGGACGCCCCAGACGACGACGAGGCCGGCGACCCACGTCGGCGTGTTCACGCCGAAGTACTTGGCAGTCGGCACGGCGATGAGCGGAATCGTGACGCCGAACCACCCGACCTGCGTCCCCCCCAGTAGCAGGTCGGCCCACTTCGCGCCGGTCCACCCGAACGTGTACCGCGAGAGCAGCACCGTCGTGAGTCCGGCCTCCGCCGCGATTGCACAGAGGGCCGCCACGTAGACGCCGAGGATCGCGTAGCCCACGCCCATCGCGGTCAGCGTCCGCTGGAAGCCGAGCGACGCCCCCACGTCGGCGCCGGCCCAGATGGTCCCCGCGAAGAAGACGAACCCGAGCAACACCGCGGAGATGCTCACCAGTCCCTTCCGCTCGGTCTGCGGGACGTGGTCGACCGGCCAGTCCGGGTCTGGGAGGTCCTCGCGACCGAAGACGAACCGTTTCACGAGCGTCGCCGTCGAGCGGTCCGATGCCATGTGTTGCGGGGAGTCCTCACCGGGCCGATGTAAACGTTTACGACCCGGGACACATTTGTGTCGTCCCGACCGCGGGTCTGCATGGTCGAACGGGACCTCCTCGTCACGGATGCGACGACGCTGGACGGCGACCGGGTCGACGTGCTGGTCCGCGACGGCGTCGTCGACAGGGTGGCGCCGGCCGGCGACGTCGATCCGGCCGCGGTGGCCGAGGGCGACCGGTACGACGCCGGGGGCCGCCTCGTCACGCCGTCGCTGACTGAACCGCACCTGCACCTCGACGCCACGCTGACCGCGGGGACCCCGCGGTGGAACCGGTCGGGCACCCTCGCGGAGGGCATCTCGGTCTGGGCGGACTACAAGGCCGACCTGGACCGGGCGGACGTCCTCGCGCGGGCCGAGCGCTGCGTCGAGTGGCTGGCAGCCCACGGCGTGACCCGCGTGCGGACCCACGCCGACACCACCGAACCGACGCTGACCGGCGTCGAGGCCCTCCTCGAGTTGCGGGAGCGCGTGGCCGACCTCGTCGACCTGCAGGTGGTCGCGTTCCCCCAGGACGGGCTGTTCACCGACGCCGCTCACGAGGACCTGTTCCGCGAGGCGGTCGACATGGGCGTCGACGTGGTCGGGGGCATCCCGCACAACGAGCACACCCGCGAGGACGGCGTCGCGGACGTCCAGGTAGCGGTCGAAGTGGCCGAGCGACGCGACCTGCCGCTGGACCTCCACATCGACGAGACGGACGACCCCGGGTCGCGGTTCACGGAGGTCCTGGCGTCCGAGGCGGCGAAACGTGGGCTTGGCGACCGGACGACGGCGAGTCACGCGACGGCGATGCACTCCTACCCGAACGCCTACGCGGCGAAACTCGTCTCGCTGCTCGCCGAGAGCGGCGTCTCCGTCGTGACGAACCCGCCGGACAACGCCGTGTTGCAGGGCCGGTACGACGACTACCCGCGACGGCGAGGCCACACTCGGATCGACGAACTCCGCGATGCGGGCGTGACCGTCGGCGTCGGCCACGACTCCGTCGTCGACCCGTGGTATCACTACGGCGTGGGGGACCCGCTCGACGCCGCGTTCGTCCTGCTCCACTACGCGCACCTCTCCGGCCGGGACGACGTGGGAGTCCTCTGGGAGATGCTCACCGGTGCCAACGCCGAAATCTTCGGCGTCGAGGACTACGGCATCCACGCGGGCGCCGAGGGGTCGCTCGTCGTCTTCGACGCGCCGACGCCCTTCGACGCCCTGCGGACCCGGGCGCCGCGGACGCTGGTCGCCAACAGCGGTCGGGTCGTCGCCCGGACCGACCCGGCGGACACCACGGTCCGGCGGTCCTCGGGGAAGCGCCGGGTGACCTTCGAGCGCCCGGAGGGAAACCCCTAACCCGGTCCCCGGGCACCCGCCCGTATGGACGACCGGACGTTCGACCTGCTCACCGAGGCGGAGATATCGTCGGGGAGAGCGACCGCGGCCTACTTCCTGCGCACCGAGGAGATACTCGACCACGAGGGCGCCGACCCCCACGTCGTCGCGGAGGTGTCGGCCCCCGAGGGCTACCACGTCCTGACGGGGCTGAAAGACGCTTCCCGACTCCTCGCGGGCCACCCCGTCGACGTCTACGCGCCGCCGGACGGAACCGTCGTCTCCGGCGGGCCGGTCCTCCGCGTCGAGGGACCGTACCGCGCGTTCGCCCGCTACGAGTCGCCGCTGCTGGGCTTCCTCTCGCACGCCTCCGGCATCGCGACGGCCGCGATGGCGGTCCGCGCGGCGGCCCGCGACCGCACGGTCCTCAGTTTCGGCACGCGCCGCCAGCACCCGGCGCTCGGCGCGATGATAGAGCGGGCGGCCCTCGTCGGCGGCGTCGACGGCATCGGCAACGTCGCCGGCGGCGAGGTCATCGGCGTCGAGGCGGGCGGCACCATGCCCCACGCCCTCGTCATCTGCCTCGGCGACTCCGAGCGCGCGTTCGTCGCCTACGACGAGGCCCTCGACGAGTCGGTGCCGCGGACGATGCTGGTCGACACGTTCTGCGACGAGACGTCGGAGGCCGTCGGCGCCGTGGAGGCCCTCGGTGATCACCTCGACGGCGTCCGACTCGACACCACGTCCTCGCGCAGGGGGGACATGCGGGCCATCGTCGAGGAGGTGCGGTGGGAACTCGCCCGCCGGGGCCGCGAGGACGTCGACGTGCTCGTCAGCGGCGGCGTCGACGCGGCCGAGGTGCGCCGCCTCCGCGACGTCGTCGACGGCTTCGGCGTCGGCGGTGCCATCGCGAACGCCGACCCGCTCGACCTGTCGATGAACGTCGTCGAAGTCGACGGCGAGGCCCGCACGAAGCGCGGCGTGCAGAGCGGCGCCAAGCAGGTGTACCGCGAGGACTTCGTGGACCGGGTGGTGCCCGCCGACGAGACGGCACCCGGCGACCCCCTGCTCGAACCCGTCGTCGAGGACGGCGAGGTTGTCGGGTCGTTCTCCCTCGAGGCGGCCCGCGACCGGGTCCGCGAAGCCGTCCCGGTGCTCCGGGACCGCGGCGCGTTCGCCGCGTCCGAGAGGCGAAACACGTAGGGCGGTCCGCCCGCCAGTGGGCGGTGATGGACGCCGACAGCGAACTGGACGAACTGCTGCGAGACGTGGCGGCCGGAGCGGTCGCCCCCGAGGACGCTGCCGACCGTCTCCGGGACATCGGGCGCGTCGGCGAGGTGGCCCGGGTGGACACCCGGCAGGGCGAGCGCACGGGTATCCCGGAGGTGGTCGAGGCCGAGCGCAAGACGACCGGGGACCTCATCGGCATCGCGCGCGAACTCCTCGCTGGAGCGGGACTCGCCATCCTCGCCGACGTGGACGCGGACGCCCGGCGCGAACTGAGCGCGCTCGACGCCGTCGCCGACGCCGAGTTCTACGACCGCTCCCGGACGCTCGTCCTGCGGGGGGCGGACTACGAGCCACCCCCAGACGGCGGCACCGTCGGCGTCGTCACGGCCGGCACCTCAGACGTGGCCGTCGCGGAGCAGGCCGTCGCCCTCGCGTCCGAGATGGGCTGTGCTGTCGAGACGCTCTACGACGTCGGCGTCTCCGGGATCCGTCGCCTCTTCGACGAGGTGGACACGCTCGAGGCCTGTGACGTCCTCGTCGTCGCCGCCGGTCGAGAGGGGGCGCTCGCGACGGTGGTCGCCGGTCTCGTCTCGGTGCCGGTCATCGGCCTGCCTGTCGGCACCGGCACCGGACTCGGCGGCGACGGGGAGGCCGCGCTCCTCGGGATGCTCCAGTCCTGCACCTACTTGACCGTAGTGAACGTCGACGCGGGGTTCGTGGCCGGGGGGCAGGCGGCCCTCGTCGCGCGATGAAGAGATTTCTCCTTCGAAACCCACACCGGAATTCGAAACAGCTTCGAACTGGGGACTGAAGGAGGAGTTCGAACGAAACCGGCGAGAATCAAAATATATTTGTTACGTCGCGTCGGAACGTCTACGAGATGAACTGGAGCAGGCGGGGTCTCCTGGCCGCCGGCGGGGCCGCCCTCGCGGCCGGGATCGCCGGGTGCGCGGGGACGCCCGGCGGAGGCGACACGACGACTACCACCGCTGGCGCCACGCCCCTCCACACGATAGAGACGGAGGGATCGATAAGCGACATCGTGTTCGAGTACGGACTCGACCGCGGCGTCTGGGAGGCACGTGGCATCGACCTCGACTTCGAGGTCGGTGCGTTCGGCAAGTACAACCGCCAGGTGGTGACCGGCGCCTCGCAGATCGGCGCCCCCTCGACGGTCGCCCAGTTGAAGTTCGTCGACAAGGGCGAGGACCTCACCTTCGTCGGTCAGCAGCTCAACATGTTCAACCGGATGTTCGCCCGCGCGGACGACGACTCCATCGCCGACCCCGCCGACCTCGCGGGCAAGCGGGTCGGTCTCCCGGCGTCGAAGACGTCGACCACGAGCACCACCCACCGGGTGCTCGTCCGCGACGAGTACGGCGTCGACCTCCTGGACGACCCGGCGGAGACCCGCGCGGCACCCCCAGCGGCGCTCTGGGAGTTCCTCCAGGACGGCGAACTCGACGCGATCTCCGAGTTCTCCGGGTTCACCATCAAGGGCATGGCCTCGGACGCGGTCAAGACGATTTTCGACCCCTACGAGTACTGGACCGAGCGGACGGGGACCGGCCTCCCGACGACCACGTTCACCGTCGCGCGGGACTGGCTGTCGGGCAACGCGGCCACCGTCGAGGACTTCCTCGCGGGCTGGCAGGACGCCGTGGCCGCGCTCGAGTCGAACCCCGAGGAGGCGCTCGACCGGTACGGCGACGTGGCGGGCGTGACCACCGACGAGGAGGCGACGGTCGTCGGCGACCTCATCGACGAGGACGTGCTGTTCGGCCCGGCGTACTTCGACGCGGACCTCGTGGACGCCAACTGGGAGTTCGTCTCCCTCCTGGTCGAGAACGACGTCCTCGGGAGCCGACCCGACCGCGACCGCGTGTTCACCACCCGCGACGAACTCGGGGCGCTGCAGGGGTGACCGATGGGCGCGGGACCGGGCACGGAGGCCGCGAGCGAGACCGGGCGCCTTCGCGACCGTCTCGCGGCGCTTCCCCGCCCCGTCACCGTCGCGTCGGTCCTCGCAGTCCTCGTCGGCTGGCAGCTCCTCGCGAGCGCGTTCCCTCCCTACCGCTTCCCCGGACTGGTCCGACTCGGGACGAACGTCGTCACGGTGCTCGCGGGCGAGGGTGAAGCCGACCCGATCGTCACCATCGGGGCGACGCTCGCCCGCGTCGCCGTCGGCTTCGCCGCGTCCTACGTGCTCGCCCTCGCGTGGGGGATCGCGATGGCCGTCCGCCCCGCAGCCGAGGACTACCTGGGCGCGCCGCTGTACACGCTCCTGACCGTCCCGTCGGTCGTCTGGGCGTTCCTCGGCGTCCTCTGGTTCGGTCTCACCGAGCACCTCGTGCCGGTGTTCGTCGTCGTTCTCGTGGTGTTCCCGTACCTCGCGGTGACGGTCTGGGAGGGCGTCGAGGCCGTCGACGCCGACCTGGTCGAGATGGCCCGGGCCTTCGACGCCTCGGCCGTCGAGACGGCACGTCACGTCTACCTGCCCCAACTGCTCCCGACGCTGTTCACGACGGCGCGCCTCGGTCTCGCCGTCGCGTGGAAGCTCTCGCTCGTCGCCGAGGTGTTCGGCGCGTCGACCGGTGTCGGCGTCGTCATCAAGTACCACTTCGAGAACTTCGACACCGGTATGGTCGTGGCGTGGGCCGTTCCGGTGATGGTGTTGATGTTCGGCGTCGACCTGGCCCTGCGCCGCCTCGAGCGCCGCCTCACGCCCTGGCGCGCGGACGCGGACCGCGACGTGGAGGTGGCCCCGGAGTGACCGCGACGCTCGCGGGCGAGGGGCTGACCGTCCGGTTCGCGAGCGACGGCGAGTCGGTGACAGTCTTCGAGGACATCGACCTCGAGGTCCGGCCGGGCGAGTTCCTCTCTATCATGGGGCCGTCCGGCTGTGGCAAGACCACGCTGCTGAACGCGCTGACCGGACTCGTCCCCCTCGCGAGCGGGACGGTCAGCTACGACGGGGCCGACATCGACCCCGGCGCGTTCTCCTTCGGCTACGTGTTCCAGGAGCCCCGGCTCCTGGACTGGCGGACCGTCAGCGAGAACGTCGCCTTCGCCCTGCGCGGCGCCGGCGTCCCCGAGGGCGAGCGGGACGCTCGCGTCGCGGAGTGGCTAGACAGGGTGGGGCTGGGCGACTCGGCCGACGCGTACCCGCGCGCTCTCTCCGGCGGGATGCGCCAGCGCGTCGGCGTCGCCCGCGCCCTGGCGGTCGACCCGGAGGTGCTGTTCATGGACGAACCGTTCGGGTCGCTGGACGACGTCACCGCGCGGATGCTCCGCCGGGACCTGCTCGACCTCTGGGCGGACACCGGCAAGGAAGTCGTGTTCGTCACGCACGACGTGTCAGAGGCCGTCGCGCTCTCGGACCGCGTGCTGTTCATGGGGTCCGACGGCGCCTTCTTCGACGAAGCGACCGTCGACCACGAGCGTCCCCGTGACTTCGACGACCCGGCGCTCCGGGAGACCGAGCGGCGGTTGAGCGAGCGCTTCTTCGCGGAACTGGCCTGACCATGCGCCGCCGCGTCGCTCGGGTCGGTCTCACCGTCCTCACGCTCCTCGCCGCGTGGGCGGTTGCGTCGCTCGCCCTCGGTCGGCCGACGCTCCCCGCTCCCGCGGCGGTGGCGGCCCGCGTCGTCGACGTCCTCACCACGCCGGGGCCGCGTGGCCATCGCGCCGGCTACCACCTCGGGGTGAGCGTCGCCCGCGTCGCCGTCGCGAGCGCCCTCGGCCTCGGTCTGTCGACGGCGCTGGGCGTCGCGATGGGCGTCGACGACCGGGTCGAGGCGGCCGTGGCAGTCTGGCTGCCGGCGTGGATGACCGTCCCGACGCTGGTGGTCGTCCTCGTGACCATGGTGTTGCTCGACTTCTCGGAGGCCTCGGTCGTGGCCGGCGTGACGTTCGTGGCGACGCCGTACGCCACCGCGAACACCTGGGCCGGCGCCAGGGGGGTCGACCCGGCCCTCCTCGAGATGGCCCGGGCCTTCGACGTCGACCGCTGGGGGGTGATCCGCCACGTCTACCTGCCCGCGGCACTCCCGGAGGTCGTGGGGAGCTTCCGGTACCTCCTCGGGATGGTCTGGAAGGTGGTCGTCCTCGCCGAGACGTTCGGCATGAACGAGGGGCTGGGAGCGATGTTCCGCTTCTGGTTCAACCAGGGCGACGTCGCGACGGTCCTCGCGTACCTCTCGCTGTTCGTGGCGGTGATGGTCGCGCTGCAGTACGGCGTCCGCGCGCTCTCGGCCCGACTGTTCGCGTGGCGGGCGACCCCGTGACGGCGGAACGACTTTGGCGCTGTCCGGCGACGACCCGACATGGCACAGCGGACCGCAGCCGAGTTCCGCCCCGACCTCGGGGCACCGCTCTCGGAGGTAGAGACGCCCGCCCTCGTCGTCGACGTCGACGTGATGGAGCGGAACGTCCGCGACTTCGCCGACTTCGCGGCCGAGCACGACGTCCGATTGCGCTCGCACGTCAAGACGCACAAGAACGCGGCCATCGCCCACCTCCAGGACCGCGTGACCGACGGCGGCGGCGTCACCGTCCAGACCCTCGGAGAGGCCGAGGTGATGGCCGACAACGGCATCGACGACGTGTTCCTCTCCTACGAGGTGGTCGGAGACCGAAAGCTCGCCCGCCTCGTTCGCCTCTCGGAGCGCCTCGAAGCGTTCGCGACGACCGTCGACGGCCCGGCGAACGTCGACGCCCTCGCGTCGGCGGCGGCCGCCCGGGACGCGACGGTCGACGCCGTCCTCGAGGTCGACATCGGTTACGGGCGGACCGGCTGTCGGCCCGCCGACGCCGTCGACCTCGCGCGGCGAATCGACGACGCCGCGAGCCTCCGCTTCCGGGGCGTGATGGCCTACGAGGCCCACGTCAAGGAGGTCGGTCAGTCCCGCGGCGAGTACGAGCGCCGGTGCGAGGAGGCCATGGAGGACGTCGCTCGCGTGGTCGCGGACCTCACGGACGCGGGACTGGACGTCCCCGAGGTGAAGGTCGGCGGGACAGCCACCTCGAAGTTCAGCGGGACACACCCGGTCGTGACCGAGATAAACCCCGGAATGTACCCCTTCAACGACGTGGGCGAACTCCGCGCGCGGCCGTTCGCCGTCTCGACGGCCGACTGCGCGGCCACCGTCGTCACCACCGTCGTGTCCAGGCGGGGCGACCGGGCCGTCGTCGACGCGGGCAGCAAGGCCATCGCGCGGGACTCGGGGTACGCCCCGGTGGCCGTCGACGGCGATGGCGTCGCCTACGAGCGCTCCTCCGAGGAGCACGGCTGGCTCGACGTCTCGGACGCGTCGAGTCCGCCCGAGGTGGGTGACCGCCTCCGGTTCGTCCCGCCCCACGTCTGCACGACGTTCAACCTCCACGACGTGGCCGTCGGCGTCAGCGACGACCGCGTGACCGACTTCTTCCCCGTGCAGGCCCGGGGCAAAGTTACATAGGGTCACCCGCCGGCGGTGTGGGCATGCCGATGCCGCTTTCCGACCTCTCGCCGGAGCGCGTCCGCGAACTCGCGGCCCAACTGGGGGGCGACCTCTCCCGCGACGAGGCCGAACGGTACGCCGACCGCATCGCCGCCGACCTGGCGGGGTACGCGGCCCTCGACGACCTCTGGCGCGACGTCGACCGGGACCGGGCCCCGGCGGACGTGACCGTCGATCCAGGTCCCGACGAGGACCCGCACAACGCCTACCTGGCCACCTTCGAGATGGGCGACGGGTCCGGGCCGCTCGCGGACCTCGACGTGGCGCTGAAGGACAACGTCGCCGTCGCGGGCGTGCCACTGACCTGCGGGTCGCGGGTCTTCGAGCACGCGACGCCCGGCCGCCACGCGACGGTGGTCCGCCGACTGCTCGACGCGGGCGCGACGCTGGTCGGGAAGACCAACATGGACGAACTCGCCTACGCCCCGACCGGCGAGACCAGCCAGTTCGGGTCGACGTCCAACCCGGCCGACCCCGACCACGTCGCGGGCGGGTCCTCCTCGGGGAGCGGTGCCGCCGTCGGCGCGGGTGACGTCGACGCCGCCCTCGGCACGGACACCGGTGGGAGCGTCCGCATCCCTGCCTCGTTCTGTGGCGTCGTCGGGTTCAAGCCCTCCTACGGCGTTGTCCCGCGGACGGGCGTGGTCGACCTGTCCTACTCGCTCGACCACGTCGGAGTGCTGGCCCGCGACGTCGAGACGGCCGCGCGCACCGTCGACGCGATGGCGGGCCCCGACTACCGCGACCAGCCCTCGGCCAACGCCCGCCGCGTCGACCTCCCCACCGCGCCTGCCCTCGACGACGTGGCACTCGACGAGGTGTCGCTCGGGATGCCCCGCGAACTGTGCGGCGACCACGTCGACGACGCGGTCCGCAGCCACGTCGAAGACGTCGTCGACGACCTCAGCGACCGCGGCGTCGACGTCGACCCGGTGTCGCTGCCGACGGTCGAGGACGCGGTGGCCGTCTGGAACGCCGTCGTGAACGTCGAGCTGGCGTCGAGTCTCCTCGCGTCGGGCGTCCCGGTCGCGCGGCGGCAGAGCGTCGACCCGACGTGGTACGACGCGGCGGCCGACGCCGTCGCGGCCCGCGGCCACGCGTTCGGCGAGAAGGTCCGCGAGACGACCATCGTCGGCGCGCACCTGCTGGACCGCTACGGCGGCCGCCACTACACCCGTGCGCAGGCCGTCCGCGACCGACTGCGTGCCGAGGTCGACGACGCACTCGACGGCCGGGACGCACTCGTCTCGCCGACCATGCCCACGACCGCCCCGGCGCTGGGCGAGCACCGACGGGCCGACCGCCCGGTCCCGCTGGCGTTCAACACGCGACCGGCCGACCTCGCACACGTCCCGGCGGTGAGTCTCCCGTGCGGGACGGTCGACGACCTGCCGGTCGGCCTGCAACTGTACGGGGGGCGGTATCAGGACGGCCACCTCCTCGGCGTGGCGAGCGCCGTCGCGGACCGCCTCTAGGCCCGCGAGCGGTGCGCGAGCGTCAGGGCGAGGACGCCGGCCAGCGTCGCCACGCCGGCGAGGCCGAGGAACATCTCCCGGGGCGAGGCGTACGTCAACACGACGCCCGCGAGGGCGGCCCCGAGTGCGCCGACGCCGAAGACGCCGACGTACATGAACCCATAGGAGACGCCGCGGACGTCCGCGGTGGAGTGCTCCGCGACGGTGGACTGGAGGACCGGCTGTTCCCCGAACAGGACGACCCCGAGGGCGGCGCTGGCCAGGACGAGCGGTCCGAACCCGGCGGACGCAGCGGGGACGAACGCCAGCGCTACCAGCGCGAGGAGGGCGAACACGCCGACGAGCAGTCGCTCCTCCCGGACGTGGTCGGTGAGACGGCCTCCGACGAACTGTCCGGCCACGCCGACGAGGAGGAGGCCGGCGTAGAGGAACCGGGCGGGGTCTATCGAGCGGCCGGCGACCGACACCGGACTGACGGCGGCGAACCCCGTGAAGAGGTCCGGGAGGAAGGTGAGCGTCCCCCGGTAGAACAGGCCCTCGAGGACGACGATGGCGAACACGAGGGCGAACCCGCCGCGGAACAGCGACGCGGCGTCCGCGGCGTAGGTACGCAGGTCGAGGCCCTCGCCGCCGTCGGGGGCAGAGGCCACCCCCGGGTCGGGCACGTCGAGGACGAACACGAGAGCGACGCCGACGGCCGCGGGGAGGGCAAGGAGTGCGGCGGTCGTCCGCCAGTCGACGACGAGCAGGAGGAGGAGCGTCGCCAGCGGACCGAGCGCCGTCCCGACGTTGCCGGCGACGCCGTGGTAGCCCAGGGCGACGCCGCGTCGCTCGACCCCCCTGCTGATGAGCGACAGCCCGGCCGGGTGGTAGATGCTCGCGGCGAGGCCCCACAGTCCGAGGCCCACGAGGAGGCCTGCCGGGCCGGGTGCCGCCGCGACGACGAGGAACGCCGCGCCCATCCCGCCGACGCAGACGAGGATGAGGCGACGGGAGCCGACCACGTCCGCGAGCACGCCACTCGGGAGTGCACCGACGCCGAACAGGGCGTACCCCACCGCGACGAGGGTGCCGACGGCCGCGGGCGTGAGGCCCCACTCGGAGAGCCAGATGGGCACGAACACCGGTATCGAGAGCTCGTAGGTGTGGACCATCGCGTGCCCGAGCATCGTCGCGCCCACGATGGCGCGTTCGTCGCCGTCCATGCCCCCACGCGGAACGTGAACCGCCGAATACCTGTCGGTGAACCTGGAGAACGCTTATTTTCGACGACCGAGTACCTGTACGTGCCTGTGGAATCGGCACGTGCCACGGTGGTTCACAGGCGACGGTTCCGGGACGACACCCACGTCATCCCGTGACTCCGGAACCGTCGGGCGGGAGACGGTCGCGCGTCGGGCGGTGACTCCCGGGGTCGGGACGACGCCCGGCCGGCGATACCGGTCAGCAGGGTGGGTCAAATGGCGATTGTCGCGTAGCACACCCTTTAGGACCCGACCGCCGTACGTCCGCGTACACGATGTCGCTCGCCACCCCCCGAAGCGGTCTCCCCGCCCCCCTCTCCCGGGCCACGGCGCTGGCCCGCGACGCCCTCCAGCGCGTCGCCTTCTGGACCGCCGTGGTCCTCCCCCTCGTCGTCGTGCCGTTGCTGACGCGTGAGGCGTTCGCCTCCCGGCCGGAACTCGTCCTCGGCGCCATCGCCCTCGACGCCGTCGCCCTCGTCATCGGTCACGGTCGCCCGAGTCGTCGCCGTCGGGAGCGAGGAGACGTCTGACCGCCGCCCGCGTCTCGACGTAGCGCACGTCGTCGCCCACCTCGACCCGGAAGCCGTCGTCCACGCGCTCCCACCGGTCGGCGTTGGCCGCGAGGACGTTCCCCTCCCGGACCTCGCGGAGTCTGTCGCTGGCGTCGTCGCTGGCGACGCGCGTCGTCGTCCCGCCCGGTCCAGGGCCGTCCCCGGTCGGTTCGTCACTCCCGGCCGAGACCACGTCGGTCCCGTTGCACAGCGGGCACGGCCCGTCCGGGTCCGAGACCCGCGTCCCGCAGACGGCACACTCGTAGGCCGGTTCGGCCCCCGAGGACTCCGACGCGTCCGCCGTGGCCGCGCCGGCCGCGTCGTCCGCGTCGTCGGCCTCGCTACCCCCGAGCAGACGGCCCAGCCAGGTTCGCGCGGCGTCGAAGACGGACATCTACCTGAAGTTCTTGAACAGCAGCGCCTTCACCTCGCCCTTCGTCCGGACGTGCTCGTCGCCGTCGGGCAGGTGGACGACGTACCTGGCGTCCTCGTCCTCGGAGGAGTCCCACTTGTCGTCGTGAGTCTCCAGGAGCGCCATCATCGCGTCCATCGTCGCCGACTCGTCGGCATCGTCGGCGTCTTCGGCTGCGTCGCCCGTCTCGGCATCGTCGGCGTCTTCGGCCCCGTCGTCCACCGTCGCGTCGGTCGCGACGCCCTCGCCCACGTCGCCCTCGTGACTGTCGATGAGGTACTGGACGGCGTCGCGCGGTCTCACGTGGCCGTACGCGCCCACGTGTTCGGCGGCGAGACGGTCGCGCAGGTCGTCGAGGTACGCCCGCTGGTCCGCCGAGAGGTCGATGGTAGGCATGCGCACCAGACTGTCACGCGCGCTAATCAATCCCCCGCCCGAGGTTCTAAGCACCCCCGCACAGAATCCCGACACATGGACTGTCCCCGCTGTGGCGGCCCGACGACCGACTACACCCTCGGCGGGCGGTCGGCGTCGGTCTGCGAGGACTGCGGGTACGTCGGCGTCGACGTCGACCACGGGAGCGAGGTGCCACGGCGAGAGTCGTGGACGGACGCGATACGGCGGTTCCGAACGGGGGTCGGAGACGACCCGCGAGACGATGACGCGACTGCGGTGAGCGACGACGAGTCCGACGACGGACGCGGAAACGAGAAGACCGACGGTGAACACGGCGACGAGAAGACCGACGGTGAACACGGCGACGAGAAGACCGACGGTGAACGTGACGGCGAGTGCGACGGAGACGACACCACGGCGGCGGAGCAGGGGGAGA
>JBDGTT010000022.1:0-17374 GCA_042216525.1 Halobacteriaceae archaeon
CCTACTTCCCCCAGAACGGGTCGCGCCGCCGCATCTTCTCGAGGTACTGCGAGAGGGCCTCCCGCTCGTCGGCGGGCAGGTCCGCTTTGAGTTCCTGTTCGAGGACCTTCGCGTGCTTCTCGGGCAGGTCGACCCAGAGGACGTCGTCCTCGTCGATCTGCCGGCCGACCGTCGGGCCGTCGATGGCGACGGAGACGCGTTCGCCGCTCCGGGCCGCCTCGACGTCCTCGCCCTGGTTCTGGATGCCGTTGACGACGCCGACGCGCGTCGGTTCGTCGCCCTCGAAGGCGGCGACGGGGACGTTCCGCTTGAGGGTGCCCGAGAGCACCTCGACGCCGACGACGGCCGGGTCGGACTGCCGGAAGACGTGGTCGGGGAGGACGCGGAACCGGGCCGGGCGGACCACGTTCTCGAAGACGGCCGAGCGCTGGCGCTCCTCCAGGTCCTCGACGTAGGCCTCGTACTCCTCGACGAGGCGGTAGATGACGTCGTTGGTGAACAGGCGGACGTCGGACTCGTCGGCCCGGCGCTCCGCCGCGGGGAGGACGTCGACGTTGAACCCGAGGATGACCCGTTCGGTCTCCTCGTCGATGGTCGAGGCGACGCTCACGTCGCGGGGCGCTACGTCCCCCACCTCGGCGCGCATGATGGGTATCTCGGCCTCCTCGAGGGCGTTGGCGACGGCTTCGAGACTCCCGAGGGTGTCTGCCTTGACGACGACCCCCTCCTCGCCGGTGTCGACGGCGATGGAGGCGAGTTCGGCGGCCACCTCCTCGACGACGGCGTCCCGGTCCCGGTCGCGGACCACCCGGACCGGCGCGCCCGCGAGGGCGTCCTCCAAGTCCGGGGCCGCGATCTTCACGCCGGTGGCCGCCGCCACTTCGTCGACCTTCTCGAAGCGCTTCTCGGTGCGGATCTCGGCGAGGGGCCGGGGCTTCAGGAGGGCCCTGACGTCGGTGACGATCGGGCCGTTCAGGCCGCCGACGACGACGACGTCGTCCTCGCGGACGGTGCCGTCGTAGAGGATCACGTCGAGGGTGGTCCCGAAGCCCTGCTCCTCGGAGACCTCGAGGACGGTGCCAGCGCCGGGACCGGTCACGTCTACGGCCATCTGGTCGCGCATGTACCGCTGGGAGAGGCCCATCAGGACCGCCAGCAGGTCCGGCACCCCCTCGCCCGTCTCGGCGCTCAGGGGGACGACGCCGACGTTCTCTTGGAAGTTCCGCACACGCCAGTAGAGGTCCGAGGAGACGCCGTTCTCGGAGAGCGAGCCGATGATCTCGTACAGGCGCTCGTCGAGTTGCTGGCGCACCCGGTCGCTCTGACTCTCGTAGGTCCCCTGGATGGGGGCGTCCTCGGTCGGGTTCCACCCCGGCACGAGGTCGATCTTGTTCGCGGCGACGACGAACGGGGTCCCGGTGTCCCGGAGGATGGAGAGGGCCTCCTCGGTCTGTGGCTGGAAGCCGTCGTTGACGTCGACGACGAGGACGGCGATGTCGGCGAGCGCGCCGCCGCGGGCCCGCAGCGTCGTGAACGAGTGGTGGCCGGGGGTGTCGATGAACAGCAGGCCGGGTAGGTCGAACTCCTCGGGGTCGACGAGGCTCCCGGCGACCCGGGAGACGGTGTCGAGGGGCACCTCCGTCGAGCCGATGTGTTGCGTGATGGCGCCCGCCTCGCCCTGCTGGACGGCGGAGCCGCGAATCTTGTCGAGGAGACTCGTCTTCCCGTGGTCGACGTGTCCCAGGACCGCCACGATGGGCGTCCGGAGTCCCTGGGCGCCCCGTTCGGCCGTGTCTGTTGTGTTCGCGTCCGACATACCTACCACCCTGAAAAGGTCTTGGTGATTTTTCGGGCGTGAGCACCTATAACTCCATCGTCACGCGCTCTCGACGGCCGGCCCGCCTCGTCGGGGCCGCGTCGGACCGGCGTCCGACGACCTCCCTCGTTTTTATGTGTGTCGACCGGCTACACCCGGTCATGCCAGACATACTCGCGGAGAACCTCTCCGGCAAGTCCGTGATGGGCGCGGACGGCACCGAACTCGGGATGCTCTACAACATCACGATGGACGTGCGGAGCGGCGCCCTCGAACACCTCCTCGTCAGCCCCGGCGAGAACGTCGGCGCCGCCGGGAGCGACTTCGAGACGGACGAGTCCGGCCGCTTCCAGATTCCCGTCTCGCGCGTCCAGGCCGTCAAGGACTACATCGTCATCGACCGCTGAGGCCGTGCACGTTCTGGACTCGTCGGCGTTCATCGAGGGCTACGAGACCGCCGACCGCACGGCCACGGTCCCGGCGGTCCGCGAGGAACTCACCGACGCCTCCCGCTATCGCTACGACGCGATGGAGGGGGCAGGGATGCGCGTCCAGGTGCCCGACCGGGAGTCGGTCGACCGCGTCCGCCGGGCCGCCCGCCGGACCGGAGACGCCGAGGTGCTCTCGGACGTGGACGTGCGCGTCGTCGCCGCCGCGCTCGAACTCGACGCGGTGCTCGTCACCGACGACTACGCGATGCAGAACGTCGCCGCGGACCTCGGCCTCGACGTCGACGCCGTCGCCCGCGAGGGCATCGACGAGCGACGCGACTGGGGGTTCCAGTGTCGGGGCTGTGGCCGCGAGTTCGACGACCACCGCGAGCGCTGTCCGGTCTGCGGGAGCGCGCTCTCCAGAAAGAACCCCCAGTAGTCGGCCCGCGGGTCAGCGCAGTTGCCCGTACAGCAGCGCGAACTGGACCGCGTTGTACGTCCCGTGGACCAGGGCCGGCACCAGCGTGTTCTCCGTCCGGGCGTAGAGCACCCCGAGGACCACCGCGAGCACGAAGATGATGCCCAGCGTGGTCGCCAGCGACGCCGTCGAGTTGCCGGTGCTGTAGGCGAAGACGTGGACGAGGGCGAAGATGGCGCTCGCGATGCCGATGGCCCGCCACCGGGGGAACGTCTCGGTCAGGGACTTCTGGACGACGTTCCGGTAGAGCAGTTCCTCGCCCGGGCCGACGACGAGGACCGAGAGGGGCACGAGGACGAGCAACACGCCCGCGTGTCCGCCCCGGGCCTCGCGTTCGATGCTGTGCTGGGCCGGCGTGACCCCCAGCGCCGCGGTCACCCGGTCGAGGACCACGAGCACCGCGAGCAGGGCGACGACGCCGGCGACCACGTAGGCCAGGTCCCGCCGGGTCGGCCGCCGGAAGTCGACGTAGGACGCGTCGCGCTCGGAGAGGCGGAGGTACGCGCCCGCGACGGTCGCCGTCCCCAGGCCGAGGGCCGCCGTCCCGACCACCGTCCGGGCCGTGACGTCGAGCGGGCCCACGACGCCGACGGCGACGGACGCGAGCAGGACCCCCCACACCTGGAGCGCGAGCAGTCCCGCGGCGCCCAGCGCCGCGGCGCGCAGGGTCGCCGCGACGCGCTCGCGGGCCGAACTCACCATACCCCGTGTCGGGGGGCGGCTGCTTTATGCGTGCTCATTCGACGACCAGTTCGGACTTCCGACCGACGGCTGCGGCCTCCTCGCGGCCGTCCGCGGCGCCGAGCAGGCCCCGCGTCGCGCGCTTGCCCCACTCGACCGCCGGCTGCGTGAACGTCTCGACGCCGTAGAGTTCGCCGGCCAGGACGCAGGCGGCCTCCATCCCGTAGCACAGTTCGCCGACGCCGCGGGCGTCGACCCGCTCGACCTCGACGCGGACGCTCGGACGGCCCGCCGCGGCGAGACTCGCCTCCGTCGCGCCGAACTCGGCGTCGAGGAGGCCGCCCAGGTCCTCGCCCGCCAGGTGGGCGAGGGCCCCCTCCCCGGGGTCGGGGATGGGGACCGTCGGTCGCTCCGTCGGCCGGACGAGAGTGACGAGTTTGTCCCGGGGGCCGGCCCGCCACAACTGGAGCTGTGAGTGCTGGTCGGTCGCCCCGAGGGTGCGCACCGGCGTCTGCCCGAGGCCGTCCTTCCCGAGGCTCTCGGCCCAGAGCTGTCCGAACCACTCCGCGAACCGGTCGAGCGACTCGGCGTAGGGACACATCGCGTTCACCGCGGCGCCCCTGGCGTCCAGCGCGTAGGCCGTCGCGCCGTAGGCGTAGGCCGGGCAGTCGAACAGCGACCCCGAGAGGTCGACGTCCCGGGCGCCCGCGAGCATCGCCGCGGCGTCCTCGCCCGCGCCGGCGAGGACCAGCGGCGCCAGGCCGACCGGCGAGAGGGCCGAGAACCGGCCGGGCGCTCCCGGCGGCGTCGGCAGCGTCGGCAGCCCCTCCCGGTCTGCGAGGGCACGGAGCGGCCCGGCCTCGCCGGTCGTGACGAGGGTCCGGTCGGTCCAGTCGACGTCCGCCGCGGCCATGGCGTCCCGGACGACCAGGAAGTTCGCCAGCGTCTCGGTCGTCGTGCCCGACTCCGAGACGACGTTCACCGCGGTCCGCGCGAGCGGCAGGTCCGCCAGGAGGGCCCGCGTCTCGGCCGGGTCGACGTTGTCGAGGACGTGGACGGGCACCGGCGGGTCGACGGCCGCCGCTAGCGTGGCGGCGCCGAGGGCGCTCCCGCCGATGCCGACCACGAGGACCGCCTCGGGGTCGACGGCCACCTCGGCCGCGGCGTCCCGGACCGCACCGAGGTCGACCGTCTCCGGCAGGTCCAGCGCGGCGTAGCCGAACTCGCCGCCGGCGCGACCCGTGGCGATGCGCTCGTGGGCCTGCTCGACCCGGTCGTCGAGACGCTCGAGGGCGCCACGTGGCACGCCCGGCGAGGCCACCGCCGCCAGCGCGTTGCCGATGTCGACTCGCATACGCGGACCTCGGCCGTCCGCCCCATGACTCTTGTCGTGTCCGCCCGCTCGGGTGCCCACGAACCGTCAGACAGTAGCCCCGTCGCTCCCTACTGGACCTCGATGACCGACGGCGAAGAGGCGACCTACGGCGGACTCGTGACGGCGTATCCCTACGCCTTCCGGCGGAGCGGGTCGTGGCTGTTCAGATCGTACGTCGTCCTCGGTGGCGGCGTGGCGCTGCTCATCGCGCTCTTCTTCGCGCTGGGACTCGTCCAGTTGATCGCCCGCACCGCCGCCGTCCCCGGGGGGACGCTCACGCTCTCCCGGGCCTTCTACATCGTCGTCTTCCTGTTCGCGGTGTTCCCGCTCGTCGTCCCGGTCCTCGTGGTCGCCCGCCGGTTCCGCCGGCAGGGCGCGGTCCCCGGCGGCGCCCAGTTCCGCCTGGCCCTGGCCGGGTACGTCTACCTCCTCTCGCTGTACTTCGGGATGGCCGTGCTGGCGCCGGACGCGAACGAACCCGCCGCGACGGGCGCGCTCGCCCCCCTGATCGCGACTCTGAACGGCCTGCCGGACCTCGCCGGCCTGGTGCTGGCCGGGGCGGGCGCCGCCCTCGTCGCCGTCCTCGGGTGGCGGGCGCGGTCGTAAGGCGTTAGCGTCGCCGGGTGCTACCCGGCCCATGAAGCGCGGGACCTTCCTGGTGACGCGGGCCGACGACACGGCGGTGCTCCGGGACGTCGCGTCGGGGCAGGTCCACACGCTCGCCTCGAACCCCGGGCTGTCGCGGGGGACCGTTCTGGACGCGACCGTGGCGCCCGACCCGCCTCTCGAGGTGACGTGGTCGCTCGAGACGGTCCACGACCGACGAGAGGTGGCCGTCGAGCGCGAGTCGGCGCCCCCGCCCGCCCGGGCCGTCGAGGCGGCGGCCGACGACGACCCCGGCGAGGTGCTCGAACTCGACGACGACTCGCTGGCCCACCACGTCCTGGTGGTCCCCGGAGAGCGCACAGACGGGGCCGCCGAGGAGGTCCTCGCGGACGAGGCGACGCTGACCCGGGCCGCCCGCCTCGGCGCGACGCGGGTGACCGTGCGGGCCGGCGACGGCGTGGTGGCGGTCCGCTACCGCTAGTCGTCGGTCGCGGCGGCGCTCCCGGCGGGCCGGTCGCCCGTCGCGGGGCCGGCCGTCTCGGCGTCTGCCACCCGGAACCCGGCCAGCAGTTCCCGGAGGTCGCCCGCGCGGTCCGCGAGGCGGTCGGTGCCCTCCTCGACCGTCGAGAGCGAGGTGGTCTGCTCCTCGGCGGCGGCGGCGACGCTCTCGGACTCGCTGGTCTGCTCCTCGCTGATGGCGGCGACGTCGTCGACCATCGCGACGACCTCCTCGGTCGAGGTGGCCTGGTCGTCCGTGGCGTCGCTTATCTCCTGGACGCCGCGGTTGGCCTCCTCCACGAGGTCGACGATGGCCTCCATCTCGTCGAGTGCGGCCCCGATGGTGTCGGTGCCCGCCTCCACGCGGTCGCGCATCTCCTGCATGTCCGCGACGGACCCGTCCGTCTGCTCGCGGAGGTCCCCGACGAGGGACTCGATCTCGGCGGCGCGGTCCTGGGTCTGCTCGGCCAGCGACTTCACCTCGTCGGCGACGACGGCGAAGCCGTCGCCGTCGCCGTCTGCCCGCGCGGCCTCGATGTTCGCGTTGAGCGCCAGCAGGTTGGTCTCCTCCGCGATGTCGTCGATGACCTCGATGACCTCGCCGATCTCGCGCATCTGGTCCGCGAGGGCCTCGACCGCGGTGACCGTCTCCTCGGCCGTCTCCTCGATGCCGGCCATCTCGTCGAGCGCGTCCGACGCCAGTTCGTTCCCCTCCGCACCCCGCTCGGCGGCCTCCGTCGACCGCTCGGCGACTTCGGTGGCGGTCGAGGCGATCTCCTCGATGGTGGCCGAGAGGTCGTTCATCTCGTTGGCCACCGTCTCGAGCTGGTCGCTCTGGGTGCTCGCCCCGTCGCTGATCTCCTGGACGGAGACGCTGACCTGCTCGCTGGCGTCGCGGACGTCCGCCACGCCCTCGCTCGCCGCCTGGCTCTCCTCGGCCACCGAGGACGCGAAGGACTTGACCTCCCCGACGGTCGACTCCAGGGTCGCCACCATGTCGTTGAACGCCCGGGCGATGTCGGTCATCGCCTCGCTCTCGCTGTCGGGGTCCATCCGACTCGTGAGGTCGCCGGCGGCCGTCGCCTCCATCGTCTCGCGGAAGTCGGCGGCCTTCGACTCGAGGTGGTCGACCAGCGCCTCGGAGCGCTCCCGCGCCGCCTCGGCGTCCTCGCGGGCCTGCTCGGCCTCCTCGATGGTCTCGCGCAGCGAGTCACGCATCGCGTCGAAGGCGCGGTAGAGGTCGCCGATCTCGTCGCGCCGGTCGGTGTCGAGGTCCACGTCGAGGTCCCCCGCCTCCATGGCCCCGGCCCTGCCGGTCAGCGTCTGCACGTCGCGGAGCGTGTTCTGCCCGATGGTCAGCCCGACCGCCACGAACCCGAGGACGACGACGGCGAGCAGCGCCGCCAGGTTCCGGGTGACCGAGTCGACGAGCGCGAAGGCGACGCCCCGCTGTTCGTGGACGAGGACCGCCCAGTCGGCGCCCTCGACGGAGGCGTAGGCGGTGACCACGTCGCCGTCGCCCTGGTGGGTGGCGGACGCGTAGCCTGTCTCGCCGGCGAGCGCCTGCTCGACCGAGTGGGAGTCGACGCCGGGACCGGGCTCGTGTTGGGTGCCGATGAGGCCCGGGTTCTGTGAGTCGAGGACGACCGTCCCGTTCGCGTTCACGACGGTGGTGTACTCCGTGTCCGAGGAGTGGGCGAGCTGGTCGACGACGGCCCCGGCGTCGGTGACGTAGACCAGCGCGCGCTGGGTCCGGCCCTTGACGGGCGTGACGAACGTGACGACGGTCGTGTTGGCCGACGTCGGCTGGAAGGCCGTCACGAGCACCTCGTCGGTGCTGAGGGCGTGGAGGTCGTGCTGGGCCCAGGGCGCGCCCTCCTCGCGGGGGGTCGCGCCGATCCGGCGCTGGAGCGAACTCGTGACGATCTCCGTCGACTCGACGTCGACGACGTGGACGGCACGGGCCCCGGCCGTCAGGTTGCCCCCCTCGATGAGGTCCTGCGTGTAGCTCTGTATCCACTCCTTGTCCCCGGTCTGGACGGCACCCGACCGACTGAGGAGCCGGGCCGTACTCTTCGAGGACTGCACCCAGTCGTCGATCTGTGTCGCCTGCATGGTCGCGCGCGTCTGGAGCTGGTCCCGCGTGTCCGACGCGACGGCGTCGCTCGTCGAGACGTAGATGTAGCCTCCGATGCCCCCGATGACGACGACGACGAGGAGGAACGCAGTCACCAGCTTCGTCGCGTAGCTCTCGCGGACGCGCCAGAGGACGGGCGTCCGCCGCGTGTCGTCTGCCATTGCTCTATCCGGTTTGATAACCGGGGGGATATACCCGTTCCCCACCGATTATCGGGATTGATACGAGCGGAGACCGGTCCCGGTCGGCGGGGACGGAACCGGACATAAGAAGGCTTATTCGGAACGCAGGACGACCGGGTTCCATGGCTGCGTTCGAGGTTCCGGAGGTCGACTACACCCGGTACTCCAATCGCCAGTTGGTGGCGGTTCCGCTGGCGGTCCTCGCGCTCGCACTCCTCGTCATCGCGGCGTGGTACCTGACCACCGGCACGCCCGTCCGTCTCGGGATGGAGTTCACCGGTGGCACCGAACTGGTCGTCCAGACGGGCGCCACACAGTCCCAGGTGGCCGACGCCTTCGACCCGGCCCCGACCGCGATTCGGCCGGTCCAGAACTCGAACTCCTACATCGTCTCCTTCCAGGCGACCGGACAGGACGACGCCCTCAGGCGACAGGCCACGGAGGCGGGCTACACGATACGCTCGCTCCAGCAGACGACCCCCGCCTTCGCCAGTCAGGCGCAGCAGACGGCGCTCCTCGGCGTCGTCGTCGCGTTCGTCGGGATGAGCGTCGTCGTCTTCGCGCTGTTCCGCTCGTTCGTCCCGAGCATCGCCGTCGTCGCCTCGGCGTTCTCTGACCTGGTGATCCCCGTCGCGCTGATGAACCTGCTGAACATCAAGCTCTCGCTGGGCACCGTCGCCGCCCTGCTGATGCTCATCGGGTACAGCGTCGACTCGGACATCCTGTTGAACAACCACGTCCTGCGTCGCTCGGGCGACTTCTACGAGAGCACCCATCGCGCCATGCAGACCGGCGTGACGATGACGGTCACGTCCATCTCCGCGATGGTCGTCATGACCATCGTCGCCTTCGCCTTCGGCATCCAGTTGCTGACCTCCATCGGCGTCGTCCTCGTCATGGGGCTGACCGCCGACCTGATGAACACGTACATGCTCAACCTCAGTCTGCTCCGCTGGTGGAAGTTCGAGGGGGTGGCCCGGTTCCGATGAACGTTCGCGACCACTGGCGGGTCGCCTTCCTCGCCGTCTTGCTCGTCGTCTCGGGCGTCGCGCTCTTCGTCCCCGGCGTCGGCGCCGGCGGCGGCAGCCAGCAGGGGCCGACGAACCTCCAGTACGGCCTCGACCTCTCGGGCGGGGCGCGCATCCGCGCCCCGGTCACCGGCGCGTACGTCACCGAGGTCGACGTGACGCCGGACAACGCGCGGGCGGTCCAGACCACCGTCGCCGACGAACTCGGCGTCGACGCCACCGACGTCTCGGCCCGCCCGCCCGGTCCCGACGCGCCGGCCGCCGTCGAGGTGTACACCAACGTCTCCCACTCGGCCTTCAGGGACGCCCTCGCGGCCGCGGGCATCGACGTGACGACCGACGACGTCCACACCGGCGTCACCGACGCCACCAGGGCCGACCTCGTCGACGTCATCCAGCGGAAGGTCAACGCCGCCGGCCTCTCCGGCGGGTCGGTCTCGCAGGCGCGGACGCCCGACGGCCGGGTGTTCGTCGTCGTCGAGGTGCCGAACGCGAACGCGAGCGAGGTCCAGCGACAGATCGGCGACCGCGGCGTCGTCCAGCTCGTCGCCGCCTACCCGAACCAGAACGGCACCGGCGTCGAGCGGGTCCCCCTCGCCACCGGCAAGAGCGACATGCCGGAGGTGTCGAGTCCGCGGGTCGACCAGCAGACCAACCAGCCCGTCGTCCCGGTGACGCTCTCGGACACCGCGGCGCAGCGCTTCTCCCGGGTGATGCAACAGAAGGGCTTCACCTCCCACACCGACCAGTGTCAGTACGAGACGAACCCGAACCAGTCCTACTGCCTGCTGACGGTCCTCGACGGACGGACGGTCTACTCCGCGAGCATGGGACGGGACCTCGCGGGCATCATCGACCGCGGCGAGTTCGACGGGGCGTTCGTCATCACGGCCCACAACCAGTCCCAGGCCCGCGAACTCTACCTCAACCTCCAGACCGGCGCGCTGCCCGCGACGCTGAACTTCGAGCGCGGATCCAAGCAGTTCGTGCTCCCCAGCCTCGCCCAGGAGTTCAAGCTCTACTCCCTCATCGCCGGCATCGTCGCCGTCTTCGCCGTCAGCGGCGTGGTCTTCCTCCGGTACGGGGAGCCGACCGTCGCCCTCCCGATGGTGCTGACCGCGCTCTCGGAGGTCGCCATCCTCCTCGCCTTCGCGGCCGCCGTCGGACTGCCGCTGAACCTCTCGCACATCGCGGGGTTCATCGCCGTCATCGGGACGGGGGTGGACGACCTCATCATCATCGCCGACGAGGTGCTGACCGAGCAGGTGTCCTCGCAGCGGGTCTTCCACTCCCGCTTCCGGAAGGCCCTCTGGGTCATCGGTGCCGCCGCGGCGACGACCATCATCGCGATGAGTCCGCTGGCGGTCCTCTCGCTGGGCGACCTCCGCGGGTTCGCCATCGTCACCATCCTCGGCGTCCTCGTCGGGGTCCTCCTGACCCGCCCGGCCTACGGTGACATCCTCCGCATCCTGCTCACGGACCGCTGACGCGCGCTGTGCCTCCCCGGGGGCACACCGTCGGCGCGTCTTCTCGCGCCCGCCGCCCGGTGCCCACCGCGCGGCGTGGTGCCGGTCGAGTGCGTCTCTGCGGGGCGGACGCGAAACCGCCCTCGGCGGGGACACCCCGGGTCCGACCACCGGTAGCTTTCTGTCCCTCCGCCGACGAGTGGGCGCCATGACCCCTCCACGAGACGGGTCCGACGCCGCCGACCGGACGCGGCCGGCCGGCGAGACGGACGGCGGCGCCGCCCTCCCCGGGATGGACGAGGACCGCCTGTACGCGGTGGTCCGGACCGCCGTCGAGGACGCCATCCTCGGCGCCATCGGCACGGTCTTGCTGTCGCTTGTCGGCCTGGTCCTCGTCTGGATCGGCCTGGCGATGGCGTTCGCCGGACGCGGCCCCGCGGC
The DNA here is from genome assembly GCA_042216525.1 of Halobacteriaceae archaeon. Taxonomy (GTDB): domain Archaea; phylum Halobacteriota; class Halobacteria; order Halobacteriales; family Halobacteriaceae; genus JBDGTT01. The sequence continues at coordinate 11,140 of JBDGTT010000022.1, forward strand.
CGCCGTCGCGGGCGTCGCCCTGGCGCTGTTCGGCGTGTACCTCGCGGCCGCGACGCTCGGCGTGATCCCCTCCGTCGGGTCGCTCCTCCGCGGGCGCTAGAACTCGTCCAGGGCGGACTGCTCGGCCGCCGCGAGCAGGTCCGAACAGGTCGACCACGACGCCCTGGCGCATGCCGGCAGCGTCCCGGTCTCGCGGACGAACTCGCGCAGGAACGCCCGCGTCGCCGGGTCGCTGGGGTAGCCGCTGCCGACGTCGCCGTACTCGTCCGCGAGGCTGGCGACGTGGGCGTCCCGCGCCACCTTCGCGACGACGGAGGCCGCCGCGACGACCGGGTAGCGCTCGTCGGCGCGGTGCTCGGGCGTCACCGCGACGCCGTCGAGGCGGTCGGCGACCCGCCGTCCGAAGCGGGCCGCGTCGGCGTCGCCCGCGTCGACGAGGGCCTGATCGCCCTCGCGGACCACCGCGCCGAGAGCCTCGGCCTGCGCCGCGACGGTGAGGGTGTTCATGTCGGTCTCGGGGTCGTCGATGCGCGAGACGGGCACCTCGGCGACGCCGACGGCGACCCGGTCGTCCCCGCGGAGCGCCGCGTCGAGGGCCTCCCGCCGGGCGGGGCGGAGGCGCTTCGAGTCGGCGACGCCGTCGGGGATGGCCGCCGCCGGCGCGCGGACGGCCGCCGCGAACATCGACCCGAGGACGGGCCCCTTCCCGGCCTCGTCGGCGCCGACGCGCACGACGGACGCCGGTCCCGACGCCGGGTCTCGACTCACTCTCCCCACTCGAAGAGCACGCCCAGTCGCTCGGTGCGGTCCGCGAGCAGGGAGTCGTACACGGCGGGCGCCTCCGAGACGTCGTGGCGGTGGGTGATCAGGTCCGCGACCGAGAGGTCCCCGTCCGCGACGTACCGGAAGAACAACTCGGTGTTGCGCTCGACGGTCCACGGGTTCGCGGGCGTCTCGACGTCGGGGTGGGAGTCGTCGTGCGCGCCGACGATCTCGTAACTCGGCCAGTTGCAGTGGTCGTGGAAGTCAAAGCCCGTCTCCCCGCGCGGACTCGACAGGAGGACGAACCGTCCCTGCCGTCGGAGGCTGTCGAGTTCGTCGACGATGGCGTCCGGGTTGCCCGTCGCCTCGACGGTCACGTCGGCGAGGCGACCGTCGGAGGCCGCCCGGAGCACGTCGGCGGGGTCGGTCTCCCGGGGGTCGACGGTCCGGACGCCGTCGGGTGCGAGGTCGAGGCGCTCGGGCGCGAGGTCGACGCCCACGACGGGCCGTGCGCCCGCCACCCGGGCGAGTCGGACGGCGAACTGGCCGAGCAGCCCCAGCCCGTACACGGCGACGGCCTCGCCCCACGCCAGGCGACTCCGCCGCACGCCGTTCATCGCGACGGCCGCCATCGTGTGGAAGGCCGCCTCGTCGACCGACACGCCCTCCGGCACCGGGACGCAGGTGTCGGCGTCGACGGTCACGTACCGGGCGTGAGCGCCCCGGGAGACCACCCGCTGGTCGACCGCGACGTCGGCGCCGTCGCCCGCCTCGACGACGGTCCCGACGTTGCAGTACCCCGGGACGAACGGGTAGGTGCCGTACTCGTCCCAGTGGGAGCCCTCGGGGTAGTCCCCGGAGAAGACAGTCAGTTCCGTCCCGGTGCTGACCAGCGACCGCTCCGTCTCGACGACTACCTCGTCCGGGTCCGGCGTCGGGCGCGACCGGCGCTCGACGACCGCCCGCCCGGGTTCCGTGAAGACCACCGTCGGATTCGCTGCCGGCATGCTTCCGGGTCGCCCCCGGCCGGGAAAAGCGTTCGGACGCGGAGGCCGGTCACTCGGACGACGGGGCCGCGCCGTCCCCGGTCGCGCGCTCCTCGTCGGGCGCGTCCCGAACGTAGGCTTCGGCCTCGAACGGTTCGTCGACGCCCTCGACGGCGACGACGTCGAGGGCCGTCACCTCGGCGCCGACGCCCAGGAGGCCCGCGAGCGACGGGTCGGTCCGGCCCTCGTCGCCGCTCACGAGTTCCTTGACGTAGGTGCCGCCGGCCGCGCGCACCTCGACGGTGGCGTGGGTGTCGTCGACCCGTTCCGTCCGGACCTCGTAGACCCGGCGCTCCCGGACCTTGTCCGCCCGGCGGTGGCTCACCCGGTGGGGCGTCCGCTGTTCGATGGTCGTCCCGCTCAGTTCGTCCGCGGCGGCCCGCAGGTCGGCCGCCGCCACCGGCGCGTCGAAGGTGACCTCGGCGCGATAGGTCTTGTCGGCGTCGAGTTCTTTCACCCGCTCGACCATCTCGTGGGTGGCGAGGCGCAGGCCCGTGACCGCCACCTTCTCCGTGGCGCCGTTGATGGTCGCCTCGAGGGCCGCCACGTCGGGGAACCGGTCTCGCGGCCGCTTCACCTCGACGACGAACGGCCGTCCCGTGCCGAGCATCTTCGCGTCGACGTCCTCCCGGCCCGCCCCGTGGAAGACGGCGTCCGCGCCGTCCATCGCCTCGCGGACGTGGGGCGCGACGAAGCCCTCGACGCTCTCGTCGTAGCGATAGCCCGTCCCGTCACAGCCAGGACACGGTTCCGGGGCGCCGTCCGACCCCATCTGCTTGCCGGTCCCGCCACAGTCGTTGCAGGGCCACTCCGTCTGTGGGATTCCGCGCGCGAGCTTCCGGTAGCGGCCGTAGACGAACGCCGGGTTGACCTGCACGTCCACGTCGCCACGCTCGAGGTTCAGGAGGGCGAGGACGTCCGGACGCTCGAAGTCGACCGTCGTCCCCGTCCGCTCTCCGACGCGCTTGCCCACCTCGCGGTTGAGTTCGGACTTGAGCGCTTCGCCGGCGTCCGGGTCGAGTCCGGCCTCCTCGCGCAGCAGTCGCTCGTTCTCCTCGTAGAGCGGCGGCACGCGGCAGCCGACCTGGTAGGTCTCGAACCGGAGGCCCTCCAGGGCCGCGACGACGCGGTCGGCCCAGTCGTCGAACGCCGCGCAGAGCCCCTCGCAGACCCAGCACTCCTCCGCCGGGACCTCGAAGGGCACGTCGTCGGCCATCGCGACGGCGACCCGGAGCGCCCGGCCACGTTCCGCGTTGGTCAGCCCGTGGCTCCGGTCGGCGAACGGCCGGCCGAGACATGCGTCACAGACCGGACCTGTCGCGCTCAGTTCGCGTGCCGCGTCCAGCATACCTACCCCACGGCGCGGAGCGAAACATGTCCTTCGATGTGAGACTGACGGTGGGCTTTATCTATCTCCGCGTCGACATTACCGGACATGCCCCTGTACGCGGTGGACGACCAGTCGGACGCCTTTCAGGCGACCCGGTCGTTCCTCTTTCCGTTCGACGCCGGTCGGTGGCTCCGACTGGCCCTGCTCGCCCTGTTCGTCTCGGGCGGGACGGGCTCCGGCGGCACCGGCGGGCAGTTCCAGTCCGGCGCGCCGTCGACGCCACCGGGCCAGGGTCCGGGCACGGCGCCGATAGAGCAGTTCCTCGCGACGAACGTCGCGCTCATCGTGGCCGCCGTCGCCGTCCTGGTCGCCGTCGGCCTGGTCCTCGCCGTCGTGGCCTCCATCTTCGAGTTCGCGTTCGTCGAGGCCCTGCGGACCGACGAGGTGGCCATCCGCCGGTCGATGGCGCGCCACTGGGGGAAGGGGCTCCGCCTGTTCGGGTTCCGCCTCGTCCTCGGTCTGGTGGTCCTCGTTCCGCTGGCCGTACTCGCGGCGGCGTTCCTCGGGCCGTTCGTCCTCGCCCTCCCCAGGGTCTGGACCGTGGTCGGCGTCTTCCTCGTGCCCGTGTTCCTGGTCCTCGGGTTCGTCGTCGGCGTCGTCAACGGCTTCACCACCGTCTTCGTCGTTCCCGTAATGGTGCTCCGCGACGAGGGCGTCGTCGCCGCCTGGCGACGGTTCTGGCGGACGGTCCGCGCCAACCCCCGGCAGTACGCCGCCTATCTCGTCGCCGGCGTCGTGTTGAACCTCGCCGCCGGCGTCGCGGTGGGCATCGTCGTCCTCGTCGCGGGGCTGGCGCTCCTCCTCGTCGCGGCCATCCCGGCGGCCCTCGTCCTCTTTCTCACCGGGGGCGTCTCCGACGTCGGCGTCGCCGGCGCCGTCGCCCTCGGAGTGGTGGCGCTCTGTTACGTCCTCGCCATGCTCGTCGTCGTCGGCCTGGTCCAGGCCCCCGTCCAGTCGTTCCTGCGGCTGTACGCCCTGTTCGTCCTCGGCGACACCGACGCCGACCTGGACCTGATACCCGACCGTCGGCGCGCCGTCCGCGAGGCGTAGCGACAGCGGTTTGGGGTCGCCGCCCCCAGCCGCGTCCATGCGACAGTTCGTCGTCGTCGGCCACGAGGCGCCCGTCACGCCCGAGTTCTCCCTCGACGACCTGCCGGGCGGGGCCGGTCGGCTCGACGTCCTCTGCCGGGTCGTGGGCGCCGCGCTCTTCCTCTCGCACGGCGTCCGCGAGGACGCGACCGTCTGGCTGGTCCTGCGTGACGAACTCGCCGTCCGCGTCGACGGCGGGTCAGTCCGCTACATGAGCCCGGACGAGCGGAACATCGCCTCGCTGCTCCGCACCGCCATCGGCGCTCGCGAGGACGCCATCGGTCACCAGGAGGCCGAACCGACCCCGGGCCTGTTCGTCTCCACGCGCGGCCTCGAGGCGGTCCTCGACGCCGCCGGCGGGACGGTCGTCTGCCTCCACGAGGACGGCCGGCCGGTGGTCGACCTCGACCCGCCGGCGGACCCGACGGTCGTCCTCTCGGACCACCGCTCGTTCACCGACGCCGAGCGGGACGTCGTCGACGCGCACGCCGACGCCACGGTCCGCCTCGGTCCGCGCCCTCTCCACGCGAACCACGCCGTGACCGTCGCGCACAACTACCTGGACACCGGGGGGTACGCGACCTACTGACTACTTCCGGCGGAGGACGTCCGGGAGGTCGAGGCCGCCGAACCGCTCGGGGACCCCGCCATCGAGGACGTCGAGGCCGTCGAGCACGGCCGGGAGGCCGTCGTCTCTGTCGGGCGGGGCGACTCCGGCGACGTCGTCCGCGTCGCCCTCGCCCTCGACCACGCTGTCCCAGACGTCCTCGGGCGCCTCGGGGGCGGCGTCGCCTGCCCGCTTCTGTCCCTCCTCGAAGGCGAGGTCGACCATCGTCCGGTCGTAGGTCGTGTCGACGGCGTCTCGGACGCGTTCGAGTTCGTCCCGCCGGGGCTCCGCGACGACGGCGGTGACCCCGAGGGCGAAGGCGCGCTCGAGCGCCTCCTCCCTGTCGAGGGTCGTCCAGTCGGTGCCGTAGTCGGTGTCGTACATGCTCGGTCAGCCCGTGATGGTCGTCTCGGGTTGGACGGCGAGGCCGTCCTCGTCGAAGGCGAGTTCGTGGATGTCGCAGTCGATGTCGGTCCCGCGCATCTTCACCAGCTGGAGGCCCCGCGTCATCCGCCCGGACTCGAGGAAGTTGTGCAGGAAGACGACGCCGTGGGCGAGGTAGTGCTCCTCGGCGTAGGAGGTGGGGTCGGTCATCTCGGAGACGAGGACGACCGTCGCCGACGTCCGGCCGAGGCTGGCGACGAACTCCGCGACGCCGTTGTCCGTCTCGGGGAACAGCCGCGGGATGAGCATCGTCGAGTCGACGACGACCCTGTCGACGTCCCGGGCGTCGACGAAGTTGACGAGTTTGCTCGTCAACTGGTCGATGCCCGTCTCGGAGGTGTTCCGGTTCGACGAGGAGACGAGGCGGCGCCCCTCCGGCGACCGGAGGTCGATGAACCGGAACCGGTCCGACCCGGCGGCGGCCTCGAAGCCGAAGTCGAAGGTCGCCATGTCGTTGACCAGTTCGGCCTTCGTCTCGTGCATGCTGAGGTAGAGCGCCCGGTCCCCGTCCGCCACGCCCTGCGCGATGAACTGCGTCGCGAACGTCGTCTTCCCGCTCCCCGGCGGCCCGCTCAGGACGTACACTCGCTCGTCGATGAGCCCCCCTTCCACTAGCTCGTCGAAACCCCGGACGCCGGTCGGCACTCGCATGATTTCTCCATCGTTCGACGCTGATTTAACTCTTGTCGAGGATTATCGAAGCTGATAGCATCGCCGCCGGGGCGGTGACGGCCCGCGGTTCGGAAGCGTTTTACGCCGGGACGCTCTGGGTTCTCCTGCGGGCCGGTGGGGTAGCTTGGTATCCTTCGGCCTTCGGGTGGCCGTAACCGCAGTTCAAATCTGCGCCGGCCCACTTTCATTCAACCCCACTGAAGGGTCGAACCAAATCGCCTTATA
>JBDGTT010000025.1:0-17283 GCA_042216525.1 Halobacteriaceae archaeon
CCCGGAATCGCGGCCGTCCCGCCCTTCGCGATGGGGAACAGGCCGTCGAGGATGCGCTGGCCGCTGACCAGCGGAGTCGTCGGCGTCTCCTTGTCGACGGAGGGGCGGGCCTCGCGGACCGGCCACTCCTGGTGCATCGTGACCGCTTCGCCCGAGGAGAGTTCGACGACCGTCTCGTCGACGGTGTGGGTGCCGCCGTTCACGGCGGTCACCTCGCCGCCCTCGTAGTCGGGCGGGACCATCACCTTGTGCTCGATGCTCTGGGTCTCGTCGACGGTCCCGACGACGTCGCCGGGACTGACCTCGTCGCCCTCGCTGACGGTGGGTTCGAACTCCCACTCCGCCTCGAGGTCGATGCCGGGCGCGTCGACGCCGCGGTCGAGGAACGCGCTCTGCATGCGCTCCTCGAGTTCGTCGAGAGGACGCTGGACGCCGTCGTAGATGGTGTCCAGCATGCCCGGTCCGAGGTCGACCGACAGGGGGTCGCCCGTGTTCTCGACCGGTTCACCGGGACCGACGCCGGAGGTCTCCTCGTAGACCTGCACGGTGGTCACGTCGCCCTCGATCTCGATGACCTCGCCCATCAGGCCCTCCTCGCCGACGTACACGACGTCGTTCATCTTCGCGTCGAGGCCGGTCGCGGTGACCACCGGTCCGCTCACGCTCTCGATGGTGCCGGTGTCCTGTTCCGCCTGTGCGTTCTGTGTCTGACTCATGTGTTGTCGTCCTCCTCGTCCTCAGCCATGAGGTCGATGCCGATGGCGCGCCGGATCTGGTCGCGCAGTCCGGAACTGCCCTCGCCGCCGAGGGTCACGACCGTGGGTTCGACGCTCGTCTCGACGCGCTCGCGGACCCCGCGCGAGAGGTGCTCGAGGTCCCCGTCGTGCATCACGACGATGCCGACGTTCTCGCGGTCCAGGACGTCCTCGACGGCCTCGTCGAGTCGGTCGGCCTTCTCCTCCTGGGGGACGTTGGCGAACTCGCGCACGCCGGCGAGTCGGAACCCCGTCGTGAACTCCGGACTGCCGACGACGGCTATCTCCTGGCTCATAGCATCACCAGTTCGGCCTCGATCTCGTCTTCCGAGAGGCCGGCCTCCCGTCCGCGGGCGATGGCCCGGACGTTCTCGACCTCGCGCTCCTTGGCGAGCACGTAGGCGAGCACCGGACACACCGACAGCGGGTAGACGTTCGAGAGCCGGCCCGAGTACTCCAGCAGCGCCGCGTCGAGGGCGTGCTCGAACCCGATGAGGCTGTCCGCCTGGTCGAGGCGCTCGAGCGCCTCGGAGAGCTGGGTCCCGTACCGGCTCTCGCGGATGCGGGTGACGAGTTCGTCGGTGTTGCCGACCAGCTGGCGGAGGTCCGCCGCGTCGAACAGCGTGCCGCCGTCGATGAAGTAGTCGGCCGGGTCGAGGTCGGCCCCCGAGCGGGCGATGCGGAACGCGTTCCGCGCGTTCCGGAAGTCGATCTCCGCCTCGAGGAACTCCACGTAGAGTTCGGTCGGGCGGTCGTCCGCCATCTCGTCGATGCCCTCGAGGAGGCCCTCGTAGTAGGCCCGGTCGACGGCGTTCTCGAGGGGCACCAGCAGGCCGGTGTCCTCGTAGTCGCCGAGGGCCGCCGCGAGCGCCTCCCCGAAGATGGTCGGTTCCAGCAGTTCGACGGCCTCTGCCACGTCCGTCGCCGCGACGAGGCGGTCGAGGAACTCTTCCTCGAACTCGCCCGCGTGGATGAGGTCCTCCTCGACGGCCGACTGGTCCGCGTCGGAGTAGCGGCCGCGCAGGACCGTCTTGACGTTCCAGACGTCGAACTTCCGGAGGTAGCGTGCCACCCGCTCGTAGAGCGAGCCCTCGCTCCAGCGGAGCAGGTCGTCGAAGTGCTTCGCCAGGTTCCGGTTGAGCGCGTACTCGACGAGGTCCACGCCGGCGTGCCGGGAGCCGAGGGCGTTGACCTCGGTCTCGTACTCGGTCTCCTCGAGGTAACGCGCGATCTCGCCGGGCCCCATGCGGAGCAGTTTGCGGTAGTCGTCCGCGTCGAACAGCGCCGCGCGGCGACTGCGGACGCGCGCGGTCACGTACTCGTAGTTCGGGGCCGCTTCCCTGACGCTCACGCTCATGTCACGTGTCCTCGAAGAGCCGTGCGCTGACCTCCCGGAGTTCGTCCTCCCAGACGTCGTCGAGCACGGAGTCGAAGGTATTGTTGACGCGAACGCGAGACTGGTCGCTCTCGCAGACGACGCCGCCGAGGCAGTCGTGCTCGCCGGCGAACTCGTAGCCGTCGTAGTCAGCGAGGACGTCTCCGAGGAGGTCCTCGTCGTCCGCGCGACCGTACACCCGAACCGTCGCGCCGTCGTCGAACTCGTCGGTGGCGGCCTCGATCAGCGCCCGGGTCAGTTCCTCGCGGTCCTCGCCGTCGATGTCGGCCACGGCCGCCTCGACCTGCTCGCGGACGTCCGCGAGGGCGTCGCGGCGCGCCTCTAGGCGCTCCTGTTTGGCCTCCAGTTTGGCGGAGGAGAGCTGTTGCTCCCGCTCCTGTTCGATCTCGCGCTCGACCGACGACTCGGCGTCAGCGAGTATCTCCTCGGCGTCCGACTCGGCCTCCTCGACGATGCGGTCGGCCTCTTTGTCGGCCGCCGCGAGGATCTCCTCTCGGCGCTGGCGTGCTTCGTCCCGAATGTCCTCAACGACCGTGTCCAAACTCATGGTCGGCCGTGTTTAGAGGGTGAGGAACACGACGACCAGCGCGAGGATGACCAGCGTCTCCGGCAGGACCGTCATGATGAGGCCCACGCCGAAGAGGTCGCGGTCCTCCGCGATGGCTCCGACTGCCGCGGAGCCGATGCCGCGCTCCGCGTAGCCCGCGCCGAACGCCGCGAGACCGACCGCGAGCGCCGCACCTGCGAGCGGGGGGATCGCCGGCTGAGCCGCCGCGCCGCCTTGCTGAAGCAGTACACCGAGGGTCGCGATTGTGTCAAGCATGGATTTACTCAGTCCTCCGTGGTGAAGGTCCGATCGTAACCGAACGGTTCGTATTTCTCCCCACCGCCTTCATAAAACTTCCCAAAGAACTCGACGTACTCGAGACGCACGGCCTGTAGACCGGCGCTCGTGACGCCGAGCGCCAGGACGAGGCCGTGGCCGAGGACGAGGACGACGAGACCGAAGACGAAGGCGGCGACGCCGCCGTTGAACAGCCCGCTGAACACGAGCTCCTCCGCCGGGACGTGCGTGGGGTCGATGCCGTTGACGAACAGGAAGTGGAACTCGCCCTCGTGGAGTTCCGCGCCGAACACGAGGATGTTGACCGCGAGCGCCATCCCTGCCTTCGCGAGCAGGACGGCGGCGATACGCGCGTAGGACAGCACGTTCACCAGCACGTTCAGGCTCTCGATGAGGCCGAGGCCGCCCTCCCCCAGGAGGAGGAGGGCGAACCCGAGGGCCGCGACGGCGAGGGCGCCGACGCCGACGCCGGCGGGCAGGCCGCCGAAGCCGACGGCGTACGCGATGTTCTCCGCGGCCGCCGTGCCGCCGCCCGGGAGCGCCGCCCCGGGCACGTTCAGCGCCTCGTAGAGGAACGTGGGCTTGTAGCTCGCGGCGTGGGTGGAGAACACCCACGTCCAGACGCCGAGCATCAGCAGGATCCACGACCCGCTCTCGGTGACGGCGTCGCGGAGGCCGTGCTGGGCCCAGAGATTCCGGAAGTCGAACAGGTAGCCCACCGTGAGGTGGAGCAACGCGACGGCGAGGCTGGCGGTCAGCCACACCAGCGCGAACGGGATGAAGTGGGGCTGGAGCCCCTTGTGCATCGGCGGGTGGCCCGCCCAGACGATGTCGCCCAGGACGTGCAGGCCGAATACCTCGCCGTAGAGCAGGCCGAACAGCATCGTGAAACCACCGGCCCACGTCGCGATGCCGCCCAGACTCCGCATGGCGGCGCTGTCGAACCGGGTGGCGAGGTAGTAGCCAGCCGCGGTGTAGAGCAGCCCGTACCCGAAGTCGCCGATCATGAACCCGTAGAAGACCGGGAACGTCAGGAACAGCACGACCGTCGGGTCGAACTCGCTGTACTTCGGGCGGTTGATGGTCTCGACGAGGAGTTCGAACGGCTTGATGACGCCGGGGTTGTCCTGGATGACGGGGGGACTGTCGCTCATCTCCACGACCTGTCCGCCGTCGGCGGCCGTCCGCTGGGTCTCCCCCTCGGCGGACGACGCGTCGCCGCCGGACTCGCCGTGGTCGTGGCCGTGCGCGCCGCGCTCGTCGTAGTCGGCCCGCTCGAGTTCCTCGATCTCGATCCGGTCGCCGACCGCGTCACGCAGCGTCTCGACGAGGTCGGCGTACGACCGGGTCGGCACCCACCCCTCCGCGACGAACGCGTTCTCCGTGGTCGCGAACCGGAGGGGCGCCTCTGCCTTCTGGACCTCGATGGCCAGTCGCTCCTCCGCGGCGAGGAGGAAGCCGGCGTGTTCGAGGCGCCGGTCTTCCAGTTCGCCCTCGACGCTCTGGAGGCGGGACTCGAGTCGCTGCTGCTCGTGTTCGAGTTCGGCCACGTAGTCCTCGGGATCGCCCGACGCGTCGGGCACCTCGACGTGGGCGAACTCCACGCCGACGAGGACGTCCGCGAGGACGTCGTCGCCGGCCCCCTCGGAGGGGTAGGCAGCCACCGCGACGGTCTCCTCGCCCGTGAACACCTCGTAGGCCCTGAGGTCGTCCGCGTGCGCGAGTGCCGCCTCGACGTCCGTCGGATCGGCCGTCCCGACCGCCACCTCGAGGTGCTCGTGCCCCCGCAGGAGGTCGAGGTCGATCCCGAGGTCGACGAACGGTTCGGCCCCGTCGAGTCGTTCCTCGACGGTCCGGAGGTCGTCGCGGATGTCCGCGCGCCGGTCGTCGAGGTCGTTGACCGTCTGGCGGATCTCCTCGAGTTGCTCGTCGATGGCGTCCTCGGTCACGATCCGCGAGGGGCCGGCGTCCTCCTCGGTCACGCCGAGGATGGACTTCAGCGAGCGGATGGTCACCAGTTTCGCCGAAGCCTCCTCGGCGCCCTCGATGGGCGACCCGGTCGCGAAGCCCTCCCAGGACTCGTCGTAGTCCGAGAGGTGGAGCGCGTTCTGGTCGTGGGCGGCCTCGATGACGTCGGTCATCACGCGCTTGGATCCCGTCACCGAGACCTTGCTCATCCGCTTAGGTCTGAGCATGTACCGCCTCCCGGAACCGGTCCAGGACGTAGGACACCGCCTCGTCGGCGTTGTCCTCTGCCTGGTTGACGAGGCGGTCGCGCTCCGCCTCGCCCTCCTCGAGGATGCGTTCCCGCTCCTCTGTGATGTCCGCACGAGCCTCGGCGAGGCGCTCCTCCCGGAGTTCGTCCGCCTCCGCCTCGGCGTCGCGGCGAATCTCCGCGGCGCGTTCGCGGGCCTCCGAGAGTCGCTCGTCCCGCTCTGCCTCGGCGTCGTCGATTATTTCGTCGGCCTCAGCTTCAGCCGTCTTGATTCGTTCGAGAACCTCTGCCCTCGGCATACGCGTATCGTCCGAAACATCGGCAACGGTGTATAAGGGCGTTGCGAAGGCGGTCGGCGCGGGTCGCGCGCAATCGGCAACATACATGGGCGGGTAGGCCGAACGTCGACCGATGGGTGTCCTCGAAGACAAGGGCCGGGCGCGGGTCTTCTACAAGTACCTCTCGAAGGTGTACGACCGCATCAACCCGTTCGTCTGGAACGAGCGCATGCGCGACGAGGCCCTCGAGATGCTCGCCCTGGGGCCCGAGGACAGAGTGCTCGACGTTGGGTGTGGCACGGGCTTCGGGACGGCGGGCCTGCTCCGCGACACCGACCACGTCTACGGCCTCGACCAGAGCCCCCACCAGCTGGAGAAGGCCTTCGGGAAACTGGGCAAGCACGACCCGGTGGCCTTCCAGCTCGGGGACGCAGAGCGCCTGCCGTTCGCCGCGGGGGCCTTCGACGCCGTCTGGTCCTCGGGGTCCATCGAGTACTGGCCCAACCCGGTCACCGCGCTCCGGGAGATTCGGCGCGTCGTCAAGCCCGGCGGCCGTGTCCTCGTCGTCGGCCCAGACTACCCGAACTCGACGGTCCTCCAGAAGGTCGCAGACGCCATCATGCTGTTCTACGACGAGGACGAGGCCGACCGGATGTTCGAGGCGGCCGGATTCGTCGACGTCGAACACGAGGTGATGCAGGCCGCGCCCGGGAGCCCCCGGGCCATCGTGACGCTCGCCCGCCGTCCCGAGTCGGACTGACCGTCAGGCCGCCTGGTCGTCCTCGACGGCCCGCGCGATGAGGGTGACCGTCTCCCCGTCCGGGGTGGTCGCGGAGACGACGTACTGCCCCGAGGGGCCGACGGTCCAGAGGACGCCGTCGTCGCCGGTCTCTCCCACGACCGTCCCGTTGACGCGCACGACGGCGTCGCGGGGCGCGCCCGTGGCGTTCGTCGCCAGCACGCGGAGCGGGCCGCCCGGGTACGTTCGGTTGACGGCGAGTGCCCCGTCGCCCCGCCGGACCGCGGTCCCGGGACCGGTCGGCAGGCCCCCGACGAACTTCGTCTGAACCTCGCTGAACACGTTCCGCGTACTCCCGTCGATGTAGGCGGTCAGTTGGCCGTGGTCGTGGGTGATGACGACGCGGTAGATGCCGCGGCCGCTCTCGGAGAAGACGTGCGAGGAGTGATTCCATCCCCAGGGGTAGAGCGCGTCGATGCGGTCGAGCATCTCCCGCTCCGACGGGCGGGTCTGGACCGCCGGTCGGAAGTTCGCCCGGTCGGCCGCCTCCCGGACGTAGGTCCCGTTCCGGTCGTCGAGCCGCGAGAGGGCCACGCCGGTCCGCGAGGCGGCCAGGTAGAACCGGTCGGGGCGGGAGGTGCCCTCGAACGCCTCGGTCGCGCGAGCGCGGACCGGCCCCTGGAGCATGACGAGTTCCGCCTCGTCGCGGGCGGCGCGCTGTTCGATTCGCTGCGTGTCCGGGACGCGCCGGGCGTAGTTCTGGACCTGTGTGAGCCGCCGCTGTAGCTCGCCGGCGGTCGCCGAGAGGCGACTGAGCGTCGCGAGGTAGTCGGCGCCCGTGGTGGTGCCGTTGACGTAGGCACGTCGCGTGCGCCGCTCGTCGGCCGTGACGTCGCCGAGTCGGTCCTCGACGCGGTCGAGGCTGGCAGAGAGGAGGGCGCGTCTCCCGGCGGCGCTGTCGCTCGTCTCGTACCGCTCGTTCAGCGCGTACGTCCGGAACCGGGCGTCGAGGTCCGCGCGCTGTCCCCCGAGGGCCACCGAGAGGTCGACCGACGGGGAGACGAACTCGGCACGGCCACCCGCCGCGGACCGGAGGACGGCCGTCGTGTTCGACGGCGTGACGTGGCCGTCGGTCGTCGCGGCCGGCGCCTGCACACCGTCCGGGGCCGGGGCCTGCGCGACGGCCCCGGCGGTAGCACCGAGGAGGACCACGAGGAGGAGGGCGGCGGTGCGGGCAGCAGAGACCATCGGAGAGAGCTATCGGCCCCGACGTTAAAAACGATGCGGAGAGGCGAACCGAACGTCGGGCGGCAGAAAAGACGCGAGACCGTTCATAACCCGATCTAACCTTTTATTCACCGATGAAAAGGGTTTTCAGCCGTGGGCGGAACAGTCAGGAGTATGCGGTCGCAGGTCGTCCTGGTCGCGATCCTCGCCGTCGCCCTCCTCGCCCTCCCCGTGGCCCCGGCGGGCGCCCAGACCGCCGGCGGCGCCTCCTCCGGCGACGTCACCATCACGGTGCGCGTCGCGAGCGACGGGGACGCACACTGGACCGTCTCGACGGCGTATCCCCTCCGGACCGAAAACGAGAGCGCCGCGTTCGACCGCCTCGCGGCGGAGTACGAGAGCGGCGAGTCGGTCGGCTTCTCGTCGACCACCTTCGAGCGACTGGCCGCCACGGCGAGCGAGCGGACCGGTCGAGACATGGCCATCCGGAACGTCTCGCGGCAGGCGGTCCGACGGAACGGCACCGACGGGACCACCACGGGGGTCATCACCCTCGAGTTCACGTGGACGTCGTTCGCCCGACGCGACGACGGCGTCGTGGTCGGCGACGCGTTCGGCGACGACTGGGGCCTGGCCGAGGACCAGACCCTCCGCCTCGAACCCCCGACGGGGTACGCGGTGTCGAGCGTCCAGCCCTCGACCGCCATCGACGACGGCACGGTGCGCTGGACCGGTCCGCTCGCGTTCGACGGCGGTGAACCGCGGGTCGTCTACGTGCCGCGCGCCCGGTCGACGACCACCACGACCACCACGCCGCCGACGTCGGGCACGTCCACGGGGACGACGCCGGGGCCGACCGGCGACGGAGTCCTCGTGCCGGCCGGGGTCGTCGCGGTCCTCGTCGTGGGCGGGGCGGTCGCCGTCCTCCTGGCGCGGCGAACGGACGGCGCGGCGAGCGACGAGTTCGACGACGGAGACGGGTCGGCGGGCGCGGCCGCGGCCACCGCCGACACGACCGCCGACGCCGAGGCCGACGCCCCCGTCGAAGACGGGGCGGCCGGCGATGTGGTTGACCCCGAACTGCTGAGCGACGAAGAGCGGGTCGAGCGCCTCCTGCGGGCCAACGGGGGCCGGATGAAGCAGGCCAACATCGTCGACGAGACCGACTGGTCGAACGCCAAGGTCTCCCAGTTGCTCTCCGCGATGACCGAGGAGGGCCGGGTCGAGAAGCTCCGCATCGGCCGGGAGAACCTCATCACGCTGGCCGAGAGCGACGACGAAGCCAAAGGGTAAAGCCCCGGGACGCCGGGAATGAGGACGATGAACGTCGTGGTGGCCGTCGCGGAGGTCGCGGAACTCGCGGAGGACTTCGAACTCGAGGACGGCGAGATTCCCGAGCGGTACCTGGACTACGGGCTCAACGAGTGGGACGAGTACGCCGTCGAGGCGGGGGTCCGCCTCGCGGAGGCCGACGTGGTCGAGGACGTCGTCGCCGTGACCGTCGGCCCGGAGCGCTGCGAGGAGACCGTCCGCCAGGTCCTCGCGAAGGGCGCCGACCGGGCGGTCCGCGTCTGGGACGACGCGCTCGCGGGCCGCGCGCTTGACCCCGGGGCGACCGCTCGGCTCCTCGCGCCCGTCGTCCGCGAGGCGGACGCCGACCTCGTGCTGTCCGGAGTGCAGGCCAGCGACGACGGGTTCGGCGCGACCGGCGTGAGCCTCGCCGCCGAACTCGGCTACGAGTGGGCGGCCGTCGTCAACGCGCTCGACGTCGACGCCGACGCCGGGACCGCGTCGGTCCACCGCGAACTCGAGGGCGGCGTCGAGGAGCTGACCGAGGTGGCGCTCCCGGCGGTGCTGACCGTCCAGACCGGGCTCAACGAGCCGCGGTACGCCAGCCTCCGTGGCATCCGGCAGGCCCAGTCGAAGGAGCTCGCGGTGCGGTCGCCGGCCGACCTCGGCCTCGACGCGGCCGCGGCCGAGAGCGCCCTCTCGGTCGGGGCGACCCACCGACCGGAAGGGGGCGGGGAGACGACGTACTTCGAGGGCGACGCGGCCGAGCAGGCCGCCCAGCTCGCGGCGCTGCTCCGCGACGAGGGGGTGGTAGGCGAATGAGCGACGTGCTGGCCGTGGCCGAGCACCGCCGCGGCGACCTCCGCGAGGTGAGTCTCGAGGTCGTCAGCGCCGCGCGCGACCTGGCGGCCGACACGGACGGGGACGTCCACGTTGTCGTCGTGGGTGGCGACGTCGACGGCTACTGCGAGAAGTTGAACCGGACCGGCGTCGACGCCGTCCACGGGGTCGCACACGGCGAGGAGTTCAACCACGACGTGACCGTGCAGGCGGTCGCCCAGCTGGTGCGGGCGCTAGACCCCGAACCGGCCTACGTCGTCGGCCCCAACAGCGTCAACGGGCTGGACTCGCTGCCGGCGCTCGCGACCCGCCTCGGGTGGGCGTACGTCCCGGACGCACTCGCGTTCGAGGTCGACGACGGCGACCTGGTGGCGACCCGCGAGCGGTTCGGCGCCAAGGTCCGGACGACCGTCAGCGCCGCCGCGCCGGCGGTGGTCTCGGTGCGCGGTGGAGAGTGGCCCCGCGCCGAGGGCGTCGGGGACGCGACCGTCGAGCGCTTCGACGCGACCATCGACGCCGACGCGGTGCGCTCGCGGGTCACCGGCTTCGAAGAGGTGGGCGGCGGCGACGTCGACATCACCGACGCGGAGTTCGTCGTCGCCGTCGGCCGCGGGATCGGCGAGGAGTCCGAACTCGCGCTCGTCGAGGACCTGGTCGAGGCGACGGGCGCGACGCTCGCGGCCTCCAGACCGATCGTGGACAACGGCTGGCTGCCCAAGTCCCGGCAGGTCGGCCAGTCGGGCAAGCAGGTGGCGCCGCGAGTCTACCTCGCCATCGGCATCTCGGGAGCCGTCCAGCACGTCGCCGGGATGAAAGGCAGCGACGTGGTCGTCGCGATCAACACCGACCCGGACGCGCCCATCTTCGACGTCGCGGACTACGGCGTGGTCGGCGACCTCTTCGACGTGGTGCCCGCACTCGTCGAGGAGTTCGCCTGACCGACTGCACGTTCCGTCACGTACTTCCGGCGTACGGTCTAACGCACCCACGATGGAGTACGTGGACGAGCGGCGAGACGCCATCGAGCGCCGTCTCGCCGAGGTGGTCGCCCGGGTCGACCCCGAAGAACTCGCCGGCGAGATGGAACACGTCGTCCTCGCCGGCGGGAAGCGCCTGCGACCCACGCTGACGCTCCTCGTCTGCGAGGCGACCAGGGGACCGGAGGACGCGGGCGTCGCGGACGGTGGCACCCACGGCTACACGGAGCGGGCGCTCGACTTCGCCGCGGGGGTCGAACTCGTCCACAACGCCTCGCTGGTCGTCGACGACATCATCGACCGCTCGGCGGTCCGCCGGGGTGGTCCCTCGGCGTGGGCGACCTACGGCCACGGCCCGGCCCTCGTCGCGAGCGACGGCCTCCTCGGGGCGGCGTTCGACCTGTTCTCCGCGGACCCGCGGGCGATGGCCGCCGCGGCGGACGCCGTGGCCGAACTCGGAGAGGGAGAGGCGACCGAACTGGTCGACGTCCCGGAGACGGAGGCCGAGTACATGGCGCTCGCGCGGCGCAAGACGGGGGCGCTGTTCCGCGCGGCCGCCCAACTCGGCGCCATCGCCGCAGACGCCGACGCGAGTACCGTCGAGACGTTCGGCGAGTACGCCGAGCGACTCGGCATCGCCTTCCAGATACGGGACGACGTCCTCGACGCCACGGCGGACGAGACGCGCCTCGGCAAGCCCGCGGGCCAGGACGCGGCGATGGACCGGCCCTCCATCCTCCAGGTGACCGAGAAGACGCCGGGGGAGGTCGACCGCATCGCCCGCGCACAGGCCGAAGGCGCGACGGCGGCGCTCGACAGCCTCTCGCTGGCGGACGGGCAGGCCCGGACCTACCTCGAGGGGCTGGCGACCTTCGCCGTCGAGCGGGAGCGCTGATCAGGCGGCCCGGGCCCGGCGCTGTTCGACGACGGCGAACGTGAGCGTCGAGAGCACGCCCAGCAGCGTCCCCGCCGTCAGCACCGCCGCGAGGTAAGAGAGCGTCACCCGCCCGAGGAAGTAGCCGCTCAGCCCGTAGAGGACGGCGCCGATGGAGAGGATGTAGAAGGGCGCGTTGACGTACCGCCACCGGAACCGGTCGGCGAGGTACTCGTCGGTTATCTGTCCGAGGCTCGAGGTGAGGCCCGCGGCGGTGAACCAGACGACGGCCCCGTGGACGAGGGCCGCGACGACCGTCGGGGCGTCCGGCGCCTCGCCCGCCTGAATCTGCGAGAGCGAGTCCATGCCGGCGACGCCGCCGATGACGAGGAGGGCGGCGGCGACCACGTAGGTGATGATGGTCACCCGCCCCGTGTAGACGGCGTCGCGGACCCGCCCGGCGGTCTCCGCGACCGCCTGGTCGAGCGCGAGGCCACGGAACAGGGCGTACAGTCCAAGCAGCGCGGACGTGAGGCCGATGACCCAGACGCCAGGGACGCCTGCGAGGTCCGCGAGGACCGAGAGCGGGTAGATGAGCAACAGGATGCCGAGGGGGACGAGGATGGTGCCCCGCGTCTCGGGGTCGTCGAGGACCTGCTTGATGGTGTAGTACATCGACTCCAGGTTCTGGGCCTGCCGGACCACGACGCGGCGCACCCCGTCGACGGTGACGCGGGACCGTATCGCCGGGAGGACCGACTCGTCCTGTGCGCCGTCGGTGACGACCACGGCCCGGACGTGTTCGGCGGTGGTCAGCCCCGCGAGGACCTCGTCGACCTCCGCGCCGAGAGCGCGACTCGCGGCCACCTCGTCGCCGGGCGCACCCGTGACGGCGGCCACCTCGACGGACTCCTCGCTCGCCGCGACGTCGTCGTGGACGTGCAACCCCTCGAAGAGGACGTTGGCGTCGCTGTCCTCGGGGTCTGCGGTGGCGAGTGCCACCGCGGCGTCCTGGACGGCGTCCCGACCGACGACCGGCGTCCGCATCCCGGTCTTGGCGCCGAGGTCGTCGTCGAGGTCCACGCAGAGGACCAGCAGCATCGCCCGTTCGTAGGTGCGGCGGTCTTAACTGCTTTCGGGACCGCGGGGCGGCGTCCGGTCGCCGCGACGAACGGCGCGCCGGAATCGCGCGCCGAGACCGGCGTCTCCCGGGCCAACGCGCACGAGGCGCAAGGGTAAAGCCGCCCGCTCCAGTAGTGAACCGCATGGCGGACTGTCCACTCGCGGACGAGTGCCCCCACTTCCAGGAGCGAATCCAGGGGATGGGGTGCCAACACTACGGCGACCGGGGCGGCATGGAGTGGTGCAAGCACTACAACCAGCCCATCGAGGACCTCAAGACGGCCCCGGTCGTCCCCGGCGAGGAAGTCGTCGTCGAGGTGTCCGACCTGCACGAGAGCGGGGCGGGCATCGGCCACACCGAGGACGGCTTCGTCGTGATGGTCGAGGGGGCCCTGCCGCCGGCACGTGCGCGAGTGAAAGTCGAGACGGTCAAGTCCAACTACGCCCGCGGCGACCTCCTCGAGAAACTCCCGATGGACGAGGAGGACGTCGACGCAGACGACGAGGACGAGAGCGCGAGCGAGGAGAGCGAGGCCGCAGACGAGGGCGAGGACGAGGGCGAGGGGAGCGACCGGGGCAGCCACGACGCGCCGCGCCTCGGGAGCCGCGACAACTTCTGGGGCTCGTAGCGCCCCGCCGGGCACCCGCCCCGCGGTGGACAGTCAGCGGACGCACCGGTGGCGACAGTCGGGGTCGGTAGAGGGGTCACTCCCGGTCGGCCGCGCGGTCGAGCGACGCGACCAGTTCGCGGACCCGGTCGCTCTCGGCCCGGGGCGCGACCAGCACGCGGTCACCGTAGGCCGCGACGACAAGGTCGTCGACGCCGACGACGCCGACGTGTGCGTCCGCGCCGACGAGGACGTTCCCCGTGGCGTCGACGGCGTGCGTCTCGCCCGCGACGTCGTTGCCCGCGCCGTCCGTGGGCAGGTGCCGTCCCACCGCGTCCCAGGTCCCCAGGTCGTCCCACTCGAAGTCCGCGGGAACGACGACGGCGTCGGCCGTCCGCTCCATCACGGCGACGTCGACGCTGACGGGATCGACGGCCGCGAACCCCGCGGCAGGGTCGCCCCGGTCGAGGGCGTCGACGAGCGACGCGAGGGGGGAGTCCCGGGCCGCCCGGAGGAGGGCGGTCGGCCGCCACGCGAACACGCCGGCGTTCCAGAGCCACCCCGCGTCGAGGTACTCGCGGGCCGTCTCGCGGTCGGGCTTCTCCCGGAACGCCTCGACGGGGGCGCGGCCGCCGCTGAACCGGCCGGGGGCGACGTAGCCGTACCCCGTCGCCGGGCGGTCGGGGTCGACGCCGACACAGACCAGGCCGTCCGTCTCGACGGCGGCGCGGCAGGCCCGGCGGGCCGTGGCCGCGAACGCCCCCGCGACGTGGTGGTCGGTGGGAAGGACCACCATCGCGCAGTCGCCGAACGTCTCACGGACGCGGTGGGCGGCGTAGACCGTCGCCGGACCGGTGTCGCGGGGCGCCGGTTCGACGAACACCGCGTCGTCACCGAGCGCCGCGCGAACGCGGTCGGCGTAGGCCGCGCGGGTGACCGCACAGACGTGGTCCGCGAACCCGGCGCGGTCGACGGCGCGCTCGAACAGAGTGCGGTCGCCGCCGAACGACCGGAACTGCTTGGGCGTCGCGGGCGTCGAAGCGGGATAGAGGCGGGTCCCGGTCCCGCCCGCCAGCAAGCAGGCGACGGTCGTCACCACGTCTCGACGCACCCGTCGTGGAGGTCGGCGGCACACCCCTCGCAGTCGGGGTGGTCGGCCTCGAAGCAGGCGGGGCGGCCGTCCTCGACGGCCACCTCCCGCCGGTCGGCGTGTCGGCGGCAGACGATGCGGACGGCGCCAGTGTCGCTGGCGTCCCCCGCGGCGCGCCCCTCCCGGTAGGCCCGGCGGGCCGCGGCGTACTGCCGGCCGGCCTCGCGGGCGTAGCGCGCGACGCGACCCGCGACGCCGGAGCGGTCGTCGTCGGACATGACGCGCCGTTGGGGCCGCCGCCACAAATCCTCTCCGCCCGCGGGACCGACCACTTCCACCCCGCTCTGCGAGGGTTTTTATGCGAGTGCGCCCTACCTCGGACCGTCTCCCACCGAAAGACAAAGCGGAGACAGGACGACCATGAGTGAACGCGAACTACGCGAGTACGCACGAGAGTTACACGAGCAGTTTTCGGACCACCTCGACGTGAGCGTCGACGACGTCGAGGAGCGCCTGCAGACGCTCGTCGAGGAGTACAAAGTCCCCGTGGACGAGGCGCGACGCAGCGTCGAGAGCCACTACCTCGAGGAGGCGGGCCTCGAACGCGACGACGTGGGCCGGGGGTCCAACCCGACGGTCCGCGTCGAGGACGTCGACGCCCCCGAGGAGTGGGTGGACATGACCGCGAAGGTAGTCGACCTCTGGGAGCCCGGCCACGAGTCCATCGGGCAGGTGGGCCTGCTGGGCGACGAGACGGGCACCATCAAGTTCACCGCCTGGGCCGCCTCGGACCTGCCCGCCCTCGAAGAAGGCGCCGTCTACCGCCTCCAGAACGTCGTCACCGACGAGTACGAGGGCCGCTTCTCGGTGAAGCTGAACCGCACGACCGACATCGAGGAACTCGACGAGGACATCGAGGTCGGTGACGACGAGAGCGAGGTCACCGGCGCACTCGTCGACATCCAGAGCGGGAGCGGCCTTATCAAGCGCTGCCCCGAGGAGGACTGCACGCGCGTCCTCCAGAACGGGCGGTGTGCCGAACACGGCGAGGTCGAGGGCGAGTTCGACCTCCGCATCAAGGGGGTCCTCGACGACGGCACCGAGGTCCACGAGGTCATCTTCGACCAGGCGGCGACCGAGAACCTGACGGGCATCACCCTCGAGGACGCCAAGCAGCGGGCGATGGACGCTCTCGACACCACCGTCGTGGCCGACGAGATGCGGGACGTCACGCTCGGCCGGTACTACACCGTCCGGGGGCCGCGGCTGGGGCGGTACCTCCTGGCCGACGAGGTCGACGAACTCGGCGGGCCGGCCGACCCCGAAGGCGCCCTCATCAAGGCGAGGTCGATGTGAGATGAGCAGCGCACCCACCCGCGAGGTCGCGCGGCGCGTCTTCGCACAGGAGTTCAACGACGCCAGCTACACGTTCAAGGAGTCCGACGACGAGCGGGCACCGCTGTACCTGCTCCTGCCGTCGGGAGAGCGCGCGAACCGCGTGTTCGTCGTCGGCACCCTCACCGAGACGGAGGACGTCGGCGACGACAGCGAGTACTGGCGCGGCCGGGTCGTCGACCCGACCGGGACGTTCTACGTCTACGCCGGCCAGTACCAGCCCGACGCGGCGGCGTTCCTCCGCGACGCGAACCCGCCGGCGTACGTCGCGATCGCCGGCAAGCCGCGGACCTACGAGACGGACGACGGCGACGTGAACGTCTCCATCCGGCCGGAGTCCATCACCGCCGTCGACGCGGCGGTCCGGGACCGCTGGGTCGTCGAGACGGCCGAGCGGACCATCGAGCGTCTCGACGCGTTCGACCCCGAGACCGACGAGTACGACAGCCTCGCGGCCGAGGAGTACGACCGGTCCCACTCCCGCTACCGGCAGATGGTCGTGGAGGCCCTCGAGAGTCTCGACGAGGAGACGGTCGAAGCCGAGGGCTGACCTCGCTCCCGTCCCCCGGGGTCGTCGTCTGACGAAGTTTCAAGGGGACGCGGCCCGTCAACTACCGTCATAGTGGGTTCGAAGAACAAGACCGTCTCGTTCCGCGTGAACGAGGACACGTTCGAGTCGCTCCGCGACATCGCGGAGGAGCGGGACATCTCGCTCTCGGCCGTGTTCCGGGACTACGTGGACACGCTCGTGGCCAACGACGGCCAGGTGAGCGTCGTCCCGGACGACGACAGCGGCGAGAGCACGGCCTTCCCGCCGACGGTCGAGGTGCCGAAGAGCTTCGTCCGCGAGCACGAGCGCCTCGAACTCGAGGCCAAACACCTCCGCGAGCAACTCGAGGAGCACAAGCAGTACGTCGCCCACCTCCGCGAGCAACTCGAGGAGCGGGAGGACGTCATCCACCTCGAGGATCTGGACGGGGAGGCGTCGGCGACCTTCGACTGGGAGCGAGCGAGCTACGACCCGGACGAGCCGTTCCGCCTCGGCTGACCGCGTCAGACGAGTTCGCGCCGTCGCTCGGCCGCGCGCCGGGCCATCTCCCGGTCGCCCTCCACCTCCGCCAGCGCCTCGACGGCGTCGAGCGTCCGGACGGCGTCGTCGAGGAACGAGCGGACGTCGCCGGGGTAGGCGTAGACCATGTAGTCGTCGGTCATCACGTCGACGATGGCGTCGGGGCCGAGGCCCTGGGCCCGCAACTCCAGCACGTAGCGGACGAACTTCTCCTCGGGGTGGCCGCAGTAGGGGTTGGTCTCGCAGCCACAGTCGAGGAAGTCCTCGGCGAAGTCGAGCACCCGCTCCCTGGTGGCGCTGTCGAGTTCGGCCAGTCCCTCGCCCTGGAAGAGCAGATCGAGGGTGGCGCCCGCGAAGGCCCCCCGGGGGATGGAAGCCTCCAGTTGCGAGGCGACCTGGCGGTGGTTCTTGACGTATATCTTGTCGGTGATGGCCACGCTCGGGCGTCCTACGCCGTCGCGCGGAAAAAGGATGTCGTAACGTATTTCCCGCCCACCGCGCTACGGACTGGTGCGTGTCCGGGTTGGGGTAGTGGTTATCCTCCAGCCTTGTGGAGGCTGGGAC
>JBDGTT010000026.1:0-17006 GCA_042216525.1 Halobacteriaceae archaeon
ACCGTCGTCGTCCGCACTCGCCTCGTCTCCGTCGTCGTCGTCCGCACTCGCCTCGGCACCGTCGTCGTCGTCCGCACTCGCCTCGTCTCCGTCGTCGTCGTCCACACTCGCCTCGGCACCGTCGTCGTCGTCCGCACTCGCCTCGGCACCGTCGTCGTCCTCGCGCGGGACGACGCGGTCGCTCCCGCACTCCGAACACGTCTCCGTGGGCGTGTAGTAGAGTTCGCCACACGCCGCACAGACGTGGCTGGCCTCCTCTTCGGCGGCGCGCTGGGCCTCCTGGCGGAAGCGCTCGGCACGTTTCCCGAGGTCGCGGAACAGTCCCACGGTCGTCACACCCCCCCGGAGTCGCGGGCGTCCATGGACCGAAACTGACTCCCGAGGCGGATAAGCCCTCTGGCACTCCGGCCGGTCAGCGGACGACGTTCCGAAGCGTTCCGACGCCCTCGTACCATATCTCGACGGTCTCGCCGGGGTCGACCAGTCCGGGGTTGGCCGGACTGCCGAAGGAGACGACGTCCCCCGGTCGGAAGGTGTACCGCTCCGAGAGGAAGGCGATCACCTCGCGCGGTCCGAACAGCATGCGCTCGGTCGAGGCCTCCTGTCGAAGTTCGCCGCCGACGTGGGTCGTCATCTCGAGGGCGGCGGGGTCGAGGTCGGTCTCGATCCACGGGCCGAGCGGTGCGGACCCGTCGAAGGCCTTCCGGGCGGTCCGCCCGTCCTGGTCGAGGGCGTCGAGGTCGTTCAGTATCGTGTAGCCCAGCACCGCGTCGTCGACGTCCCCGACGTCGAGGTCGGAACACCGCTCGCCGACGACGGCGGCCAACTCGCCCGCGTAGGTCAACTCTCCCGTCCACGACGGGTACGGCACGGGTTCGTCGGGCGGGTGGACCGAAGCGGGCGGCTTGATGAACCAGTCCGGGCGCTCGGGTCGCTCGTAGTCCATCTGCTCGAGGGTCGCCGCGTAGTTCCGGCCGACGCAGAAACACGCCGACGGCTCGCAGGGCGCGAGCAGCGAGCCGTCCTCCCCGACGACGTAGCGGTCGCCGTCGCCGTGGACCGCGCCGTCCTCGTACTCGCCCGTCACCACGCCGTCGTCGGTCCGAAGTCGCGCGAGTCGCATCCGGCCGGGGGGAGGGCGCCACCGGGGCTATCGCTTTCGGTCCGCGGCCGCCGGACCGTCACGGCTATTGCCGTCCGTCCCGGTCGTGTCCGACATGAACACGATCGGTCCGGAGGCGCTCGCCGATCGCCTGGACGCCGGCGACGACCTGTTCGTCCTCGACATCCGCCCCGAGTCGGACTACCGCGCGGGCCACATCGACGGCAGTCACAACGCGCCGGTCTACGACGCGGTGCGCGGCGGCGACGCCGCGGCCCTCGACGCCCACCTCGACGCCGTCCCCGGCGACGCGGAGGTCGTGACCGTCTGCAAGATGGGCGTCGTGGCGAAGCGGGCGACGGCCCGCCTCGGCGAGCAGGGCTACGAGGCGCGGACGCTCGCCGGCGGGATGCGACGCTGGCGGGGCTATCAGGCGAACAGCCTCGGCTACCGCCTCTCCTCGTTCGTCCGGGGACTCCTCCCGTAGCGCGGCGGGACAACCTATTTCTCCCGGGGGGCGGTCGGTCGTCGCATGCAGCACCCGGACCCGTCACACGGCACGCGACTGGTGGTCTCGCCGGCCAAAGTCGCCCTCGGCGTCGGTGCGGTCGAGGAGACCGGCACGCACGCGGCGACCTACGGCGACCACGCGCTCCTCGTTGCGAGCGAGATGATCTACGACGTCCACGGCGAGACGGTCGAACGAGCGCTCGCCGACGCGGGTCTGGACGTCACCGCCTACACCTCGGTCCGCCCGGACCCGACGGTCGAGAACATCGAGGAGGCCCACGCGCTCTGGGCGGAGAACGGCTGTGACGTCGTCGTGACGCTCGGCGGCGGGTCGTCCATCGACACGGGCAAGGGCGTCGGCATCCTCGCCGCCAACGGCGGGGACATCCGCGACTACGGCGTCGACCGTGCGGGCTACGAGGGCGTCCCCGAACCCATCCCCCCGTTGGTCGCCGTGAACACCACGGCGGGCACCGGGAGCGAGGCGACCCGCTCGGTCGTCGTCTCCGACGAGTCGACCGACACGAAGTTCCTCGTCGTCTCGCAGAACGTCGTCCCCACGGTGGCCGTCGAGGACCCCGAACTCACGGTGTCGCTCCCGCGGAGTCACACCGCCTTCACCGGCATCGACGCGCTGACCCACGCCGTCGAGGCGTTCGTCTCGGTCCACGCCTACAGCGTCCCCGACGACTTCGCGCGGGCGGCCATCCGGCGCATCACGGCGTCGCTGACCCGGGCCTGGGCCAACCCCGAGGACATCGAGGCCCGCACCGAGATGATGATCGGGCAGTTGCAGGCGGGGCAGGCCTTCACGAACTCCTCGGTCGCCCTCGTCCACGGGATGGCCCGACCGCTGGGCGCCCAACTTCACCTCCCGCACGGCCTCGCGAACGGCCTGTTGCTCCCCTACGTGATGGAGTTCTCGGTGCCAGGCGCGCCCGGGACCTACGCCGAACTGGCGCGACTGCTCGACGCGGCCGACGAGTCGACGCCCGACCGCGAGGCGGCCCGCGCCGCCCCCGAGGCGGTCATGGACCTCTGTGCGGACCTGGAGCTGACCGGCTACCTCGACGCGTTCGGGGAGGTCCCCGACCGCGAGGCCTACCTCGACGCCGTCCCGAAGATGGTCGACGACGCCGTCGAGTCGGGGTCGCCGGACAACAACCCGCGGAAGCCCACCCGCGAGGAACTCGAGGCCCTGTTCGTCCGGGTCTACGACGACGCCCTCGCGCCCGACGCCCCGCGGCGGTAGCGAGAGGCTGTCGGTCGCTCGGGCGGGCCGGCTGAACGCTTTTCCGCCGCGACCGTCCATCGTCTATCATGGACTCCGAACTCGTCTCGCGCCTCGACGGCCTCCTCCACGAGGAGACGCAGGTCGGGCCACGCGGCGTCGACGTCACCGTGGCGGCGGTGTACACCGTGGACGCGCCCGGCCGCGTCGACTTCGGCGGCGGCGAACTCGCCCCCGCGGGCCTGTCGCAACACGAGCGCGTCTGGCGGGACCCGGACGACGACTACCGGTGGTGGCACCTCGACGGCGGGCAGTACCTCCTCGAGTACAACGAGTCGCTGTCCGGCGACGGCCCGGTTCGCCTCCAGACCCGGGACGCCGTGCTGGCCCTTGGGCGCCTTTCACCCGACGCTCTCCGTCACGGCCCTCGACCCCGTCCCGCTGGCGGTGCCCGACGGCGGCCTCCGCCTGAAGGAGAACGCCCGGGTCTCGACGCTCCTCGCCGACCGGTAGGCCCCCGAGGCGGCGACGGATGCCCGGTCGCCGCTCTCGCGGATACTGCGAGAGTAACGCACTACCGATGGCCGTAATCCCGGTGAATTCGGCTAGACGCTCGCAATCAGTATATCTGGTCGGTCACAATACCACTCGATGGTTCCACCAGAACTCGACCGTCGTCAGTTCGTCCGCACGGCCGCAGGTCTCGCGGTCGGCGCCGGCGTCGCCGTCACCGCGAGCAGTCGGAGCGCCGCCGGAGCGACCCTCTCCGAGGCCGAGCGCGCTGACCTCCTGTACGTCCGCGAGGAGGAGAAGCTCGCCCGCGACGTCTACCGCCGGTTCGGGGAACGCTACGACCTCCGCGCGTTCGACGCCATCGCCGCCTCGGAGCAGCGCCACGTCGACGCGATGGTCTCCCTCCTCGACGCCTACGACCTCCCGGACCCCGCGACCGACGAGGTCGGGACGTTCGCGAACGCCGACCTGCAGGCGCTCTACGACGACCTCCGCGCCCGCGGCGAGACGTCGACCGTCGCGGCGCTCCGCGTGGGGGGACTGATCGAGGAGACCGACGTCCTCGACCTCGACGCCGCGCGCGCTCGCACCGACGAACGGGCCGTCGACCGCGTCTACGGGAACTTGCGGGCCGGGTCGGAGAACCACCTGCGGGCGTTCGTCGACGCGCTCGCGGCCCGCGGCGTCACCTACGCGCCGCAGGTGCTCGACGCGGACGCCTACGCCGCCGTCGTGGACGCGACGTAGCGGGTCTCTGACCCGGGGCCCCGGGAGTTATCACCGTCCCGGGCGAACGACCGCGCGTGCTCTCCGAGGACTACGGTCACCGGCCGTCGAGCGACCGGTCGCCGGCGCAGGTCGCGCTCTTGAGCCCCCTGATGGACCCGGGAGAGCAGGCCTGCTGTGCCGACCTGCTCGCACTGTCGGTCACGCCGGAGACACACCTCCTCGGGACGGCCGTCACCGAGACGCCCGACGAGCTGGTCGACCTCTGGCGCGAGTACGTCGGCCCGGAACTGGTCCCGCACTCGGCGACTGCGGTCGTCGCCACCCCCGCGGGAGAGACAGGCGAGTCGACGACCAGGAGTCCGAACCGGGGCGTCCCCATCACGGTTCGCACCGTCAGACCGGACGACCTGACCGGCGTCGGCATCGCCGTCTCGGACGTCCTCGACCGGCACGCCGACCGACCGCTCAGCGTCTGCGTCCGTGGGATCGGGCCGCTGTTGATGTACCACGACGAGTCGCGGGTCTACCGCTTCCTGCGCGAGATGCTCGCCCGCTTCCGGGAGCGCGAGGCCGCGGTCCACGTCCACCTCCACGACGAGGCGGAGGACGTCTCGCGGTTCCTCGGCCTGTTCGACGCGACCCTCGACGTGCGAGACCGCTGACCCGCCGGCGTGTCGGCCGTTCGCACGCCCCAGACGACCGGTCGAGTAGCAACGCTTTCGGCGCCGACCGGCCGAGAGGGGGCCGATGAGTTACCGCATCGGCCTCGTCGGCAAGCCCTCCGTCGGCAAGTCGACGTTCTTCAACGCGGCGACGATGAACGACGTGCCCGAGGGGGCCTACCCGTTCACGACAATCGACCCGAGCGTCGGCGAGGCCTACGTGCGCGTCGACTGCGCCGCCCCGGAGTTCGACGCGACGTGCTCGCCCAGCGTGGGCTACTGCGACGACGGCGTCCGGTTCGTCCCGGTGAAACTGGTGGACGTCGCCGGCCTCGTCCCCGGCGCCCACGAGGGCCGCGGCCTCGGCAATCAGTTCCTCACGGACCTCAACGAGGCGGACGTCCTCGTGCACGTCGTGGACTTCACCGGCGAGACCGACCTCGAGGGCGAACCGACGACTGGCCACGACCCCCGCGAGGACATCGACTTCCTCGAGGCGGAACTCGACGCGTGGTACCACGAGATCCTCGAGAAGGGCATCGAGAAGTTCGAGACCCGGTACCACGGCGCGGACGCCGCAATCGAGGCGGAACTGGCGACCCAGATGAGCGCCTTCGGCGTCGGCCCCGACGAGATGAAACAACTCCTCCGCGCGGAGGGCCTCCCGCTCGAGGACCCCGCGGCCTGGGACGACGCCGACCGGGCGTCGCTCGCCCGTGCCATCCGCGTCCGAACCAAGCCGATGGTCGTCGCGGCGAACAAGATGGACGACCCCGCCGCGAGAGAGCACTACGCGGCGGTGACGGCCGACCCGGACTACGACCACCTCACGTTCGTCCCGGTCAGCGCGCACGCCGAGAAGGCCCTCAAGCGCGCGGCCGAGGGCGGGGTCGTTGACTACCGACCGGGCGACCCCGACTTCGCGGTGACGGGCGACCTCTCGAGCGACCAGGCCGCGGGACTGGAGCGCATCCGCGAGTTCGTCGCCGCCCACGGGGGAACGGGCGTCCAGGCGACGCTGGAGGCGGCGCTGTTCGACGAACTCGGTGGGAAGGCGGTGTTCCCCGGGAGCGCCACGGGCGCGGCCGACCCCGAGGGGCGGTTCCGGGACTGCTTCGTGCTCCCTGACGGCGCGACGGCCGAGGACTTCGCGCACGTCCTGCACTCCGACATCGGCGAGGGGTTCCTCCACGCCGTCGACTGCCGGTCGAAGCGGCAACTGGGCGCCGACCACGTCCTCGACCACCGCGCCGTGGTCGAGGTCGTGACGACGAACTGAGCGCTCAGTCCGTGAGCGCGCCGTCGCTGGCCGCGCAGTTGTTCGGGCCGAGCTCCAGCTGGAAGGCGACGTAGTTCGGCGTGTCCTGCTGCCCGAGGTTGGTGGCGATGATGCGCTCGTGGTTCGACGGCCGCGAGGGCAGGTCCGAGGTGACGAACTCGACGAACGAGTCCCGGTCCATCGAGAGGGCGTCCATCGACGCCGCGAGGTCGCCCAGCACGGCGGTGTAGGTGCCGTCGGGTGCGGTCTCGGCGCCGTCGCCGGCGTGGGCCGGGGCGACGACGGTGTCGTCCGGGAGCGCCAGCACCGTCTCCTGCAGGGACTCGTGGAGGCGCGCGGCGGCGTCGGCGGCCCCCTCCGCGCCGTCCTCGAGGTCCGGGCGGGCGACGCTCTCGGTGAACAGGCCGTCGCCGGTCAGCAGGACGCTCTCGTCGACGTAGTAGGCCGTCATCCCGGAGGTGTGACCGGGCGTGTGGAGCACCTCGACGTCGCTCCGGCCGACCGACACGACGTCGCCGTCGGCGACGGTGTCGAAGTCGACGTCGTAGTCGATGCCGCGGTCGGTCGCCGGGTCGGGCACGAGGAGGTCCGCGTCCGTCCGGGTGTCGAAGGCCCGGAGGCCGCTGACGTGGTCGGCGTGGACGTGGGTGTCCACGGCGTAGCGCACCTCCGCGTCGTGCTCGGCCGCGACGTCGATGTACTCGTCGACGAAGGCGAGCAGCGGGTCGACGACGGCGGCCTCGCCGTCGGAGACGACCAGGTAGGACAGACAGCCACTCGACGGCCGACTGAACTGGAGGACCGTCGCGTCCGCGTCGCTCTCCACTTCGGCGTGGGTGTAGAGGTTCGCCCAGCCGTCCATGCCGTAGGCGAGGTTCTGTGCGTCCATCCCCCGCTGGTTCAGCAGGCGCGTCGCCATCGCAGAGGTCTGCCCGGACGCACACACCGCGACGACGTTCTCGGTCGGCACGTCCGCGAACGCCTCCTGCGGGTCGAGGCTCTGCAACCGCCCGGCGGGCACGTTCACCGGGTGGACGTTCGGGCCGTCGATGTGCCACTCGTCGTAGGCCGACGGGCCGCGGACGTCGACGACCGTCACCGGGGCCCCGTCGTCGATGGTCTCGTGCAACTCGGCCGGTTCTATCGTGGGCACACTGGACATTTGCGTGTCCCCGTTCTATCCACACGACGCACAAAAGCCTTCCCATAGTATTGCGGGTGATATACAAGACGAGCCGCGACCCGCCACGCCGGTTATCGATCGTGATACTCGGGCCCGCACCGTTAACTGTGGTCGGCGTGCACTTTCCCCTATGCGTTCCGGCATCCAACGCTGGGTCGGTCTCGGCGGCGAGCGCGTGCGCTCGCCGTGGGGCGAGTTCCTCCTCCTCGCGCTCCTGACGGTGGCCGCGGTGGCCCTCGTCGAGGTCGTCCCCGCGTGAATTTAAGGGCCTGCCGCGTCCCGGTTCGGCCGTCGTGGCGGACGAACCCAGGACCGTCGCCGCCCTCCGCACCCGGCAGCGGTTGCTGTGGGTGCTGGCGGTCTGTTTCTACGGCGTCGGCGACGGCGTGACCACCGTCGCGGGCCTGCGCGCCACCCACGCAGCGGAGGCCGGCCCCGTGGCGCTCCACGTCCTCTCCATCGGGACGGTGCCCGGCATCGCCCTGCTGAAGGTCGGCCTCCTCGGCGTCGCGTTCGTCGCGTGGGCGGCCGTCGAGTCAGCGGGCCGCGTGGCGATTCCGCTCTCGCTCGCGGTGGTGGGCGTCGCCGTGACCTGCTGGAACCTGCTGGTCCTGGCCGCGTGACTGCTCGGGCGAGTCTCCGCGAAAATGTAACAGTGTCGCCGTACCGCCGTCAGGCGTTACGGACTCAGAGGCGCGTCAGGTTCGTCGCGCGCGGCCCCTTCTCTGCTTGTTCGATGTCGAATTCGACTTCCTGTCCTTCTTCGAGGTCCGGGCCGCCGACGTCCTCCATGTGGAAGAACACGTCCTCGTCCGCGTCGTCAGTCTCGATGAATCCGTAACCGCCCGTGTCGTTGAAGAAATCAACCGTACCGGTTGCCATTGCACCCTGAGAGACGAGGGTCCGACGGATAACCTTTCCGGACGACGCTCGTCACGACGGTGGCTCGCGGGAGCGACGGGCCTATGGTCGTCCGGGCCCGCACTCCGGCGTGGATTCTCACGAGGTGCGTCGCGCCTGGGCGGAGCGGTCCGGAGAGTACTCGCCGGCCTACTACGCCTACTACGGGTCGGACGAGCGGAGCGAACGGGTCCGGCAGGCCCTCGACGCGCACGTCGACCAGGACGCCGCCGTCCTCGAACTGGGCTGCAGTTCGGGTCGACACCTCGCGCATCTCCTCGCGCACGGCTACACCGACCTGACCGGCATCGAGGTCAACGAGACCGCCTTCGACGTCATGAGGGAGGTCTACCCCGACCTCGCCGCGCGCGGGACGTTCGAGGCCGCCGCCATCGAGGCGGCTCTGCCGGACCACCCCGACGGCCGCTTCGACGCCGTCTACTCCGTCGAGACACTCCAGCACGTCCACCCCGACGCGGGGTGGGTCTTCGCGGAGGTGGCCCGGGTCACCGACGCCCTCCTCGTCACCGTCGAGAACGAGGGTGACGCCGACGCCGCCTCGGCGACCGACCCAGACGTCAACTTCGTCAGAGAGGACGTGCCCCTCTACCACCGGAACTGGCGGCGGGTGTTCTCCGCACTCGAGTTCGAACAGGTCGCCGTCGAGCGGGGCGACCGGGACACCGTGCGCACGTTCCGCCCGGCGTAGGGCGGGGTCGGGTCCCTCACATGACCTGGTAGCCGCCGTCGACGTGGAATATCTCGCCGGTCACGTAGTCCGCCCGGTCGCTCGCGAGAAACAGCGCGGCCCCCGCCACGTCCGAGGGTGCGCCCACCCGCCCGAGCGGAATCGGCTTCAGGAGGTCCCCCTCGTGCACCGACTCCCGTTTCTCCGTCGCACTCGAATCCCCGAACTCCGTCGCGGTCCGCCCCGGCGCGATGCCGTTGACGCGGACGCCGTACTCGGCCAGTTCGAGCGCCGCGCTCCGGGTGATCATCTGGATGGCGCCCTTGGTCGACTCGTAGGCGATCTGTCGGGGCTTTGCCATCGTCGAACTGATCGAGGCCATGTTGAGGATTGTACCCGCCACGTCCCGGTCCAGCATGTCGTTCGCCGCGGCCTGGCACCCGAAGAACGTGCCCTTCACGTTGACCTCGTGGACGCGGTCGAACTCGTCTTCGCTCACCTCGAGCACGGACTCCGTGAGGTGCAGGCCGGCGTTGTTCACGAAGACGTCGACGCCACCGAACTCGCGGGTCGCCTCGACGGCCGCGACCTGGTCCTCCGGCCGGGAGACGTCCGTCTCGACGTAGGCGGCCGCGCCCCCCGCGTCGGTGATGCGCTCGTGGGTCGGCGTCTCGGCGTCCGCGTCGCGCGGGGCCGGATCCACGTCCGCGTTCACGACCGTCGCCCCCGCGGCGGCGAACTCCAGCGCTATCTCGCGGCCGATGCCCGAACTCGCCCCGGTGACGAGCGCCGTCTCGCCGTCGAAGTCGAACGTCGCGTCTCCCATGCTGTTCCGGTGTCGAGCCACCGGACCCTAAGTGTTCGCCCCGTCACCGGTCGAGCGTCCGGAGCGGACGGATCCCCGGGGTCCCCAGGTCGACGCGGTCGCCCAGCTTTATCGGCTCGACCGACCGGGGGTACGCGAAGGACGCGGCGTGCTCGTGGAGGACCTTCGGGTCGCCGTCCAGCCCCTTCCACATGCTGTGGTGGGTCGGGAGCAGGCGGTCGACGCCCAGGGCGTTCGCCACCTCGACGACCTGGTTCTCGTCCATGTAGACGTGGGACGCCCGGGTCTCGCCGGCGTCGGGGTAGTACCGACGGCCGACCGACCCGAACGCCAGCACGCCGGCGTCGACGTCGAATCGCTCGCCCAGGTCAGCGAACGCCGGGGTCGGCCGGGTGTCGCCGCCGTGGAAGAACGTCCCCGACTCGTGCTCGACGACGTAGCTCACCGCCCCGTGGGAGTCAGGGTCGTCCGCCGGACCCACGTGGACCGTCAGGTCGTCCACGGTCACCGCGTCCCCCGACGACACCTCGTGGTAGCGGTCCTCGAAGCCGTCCGTGGACACCTCACAATCCGGACGTTCGTAGGCCGCTGGCGGGGCGTAGAGGTCCGCCCCCAACTCCTCCACGAGCGGTTCGTAGGACGGCGGGTGCATGTGGTCGAGGTGCTCGTGCGTCACGAGGACGGCGTCACACCGCGTCGCGTCGGCCGCCCGCATCGGGACCGCGGACATCCGAAGCAGTCGCGGCGGCCGTCCCGTGCCGAAGTAGGGGTCGACGTAGACCGTCGTCTCGGCGGTCCGCAGCGCGAACCCGTTGCAGCCGAGGTACCAGGCGGACAGCCCCTCTGGGTCGGCCGCCTCTATCTCCTCTCGGACGAACCAGTCGCCCCACGTCGAGTGCGTCATCGCACGCGGAGTCGTGACCCGGGGACTTAAGGTTCGGGCGCGGACCGCCGAAACTGGTTTAGGCTTCGACGCGTGGGTGGGACGGATGGCACACTCGCTCGCGGTCGTTCCCGGCGACGGCATCGGTGCGGAAGTGGTCCCCGCGACGGTCTCGGTCCTCGAGACCCTCGCGTCGACGCACGGCTTCGAGGTCGAGCGAACGGAGTACGACCTCGGGGCCGAGCGCTTCCTCGACCGCGGACAGGTCATGGCCGACGGCACGATGGCCGACCTCCGGTCCCACGACGCCATCCTGCTGGGGGCGGTCGGCCACCCCGACGTGGACAACGCCTACGTCGCCGCGGAGGGTCACCACCGCATCCGTCGCGACCTCGACCTCTGGGCGAACCTGCGCCCGGCGGTGCTGTACGCCGACCGCGTCTCGCCCCTCGAGGGGTACGGCGCCGGCGACGTCGACATCCTCTGGTTCCGCGAGAACAGCGAGGGGGAGTACCTCGACGTGGGCGGGACGCTCGAACGCGGCGGCGAGACGGAGATGGCCATGCAGTGTGCCGCCTACACGCGGACGGGGGTCGAGCGCATCGCCCGGGCGGCCTTCGACGCCGCCGCCGACCGCGCGGGCGTCGTCCACAACGTCACCAAGTCGAACGTCCTCTCCTACGGCGCGACCTTCTGGGACGAGGTGGTCGAGGACGTGGCCGCGGACTACCCCGACGTGTCCCTCGAACACCGCTACGTCGACGCGGCGAACATGGAGATCGTGACGCGCCCGGAGACCTTCGACGTGGTCGTGGCGCCCAACCTCTTCTCGGACATCCTGACTGACGCGACGGCCGGCGTGGTCGGCGGCCTCGGTCTCGCGCCGTCGGCGAACGTCAACCTCTCGGACCCGGACGTCCCCGGGATGTACGAACCCGTCCACGGCACGGCCCCGGACATCGCGGGCCGGGGGACGGCCAACCCCCTCGCGAGCGTCCTGAGCGGCGGCCTCCTCCTCGAGGACCTCGGCGAGTCGGCGGCGGCGACCGCCCTGGAGGGCGCCGTCCGCGACCAGTTGCAGGACCCGGACGCCCCGCGGACCCCGGACCTGGGCGGGGACGCGACCACGGACGCCGTCGTCGCGGACCTGACCGCTCGCCTCACGAACTGACCCCCGACCGGACTCCCTCAGTTCTGGCCGTAGCTGTCGAACTTCTCGATGAGGCCGTCGACGACGTCCTCGGGGAGGACCGCGGGGTCGCCCACGGCGAGGGCCTGGTGGTGGATGCGGGCGCAGTACTCGACCGTCTCCGCCACCTCGAAGGCCGCGTCGAGGCTCTCGCCCACCGCGAGGACGCCGTGGTTCGCGAGGAGGACCGCCTGGTGGTCCTCGCCCATCGTCTCGGCCGCGAGAGCGCCCAGTTCCTTGCTGCCCGGGCGCTCGTAGCCGGCGACGGGTATCTCGTGGCCCACGAACCCGACGAGGTAGTGCGAGGCCGGAATCTCCCGGCGCAGACTCGCGAACGTGCTCGCGTACGGCGAGTGGGTGTGGACGATGCCGCCCACGTCGTCGCGCCCCTCGTAGACGAGGCGGTGCATCGGCGTCTCGCTCGACGGAGCGGCCTCGCCCGCCACGCGCGCGCCGTCCATCGCGACGACCGGGACGCCCTCGGCGGTCACCGCCTCGTAGGGCGTCCCCGAGGGCGACACCGCGAAGCGGTCTCCGCGCCGCGCGCTGAGGTTGCCCATCGTGCCGGTGGCCAGGTCTCGCTCGAGCAGTTCCGCCCCGAGGTCGCGCACCGCCGCGCGCTCGGCTCCGAGTTCGAGGTCGGCGTCCGTGTCGCTCATCTCGTAGGGGAGGTATCCCGACCAGCACCAAAAGCGCTCACCTCCCGGCCGGTCGCGGCGACAGCTTCTTGCCCCCGACTGCCGAGGACGACCCACGGGTGACCGACGACCGACTTCCATGACCGACCTTCTGCTCGCGTTCTACGGCGACGACTTCACCGGATCGACCGACGCGATGGACGCGCTCGCGCGGGCGGGCGTCGAGACGCGCCTGTTCCTCACGCCGCCCGACCCGGCGGACGTCGCGGCCCTCGAGGGCGTCGACGCCGTCGGCGTCGCCGGCCGCACGCGCTCGATGTCGCCCTCCGAGATGGCGGCCGAACTCGAACCCGCCTTCGAGCGACTGGCCGCCCTCGACGCGCCCCTCGTCCACTACAAGGTCTGCTCGACGTTCGACTCGGCCCCGGAGGTGGGCAGCATCGGGCGCGCCGTCGACGTCGGGGCGAGCGCCTTCGACGCCGACACCGTCCCCCTGCTCCCGGGGGCGCCGCCGCTCGGTCGGTACGTCGTCTTCGGCACCATGTTCGCCGCGTACGACGGCGACGTCTACCGCCTCGACCGCCACCCCGTGATGGCCGACCACCCGGTCACGCCGATGGACGAGAGCGACCTGCGCCGGCACCTCTCGAGACAGACCGACCGCGAACTGGGCCTCGTGGACGTGCGCTCGCTCCGGGAGCGCCCAGACGAGGCGTTGCGAGCGCAGGCCGCCGCGAACGACGTCGTCTTCTTCGACTCGCTCCGGGACGCGGACCTCGACGCCGTGGGGCGACTGCTCTGGGACGAGCTCGCCGGGGGAGGGCCGGCCGACGACGCGGACGCCGACGCGCCGTCGTTCGTCGTCGGGTCCTCGGGCGTGGAGTACGCGCTGACCCGCCGGTGGGACGAGCGCGGCCTGGCCGACGCCACCTTCGACCCGCTGGCGCCGGTCGAGCCCGTGGCGGTGATGTCCGGGAGCGCCTCGCCCGCGACGGACACCCAGATCACGCGGGCGCTCGACGCCGGCTTCCGGGGCGTCCGCATCGACACCGCGGCGCTCGTGGACCCGGACCGGGCCGAGGGGGAGCGACGCCGCGTCGTAACTGCGGCGACCGACGCCCTCGACGCGGGCGAGAGCGTCGTCATGTTCACCTCTCGCGGGCCGGACGACCCGGCAATCGAGCGGACCCGGGAGGCGGCAGCGGCCGCGCCGACGTCCCGGGAGAACGTCGAGCGGTTCGTGGGCGAGGCCCAAGGCGACCTCCTGGCCGCCGTCGTCGAGCGGACCGGGCCGCCCCGCGTCTGCGTCGCCGGGGGCGACACCTGTGGCCTCGTCGCCCCCCGCCTCGGCATCGACGCCCTGGAGGTCAGATACCCCCTCGCGCCGGGCGTCCCTCTCTGCCGGACGGTCGGGGTCGACCGGGCCCCGCTCGTGGACGAGATCGCCCTCAAGGGCGGCCAACTCGGCGGCCCGGAGTACTTCGTGCGACTCCGCGACGGGGACCCCGCGACGGCGTGACGCGCCGCGCCACCACGGGCACGTCGTCGCGCCCGTCGTCACGTTCGCGCCGGAGCGTGACGACCGCCGACGCCGAGTCAGTCGCCGCTGACGCCGACCACGTGGCCGATGGCTCTCGGACGCCGACGCTCGACGACGAAAGATAACTTTTCGAGTATATTTTTCTAACGGGTACGTACACTTCAATCGTGGCGCTACACACGTAGCGTCTCGCGGATCGACCACTCGTCGAGACGCCACGGAAACTCGGTATTTTGCGGGTTTCGGGGCCTTTCTCTCCCGTCTCTCGACGAGATCTCCTCCGTGTCGATTCCGGTAGACGAATCTAACGGAAATCGTATGCTTCTGGTAAATTATCTCTTTGCGGATGATTTATTACGGTGTGTCCCGGGTGTCCTCTCATGCAGAACGACAGTCTCGACGACCGACGGCCGGGAGGCCGCTCCGTCGCCGCCGTCGCCGTCACGACCCTGCTCGTCGCGAGCGTCCTGGTCGGCGCCCTGGCGGGGCCGGCGCTCGCGGCCTCCCCCCCGCGTATCGACGACGTCACGGTCCAGAACTACCACGACGCGGACGGCGACGGGTGGGTCTCGGGCTTCCAGGTGACGGTGGACGCCAACACCGACTACCCGGAACCGGGCGGCATCGGGAAGGGGGATCCGGTTCTCAACGTCAGGCTGAACCTGGCGAACGGGGACGACCCCACCGTCTACTCCGAACCCGTCGCTCGGCGGGACGGGACGTTCGTCCTGCCGGTGAAGGCGAGCGATCTCTGGAACGGCGAGCGCGCCTACGTCGACCCGACGGTCGACTCCATCACCGTCTCGCTCGGCGACCGCGACAAGGGGCCGGGAATCTTCGGCGTGAGC
This sequence comes from Halobacteriaceae archaeon, assembly GCA_042216525.1. Classification (GTDB taxonomy): domain Archaea; phylum Halobacteriota; class Halobacteria; order Halobacteriales; family Halobacteriaceae; genus JBDGTT01. Next base: position 14,722 of record JBDGTT010000026.1, read on the forward strand.
ACGGCTGACATGCCCGAGAAGATCCTCGTCCCCTCGAACACGATACGGATGGAGCAGGCCGCGGACGACACGACCCGGGAGATAACCTTCGACTCGAACGTCGACGGCGCGACGGTGGTCGTCGACGGCGACACCGTCGGGACGACGCCGGCGACCGCGACGTTCCCCGTCGACTACGCCCGACGCCACGGACCGTCGGTGGTGACCGTGCGCTCGGACGGCTACCGGTCCGCGAGCGCGACCACCGACCTCTCCTCGGATCGACTCTCCCTCCGGTTGCAGAAGACGACCAAGCCGATTCTCGTCACCTCGGCCCCGGACGGCGCGACGGTCTCCGTCGACGGCCGCGAGGTCGGGACCACGCCCTGGTCGGGCCGGTTCTGGGTGAAGAGCAGCCACACCGTCCGCGTCGAGAAGGCGGGCTACCTCTCCCAGGAGTTCACCGACGTCTCCCCCGAAGCGTCGATTCACGCCGACCTCGTGTCGCTGTCGACCCTCCAGGTCCAGCCACCCCTGTTCGACATAGGGAACACGACGACCACGACGACGTCCTCCTCGACCCTCGACGCCGACGTCACGGACTTCGGTGCGCTCGATTCGCAGACGCTCTCGACGGGGTCGGACTCGTTCGACTTCGCCACCTACCTCCCGAGCGTCGTGGACGCGCTCCCGACGCTCGACGGCGTCGCGTCGGCAAACTTCACCGCCGCGCCGGGCAGGCCGGCCGCCTCGCAGTCGGTCCGGTTCGACGCCGGGGCGTCGTACTCGCTGTCGGGTCCGGTCACGTCCTACGCCTGGGACTTCGACGACGGCGGGACCGGGAGCGGGGAGACGGTCGCTCACGCCTTCGACTCGCCCGGGACCTACGACGTCGCACTCACCGTGACGGCCCGCGACGGGACGCAGGCCACGACGGTCCGGTCGGTCACCGTGGCCGATCAGCCCCCGACCGCGCGGTTCAGCTACGCGCCGGGTCGCCCCGTCGCCGGCACGCCGTTCAGCCTCGACGCCGGTCCCTCGGTCGACCCGGACGGGACCGTCGCGAACGCCCGCTGGCAGTTCGACGACGGCACCACGGCCTCGGGCGTCGTCGTGAACCACACGTTCGCCGCCCCCGGGACCCACGACGTCACGCTGTCCGTCGCTGACGGCGCCGGCAACGCGGACACGGTGACGCGGACGGTCACCGTGCTGGGCCCCAACGAGAAGCCCGAGCCGGCGATCCGACTGTCGGCGGCGTCCGTGCGGACCGGCAGCCGGGTCACCTTCGACGCCGCCGGGTCGACCGACCCCGACGGGACGGTCCGGAAGTACGGCTGGTACATCGGCGACGGCTCGATCGCCGCCGGCCAGCAGGTGACCCACACGTTCGCCGACCCGGGCACCTACGAGGTTCGGCTGACCGTCCTCGACGACCGGGGCGCGACCGAGACCGTCTCGAAAGAGATCGAGGTCACCGGGCAGTCCGTCACGACGACGGCCGCGGGATCGAGTGGTGGCGGGTCGGGCGACGGCGCGGCCGCAACCTCGCGCGGGGCTGGCGGGTCGGGCGGCGGTAGCGGTTCCGGCGCGTCGGTCTCTCAGCCCGGATTCACCGCCGGCGCGGCGCTCGTCGCGCTGTTCGTCGCGGCGCTGCTGGTCGGGCGGCGGGACTGAACCGAGCCGCGATTTTTCGCCCGTCTCGTCTCAGGACCGGAACGGCCCCGCCAGCGAGTAGAACAGGAGCAGTAGTCCGACGCCGACGGACAGCGACTCGCCGGTCCTGAGCGCGACGAGGTCGGCCGCGCCGATCTCCGCCCCCCGCTTCACGGGGGGTTCGTAGGCGAGTTCGACAAGCGCGCCGCCGGTCACGACGCCGAATCCGAGCGCCGCGACGACGAACGACCGATCCGACGACCGGCGGTACGCGAGCCAACTCGGGGAGACGGGGCCCCGCCGCTCCGGATTTCGCGGCCCCGATCTCCCTCTCCGTCCGGGAGTCCGACCGCCCCCGGAGTGGCGGCGAACCTCGAGCGATGGACGCTCAGCGCCGGAGGAGCGCGACGCCGCCGAGCAGCATCGCGACGACGCCGCCTCCGACCAAGACCGAGGTTGGCACACCCGGACCGCCTCCGCCACCGCGTCCGCCGGTCGTCCCCACGTCACCGCTCGCCTGCGTGTTCCCGCCGACGGTCCCAGTCGCCCCACTCGTCTCGCCGTCGGCGTTGCTCGACGACCCAGATGCGGCACCGACGGATAGCGACGACTACGTTAGGCTATCTGACGATCGGAAAGAGGTTAGAAGC
>JBDGTT010000031.1:0-16875 GCA_042216525.1 Halobacteriaceae archaeon
GCCAGTCGCGCGCAGCGAGCACGTCTGGCTCCGGTTCAATTCCCGGTCGGCGCACTCTCCTCCTCCCTGCGGTCGTCGTCGAGTGCGCCGACCGACGTCCCGTTCGCTCCCTGCGGTCGCTCACGGGACTCCCGGTCGGCGCACGCATTCGCTGTGGGAGTTCCGGTCGGCGCACGTATTCGCTGTGGGAGTTCCGGTCGGCCACATCTGCCGCGACGGGTGCACAGACAGATGCGCTCACGGGAATTAGCGGTCGGACGTGACGGCGAGATTACTGTGGGGAATTTCCGGAAACAAATTTATTCCTGGAGGTTGTATCCTCGTCGACGTGGCGCACGCACTCGCCGGGTCCGACGGGTCGTTCTACTCCGGGTGGCAACTCTACCAGCGCATCGTCCACGGATCCGCGACGTTCGTCCTCTCCTACGACGACGTCTCGGTCTACCGCCTCCGGGACGACGGCGAGTGGCACCAGGTCACGTTCGTGCGCGTCGACGAGTCCGACCTGCCCGACGGCGTCGTGGTCGATGGCTGGTACGTCCACGACCACCGCGACGGGTGACGCGCCGGCGGTCACCACTCGATCGACGCGCCCGCACCGGGGTGTGCACCGTCCCCGCGGAGCGTCGCCAGCACCGCCCGGGTCCCGCTGTCGTCGAACCGGAGCGGCCTGCGCCACCACGGCCCGCGCCCCGAGTCGGCGGAGTGCTCGGTGACGAGGGCGTTCGGTGTCGCCCCCCGGTCCGCCGAGAGCGGGACCGCCCGGTCGAACAGGGTGGAGCTGTCGTCGCCGAGACAGAGGACGGCGGCGTCGAACGCTTCGCGGCGGACGTGGGCGTTGGTCGCGAAGGCCCGCCGCTCGGACGGGGGGAGAGCGGCGTAGGCCTCGCTGGACGCGGGGTCGCGTGCCAGGCGGAACCCGCCGACGAGGAACGCGCCCCACTCCGGTGGCACCCACGGCGGGTGCCCCTCCCCGGTCGGCGAGAGCGTCGCGTAGAACAGCAGGTACTCGCCCGCCTCGAGGTCCAGGAGCGGGCGGGCCTTCACGCCCCACGGGTCGCCGTAGGTGTATCGCTCACCGTGCGGGTAGCCGGCGAACTCGGGGTCGAGGTGGACGGGGTCCCCCCTGACCTCCTCCGGGACCTCGACCGGGAGGGCGGCGGCCAGGTCCCCGTAGGTCGGCGGTGGCTCGCGCGTCGGTGCCGACTCCGGAATCGGGAGGAACGTGAACGAGCCGTCGGGGCGGACCGGGGCGCGGAAGCCCGGCGCGTTCGTGTTCGCGCCGACGTTGACGGCGACGGCTCGCGGGCCGGTCACGGCCGGTCGTGTGGCCGGACCGGGTCGCTCAGCGCAGACGGTCGGTCGAACTCGTCGAAGACGTCGATGCCGTCCGGGACGTCGTAGGGGAGTTCCCGGCTCGACTTCTCCCGGTCGCCCGCTTCTTCGACCGGCACCGCGACGTCCTCGAAGCCCGGTTTCACCTTCACGCTCTTGGCGGGCATCCCCACGACGATGTGGTGGGCGGGCACGTCGCTCTGGACGACGGCGCGCGCTCCCACGAGGGCGTTCTCGCCGACCCGGCAGCCGGCGCTGACCATGGCGTCGTAGGTGACGCGTGCGTCGTCCTCGATGATGGTGTGGTAGTTCCGCACCTCCGTCTGGTCGACCACGTCGTGGTCGTGGCTGTAGACGTGCGCGTTGTCGGAGATGGAGACGCGGTCGCCGATGGTCAATTTCCCCCGGTCGTCGAGGTGGACGTCGTCGTGGACGACCACGTTGTCGCCGACGGAGATGTTGTGGCCGTAGGAGAAGGTGACGCCCTTGAAGATGCGGAGGTTCTCGCCCGCCTCCTCGAAGAGGTGGCCCGCGAGCATCTCGCGGAACCGCAGCGCGAACTCGATGTTGTCCGCCATCTGGGTGGCGTCGAACTGGCGCCAGAGCCACTGGAGGTACTTCGACTCGCGGAACCGCTCCTCGTCCTTCTCGGCGTAGTACTCGCTCTCCAGGGTCGCGTTGCACGGGTCGTAGCTCTGCAGGCGGATGCGCTCGGCGGTCGAGACCCGCTCCCCGTTCTGCCACCGCTCGTAGGCGTCCCGGTCGCCGTGCAGGTCAACGAGCACGTCCTCGACGACGTCACAGGTGCTCTCCTCCCCCGACAGCCGCTCGTCCACCTCCTCGATGAACTCCCGGATGTTCGCCTCGGCGGCGGCCGGGAGCCGGACGTGTCGTTTCGTCATGGTGGGCTCGTTGTACACCACCGCAGATAGGGGTTTCCGTCCCGACGCATAGCCCCGGAATCGGAACGGGGTCGGCGCCGCCGGGCGGTCACACGGCCGCCGCCGAACTCGCTCAGGCGAGGAAGACGTGGCGCGGGCGGTCGGTCAGCACGTCGCGGCCCCACTCGACGGTGTCGCTGAACGCCTCCGACCGGAAGAAGCCCATCGCGTCCTCGCGGGCGTCCCACTGGCTGGCGATGAACATGTCGTTCTCGTCCTCGACGTTGACCATCAGGTCCGTCTCGCGGTGGCCCTCGCGGTCCGCGAGGACGTCGCCGACGGCGTCGAACTTCTCGCGGAAGTCGTCCCGGTGGGCCGGGTCGACGGTGTAGAACATCCCCATCGTGCCGAAGCCCGACCCCTCGCCGGCCCGCGAGACGACGTCCGGCAACTCCGAGAGGAACCCGGCCGCCGTCTCGGCCGCCGAGGCCGTCTCCCAGACGGAGACGACGGCCGCCCGGTCGCGGTCCCGCGCCTCGTAGACGGCGGTCTTGACGTGCGTGTCGTAGTGGTCGAAGTTGGCGCGCAGGCCGCGGACCTCCTCGAACAGGTCGTCGACGTCCGCCTCCGAGTAGAGGACCGTCGCGTAGACGTCCTCGCCGTGGGGCCGGCCGGCGTAGACGTTCAGGTCTGCGAGTTCGCCCCTGATGTCGCCGTCGTCGCCTTCGTCGTCGGCCCCGCCCTCCTCGTGTCCGTGGGCGTCCGCTTCGTCCGCGTGTGGGTGTGCGTCCGCTTCGTCCGCGTGTGGGTGTGCGTCCGCTTCGTCCGCGTGTGGGTGTGCGTCCGCCTCGTCACCGCCGGGGACCGTCTCGCCCGCCATGTACGCCGGGAGGTCCGCGGGCGGGAACCGGCGGCCGACGAAGAACGGCCCGAAGTCGCTGTACTTCGCGGACGCCTCGTCGAAGCGCATCTCGTAGACGATGTCCTTGATGTCGGTCGCGTCCGACCCGAAGAGGGTCACGCCCCACTCCCAGTCGTCGAGGCCGACCGACGAGGCGATGACCTGGCTGATGCGGCCCCCGTACTTACGGCCGCTCTCGCCGTGTTCTGCCATCATGTCGGCCCGGTCCTCGAAGGCGAGGTCGTACCAGTTGTTCTCGGGCCCGCGCCGGCGCTCCATCGGGTAGAAGCAGACGTAGGTGTCCTCGGGGACCTCCGGTTCGAGTTTCCCCTCGATGTAGCGGCGGAGACCCTCGTCGACCTCTTCGCCGTCCGCGAAGTAGGCGTCCGAGACGTAGTCCGAGACCTCCGTGACCGAGACGTAGGAGTGAGACTGCTCGGTGAACGCCCCGAAGGCGGTCCCCTCGAAGCGACGCTCGGCCCGGTCGAGGGCGTCCAGCGTGGGCCGGAAGTGGAGGACGAGCAGGTCGGCCTTGTGGCCGAGGACCGTGAACACCGCCGACGCACCCTCTTCGGCGTCGGCGACGGCTTCGTGGCGCTCGAGGTAGTCGACGCCCGACGCGAGCGCTCGCTCACGGGCCTCGGCCGGCGTCTCGCGCCAGGCGTCCCAGTCGACGGTCCGGAAGTCGTGGAGGGCGAACCAGCCCTCCGCTGTCTCGGGGGCGTCTGCCATGGCCCGCGGTTAGGGACGCCCGGACAAGGGTCTTTCCTGTTGGGCTCAGTTCAGCAGTTGCGCGCCGAACAGGAGGAGCAGCAGGCTCCCCAGCATCACGAGTTGCACCGACACCGTCGCCGCCGAGACGACGCGGCGGCCGTCGCTGACCGGGAGGCGGGCGACGACCGACTCCGCCGCCGCCCGGAAGATGTGGCCCCCGTCGAGCATGAACGTCGGGATGCAGTTGAAGAAGCCCAGGTTGACGTTGATCCACCCGGTCCAGAACAGCAGGTTCGCGAGGAGGAAGACCCACTGGCCGAGGGCCGCCAGCGGACCGGTCGCCTCGTAGAACTGCAGGACGTCGCCGCTGAACCCGGGGAAGTTGTACGGGAGCGCCGGGTTGCCGGCCACGGAGACGAGCGGCAACTGCAGGGCGACGAACGTTCGCTGGACGAACGACAGCGACACCGGGGGACAGCCCTCGCAGGTGCCGCCCAGGACGCTCAGGTACCGGCCGGCGGGGTAGGGTTCGACCCCGAAGTCGCTGACCGTCACCCCGCTCACGCCCGGCGTCGTGAACACGCCCAGGTACGCGCCCTCGGTGCCCGAGCGCGACCCGAGGGTCACGTCGTACCGGCGGACCCGCCCGTCGACGTAGCCGGTGACCGTCACCGCCTCGCCCGGCGCGTACTGTTCGAGCACCGGGCCGAGGTCGTCCCGCGAGGCGACCCGGTGGCCGTCGATGGCCGTGACCACCATCGTCCCGTTCGGTCCGCCCGAGGCGGCGAAGGGCCCGTCCGCCTGGACCGTGACGTACGCGCCCGCGGGGCCGGTCGTCGTCGCGCCGTCGGCCGTCCGGAACGCCGCGACCGTGCGGTTCCGGAGGGCGGCGTCGAGGCCAGAGGTCGTGTGGACCGGCGTGCCGTTCACCGCGACGACGGTCTGGTTGCGCGACAGCCCCAGCGGGTTGGGCCGGACGACCCCCGTCACCAGCAGGGAGCGCCGCACCTCGACCGGCGCTTCCGACCGCCGGTGGACGGTCACGGTTCGCTCGTCGGCGCGCGAGAGCGCCGCCTGCAGGTCCGCGTTGCTCTCGACCGCCCGGTCGTCGACGCCGGTGATGACCGTGCCGCCGCCGATGCCGGCCGTGGCCGCGGGCGACCCCGGGAGGGACCCGGCGATGGTGGCGCCGGGGACGACGGTCAGCGATCCGACGACCGGGCCGAACAGGAGCGCGAACGCGAGGACGGTCAGCGCGAAGTTGTTGGTGACGCCCGCGGCGAACATCCGGGCCCGCCCGCCCCGGGAGGCCGTCCGCTGGCTCTCCTCGTTCGGTTCGACGAACGCGCCCGCGGGCACGACGGTCAGCAAGAGCAGGCCCAGCGACTCGATGTCGATGTTCTCGACGCGACAGAGGACGCCGTGGCCCCCCTCGTGGACGACGAGTGCCACGGCGAGGCCGAACAGTATCTCCGGGGCGACCGACAGCGGGAGGAAGGGGTTGACCCCCGGGATGACGAGCGCGCTCTGGGGCTGGTTGACGACGGACGGCTCCGGCGGGTTCTGGACCGTCGCCACCGCGACGAGTGCGAGGAACGTCACCGACCCGACCATCACGACGAGTGCGACGCCCAGGCCGAAGTTCCCCCACGCCCGCCAGAACCGCTTGGGGGCGGCGATGCGGTCGATGAGTCGCCGCCCTCGCTTCGTGTGGACGGTCACGAGCGGGCCGTACACGCCGACGTAGTCGGGGAACACGCCGCGAGCCTTCAGCGCGGCGAGGACGAACCAGTAGACGGCCACGCCCACGAGGACCCACGTGAGGGTGTTCATCGTGGGGACGTGAGACCGGGCGGCACAAACACGTTCGGATTGGGCTCAGTCGTCGTCGGCCGGGACGACGTCGGTCCCGTCGTGGGTGCCCTCGAGGACGGCGTCGAGGACGTTCTCCGGGTCCGACCCGTCGAGGACGACGGCCGGCACCCGCGAGCGCTCGATGAGTTTCGCCGCGAGCAGGTCGATGGGCGCGGAACTCCCGGCGCTCATCTCGATGTCGGCGACGACGTCGACCAGTTCTCCGGCCGTCAGGCGGTCGAACCGCACGGCGTCCGGGTCGGCGTTCGGATCGGCGCTGAAGACGCCGGGGACGCTCGTCGCGTAGACGAGCAGGTCGGCGTCGACGTACTCCGCGAGGGCCGCGCTGACCGCGTCCGTCGTCTGCCCGGCGGTCACGCCACCCATCACGGCGACGTCTCCGCGGTGGATGGCGGCCCCCGCCTCCTCGTAGCTCTCCGCGGGCGAAGGTGCAGCGTCCTCGCCGAGGGCCGCGATGAGCAGGCGGGCGTTCAGTCGCGTCGCCGCGATGCCCAGCTCGTCGAGGCGGATCTCGTTCGTCCCGAGTTCCCGCGCCGTCTGGATGTACTCGCGCGCGACCGCGCCGCCGCCGACGACGGCGCCGACCTCCCACCCTTCGTTCCGCAACCGCTCGACCACGTCGGCGTACGCGCGAACCCGCCCGGCGTCGAGGTCGGGCACCAGGACGCTGCCGCCGACAGAGATCGCGACCTTCATCGTCGGGGGCTACCGGGGCGCGCCTGTAAGCGTTGTCGGTCCGCGTCGCCGCCGCGCGCCCCCCGTCGGACGGGCCCAATCGGCCGCTCGCCCCCCTCGAACCGGGGGTTTCGCGCCCCGTCCCGTCCGTCGCCCGAGAGTCGAATCGACGGATTCTGCGGCGGCTTTGAAACGTCTCGAGCGCTCGTGAACGGTCTCGAAACGTTCACTTCGCATCGTTTTTCGGCGAATCTGGTCGAAACGTCCCGAACGTTCCTCCCTTTATAATTGGGTCGGGGAGAGACGGTGAATCGAGGCGAGCCAACATGAGTGCGACACAGCCCTCCCAGACGAACCGCACCGCCGGTGAGAAGGAATCGCGCCTCCGCGAGTACCTCCGCGAGAAGGCCGCGGACGGCGAGATGTACTTCAAGAGCAAGTTCATCGCGGACGACGTCGGCCTCTCCTCGAAGGAGATCGGTGCGCTGATGGTCAAACTCCGCGACTCCGCGTCGGAGTTGGAGATCGAGAAGTGGTCCTACACCGGGGCCACGACGTGGCGCGTCCAGCGCGCCTGATTTCGCCCGCGAACCGCGCCCGCCGACTGTTTGGTCCCCGTCCGCGGGCGTCCCGTTCTCTTTAACCCCGTCCGGCCGTTACGTCAACTCGATGTCCCCCGAGTCGTCCGACGCCGTCCCGTCGCCCCGGGCCTTCGCGTCGGTGTTCCGGGTGTACGAGGTGCGCCAGAACGGCGACAGCGTCCGCTACTACGGCGACCCCCTCACCAACCAGGAGGCGCTGCTGCGGACCGTCTGGCCGCTGTTCCGCGAGCGGGGCTACGACGTCTCGTTCACCAGGGAGACGGGCGAGTACGTCCTCGTCGCCGAACCGGTCGACGTGAGCGTCGACGGCGTCCCCTGGACGAACATCGTCCTCCTCGGGCTGACGGTGCTCTCGACGCTGTACGCCGGGTCGGCGTGGTACTACGCCGACCTCGCGGCGGACCCGTGGACCCTCCTGCGGGGCCTGCCCTTCGTCGCCGCGGTGTTGGGCGTCCTCGGGACGCACGAACTCGGGCACTACGTGATGAGCCGGTACCACCGGGTCGACGCGTCGCTCCCCTACTTCATCCCCGTCCCCTCGTTCATCGGCACGATGGGCGCGGTCATCCGGATGAAGGGGCACATCCCGGACCGGCGGGCGCTGTTCGACATCGGCGTCGCCGGCCCGCTCGCGGGCCTGGTCGCCACCGTGGTGGTCACCGCCGTCGGGTTGACCCTCCCGCCGGTCCACGTCCCGGACTGGGTGTTCTCGGCCACCCAGACGGTCGAACTCGAGTTCGGCTACCCGCCGCTCATCCACATCATCGCGTGGGTCGTCGGCCAGCCCCTGGTCTACGACGACCCGCACCTCGCGGTCAACCCCGTCGTCATCGGGGGCTGGGTCGGGATGTTCGTCACGTTCCTCAACCTCCTCCCCGTCGGCCAACTCGACGGCGGACACATCGTCAGGGCCATCCTCGGACCGCGACAGGAGACGGTCGCCGCACTCGTCCCTGGCGCGCTCTTCGCCCTCGCGGGCTACCTCTACTTCTTCACGGAGGTGAGCGACGCCGCGGGCATCTGGGCGTTCTGGGGCGTGCTCACCACCGTCGTGGCCTACGCGGGGTCCGCCCGCCCCATCTCCGACGAGCGCCTCGACGCGCGACGCACGCTGCTCGGCGTCCTGACGCTCGTCCTCGGCGTCCTCTGTTTCACGCCGGTGCCCATCCGCTTCGTCGGCTAATCTACGCTCACTCGCCGTGACTGTAGCCGCGGTCCGGGAGCGGGTCGCCGTCCATCTCGACCCCGTCTGCGGTGACCGTGCCGACGACCGACACCGGGACCGGCGACGCCTCGCGGGCCGCGGGGACCGCGTCCTCGGGCATCGCACAGACCAGTTCGAAGTCCTCGCCCACGTGGAGGGCCATCTCCCGGCGGTCCGCCGGGTCGGCGGTCAGGTCCGTCACCGCGTCGTCGACCGGCACCGCGTCCCACGCGACGTCGAACCCGCAGTCGCTGGCCGCCGCGAGCTGGTGGAGCGAGCGGGCGAGGCCGTCGCTCGAGTCCATCATCGCCGTCGCGTGGGGCGCGAGCGCGCGCCCGGCCTCGACTCGCGGGTCGAACCGGAACAGGGCGTTCGCTCGCTCGGTCTCGCCGCGCTCGAAGCACCGCAGCGCGGCCGCCGTGCGACCGAGCGCCCCCGTCACGCAGACCACCTCGCCGGGGGCTGCCCCCCGCCGATAGACCGGGTCCGTGGTCTCGCCGAGGGCCGTCGTCGCGACGGTGAACTCCGCGTGCGTGTCGAGGTCGCCCCCGACGTACTCGGCGCCGACCGACGCACAGACCTCGCTGGCGCCGTCGAGGAACGCCTCGAGCGCCTCGGCCTCGAAGGACGGGGCGGCGTAGACGGCGACGGCGGCGGTAGCCGCCGCACCCATCGCGGCCACGTCCGAGAGCGACGCGCCGACCGCTCGCCACCCGGCCGTGTACCGCGTCGTCCCGTCCGGGAAGTCCGTTCGCTCGTGGAGCATGTCGGTCGTCACCACCGTCCCGTCGACGACGGCGGCGTCGTCGCCCGCCGCGGGGAGCGACGCGGCGATCTGGGCCAGCGCCCGTCGTTCGTCCATGTCCGGGCCGAGGACGGCCACGTCATTAACCCGTGGGTCTCGCCGGGCCGGTTTCGGTGGGTTTAGGCGCGCCCCTCTCCTCGCGGCTCCCATGGAAGTCGACGTGCGCGGCGTCGTCCTCAGCTTCGCCGCGGCGGTCGTCATCCTCGTGGCGCTGGTCTGGGTCGTCGGCATCGACCAGGTCGTCGCCGCCTTCGCCACGCTCCGACCGCGGGACGCGCTCTTGCTCGTCGTCGTCGGCCTCGGGTGGCTCGCGGCCTGGGGCCTGGCGCTCCGGGCCGTCCTGGATGTCCTCGACGTCTCCGTCGGCGTGGGCACCGCGTTCCTCCTCTACGCGAGCGCCGCGTTCGCCAACAACGTCACGCCGTTCGGACAGGCCGGGGGAGAGCCGTTCAGCGCGCTCCTCATCTCCCGGGCGACCGGCAGCGAGTACGAGGACGGCCTCGCCGCCATCGCGAGCGTCGACGCCATCAACTTCGCGCCCTCCATCCTGTTGTCGCTGGCGGGGCTGGGCTACTACGCCGCCGTCGTCGCCGTCGGCCGGAGCCTCCTCTCCGTGCTGGCCGTCGTGGTCGGCCTGGCCCTCGCCGTCACGGCCGCCGCGGTCGCCGTCTGGCGCTACCGCGACCACGTCGAGCACCGGACGGCCGTCCACGTCGGCGCCGCGCTGCAGGTCCTCGGTCGCGCGCTCCCGCGCGTCGACCCGCCCACGCCAGCGACCGTCGAACACAAGGTGACCTCCTTCTTCGGCTCCATCGAGCGGGTGGCCACGTCGCGGCGTGACCTCACGCTGGCGCTGACGTTCTCGGCCGCCGGGTGGGCCTGCATGGTCGGGACGCTGTGGCTGTCGCTGTACGCGCTGGGCTTCGTGGTCCCGCTCGCGGCGGCGATGATCGTCGTCCCCGTGGGCGCCATCGCCTCTGTCACCCCTCTCCCCGGGGGCCTCGGCGGCGTCGAGTTCGCAATCGCCCTCCTCATCATCCCGACGACGGGCGTCTCGCCCGCGACGGCCAGCGCGGCCGCCCTCGTCTATCGGGGGGCGACCTACTGGCTCTCCGTCGTCGTCGGCGGCGTCGCCACCGCCTACCTCGAAGGACGGGACGCGTGAACGGTGATACGATGCTTTTAACCCCGACCGTCCAGAATCAGACGGTATGGTTACCCTCTACGACGCCCCCACGGACGCGCTCCTCGACGAGGTCGCGTCCCGCCTCGCGGAGCGATCGGAGGTCGACGCACCGGACTGGGAGCCGTTCGCCAAGAGCGGCGCGGGTCGCGAACTCCCCCCCGAGCAGGACGACTTCTGGGAGCGACGGGTCGCCAGCGTCCTCCGGAAGGTGGCCGTGAACGGTCCCGTCGGCGTCCAGCGCCTCCGCACCGAGTACGGCGACAAGACGGCCGGCACGGTTCGCTACCGCGTGATGCCGGACCGCCGGAGCGACGCCAGCGGCAGCGTCATCCGGACCGCACTCCAGCAACTCGAGGCGGCCGGACTGGTCGAACAGGCCGGCTCCGCGGGTCGGCGGGTGACCGACGAGGGGCGCAGTCTCCTCGACAGCGCGGCTGGCGACGCCCTCCGCGAGGTCGACCGCCCGGACCTCGAGCGGTACGTCTAACGTAACGGTTTTGCCCGTTCGTCGACGACTGTACGTCCATGAGCGACAGAGACGACCGTCTGGAGGAACTCCGGGAGGAAAAGCTCAAGGAACTGCAGGACCGCGCCGCCGAAGGCGGCGGCGACGAGGCCGAGGCCGTGGAAGCCCAGCAGGCCCAGCAGGAGGCCCAGAAGCAGGCCATGCTCCGGCGCCACCTGACCGACGACGCCCGCAAGCGGCTGAACTCCGTCAAGATGAGCAAGCCGGACTTCGCCGAACAGGCCGAGCGCCAGATTCTCGCGCTCGCCCAGAGCGGTCGCGTCCAGGGCAAGATAGACGACGGGGAGATGAAAGAGCTCCTGAGTCAGCTGAAACCCGAGTCGAAGAGCTTCGACATCAAGCGCCGGTAGGCGATGCGGCTCGGACTGCTGTGTAGCGGCGGCAAGGACTCGACGCTCGCCGCCCTCCTCTGCCGCGAGTTCTACGACGTGACGCTCGTGACGGTCCACTTCGGCGTCACCGACGGCTGGACCGTCGGCGGCGAGGTGGCCGCCGCCGTCGGCGTGCCGTTCCGGCCCCTGCCACTCGACGTCGACGTGGCCGAGACGGCCGCCGACCGAATCGTCGCGGACGGCTATCCGCGACACGGCATCCAGTCGGTCCACGTGGCGGCCTTAGAGGCCGTCGCCGCGATGGGCTTCGACGCCGTCGCGGACGGGACCCGCCGGGACGACCGGGTGCCGACGGTCTCCCGCGCGCAGGCCCAGAGCCTGGAGGACCGGCACGGCGTGGACTACGTGGCGCCCCTCTCCGGGTTCGGTCGGGGCGCCGTCGACGCCCTCGCCGCCGACGCTCTGGTCGTCGAATCGGGCCCGAGCGAGCGCCTGCGGAAGGCCGACTACGAGACCGAACTCCGGGCGCTCGTCCGGAAGCGACACGGCGAGGGCGCCGTGGCCGAGGCGTTCCCCGACCACGAGCAGACCCGAGTCGTCGGTCTGCGATAGGGCCGTGCGTGCCTACCGCGTCGCCTACGACGGCCGCCCGTTCCACGGCTTCCAGCGCCAGCCCTCGGTCCCGACCGTCGAGGACGCCCTCCTCGACGCCCTGCGCGCGCTCGACGTCCTGGACGGCGGCGTCCCGTCGGGGTGGGCCGCCGCCGGCCGGACGGACGCCGGCGTCTCCGCCATCGCCCAGACCGTCGCCTTCGAGGCGCCGGCGTGGCTGACGCCGCGAGCGTTCGACGCCGAACTTCCAGAGAGCGTCCGGGTGTGGGCCCGCGCCGACGTGCCGCCGGGGTTCCACGCGACCCACGACGCCCGCGAGCGGTCCTACCGGTACGCGCTGTACGCGCCCGACGCCGACGACGACAGGGCGCGCGCGGCCTGCGACGCCCTCTCGGGGACCCACGACTTCCACAACCTCACGCCTGACGACTCGGGGACGGTCCGGGTCCTCTCGCTGTCCTGTCGGCGGGACGGGCCCGTCCTCGTCCTGACTGCGCGGGCCGGCGGGTTCGCGCGGGAACTCGTCCGGCGTCTCGTGACCGTCGTCCGGGGGGTGGGGACCGGCGACGTCGACCTGTCGGCCGTCGACCGACTCCTCGGACCGGACCCGGTCGACGGACCCGAGGGCGTCGCGCCCGCCCCGCCGACCCCGCTGTTGCTCCGCGAGGTCACCTACGACGTGACCTTCGAGGTGGACCCCGCGGCCGCGGCCCGGGCCCGCGCTGCCTTCGCGGACCGACGGGCCGAGCACGTCGCCCTCGAGCGGACGTTCGGCGCCGCGGCCGACGCCCTCGACGGGGCGGGCCCGGAAGGTTAATCCGGCGACGGGCCGACGCCGAACCATGAGCAGCGGCAGCGTTCCCGAGCGGTCCGAGGTCGCCCCGGAGTACAAGTGGGACCTCGAGAGCATCTACGCCACCGACGACGACTGGGAGCGGGCCTACGAGTCGGTCCAGGACCGCCTCGACGACCTCCGCGCGTACGACGGACGGGCGACCGACGACGGCGAGGCCCTCCTCGCGGCCCTCGAGACACGCGACGAGGTCATGCGGACCGTCGACACCGTCACGGCCTACGCCCGGATGCGCTCGGACGAGGACACCCGGGACCAGCGACACCAGGCGCTCAGGGCGCGGGCCCAGTCGCTGGCCGCGGACGCGTCGAGCGCGGCGTCCTTCCTCGAACCGGCCATCCAGTCGCTCGAGCGGTACGAACTCGAGGCGTTCCTCGAGGAGACGCCGGGCCTGGAGACCTACGAGCACTACCTCGACGACGTGATGCGCCTCAAGCCACACACCCGCTCGGCCGAGGTGGAGCGCCTCCTCTCGGAGTTGAGCGAGGTGCTCGGTGCCCCGGGCGAGGCCTACAGCATGCTCACGGACGCGGACATGGCGTTCCCGACGGTGGAGGCGCCCGACGGCGAGTCGGTCGAGATCACCCAGTCCAACTTCACGACCCTGCTGAAGCGCTCCGACCGCGACTTCCGGCAGACGGTCTACGAGGCCTTCTACGACGAGTTCGACACGGTCCGCAACACCGTGGGGACGACGCTGAAACACAGCGTCAAGACGGACGTGAAACTCGCCCACGCCCGCGGTTACGAGGGCGCCCTCGAGGCGGCACTCGACGGCCCGAACGTGCCCGTCGCGGTGTACGACACGCTGGTCGAGACGGTCCGGGACAACCTGGGGGCGCTCCACCGCCACGTCGAGTTGAAGCGGGACGCCCTCGACGTTGACCTCCTCGAGATGTGGGACCTCTACGCGCCGATGGCGGCGGGCGAGAGCCCGACTGTCCCCTACGAGGACGCGACCGAGTACGTCGTCGACGCCCTGGAACCGCTGGGCGCAGACTACCAGCGCCGGGTCCGCGAGGGCCTCGACGCCCGGTGGGTCGACGTCTACGAGAATCGCGGGAAGCGGTCGGGGGCCTACTCCGGCGGGACCTACGACACCCACCCCTTCGTCCTGATGAACTACCAGGACGACATCACCTCGATGTACACGCTGGCCCACGAACTCGGCCACTCGCTGCACTCCCAGTACGCCAGCGAGAACCAGCCCTACGTGGACGCCGACTACGAGATATTCGTCGCGGAGGTGGCATCGACGGTGAACGAGACGCTGCTCACCCACCACCTCCTCGACGCCGTCGAGGACGACCGGTTCCGCCGGCACGTCCTCGACGAGTACTTGGAGCGGTTCCGCTCGACCCTGTTCCGACAGACCATGTTCGCCGCCTTCGAGCGGGAGATCCACGACCTCGCGGAGGCGGGCGAGGCGCTCACGCCCGACCGGTTCGACGAGGAGTACGGCGACCTGAAGGCCGCGTTCTACGAACCGGCCCACGTCGACGACTTCATCGACACCGAGTGGATGCGCATCCCGCACTTCTACTACAACTTCTACGTCTACCAGTACGCGACGGGCATCAGCGCCGCCGTCGCCATCGTCGACCGCATCCTCTCGAATGGCGAGACGGCCGCCGCCGACTACCGCGACGCGCTCAAGATGGGCGGGTCGGCCTACCCGCTCGAGGTTCTCGACCGCGCGGGCGTCGACATGGCCGACTCCGCCCCCGTCGTGCGGGCCATCGACGTCTACCGGGACTACCTCGACGAGATGGCGACCCTCGTCTGACGCTACCCAAAGGAACTTTTTAGCCGAGGCCCCTACCACCGCTAACTACATGTCGCACAGCCCGTCGCTGCCGGAGCGGCCGACGCTGGATCTGGACCCCGATTCCACGCCAGACGAACAGCTCGCGGCCCTGCGGGAGCACTACGCGGACATCCTCCGGGTCAACCGGACGCTCTCCGAACAACTCGACGGCATCCGGTCACGCCGGGAGGAACTCCAGTCCGAGGTGGACAAACTTCAGCGCGAGAACGAGACGCTGAAGGCGGCCTCCCTCTACGTGGCCACGGTCGAGGACCTCGTCGACGACGGTCGTGCCGTCGTCAAGCAACACGGCAACAACCAGGAGGTCCTCACGGAGGTCGAGCCCCGGCTCTACGAGCGCCTCGAGGCCGGGGACCGCGTCACCATCAACGATTCCTTCGCCGTGCAGGCCGTCCTCGACGCCGAGACGGACGCTCGCGCACAGGCGATGCAGATAGAGGAGTCCCCCCAGGTCACGTTCGCGGACGTCGGCGGCCTCGACGAGGAACTCCGCGAGGTCCGCGAGACGGTCGAGGACCCCCTCCTCAACCCGGAGCAGTTCGACGAGGTGGGCATCGAGCCGCCGTCGGGCGTCCTCCTCCACGGGCCGCCGGGGACGGGCAAGACGATGATGGCGAAGGCGGTGGCCAACCAGACCGACGCCACCTTCATCAAGATGGCCGGCTCCGAACTCGTCCGGAAGTTCATCGGCGAGGGCTCCAGGCTGGTCCGGGACCTGTTCGAACTCGCCGCCGAGCGCGAACCCGCCATCGTCTTCATCGACGAGATCGACGCCATCGCGTCGAAGCGCACGGAGTCCAAGACGTCGGGGGACGCGGAGGTCCAGCGCACGATGATGCAACTCCTCTCGGAGATGGACGGCTTCGAGGAGCGCGGCGACATCCGCATCATCGCGGCGACGAACCGCTTCGACATGCTCGACCGCGCCATCCTCCGGCCCGGGCGGTTCGACCGCCTCATCGAGGTGCCAAAGCCGGACCACGACGGGCGGGTCCGCATCCTCGACATCCACACCGAGGGGATGAACCTCGACGACGACGTCGACTTCGACGCGCTGTCCCGGCTCACCGAGGGGTTCAGCGGCGCGCAACTCTCCTCGCTGACGACCGAGGCCGGGATGTTCGCCATCCGCGACGGCCGCACCGAGGTGGAGATGGGCGACTTCACCGCCGCGCACGAGAAGCTGGCCACCGAGTCCGACGAGGACGCCACCTCGGCCTACATCTACTGACTCGCGTCGCGTCATGAGCACGATTCGCATCGTCTGGGGGACGGGTAGCGGTCCGACGCCGATGGCGGCCTACGACGCGGCGCTCGCGGACGCGAACGTCCACGACTACAACCTCGTCCGCGTCTCGTCGGTCGTCCCCGCGGACGCCGACCTGGTGGAGGCGGGGACCGCACCCTCGCTGGGCGCCATCGGCGACCGCCTCACCGTCGTCGAGGCGCGGGGCACCGCGGTCGGTCCGGACCGCGCCGGCGCGAGTCTCGTCTGGGGTCGCCGGGCGGGCGGCGCGGGCCTGTTCTACGAGGCGTCCGTCTCGGACGCCCCGCCCGGCGAGCCGCCGGACGCCGAGCGCCGCGCCAGCGAGGGCCTGGCCGCCGGGCGGACCCTCCGGGAGTGGGAGTTCGTCGAGACGGGCGCCCGGACCGTCACGGTCGACCCGGAACCCGACGACCACGGCGCGGCCGTCGTCGTGGCGGTCTACGGCCGCGGCGACCCCATCTGCTAAACCCTTTTAGGGGTCGCCCTCTTACCGGGGACGAATGAACGGCAACACCCCCTACGGCGGGCGCCCCGGCGTCGTCGAGGCGGGCCACCGGTCGTCGACCGACGCACCGACGCTCACCCGGCAGCAGCGCAAGCACCTCCGGGACAGCGCCACGGCCATCGCCGCCCGGACGCGCTCCTATCTCACCGACGGGTTCGCCGTCGGATCGGAGGTGTCCGCCGGCGTCGGCGGGCCGCGCGTGACCGTGGCCGTCCGCCCGCCGGTCGGCAACCCCGTGAGCGCGGGGTTCGAGGCGTCTTTCGACGGCGAGGACGCGGCCCTCGTCGAGGAAGCGGACCGGGAGGAGGTCGCGCGCGGCCTCGCCGCGAGCGCCGCCCTGCAGGTCAAACACGTCCTCGACGACGAGGACGTCGTGCCCGCGGCCCAGTGAGTCAGGCGGGCCGTCCCGACCGGCCCGACGGCGGTGCCCCGAACACACCGTAGACGAGGGGTGCGACGGCGAGCAGACTCCCGAGTGCGGTCCGCGTTCTGAACTGGAGTCCTGCCGCCGTGCCGACGGCGAGGCCGACGGCGAAGGCTAGCGGAATCGCGACCAGTATCAGGTCGTAGCGGGTGGGTTCGTCGAGCGACGATACCACGGAACGCAGGGTCGGTCTGCGCGCAACCACGGTCGGATCACGTGTGTTTTTCGTCGCGTCTGCCACGTATATCTTACCCCCGATGTGCCGTCGAAACCGGGGGACTGCGGCGCACTCGTTCCTACTTCCCCCAGAACGGGTCGCGCCGCCGCATCTTCTCGAGGTACTGCGAGAG
>JBDGTT010000034.1:0-8896 GCA_042216525.1 Halobacteriaceae archaeon
GGGGTCACGGGCACCCAAGGCCCGAAGTATACCAGGCTAACCCACGGTCCCGCACGCGAAGGTTACGGTGGCGCGGGGGTAAGCGTTTCTCTTCCCGGCCCCCGCTCACTCGTCTGCGGCGGACCCGCCGGCCAGTCGCGAGACGGCGATCCCGAGGCCGGCGACGAGCGCTGCGGGCACGGCGACGCCGCCCAGCACCGTCGCGAAGACGACGACCCTGGTCCCGAAGTCAGCCCCGCCGTCCGCCGGACTGAACGCGACGAGGGGGACGAGGAGCAACGCGCCGGCGACGCCGTACGCGGCCCTCGCGACGGCCGTCAGCGCGGTCCGCTGCCGGACGAGGTGGGCCGTCGTCCCGGCCCAGGCGAGGAGGCCAGCGAGCGCCGCCACGTCACTGCCCGACAGGAGCAACAGGACCGCCCCGACGACGACGCCGACGACCAGTCCGGCGACCAGTCCGACGGCGACGGTCAGGGCGCCGTCGACCGGCCCGTCCGGGCCGAACAGTCCGCCGCCGTCTGCGTCGGGGCCGCGCTCGGCGTCGTCCCAGTAGCCGTCGCCGTCAGCGTCGGCCTCGCGCCGCGCCGCGGTGAGGTCGGTCGAGCAGTGCATGCAGTAGGTCGCCCTCGCTCCGATGGGCCCGCCACAGACCGGGCAGCGCGGGTCGGCCGCGTCTCGGTCGGTCACCGCCTGGCACCCCTCACCTCCCGACGGTCACGGGCGTCACGCATGACTGTTCGGGGCACGCCAGCGGCGCGTCACTCGTCCTCGGCCAGTTCCATCGCCGCGACGACGTCGAAGGGGTCCCGCCCTCGGCGGATTCCGTCGAGGATGCGGAAGGCGTCGTCCGGCGAGAGGAAGTGTCGGGTCACCGCCCGGCCCAGGGGCGTCGGCTCGAGGCCGTCGATGAACCCGTAGTCGAGGAGTTTCGCCACCGCCCGGGTGGTGTCGACGTCGGCGACCATCCGGTCGTTGAGGCGCTTGGCCTCGGCCCCTGCGACGACGATGTTGGCCAGCGTCTCCGCGACGTCGGCCGCGTCGTCCCCGCCGGCGACGACGTCCTCCATCTCGCCCTTGAGCAGGCGGAAGGCCACCTCGTCCTCCGTGCCCTCCATCGACCCGTGGTAGCTCGCGTCGGGTTCGACCAGCAGCGTGACGGTCCCCCGGTCGTGGTAGTCCGGGCGGCCCGCCCGCCCGAGCATCTGGTGGAACTCCTGGACGGAGAGCCACTCGATGCCCATCGCCAGCGTGTCGAAGACCACCTGCGAGGCCGGGAAGTCGACGCCGGCCGCGAGCGCCGCAGTGGTCACGACGGCCGCGAGGTCCTGGTTCCCGAACTGGCGCTCGACCCGCTTGCGGCGGCCGTAGTCCAGGCCCGCGTGGTAGGGCGCCGAGGCGTACTCTAGCTGTCTGGATATCTCGTGACAGCGCCGCCGAGAGTTGGTGAAGACGATGGTCTGGCCGCGGTACCCCTTCGATGACTTCCGGTCGAACTCCCGCTTGACGAGCCGGTTCGCCACCCGGGTCTTCTCCGGGCCGTCGGCGAAGACGACGTGTCGCTCGATGGGCACCGGGCGCTCCTCGAACCGGACGACGTTCGCGCCGAGGCGTCGTCCGAGCCACCCGGGGTTGCCGACCGTCGCGGAGAGGTAGACCCACTGGGCGTCGTCGCCGCGACGCTCGCAGTAGTGTTTCAGCCGGGAGACGAGGCCGTCGAGGCGGTGGCCCCGCTCCGGTTCCTGGAGGGTGTGGACCTCGTCGATGACGACGGTCCCGACCCGTCCCAGGTCCTTGCCGGTGCGGAGCGCGTGGTCGACCCCCTCGTAGGTGCCGACGATGACGTCCGCGTCCGGGTCGAACCGGTCGTCGCCGCCCCCGATGCGCGAGGAGCCGACGCGGATGGTCACCTCGCCGAGGTGGCCGTACCGCTCCTCGAACTGCTCGTGTTTCTGGTTGGCGAGCGCGACCAGCGGGACGAGGAAGAAGAACTTCCCCTGGCCGGAGAGCATGCGGTGGAGGCCCGCCATCTCGCCGACGAGCGTCTTGCCCGTCGCGGTGGCGGACACGACGAGCTGGTCTTCGCCGTCGAGGAGGCCGTTCTCGACGGCCAGGCTCTGCACGGGGAGGAGCGCGTCGAAGCGCTCCTCCAGCAACCCCTGGACGCCCGGGTGGAGGTCGAGGTCCGCGACCGGCACGGGGTCGACCTCGTCGGTGGTCGCGGAGATCTCGTCGAACTTCGTCAGCTCCGGGTCGAGACCGCCCTGCAGCAGGTTCGTCACCCGGTCGAGGTCCTGCACGTCGAAGAGCAACTCCTCTAAGCGCTCGCGCGCGGCGCCGCTCAGGTCGCCGCGGTAGGCGAGTTCGCGCTCCAGCTCTCGCCGTGCGCAGTCCGGACAGACGTGTTCGTTCTCGGTCGAGATGGCAGTCTCGGCGGTGAGCGGCGAGTACCGTCCCTTCGACGCGCAGTAGCGACAGGTCCGGACGACCTTCGCGTCGAGCTGGTAGCCGTCGAGCATCTCGCGGAGCCTGGTCCGGCCCCGCCGGGAGGTCTGCTCGGAGATGCGGATGCGGGCGGCTCGCCGCGCGATCTCGACGAACTCCTCGGGCGGCCGCGGCTCCTCGCTCGAGTCTCGCTTCAGCCGGAACTTGCCCGGCCGCGGGCCCGCGTCCGTCTCCTTGAGCACGAGGACGGCCCGGAACACGCGCTCCCCGTCCCGGGTGACGACCGCGAGGTAGTCGTCGCCGCGCTCGTGGAGGAACAGCGTGTCGACCCGCTGGACCTGCTTCGACACTGCGCCCGGATAGGCGGTGACGGTATTTCAGCGGTTCGGACCTACTCGTCGACGACCCGTATCTCGTCGTCGCCGTTGGGGACGACGCAGATGAACGCCGCCCGCTCGTCGCTGTCGTTGCGGTACCAGTGGACCGTCCCCGCGGGGATGAGGAGGCTGTCGCCCGGCGAGACGCGGACTTCCTCGTCCTCGATGCCGACGACGTACTCCCCCGCGAGGACGTACTGCTCGTGTTCGACCGCGTTGGTGTGCCGGGGTACCTCGCTGCCGGCGTCGAGGGTGAACCGGCGCATCCGGAAGTTCGGCGCGTCGTCCTCGGGGCCGACGAGGACGCCCTTCCGCAGACCGTCTGCCGCGTCCTGGGGCTCGTACTCGACGTCCGCGCCGCGGCGGACCATCACGTCCGGTCGCTGGGCCGTGTCCGTCATGTCGCGTCGGTTGGCGCCCCGCCGCAAAGGCCCTTTGGGGGACGCCTTTTACTGCATCCGGCCGAAACGGTGGACATGGCGAACTTCCGCATCGGGTCCGCGTTCGGCATTCCGATCAAACTGGACGTCACCTTTCTGCTCATCCTGCCGGTCTTCGCGTGGCTCATCGCGTCCCAGATAGCGGTCACGATAACCCAACTCGAGGCAGTCTTCGGCGTCGCCATCGACGGCACGACCTTGACCGCGGGGTCGACGCCGCTCGTCCTCGGGACCATCGCCGCCATCGGCCTGTTCGCGGGGGTCCTCCTCCACGAACTCGGCCACTCGGTCGTCGCGATGCGCTACGGCTACCCCATCGACTCCATCACCCTCTGGTTGCTCGGGGGTATCGCGCAACTCTCCGAGATGCCCGAGGACTGGAAGCAGGAACTGTACATCGCCGTCGCCGGACCCGCGGTCAGCGTCGCCATCGGCGTCGGCTGCTACGTCGGCCTCCTCCTCCTCCCCGTGAGTCTGCCCGCCGCGCGGTTCGTCGTCGGCTACCTCGCCCTGATGAACTTCGCGCTCGCGGCGTTCAACCTCCTCCCCGGGTTCCCGATGGACGGCGGCCGTGTCCTCCGGGCGCTCCTCTCGCGGACCCGCCCGTTCGCACGCGCGACCCAGATCGCCGCTCGCGTCGGCAAGGCCTTCGCCTTCCTGTTGGCCCTGCTCGGGCTGTTCGGCGGGGGCATCATCCTCATCCTCATCGCCTTCTTCATCTACATGGGCGCCTCCGGAGAGGCCCAGCGGACCGTGATGAACGCCGCCTTCGAGAACGTCGCCGTGCGCGACGTCATGACCCCCGTCGCGGACGTCAAGCACGTCTCGCCCGACCTCTCGGTGTCCGACCTCGTCGACCGGATGTTCCGCGACCGGCACACCGGCTACCCCGTCGTCGACGGCGGGCGACTCGTCGGGATGGTCACCCTCGAGGACGCCCGCGGCGTGGAGGACGTCGAGCGCGAGGCGTTCCGCGTCGAGGACGTCATGTCGACCGACCTCTACACCGTCTCCCCGGACGCGAACGCGATGGAGGCCTTCGAGACGATGCAGCAAAACGGCGTCGGGCGGTTGCTCGTGGTCGACGCGTCGGGCGATTTGGTGGGACTGCTCTCGCGGACCGACCTGATGACCGCCCTCGACATCATCAAGAACACGGGGCCCGCGTCGGGCGTGCCCACGATGACCCGGTCCGCGGAGTCCGGGTCCGACGTCGCCCGCCCCTGACCCCGGAATCTTTAGGCTCGCGCCCCACTCGGGTCGGGTATGGAGGACTTCGACGAACTCGTCTCGTCGCTCACTCCCCGGGAGGACACCGGGTCTGTCGGCATCTACCAGAACACGGTCGCCATCGCCTGTCCGGCCTGCGGCGAACCGTTCGACGACATGATCGTCTGCCGCGACGAGTACAACAGCCTCAACCTCGACGTGCCACTCGACATCTGTACGACCACCCACGACGGCAACCCGGTACTGTTCACGCACAAGCCCTGAGCGCGCCGCCGCGTTTGACTACCTTTAGGGCGTCCCGGCCACGAACCGACTCCATGGTCGAACTCTCGAGCCTCAAGGGGATGTACGACCGGTACCCGCCCGAGTGGGCGGCCTACCGGGCACTCGTCGACGTCGTCGAGGAGACGGCCGCGGAGTTCGGGTTCCGCGAGATAGACGCACCCAGCGTCGAGCGGACGGACCTCTACCGGGTGAAGTCCGGCGACGAACTCCTGGACCAGACGTACAGCTTCGAGGACCGGGGCGGCCGCGAGGTGACGCTCATCCCGGAGCAGACGCCGACGCGAGCTCGCCTCGTCCAGCAGCGCAAGGACCTGAAGACGCCGATCAAGTGGTACGACACCTCCAAGCGGTGGCGCTACGAGCAGGTCCAGAAGGGCCGGGACCGGGAGTTCCTCCAGACCGACGTCGACGTGTTCGGCGTCGAGTCCGTCGAGGCCGACGCCGAAGTCGTCGCCTGCGCGGCCACCATCTTCCGGAAACTCGGCGTCGCGGACCGCGTGGAGTTCCTCGTCAACGACCGCACCCTCCTCGAGGCGGTCCTCGACGCCCACGGCGTGGACGACCAGGAGGCGGTGATGCGCGTCGTCGACGACAAGGAGAAGATGGACACCGCGGAGTTCCGCCGGAACCTCCGCGAGACCGGCCTCTCCCGCGAGAAGGCCGCCGAGGTCGACGCGCTCACGGACGTCCGGGGCCCCATCGTCGACACCGTCGAGGAACTGGCGGCGGAGGCGCCCGACGACGAGCGGACCGCCGCGGCGGTCGAGCGGATGGAGGACCTCGCGGCGGCCCTCGAGACTTACGGCGTGGCCGACGTCTGCCGCCTCGACCTCTCGGTCGTCCGCGGCCTCGCGTACTACACGGGGCTGGTCTTCGAGGCGTTCGACACCGAGGGCGACCTCCGGGCCCTGTTCGGCGGCGGCCGGTACGACGACCTGGTCGGCCTCTTCGGCGGGCAGGAGGTGCCCGCCGTGGGCTTCGGCTTCGGCTACTCGACCACCGCGCTCCTCCTGCAGGACGCCGGCGAGTGGCCCGCCGAGGCCGTCTCGACGGACGTCTACGTCCTCTCGGTCTCCGGGGACGTCCGCGAGACGGCCCTGGAGTTCGCGATGGGGCTCCGCGAGGAGGGCCTCGTCGTCGAGACGGACCTCGCTGACCGGAGCGTCGGGAGCCAGTTCGGCTACGCCGACACCATCAACGCCGCCCACGTCGTCGTCGTCGGGTCGAACGACCTCGCGAACGACGAGGTCACCGTCCGCGACATGGACTCCGGCGAGGAGGACCTCGTCCCCGTGGACCGCCTCGTCGGCGAGGTCACCGCTCGCGTTCGCGGGAACTGACCGCCCGGGCGGCGAACGACTTTTGGGCCGTCGGGACGCCGTGCCGGCATGGCCGTCCTGTCATCCCTCCGAGACGCCCTGACAGCCCTCCAGCGGAACCCGGTCCTGTTCGTCGCCGCGACCCTCTACGCCGCCGTCCAGGTGCCGGCACTGCTGTTGCAGGTCACCGGGAACCCCGTACTCCAGCTCGCGGCGTCGGCGTACAACCTCCTGCTCGTCCTCGTCGCGCCCTTCTTCGTCGGCGGCCTGTTCGCGATGGCGCTGGAGGCCCTCGACGGGCCGACGTCGCTCTCGCGGCTGTGGCGCGGCGGCCGGACCTACTACCTCCGGCTGCTCGCCATCGTCCTCGTCGGGCTGGTCGGCTACGTCGTCCTCGGCGTCGGCCTCGGAATCCTCTTCTTCGCCCTCGTCGTCGGCGGCGTCGTCGGAGACGGCGGCGCGGGCGCCTCCCTCGCCGTCCTGGCCGTCGTCGGCCTCGTCGCACTATTGTTCGCGCTCGTCCTCCTGGTGGTCGGGTTCCTCCTCCAGTTCTACGTCCAGGCCGTCGTCGTCGACGACCGGGGGGCCCTCGACGCGCTGCGCCGGAGCTACGCCGTCGTGCGGGCGAACGTCCTCGCCGTCCTCGGCTTCGACGCCGTCGCACTCGTGCTCGGCGTCGTCGCTGCCGCGGTTCCGGTGGGCTACGTCTGGCTCGCCGCCCCCGGGTTCGCCGCCATGGACGCGGCGTCCTGGGCCGTCCGCCTGGGCTACGTCGTCCTGACGGTCGCTCTCTCCGTCGTCCTCGGTGCGTTCGGGGCGACCTACGGCGCCGCGTTCTACGTCGCCGTGACGGCCGACCGCGGCTGAGGGGCCGTCCGAGACGACGGCGTCGCCCGCCGCCGCACCCGCCGGCCCGTCCGTCGCGGGGTCGCGGACTCCCGGTACTCCGCCGTCGGCGACCGACTCGCTACGCCCGCGCGTCCTCGACGGCCTCGACGAACGCGGCCGCCGACGCCGCGACCGCGTCCCAGTCCTCGCGCTCGATGGCGTCGTAGTCGACCAGCGCCGACCCCGCACCGACGGCGACGGCCCCCGCGTCGAAGAAGTCCGCAACGTTCTCGGTCGAGACGCCGCCCGTCGGCATGATCGGCACGTCGCCGAGCGGTCCCCGGAGGGCGCCGACGTGTCCCGGGCCGACCGTCGACGCGGGGAACATCTTCAGGATGTCCGCGCCGGCCTCCATCGCGCGGACGGCTTCGGTCGGCGTCATCACGCCGGGCACGGCGACCACGCCCGCCCGGTTGCAGACCTCGATCACGTCCTCGTTCAGGTTCGGCGCGAGGACGAACTGTGCGCCCGCCTCGATGACGTTCCGCGCCGCCGCCGCGTCCATCACCGTGCCCGCGCCGACGACGGCGTCCGTGCCGTCCATCGCCCGGTCGACGGCAGCGATCATGTCGCTGCACCGCTTGGCGTCCGCCGTGACCTCCAGCGCCGTCACGCCGCCCCGGTGGACCGCCTCGGCCACGTCCACGATGTCGCCCTCGTCGATGCCTCGGAGCACCGCCGTGACGCCGCTGTCGACGACGCGACGCCGCACCTCCTGTTTGTTCATGCACGCTCCTGGTTCCGACCGGGGAAAAAGGGTGCCTGTCCGGGGTCGCCCCTCGCTCAGAGCAGCGAGGCCGTCCCGTAGCGGACGCTCGCTGCGACCGTTCGCACGTACTGCCACGCCGAGGTCCGGCGGCCGACGGCGCTCGTGTAACCGTCGCGCATCGCCGTCGAGTCGCGTCCGCTCCCCGCCTGTCCGCCCGCGGAACTCCGCCGCCTCCGTGCGGACCTCCTCGCACTCGACTCCCGGTGTGAGGACCTGGCGGAGCGCCGCCAGCGCGGTGACCTCGCGCGGGACAGCCCTGGCTCCGCACCAATCTCCCAGGGCGACCTCTACGACGACCTCAAGGCCCCTCCCTATCCCGTCCTGTCCGAGATCGCCGCCGTCATCGACCGCATCGCGGACGCCTCGGCGGCGGTCGGCCTCGCGGAGAGCGC
Organism: Halobacteriaceae archaeon; assembly: GCA_042216525.1. Lineage (GTDB taxonomy): Archaea > Halobacteriota > Halobacteria > Halobacteriales > Halobacteriaceae > JBDGTT01. Next base: position 8,143 of record JBDGTT010000034.1, read on the forward strand.
CGTCGACTGAGCGCTCGCCCGACGGAAAGAGCCAAGTAGTATCACAATCGATTATTACATACCTCCAGCGGGGTGTGTCGCGACGCGCCGGATTCTGTCCCGGAGGTACCGGACGGGTGGTCGAAGCCATGCCAACGTTCATCCAGTTGACGAACTTCACGGAGCACGGAATCGAGAACATCGAGGAGAGCCCGGAGCGACTCGACGAGGTGAAAGCCGACGTGGAGGCGATGGGCGGCGAGTTCCACGGGTTCTACATGACCTTCGGGCGGTACGACGCCGTCGGCATCGGGTCGTTCCCCGACGCCGAGACGGCGATGCAGTTCTCCATCGCCCTGAACCAGGCCGGCGAAGTCGAGACGGAGACGCTGCTGGCGTTCCCGGAGGAGGAGTACCGCGACGTCATCGCGGGTCTCCCCGACTGAGACCCGCGCCGGGTCCGGCGGCCGGGACGGAACCGGCCGTCGCTCGCGGCAGAAGAGTCCGGGTGCGAGAATCGAACCCGATTGCGAGACTCGCTGGCACTCGTCTCGCGTGGCTCGATTCTCTCCGGCGGACGTTCGACTCCTCCCTCCGGTCGTCGTCAGAAAGTCCGGGTGCGAGAATCGAACCACGGTCGTTCCGCTCGCGGTCGCTCGCACCACTCCCTGATTCGATTCTCTGGGACGATTCGCCGCTCGCTGCCGCTCGCGGCAGAAGAGTCCGGGTGCGAGAATCGAACCCGCGTCCCAGCCTCCACAAGGCTGGAGGATAA